>JAJYDK010000042.1 GCA_021777555.1 Pseudomonadota bacterium | reverse complement strand
TAGCACACGCCGGCGAGTATCACCGCGACGCTCAGGAGCACCCCACCGCGCAACACGCCGCTGATGATGAGCTCGGTCTTGCGAATGAGACCATCGTCGGATCCAAGCGGAATCCGTCTGTCGTTTATGGTGACGTTTGGCATCCTGGTGCCGGGACGTGTGTGAATGTCTGTGTGCGAGACCGGCAAAGAAAAAAGCATGTCCTGCCGCGGCAGACTGTTGCCACGGACGCGGCCAATGGTGCGGCGACAGTCTACTGCTGCTCCGTGCTCGACGTCGTAAAATAAACAAAAATGTTGCGGCAACAGCCTGTCATGCGGGCAGAGCCGATGCGGCAGGAGCGGGTCAGAGGGCTCGCGCTCGATCGTGGTGACGCCGGGGACCGGGCGGAGGATCCTCTACCGCTGGAAAGCGCATCGCGCAAACGCCGTTTCCCCGAGCTCATCTGTCGTCGCGCGCCGACGCTTATCGAGGAAATCCAGCAGAGAGAGGGGCATTCAGCCCACGCTGCGCGGTCTCATGGCGATGTTCTGGCCGACCTGCACGCCCCGCAGGTCATCGGACCATCGGCGACATCGACCTCGACCGCCACAAGCGATGTGCCAGTCTCGACTTGGCCGAGCTCGCGCGCACGAAGCCGGGGGACGCAGACCCATCGCCCAGAAGCCAATCTCCACGTGTGGATCATCGACATCGACTGGACGCGGCCACTGGGTGATCACGTAAGTTATTGATCAGATGACGTCCCCGACGGGATTCGAACCCGTGTTACCGCCGTGAAAGGGCTCAGTGCTATACGCAATTTGCAATTTGCGTATACTAATGAGTATACTCATACTGATATTTGAGTATAAAACCATGTCCGCCATCACCCTGGTCGCCCAGACAACATACGCCGAACTGCTGGAACGCTGCGCGGGCGCCGCCTTCAGCGATGCATTTCCCGAAGACGGCGCATTCACATCAAAAACGATCAAAGGGCGCCGCTACTGGTACTTTCAAAGCGCTACTGCGACAGGACGTTCCCAGCGCTATGTCGGCCCCGAATCGCCGCAGCTGATCGAACGGATCGCCCATCATAAACAGGCGCGGGACGACCTGCGCGAGCGCCGGTCGCTGGTATCGGCCCTCGTGCGGTCCTATGGATTGCCCGCGCCGCTGCCGCAAATTGGCAACCTCGTCGCGGCTCTGGCGACAGCCGGCGTCTTCCGCCTGCGGGGAGTGCTGATTGGCACCGTCGCATACCAGTGTTACGCGGCAATGCTCGGCCAAAAGCTGCCGAGGGCTCTCCTTCAAACGATCGACGTCGACATAGCACAGTTTACGAACGTGTCCGTTGCCACCGGGGACAAGACAGCGCATCCGATGCTTTCGGTATTGCAAGGAGTCGATAAGACATTTCACGAAGTCCCCCACACGGCTGGTCATCGATTTGCAACCAGCTATGCGGCCCGGAGTGGACTGCGCGTGGATTTCTTGACGCCAAACGAAGGACCGGATACGGACGTACCTAGAAGGCTTCCGACACTGCAGACCGACGCGCAGCCGCTGCGTTTTCTCGACTTCCTGATTCATGAGCCGGCACCGGCCGTACTCTTGCACGGAGCGGGCGTTTACGTTCAGGTGCCGGCGCCTGAGCGCTACGCCGTCCATAAGCTCATCCTGGCACTCGATCGACCCGCGGCAATCGCCAAGCGCGACAAGGACCTTCAGCAGGCGGGACAGTTGATCGAAGCCTTGGTCGACGCGCGCCCGGAGGACTTGAAGGAAGCGTGGGAAGAAGCTCATGCGCGCGGCCCGAGGTGGCGGGCATTACTCTGCGGGGGGATGCGCCACATGGCCCCACGATCGCGAGACCTGATGCTCAAAGCGATCGGACGCTGCCGCGCAATCATTCCCGACATCGACCTCACGTTCCGCAATCCGCCGGTACGCTATGACCGCGATCGCGAGGTTGTCCGATTCGTCGGCGAATCACTCGGCAGCCCAGTCAATTGCGCCGTAAGCCGCGAGGCTCTCGAGGATCATTTCGGCGCCAATAATTTGGACTCCAAGGGGCGAATCGAGGCATTCCAAAAGAACAGATCGCGAATAGAGGGGTTGATGCGTACCCAATATCTCCATTGGCCGATCGATGAGGCCGAGTCCCTGCTCCTCACAACGAACGTCGTCACGGAGCTGCTCGCCTCCATTGGCGCGGGCCGCCTACCACGTGAATGAAGCGTCGCAAGTCACGTGGGCGCCGGGTGGGAACGGCGCCTCCCTCAAGTCCCGCGCACCGTCTGCGACCTCAGCGCGGATCGACCGGAAAACAGCGGGCATCAAGTGGACGCGGCCACCGGGTGATCACGTAAGTTATTGATCAGATGGCGTCCCCGACGGGATTCGAACCCGTGTTACCGCCGTGAAAGGGCGATGTCCTGGGCCTCTAGACGACGGGGACGCCGGATGCAGATGCTGCGGGCGACGGACCCAGGCCGCCGCCCCTGCCGGACAGGGCGCGCAAGCTTACACGCGCCGGGCACGCCGGACAATTGCTCCAAGGCGAGGCCCCGGGGCGGATCGCCCGAGAGCCGGCTTCGAACGGATTCGATCGCAAAGGGATGGTGGAGCCAGGCGGGATCGAACCGCCGACCTCTTGCATGCCATGCAAGCGCTCTCCCAGCTGAGCTATGGCCCCACAAGGGAGGGCGGCGAAGGTACGGAAGGCGCGCGACGCTGTCAAGATATAAAGGCAGCGGCCGCCACGCCCTTCACGTCCAGGCAGCCCCTCCGGGGTGATTCATCCGGCAGAGCCGCTGCGCAGGGCCGCATCCAGGCGAGCGAGCGAGCGCTCGCGCCCCAGCAGCTCGAGCGTGGCATCGATCGGCGGCGAGACCGCCGTGCCGGTGACGGCGACCCGCACCGGTTGAGCCACCTTGCCGAGCCCTGCCCCGAGCGCCGTGGCAAGCTCATTGAGCACCCCATGAATCGCCCCGGCCGTCCAGTGCGGCAGCGCGGCCAGGCGCTCACGCACCTGGGCCAGCAGTCCCAGGCCTGCGCCCGAGAGATGCTTGGCAGCGGCCTTCGGATCGATGTCCACCGTCTCGGTGAAGAAGAACCGGCTGTTCTGCGCCATCTCTTTCAGCGTCTTGGCGCGCTCTCGCTGCGAGACGATGATGCCCTCGAGCAGCCTCTGATCGTCGCTGTCGAACCCCAGGCGCCGCAGCTGGGCTTTCAGGTAGGGCACGAGCGCCGCAGGCTCGGCGCGCATCATGTGCTGCTGGTTGAGCCACAGGAGCTTCTCCGGATTGAATGCCGAAGCCGCCTTACCGACGTCCTTGATGTCGAAGGCTGCGATCATCTCCTCGCGGGTGAACACTTCCTGATCGCCGTGGGACCACCCCAGGCGCACCAGGTAATTGAGCAGCGCATCCGGCAGGTAGCCCTCCTCCTCGTACTGCAGCACGCTCACCGCGCCATGACGCTTGGACAGCTTTGCGCCATCGGGACCGAGGATCATGGGCACGTGCGCGTACACCGGTGGCGTCGCGCCAAGCGCGCGCAGCATGTTCATCTGCCGAGGCGTGTTGTTCAGGTGGTCATCGCCACGTATGACATGCGTGATTCCCATGTCCTTGTCGTCGACCACGACGCAGAAGTTGTACGTCGGAGTGCCGTCAGAGCGCGCAATGATGAGGTCGTCGAGCTCGCTGTTCTGGAAGGTGACCGTTCCATGGACGAGGTCCTCGACCACCACCGTGCCTTCGGTGGGGTTGCGGAAGCGCACCACCGGCTGCACACCCGGACGGGGCTCCGTGCGGTCACGGCAGAGTCCGGTATAGCGCGGCTTCTCCTTGCGGGCGATCTGCTGCTCGCGCAGCGCATCGAGCTCCTCCTTGGTGCAGTAGCAATGATAGGCGTGCCCCGAGGCCAGCATCTGCCCGATCACGTCCCGGTAGCGGTCGAAGCGCTGCGTCTGATAGTACGGTCCCTCGTCGGCCGTGAGCCCAAGCCATGCCATTCCCTCGAGGATCACCCTCACCGCTTCCTCCGTGGAACGCTCGCGATCCGTGTCCTCCACCCGCAGGATGAACCGCCCGCCCATGCGTCTGGCATAGAGCCAGCTGTAGAGCGCCGTGCGGACCCCGCCCACGTGCAGCAAGCCGGTGGGACTGGGAGCGAATCGGGTGACGACCGTCATGGAGGCTCGATTGTTCGCCGAATGGGGGGCGCATCGTATCAATTGAGCCGCCACCTGGCATCCTGCTGGGGTTTTTCCCGCTGCGGCCGGCGATCTCGGCCGCAATCGCCTGCATGGGCATCGACGCACCGATCATTTGCCGGCGGCCGGCGCGCCGAGACGCTCACGCGCATAACCCTCGAATGCCCGCAGGGCATCGCCCACAACGGGTGGCCCCATCCATTCCATGGAGCGTTGCAGCAAGAACGAGCGCAGCTCGAGCTCGACGGCGAGCTCGACTCGGCACTCCCCCCGCGGGATGCGCTCGAACCGCCAGCCGAGGTAAAAGTGCCTGAACTGCGGATCGTCCGAGGTCACCTCGATGCGCTCGGGCCGGTGCAGCGCCGCATCCGTGCGAAAGCGCAGCTGCGCCGGACCGAAGCCCACGGTCTGAATCGCCCGGCACCAGTCCCCCTGTCGCTGCGCGATGCGCACTTCGCGCCATCCGGGCAGATAGAGCGGATACTGCTCGATGTCGGCCGCGAGATCGAACAGCGCAGCGCTCTCGTAGGGCAGTCGCCGCTCGGCGCGCTCGCTCAGCATGACCGCCCCCTGTGCATGCGGGCGGCATATTCCACGACCTGTCCGTAGCTCAGGCCGCCGTCATTGCAGGGGATTTGCTCACAGAGACGCACGGGCAGACCTTCGGCCGAAAGCGCCTCGTGCGCCAGCTCCGTGAGGAGCGCGTTCTGGAACACTCCGCCCGTGAGCCCGACTTCCGTGAACCCCTGGGGGCGCAGCGCCCGCGCCGTGGCCGCGATGGCCTCGGCCATGAGCCGATGGAATTCGAACGCCCGCTGCGCGCGGCTCCCGCGGGCCCCGAGCAACCGCTCGATCAGCGGCTGCCAGTCGAATCGCAGTACGCCATCACGCTCTTGGTAAAGCCGCGGCGGTGCGAGCGTCTCGGCTCCCTCGCGCCCGGGCGCCTGGGCGGTGCGGGCGAGCGCTTCGAGCTGCATCGCCGCTTGTCCCTCGTAGCTCGTCTCGCGCACGCCCGTGACGAGCGACGAGGCGGCATCGAAGAGTCGGCCGGCGGCGCTCGTGCGCGGCGCATTCACCCGCCGGCTCCAGGCCTGACGCACCAGCGGATCCGGTTGCGCACCCGGCACCGCGGCGCCGATCTGCCAGCACACCCCGGCCGCGCACCGCCACGGCTCGCGCGCCGCCCGCTCACCGCCGGGCAATCGGAACGGCCTCAAGCTCGCGACCCGGCGCCAACAACCGGGAGCCCCGAGAAAGGCCTCGCCACCCCAGAGCGTGCCATCCTCGCCAAGCCCCGCACCGTCCCATGCGAAGGCCAACATGGGTCCGCCGCTCCCGCTTTGGGCCGCTACCGCCGAGGCGTGTGCCTCATGGTGGGGGATGCGGGTGAGCGGCAGCGCGCTCTCACGTGCCCAACGGCTGGTTCCATAATCCGGATGCGCGTCACACACCACCTCTTCGACCCGGACGCCATACAGCCTCTGCAGATCGCCGACGACCTGCTCGAACACTTGCGCGCTGCGCGCACTGCCCATGTCGCCGATATGCGGCGAGACCACCACGCGGTCCTCCCACGCGAGCGCGACCGTGACCTTCAAGTGCCCGCCGGTGGCGACTACAGGCCGGTCGAGACGCCACGGCAACGTCAGCTCAATCGGCGCGAGGCCTCGCCCGAGTCGCAACGTGCGCGGCCGGCCGAGCACGCAACGCACGACGGAGTCGTCCGCCGGCCGGACGATCGGCCGGTCATGATGCAGGATGGCATCCGCCACCTCGCCGAGCTGTGCCCGAGCCGATTCCTCATCGGTGATCACCGGCTCCCCGCTGACGTTGCCGGAGGTCGCCACCAGAGGACGCCTTGCGTCCTGCGCCAGAAGATGATGCAACGGACTGTACGGCAACAAGACTCCCAGCTCCTCGAGACCGGGAGCGATCAGCGAGGTCAACGTCGTGCCGGCTCGCCGGCGGGCAAGCACGACAGGCCGCGCCGGGGAGAGCAGTGCGGCCGCCTCCATCTGCGACAGGCGAACCTCCCGGCGCACCCGCTCGAGGCCATCGGGCCCGGACATCGGAAAGAGCACCGCGAGCGGCTTGTGCGGGCGGCGCTTGCGCTCACGCAAGCGCGCGACCGCCGACTCCTGCGTCGCATCGCACAGCAGGTGATAGCCGCCGACACCCTTGATGGCGAGCACGGCCCCTGCGAGGAGCAGCTCGACAGCCCGCGCGAGAGCCGGCTCGCCGCGCGACCCCTCGCCTTCGAGCCACACCGAAGGGCCGCACTCGGGACAGGCCACCGGCTCGGCGTGGAAGCGTCGATCGGCCGGATCGCGGTATTCCGCCTCGCAACGTGGACAGAGCGGAAACAGCGACATCGAGGTGTTGACCCGGTCGTAGGGCAAGGCCTCGATCAACGTGTAGCGTGGCCCGCACTGCGTACAGTTGATGAAGGGATAGCGATGGCGCCGATCGGCCGGATCGGTGAGCTCCGCGAGGCACTCGGGGCAGGTGAAGGCATCCGGGGGCACGAACACCCGAGAGGGCCCGTCGGTGGCGCTCTCCAGGATCGCGAACCCCGCTCCGAGCGGCTCCGACACCGTCTGCACATCGAGCAGGCGCGGTCGAGCGAGGGGCGGGGCGTTGCAGATGACCTCGCGGGTAAACCGATCGAGCGCCGCAGGGTCTCCGCTCACGATGATCTCCACCTCGCCCTGGAGATTGCGCACGCTGCCGCTGAGCTCGAGCGAGCGCGCCAGACGATAGACAAAGGGCCGGAAGCCGACTCCCTGAACGTGCCCGAGGAGCCGCAGGCGGCGCGCCGGGCGCCCGGCGTCCCGCTGGGGGCGGGCCGGCTCAGGCGCCGATGGCAACGAATGCCGCGGCGTGCTCAACGTCCGCGCCTGCTTTCATCGCGTGCTGCGCGCCGGCGCGATGCGTCGCACGCGCACGCTCGAGCCACGCACACCATGAGTCCATGCCAGAGTTCGTGCGACTGGAGAGCTGCAACACCGGCGCCTCGCTTGCCAGAGCGCGCAGGCTCGCCTGCGCCCGCGTCGGATCGAACTCCGGCAACACCGGCAGCAGATCCGCCTTGGTGAGCAGCAGCAGGTCCGCGGCTCGAAACATTACCGGATACTTCTGGGGCTTGTCGTCCCCTTCCGGGACCGACAGCAGCACCACATCGAGATGCTGCCCGAGATCGAAGCTCGCGGGGCACACCAGGTTGCCGACATTCTCGATGAACAGCAGATCGAGTCCCCGCAGCGGCAGATCATCGAGCGCCCGGTGCACCATGTGCGCATCGAGGTGACAGGCATTTCCGGTGGTGACCTGCACCGCCGGTATGCCCTTGGCGCGGATGCGGCGGGCGTCATTCTCGGTGGCGAGATCACCCTCGATGACCGCCATGCGCATGCGGCTCGAGAGCGCCTCCACGGTACGCTCGAGGAGGGAGGTCTTGCCCGCTCCCGGGGAGGACATGAGGTTGATCGTGAGCACGCCGTGCGCATCGAAATGCGCGCGGTTGTGGGCCGCGAGATGATCGTTCTCGGCCAGCAGACCGCGCAGCACCTCGACCGACTCGGTATGCGCGTGGCGCTCATGAGGCGCGTGAGTCTGCGCTCCGGTGAGCGTGCAGCCGCAATTTTCACACATGTGAGCTCTCCCCGTGACCGGCCTCGATGTCCGGACCGCCGTTGAGGGGCCGAAGCGCCACGGGTCCGCGCCCGTGCGCGGCGCGATGCCGGGCGAGGTGCAGCGGAGTGCGGGATTTCGGCACCTTGTAGATGAAGTTGTAGCGAGCCACGTGGTAGCTCGGATCGAAGCCGTAGAAATTGCGCTGCATGCGCGCAAGCTCCTCGCGACGGTACGCCTCGAGCGGCTTGACACGCTCGTCCGTCTCGCGCCGCAAGCGCTTCTGCGCAATCCGTCCTTCGAAGGCGGGATCGAGCGCTAGCGAGCGAGCCAGCGCCCCAATCGTCGCCAGCGTGTCCGCGGAGCCCTCATCCAACAGGCGATCGACGAGGCCCACCCGCCGCGCCTCGGCGACGCCCATCGGCAGCCGTCGCCCCATCAGCCGCGCAGCCTCTTCCTGCCCCACGCGCCGCGGCAGCAGATAGGTCCAGTACTCCGAGCCGTAGAGGTTGCCCATGTCCTTGTAATGCGGATTGAGCACGACCCCCGGGGCTGCCCAGACTTCATCGGCCGCGAGCGCGAGGAATACGCCTCCCGCGCCCGCCCCGCCCCGCAGTGCCGAGACCACCAGCCGGTCGGTGGTCAGGATGATCTCGCGCGTGAGGTCATCGATCGCATTGATGTTGTGCCAGGACTCGTCCGCGGGACTGTCGGCCGCCTCGATCACCCCCAGATGGATGCCGGTCGACCAGTAATCCGCGCCGCCGGTCAACACGAGAACGCGAGTGGGACGCTCGAGGCAGCGGGCATACGCGGCACGCAGCGCCTGGCATCGCTGCGTACTCATCGCGCCGTTGTAGAAGCCGAAGTGCAGGAAGCCGACCGGCCCGTCCTCCTCGTAACGTATGGGTTGATAGCCGTCCGCGACGGGGAGCGATGCGCTCTCGGCGCCAAACACCTGGGCGGCCGGTAATTTCAGGCCGGCGCGCTCCGCGCCTGCCCCGGGACCCTCCTCGCGCACATGGCCGATCCACACCGCGCCGTCGCGGGTCGCCCGGGCCAGCGCATCGCCGCAGCGCGCGAGAACGCTCCCGGCGGGCCCGCGCAGCGCGGCCGGGTGCGCATCGAACAGCCGCACCCTGCGGCCGAAGAGCTCATCGATGATCCCCGGGAAGCCGTCGGCGCTGCGGATCTTGCGCAGCACCGTCTCGGCGCTGTCGGCCGCCCAATCGATGCGCCGGTCGGCGGCCCGGCAGACGGGCCGCTCACGCCCGGGCACGCCGGGGTCCGCTGGATCGGCCCGCCGCGGGCGATAAGCCGTGGACTGCATGCGATCGAGTGCATCGAGCACCGCGGTCACGGCCGCATCGGCGATCTCCCGCCGATAGTGGCTCGATTTGCTGTCCTCACGCAGCGCGCACGGCTCGCTCGCCCAGACCGGCCCGGCATCCATGCCCGCCTCGGCTTCGAGGACGGTGACACCCCATTCTCGCCGCCCTTCCAACAACGCCCAATCGAGCGCCGAGGGCCCGCGATCGCCGCGGATGCCCGGATGCACGATCAGGCAGGGACGGGTCCGCCAGATCGGCTCCGGGAGCGGCCGCTTGAGAAAGGGGGCGATGAGCACATCCGGATCGAAAAGCTCGACGGCCTCGCCCGTGACGGCATCATTGATGTCGAGCTCCACCGACACCCGATGGCCTCGCTCGCTGAGCTCGACGAACAGCCTTTGAGCGAGGCTGTTGAAGGTGTGGGTGAGCAGCAGGATGCGCATCGTGATCCTCAGCAGATCCGCGGCAGCTGCTCGCCGGCGAGCCAGTCGACGATCCGCCCGCCGCCAAATCCCGTGGTCATCTGCACGAAGCAATGCTGATCCGCGACGGCTTCGCCGATGAGCGCCGCATCGCGCCCCAGTGGATGCGCGCGCATCGCCTCGAGCACCGCCTGCGCCGCCTCGGGAGCGACGAACGCCACCAGCTTGCCCTCGTTGGCGACATGGAGCGGATCGAGGCCCAGGAGCTCACAGGCCGCGGCCACGGCAGGCTTGATCGGTATGGCCGTCTCCCGCAGGCGCACCCCGACGGCGGCCTGCTGTGCAATCTCGTTGAGCGTGGCGGCGAGGCCGCCCCGTGTGGGATCGCGCATGGCGTGCAGGGCCGCGCCCCCCGCGGCGACCATCGTCGCCACCAGCGCGTGCAGAGGCGCGGAATCCGATATCAGCGCGGTCTCGAAACGCAGGTCATGCCGGCACGACAGGATGGCGACGCCGTGGTCGCCGAGGGAACCGGACAGAAGGATCTGATCGCCCGGGCGCGCCCGCTCGACCGAGATATCGATACCGTGCGGTATGACACCTATGCCGGTGGTGCAGATGAACACCCCGTCCGCCTTGCCACGCTCGACGACCTTCGTGTCCCCCGTCACCACGGGCACTCCCGCCTCCCGCGCCGCCTCACCCATGCTTCGGGCGATGCGCTCGAGGTCCGCCAGCGGGAAGCCTTCCTCCAGAATGAAACTCGCCGAGAGGTAGCGCGGCACCGCCCCCGCCATGGAGACATCGTTGATCGTGCCGTGCACGGCCAGCGAGCCGATATCCCCGCCAGGGAAGAAGAGCGGCGAGATCACGTAGCCGTCGGTGGTCATGACCATGCGTCCTGGCTCAACCTCGAAGGCCGCTTGGTCGTTGCCGCGGCGCAGCCATTCATTGTCGAGCGCCGTCTGAAACACCTGCGCGATCAACTGCGCCATGGCGCTGCCCCCGGCTCCATGCGACAGCTCCACGCGGCCGGCGCGCAGATCGAGTGGCCGACGTGGCGGACGATTCATGCGCCCCCCCCGGCCACGGCCGCCGCGCCGGGCGGCTCGGGATCGCGGAAGCGCTTGTAGGTCCAGTGCGCGGCACAGGCGCCCTCGGAGGACACCATGCACGATCCCATGGGTGTCTCGGGCGTGCAGACCGTGCCGAACAGCTTGCAGTCCGGAGGGCGTTTCACACCGCGCAACACGGCGCCGCACTGACAGCCCGGCACCTCGCGCCCCGGCACATCCTCGAGCTCGAAGCGCCGCTCGGCGTCGAACCCGGCGTACGCGCGCTTCAGGCGCAGCGCGCTGTAGGGCACTCTTCCCAGGCCGCGCCACTCGAAGCTCTTGCGCAGCTCGAAGAGCTCGGCGACATCGCGCTTGGCGTGCTCGTTGCCCTCGGGACGCACCGCGCGCCCGTACTGGTTCTCAACCTCGTGGCGGCCCTCGTTGACCTGCCGGATCAGCATGAGCACCGCCTGCAGGACATCGAGGGGCTCGAACCCGGCGATCACCACGGGCTTGGCGAACTCCTCGGCGAAAAACGCGTACGGGGCGCTGCCGAT
The DNA here is from genome assembly GCA_021777555.1 of Pseudomonadota bacterium. Classification (GTDB taxonomy): domain Bacteria; phylum Pseudomonadota; class Gammaproteobacteria; order Steroidobacterales; family Steroidobacteraceae; genus 13-2-20CM-66-19. The sequence continues at coordinate 22,584 of JAJYDK010000042.1, read as the reverse complement.
GACGGTGCTCACATGCGCAGGACCAATGAACCCGTCGATGCGCACCCGCCCGAGCTCGCGCACGTCGGGGCTCTCCAGGATGTTCTGGATCGCCGAGGGTGTCAGGACGTGGTTGCAGAACACGGTGAAGTTCTTCACGCCGAGCCGCTCGGCCAGACGGATCGCAAGGGCCGTCGGCGGCGTCGTGGTTTCGAAGCCGATGGCGAAAAGCACCACCTCCCGATGCGGCTCGGCTCGCGCCAGCTCCACGGCATCCGCAGCGGAATAGATCATGCGCACATCGGCGCCGGCGGCTTTCGCGCGCAGGAGCGAGACCCCTCGCGAGCCGGGAACGCGCAGCATGTCTCCGTACGTGCACAACGTGACCTCGGGGCGCTCGGCGAGCCGGATGGCACTGTCGATACGCCCGACCGGCAGCACGCACACCGGACAGCCGGGCCCGTGAATCAGCCGCACCGATGAGGGCAGCAGATCCTCGAGACCGTAGCGGGAGATCGCATGGGTGTGCCCACCGCAGAACTCCATGAAATGGTATCCGCCCCCGCCCGGGCGCACCTCCTCGGCGATACGCTCGGCGAGTGCGCGCGCGAGCCGACCGTCACGGTACTCGTCGGCATGCTTCACGGGACCGGCTCCGGCGCCGCCTCCGCTGTGATCTCCCGTGCCAACTCACTCAACGTCTCGAGCATCCGCGCCGCTTCCGCCTCATCGATCACGGCCATGGCGAAACCCACGTGGGCGAGCACGTACTGTCCGGGCCGCGCCTCGGGGGTGTAGGCGAGACTGATCTCCTTGATGACACCGCCAAAGTCGATGCGGGCGCTGCGAACCAGCGGATCTTCACCGCGGACGCTGAGGACTCTGCCGGGTATCGCCAGACACATGCGCCGCTCCTGAAGCGGGACCGATGGCCTACCGTGCCGCACCGGCCGGCCCTCTTGAATACGTACCTCACCGGATACCCTAGGCAATCCTACGTATCGACCCGGACTGGGCCGTCCCGGATGCTCGGTGAAATGCTGACAACGGCTGCGCGCAGGCTCTCTGGATTCAGGCGGTTGCTGGCGCCGGCCATGCTTGCGCTGTGGCTCGGGGGAACGAGTCTCGCGGGCCCGGCGCCCTCACCGGACACGCCGCCGCCCGCCTCCGGCTCCTCTGCGCTCACTCGATCGAGCTGCCTGGCCTGTCACGCCACCGGCCTCATGGGCGCCGCCAAGGTCGATACCCGGGTGCTCGCGCATTCCGTGCATGCCCGGCTCTCCTGCGTCGATTGTCATGCCGCAATAAAGCGGATCCCACATCCGATGCCGGTCGCGCCGGTGGCCTGCGCGAGCTGTCATCAGGCGCAGGGTCACGCGCTTGCTCAAGGCTCTCACGCCGCGCACATGACTCCCGCCACGAGTCCCGGCGACCCCAGGCGCGCCGCGCCAACCTGCATCACCTGCCATGGGAGCCACGGCGTGCAGCCCGTAACCCGCATGGTGTTCCGGCGGAACATCGCGCCAGGCTGCGCGAAGTGTCATGCCCAGGCGTATCGCAGCTACCTGAGCACCGCGCACGGCCAGGCGGCCGCTCTCGGCCTGAAAGGGGCCCCCACCTGCACCGACTGCCACGATCCGCATCGGGCGCTGCCCGAGTCCAACCCCCTGTCGCGGGTCTCGGCCGACCATCGGCTCGCCACGTGCCAGAGGTGCCACGCCGGGGCCCATTCGAGACTCACCGGTTTCGACCCGCATCCACGGCCCGGCGATCCGGCGCGATCGGCGATTGTCACGTGGACGCACTACTTCATGGTCGTGCTGCTCGCCGGCGTGTTCGGCTTCTTCGGCCTGCATACGCTGCTGTGGCTGCAGCGAGGTTTCGTCGGGCGGCTGCGCGGGGAACTGCCGCGGCTCACGCATTTCGGCGGCCCGCACATCCAGCGCTTCACGATCGTGGACCGCCTGACGCACCTCATCGTCATCCTGAGCTTCATGCTGCTCGCGCTGACGGGGCTCGCGTTGATGCATCCCGAGACTGGATGGGCGAGAGCCATTACCGGGTTCTTCGGCGGCGCGCACACCATGGGCATCGTGCACGTGGTGAACGGCGGGGTCACCTTCGGATACTTCCTGTTCCATCTCTTCTATCTCGCCTACCGCGTACTGGTGAAGAAGCAGCGGTACCGCTTCTTCGGCTCCGACTCGCTGGTGCCGAACTGGAAGGACATCCTCGACATCGGACGCAACTTCCGCTGGTTCCTCTACCTCGGGCCGCAGCCGCCCATGGGCCGGTGGACGTACTGGGAGAAGTTCGATTACTGGGCGGTGTTCTGGGGTGTCGCAATGATCGGGGTCTCGGGGCTCATGCTCGCCGCACCGGTGTTCTTCACACGCTTCGTGCCCGGGATCTGGCTGAACGTCGCCTTCGTCGTGCACTCCGAGGAAGCCCTGCTCGCCACCGGCTTCATCTTCATCTTCCACTTCTTCCACAACCACCTGCGGGCGGAGAAGTTTCCGATCGACGTCTCCATCCTCACCGGCCGGGTGCCGCTCGAGCGGTTCAAGGAGGAGCGCCCGCTCGAGTATCAGCGGCTGCTCGCCGAGGGTCGTCTCGAGCGGTCCATCGTGCCGCCGCCGTCGACCTTCATGACGGCGATCAGCGTGGTCTTTGGATTCGCGGTGGTGATCACCGGCGTCACGTTGATCGCGCTCGTGATCTTCGCAGGATGAGCAAATGACGCCACACACCCACACGAGCCCCGCCGAGCCCACCATCGGGGCCCTCGGCGGCGATTCCCTCACGGCGCGGATGCGGCGCCTGTTGCTCGCCAGCCGGCCGGCCTTCGCCCCAGCCTCGGTCGCCTCGGTGCTCATCGGCAGCGCCTGGGGCTACCGGATCGCCGGGAGACTCTCCTGGGGTCTCGCCGCGCTCGCCCTGCTCGCCACACTTTGTGTGCACCTGGCAGCGAATGTCCTGAACGACGTGAGCGATGATCTGTCGGGGGCGGACCGCGTCAACGATGAGCGGATCTTTCCCTACACCGGCGGCTCACGCTTCATCCAGAACGGCGTGCTGAGCGTTCACGAGATGACGCTCTGGGGAGTCACCCTGCTCGCCGTCGCCGCGGCGCTCGGCATCGCGCTGGTTGATCTGCGCGGCCCCGGGGTGCTCGTCTTTGGACTCATCGGCATCGCCCTCGGCCTGGCCTACTCCCTGCCGCCGATCAAGCTCGCCGCCCGCGGGCTCGGCGAGGCGACCATCGCGGTGGCCTTCGGAGTGCTGCCGGTCGTCGGGGCCGCATGGCTGCAAAGCGATCGGCTCGATGCGGCGAGCGTGCTCATGTCGGTGCCCGTCGGTCTGTGGGTCGCGGCCATTCTCCTCCTGAACGAGGTTCCTGACCGGGACGCGGACGCTCGCGCCGGCAAGGCCACGCTCGTCGTGCGGCTCGGGTTCGATGCCACCCGACGCCTGTACCTCGGGTTGCAGGGCGGAGCCTGCGCCGCGCTGCTGCTCGCCGCGGCGCTCGATGTAATCCCCTGGTGGGGTGGGCTTGCCGCCGTGCTGCTGCTGCCTGGAGCCTGGAATGCCGCCCGCGCGATCACCGAGACCCCCGACCGGGCGGCGCTTCTTCGAAGCATCCGGATGACGCTTCGATTGCACGCGGCCGGCTCGACGCTGGTGCTCATCATCGTGCTGTCTGCCGCCTTCCTGCGCTGAGCGGCGCACAGGCGCAACGCACGCTCACATCATCGATCCCCACGAAGGCGATCCCATGAGCCGAGAACAGTGGTGCGAGAGGCTCTTCGAGAGCATCGATGCCAAGCGCACGGAGGAATTCATGAGCTTCCTCACCCCGGATGCCTGCTTTCGCTACGGCAGCGCCCCGCCCGCGCACGGTTCGAAGGCCATCACCCAGGCGGTGGAGCACTTCTTTGCAAGCGTCGGCTCTCTCTCACATCGCGTGCTCGACCTGTGGGAGACCCCAGGGCACCTGATCTGCCGGGGCGAAGTGCGCTACCAGCGGCTCGATGGCCGGCGGGTGCAGATCCCGTTCTGCAACGTCCTCACGATGCGCGGCGACCAGATCGCCTGCTACGACATCTACCTCGACGCGACGCCGCTCACCGCCGAGTGAGGCTCGCCGCAGGCGCGACTCAGTGCCCGCCTGCCTTGATGTAGGCCACGAGCGCAGCGAGCTGCCCGGCGCTCAACTTGCCCTCGTAGGGCGGCATCATGGTGGAAGACCCGAGCGCCTTCTTCGGATCGAGGATCGCCGCCTGCAGTTGGGCCTCAGAGTCACTCGTGTACGCGGAGAGCGGCTTCGCGACGGCACCGCTCGCGTGACACATGAGACAGCTCTGGGAGCTCGCGAGCTCCCTGCCTTCGGCTGCCGGAGGCGCTGCCGCGGAGGCGATCGCGGCCGAGGCCGCAAGTGTCAGTGCCAGCGCCGCAAGGATCGGATGTTTCATGCGCATCGGCGATTCTCCTCTGTCATTGGCCCAATCGGTACACGAACGAGATGCCCACGAGGTCGAGATCGTAGCGGTACGGCGCCGCCCCGAGGGCGAGCAGTGTCGGGATCGTGTTGGGATAGACGCCCCCGAGTGCCCAGTCGCTCGTGCCGTAGCGCGAGCGCTGATAGCGCAACCGCAGCGTCAGCAGCGGCGACCAACGATACACTGCGACGATCTTCAGCGTATCGAGCCCCGTGCGATCCTCCGGAAACCATTGCACGAGCCCCGAGGGCAGAAGCTGGGTATCGCTGCGCGAATAGGAGCGCAGGTAGTCGACCTTGAGGTGCCAGCGGGTGCGGATCGCGTACTCGCCGCCCGCCCCGAGCGTCCAGAAATACTCCCCTTCGCGCTCCTGCCACACTGCGGCGCCCACCGTCCCGAGACCACTTTGGAGCGCCTCGAGATGCTGGTAACTACTGTCCAGGTACACACTCCAGGACCGGTGCGGCGCCCACGCGAGGGTGCTCGACAATTCGTGCTCGCGCGACTCGCGCAAACCCAGCTGCGAGAGCCGGTAGGCATCCACCGCCGAAGAGCCCTCGAGCGACCAGCTGAGCGATGCAGTCGCCATCCACGTCCCACGCAGCGTGACGAACTCTCGATCTCTCGGCGCATAGTCATAGGCACGCAACAGCGGGTTCTCACCCGCCGGCAGGACAGCCGCATCAAACGCGGAGGCGTCGCGACGACTGCTGCCGGCTTTGACCGTGAGACTGAGCGTCGGCAAGGGCGTCACCGTCCCGTAACCCCAGGCACCGAGCTCGCTGAGGGAGGTCAGTACCTGCCCCGGAGAATAATGCGTATGCGTGTAGTCCCCGCCCACGCCAGCGCGCACCCAGTGAAGGAGGCGGTAATTCGCACTGCCCTCGAGCCGCGTGCGGTCCTCCCCGTACCGGGGCGTGACATACGTTCCAGCGAGCAGGCTGTCGGTTACGATGTAGGGGAGCGCGTACGTTCTGTTGTGGTCGTCGCGCCCGTCATAGGTCGCCCGACCGCGCATGTCGAGCCGCCTCGCCGGTCGTAAGGCAAGCGCCAGAGCGTAGTGGGTCAAATCGATATCTCCGGCGAGCGAGCCCGCCAGCCGCACGGGCGATGCCGCGAGCGCTGCACCGGGCGCGAAGGAGCCGTCCGCAGCCAAGCGTCCGTCGGAGGCCAGGTACGTCACCACGCCGGACCAGAATGGGAGCCCGACCTCCCCGGACACCGAGACCTGCTGCAGATCGTTACCGGGAGGCAGCGCAAGCAGACCCTCGGCGGCGCTCGGGGCGATCGGCAGGTAGGGATTCTGGAAGAGCAACTGATCGAGCTGGTCGTCGAACCTCGAGTCCTCGTAGACGATGCGCACGCTCGCACCGGAATCGGCCCACAGCGCACCGCCGCGCAGGTCATTGGTCACGTAATCGATCGGCTCGGGCAGCTGCACGGCCTCGGTGAGGAAGCTTGCTCCGGTGACATCGGTGCCGGTCTGCTCCGAATGACGGAAGCTGCCGAAGAGCGTCCAGACGCCACTGGTGAAGTACTTGCCGCTCAGTGTCACCACGCGCCGGTCAGACTCGATGCGTACCGGCTCGAGGCTGTCCTCGAGCGCAGTCATGCCCGCCGTCGAGTTCGACGTCACCCAGCCGGGAGGCAGCAGCAACCGACTCTCGCCCGCGCTGCGGTACGGCGTTTGGGTGGTGTCGTCGTCGCGCAATGGTTGACCCTGATAGGTCAGGCGCAGCGCGTAGAGGCCTTCCTTCCCCGCGCTCACGCGGGCGCGGCGGGACGGCAGTCCCGCCCTGGCGACATTGAAGCTCCCGTACAGCCCCTGCTTCGTGCGCCACCGCCCGGTGGCATCGAACAACGCGTAGGGGCCGTTGTGCGCGACGCCGGAATAGCGCCCGGAGCTGGCGTTCGCCCCCTCCGCGACGAGCACACCGCCTTGCACAGTGGCGCTCGCGCCAGTGTGAAACGGGCATAGTTTGCACGTCCAGCCGCTGGTATCCGGTTTCGGTGGATCGGCGCGCGCCGCCGACGCAAGGACTGCAGCGACCGCCGCGGCAATCAGCGCGCGCGGCAGCCCGCCGAACCTGCCCGGCGGTCCTCCCCGCTCGCCTCGATGTCGGCGTTGGTCTGCCATCGCACTCCTCTACCGCATGAGCGCCCGGCCGGAGGGACTGTTCGAGCCATGGACCTGGGAATGGCAATTGATGCAGCCGCCGGCCAGGAGGTAGGGGTTGGGCAGACCCGTGGGCAGTCCTGGCGGTCCATAGGGCACCGAGGGGTGGCCGACCGTGTCGTGGCAGGCCTGGCACAGGATGGGTGGACGCTCCTTGAGCAGCGCCGGCTGCACGGAGCCGTGCGGTGTATGGCAATTGCCGCAATTCTCGGTGACCGGCTGGTGCTCCCAGAGGAACGGCCCGCGGAACTGCGTGTGGCAGCTCGTACACGTCTCGTTCGTGGTGGCCTTCACGAGCATCGCACGCGAGGTCGTGCCATGCGGATCGTGACAGGACGAGCAGGTCATGGTGCCTTCCGGCACTGGATGGTGGTAGGGCGCGAGAAAAGCCGCGCGCACCGCCTGGTGACACGTGCCGCAAACGGTGGCTTCAGTGGCCTGCACCCGCACCGGATCGACCGTATCGTGAATCCTGTGACAATCGGCGCAGCTCACCCCGTTCGCGGCGTGCGCCCCGGCCAGCCACGCATGGCCCACCGTCGCCTGGTGACAGCCGAGGCACATCGCGTTCTGCCTGGCGACGGGAGTCGGCGAATGCCGGCCAAAGACGACGATGCCGGCGGGCTTGCGCCCAAAGGCCTTCACGTGCGCCCCGCCCGGCCCATGGCACGCTTCGCACTGCAGCCCCCCGGGGCCGAACGGCCCGCGCGGATCGCCGGGACGGGCGTGAGCCGTGCGGAAGAGGGTCATGAGGTGCGCATTGCCGCGATGGCACAGCAGGCAGGTGTCGGCTCCATGGGCACTATAGCCGAGCGCCGCCGGGGTGTTGGGCGGTGCGGGCGGACCTGCCCCTTGCCCAGCCCATGCCGGCCGCACCGGCATCAGGCCCGAGAGCAGACCGACCGCCACCAACGCCACACGCACCGCGAGTCCCACGGCCGACCAACCCTTCATTGCGACTGCGAATACTGGGGATATTGCGAGAGATCGTGCACCACCGCGACGTCCGCCACGGCGCCCGGACCGTGACAGACGACACAGGTTTCCTGGTTGCCGCCGACGATCTGCCCGGTCGCATCCTTCACCGCCGTGAAGCTGCCGCCGTTCTGGGTCATGTGCTTGCGGGCGGTCGCATCCACATGGCACGACGAGCAGACCGCCGTCGCCGGCGTGATCGCCACCTCGCCCGCCGGCGAGGTGCTGTTGCCGTTGCTGTTGATGGTGGTCGCGAGCGAAGTCGAGCTGGTCGGATCCTGCGGGTAGTAAGTGCCGGGGTCGTGGCAGCCGAGGCAGTTGTTGAGCGCGCCCGGGAACGGGGTGATTTTCCGGAAGTCATCCACGATGACGGAGCTTCCGACCTTGTGATACACGACGTAGGGCGCTCCGTCTGCGGCGCGCACGTTGCCGTCGTGCAGGGCGTGGATCATATACTTCAGATCGATAGGCTCCTCCACCTGGCCATCGAGAGCGGTCGTCGCCGCGTTCGTGGCGGTGATCCCGTCAGCTTCCCGCGCCGCAATGTCGGTGGCATCGGGATTGTGGCAGAGTGCACATGCCTGCACGTTGTCAACGCGGTGATTGCCGTGCGCATTGAGCACATCGTGGCAGACATCGCACTTGGCCACGCTCACGATGTTACGGCGCGGAACCACCGTCGAGTCGGTGATTGGACTGAAGGCCACGACGCTCGGCACCAGCAGCTCGAGCGGCCCCTGCCCGTCGCCGAAATCATGCGCCGGGAAACCGTCGATCAGCACCGCCGCCGTGCCCGTCACGCCGGCCGCCTTCAGTCCACCCGGCACGGTGGCACTGGCCGGCAGCGTGACGGTAAAGCTGCCGTCGGAGTTCCCTACGGGCGTCACGGCGGAATTGCAGGTCACCGCGGTCCGCGCCGGCTGGGCCTCGGAAGCCGGGCTTGCCCCGATGTTGGTGTAGTCCGTGCTGGACCAGCCGAGGATCATGCCGATGCTCGCCGTGGGACAGTCCGCACCCGTGAACGGCGCATCGGCCAGGATGTTCCAGAGGTGTGTCGACTGCGTCGGGTCGGAGACGGTGAACGTGACCTCCGGGTTCTGACCCGTCAGGTCCGTGCGGGTCGTATCCACGCTGTAGGCGAACTGCTTCGAGTAATTGAGGATCCCCTGGTAGGAGATCTGCGCGGCGCTGATGCTGTAATTCCAGACGAGGGTCGCGTGCGCCGCCGCGACCTGGATCGGCTCCTGGGGGCCTCCGGAGCCGCCCGCGGCCACCGTCTCGGTCGCATTCGGTCCGTGGCAGGTGACACAGTCGGCGTCAGTCAGGCTGCCGAGATCGGCGGCGCTGTGGTTGGTGCCCGTGCGGAAATTGAGGTTGTCGTGGCAGGACCCACAGGCCTCGATGCTGGGATTGGTGCGCCACAGGGAGGTATCGGGCGTCGCCGTGTCCGATTCGTTGTGGCAGGTCGCGCAGGTGTCGGGGCCCGTGGGGTCGGTCGGAAACACGATGCTCGAGAAATCGCTGATCGAGTTTTGGTAGCCGAATATGTAGTAGTGCGTCGGCTGCGCCACGCCCTCGCCGAGTACGGTCGGCAGGTTCGCGCCCATGTGGATCTTGTGGATCATGATCTTGAAGTCGAGCGAGTTGCCGCTCGAGGGATCGACGGAGCTCGGGTTGTGGCAGACCACGCAGTACTGCACCTCGGTGCGCGCCCCACCGTGGAACGCGAGCTTCTGGTGGCAGGCGAGGCAGGTGTTGTCGCCCACGATGGCGTTGTCGTCGAAGCCGGTGGTCGCTCCCGTCGAGGGCATGAACGTGTAGACGGGACTGTTCGCCGGGGCGAGCCCGCGGATCTCGAATCCGACCCGGGTCGGCAGTGTCGGATCGTACGTCACCACGGGATCCTTCGAGATGTCCGCCGCAAAGGTGTACTGGTAGGTTCCATCGCCGTTGTCGTGGAATGTGCCGGAGCTTCCGGACTCGGTGATGGCTTGCGGCTCGGCGAGGGCCCCCACGACCGGATCGGTCGCGGTTCCGGCCGAAGCGGGCGCCGGATCGACCATCCGATAGAGGTAGGACTGCCACTGCGCCGACACCTGGGGGGTGGGCGCGGGCAGGCCCGGGAACGCCTTCAGCTGCGTGCCCGGCGGCACCAGCTTGGCGATGGCGAAGCTGATGTCCGAGGCCGGCAGACCCGCGAGCGGTTGGCCGTTCTGATCGAGCAGGGTGAACTTGACGACCGGTTGCACGGCGCCTGATGTTGGAACGGTGACCGCGGTGATCGTGGCCGTGATCTCGGCCGCCTTGGTCACACTGAGGGCGCTCACCGGACCGGTCGGCCCCGATGGGCCCGCGGGACCGGTGGCGCCGGTGGCGCCCGCCGGGCCCTGCGCACCGGTGCTGCCGCTGCAGGCCGCGAGCAGCGCGAGTACGCCCAGCGCGCCCATCCTTCCGATCAGGCGTCTTGCCACCCTCGTGGCGCTAAGGACCATGACCATTCTTGTCTCCTTAGTCGCACCGACCGCGCGGCGCGCTTCGGGTCTTTCGCAGTGTTGTGATCCTAACCACCTGCGAGTGTGCGAATCACTACGGGATTTCCGCAGATCTACCTCGGTCCGACGCCGCCTGAGACCCTTTCGGCCCACATACCCTGCCCGGGCCGGGACTCATCGCGGATGTGCAGTCGCATTTCGTCGCGGATCTCATTCACCGCCGTGAAGAATTCGGCCATCATCAGCACCCAGCAGTACATGCCGAGCGGTGTCAGGCGGATCGCCTGGCGCCCGTGACGGGTGGCGCCGATCAGGCGCATGGCGGTGATCTCCGGGGCCATCATCCACCAGAACCGCGCGCCGAACTTCGCCTCGACCTCCGAATAGGGAAGTGACAATCCGAACAACCTGACCAGGAAGTCGTATCGCATCCGCTGCTTGAGCGTCAGCGCCTTGCTCGCGGTGATCGGCACCCGGCCCGCCTCGAGCAGCTCGCGGTATCGGTTCAATGAGAAGGTGGTCGAGTACATCCGCCCGTCGATGTAGCTGAAGGACCCGCTGCCCACGCCGACGTAATCGTCCTGGTGGGCGATGTACTCATCGATCGGTGGCGCGGCGCCCGCCACGCGGCGCCTGGAGAAACACCACGCCGAAGTGGGCTCGTAGCGCGACTGCAAGGCCCCGAGGATGCGCTCGTAGTATTCGTAGCGGCGCCCCGGGTCTGACTGGCCGAGGCTCTTTTGCATGCGGCGCCGGGTGGAGGCGGCGGTCATGAGGGGGTAGAACGAGAGCTGATCGACCTCGAGGGCGAGCAGTGTCTCGAGATCGTGCTCGAGCGATGCGGGAGTCTGGCGAGCGAAGTTGAAGATCATGTCCACGTTGAGAGTCGCGAAGCGTCCCTTGGCCGCCGCCAGCCGGCTGGCGATCGCCGCCCCGCTCCCGTAAGGCTCGTACCGCCCCATTTCCTTCAGCAGCTCGTCATCGAAGCTCTGCACCCCGACCGAAAGTCGGCTGACCCCGACCGAGAGCAGCGCGTCGAACACCTCCTCCGTCAGGTGATTGGGATTGGTCTCGACGGACACCGTGCGAATCGGCCAGAGCGAGCGGATCAGTCGCAGAGTCGCGGCGAGCTCGGCTGGTGCGACGGTCGGCGTACCGCCTCCCACGTAGACGTCGGAGAATTGGAAGCCGCCGGCGTGATACATGAGTATTTCGCGGCGCAACGCACCGAAGTACGCGCGCGCCTTCTGCTCGCGATACGCAACGCGGTGGAAGGAGCAGAACGGGCACAGCGACTCGCAAAAGGGCACGTGCACGTAGAGCTGACAGGGCCGGCGCGGTGCGGCGGGCGCAAGCTCGCCGGGCGATCCGGCATCGAAGCGCACGGCCGCCGCGTACTCGCGCCTGAGCAGGCTCGTGAAGGGTCGCTCGAACCAGGGGGGCTTCACCGCGGGCTCACTCGTCGTCGCGCTCCAGCTCGACTCTCGCCAGGAGCAACTCCTGTCCCGTGAGCACTTGTACGCGCCAGCCGCCGCACTCGCCGCAAAGCAGGCTCGAGCTGCCGGCCTGCGACTCCGCGCCACATTCGAGACAACGTACGCGCAGCTCGGATCGCTCGATGATGAGCCTGGAGTCCGCCGCGTTCGTTCCCGCGCTTGCGAGCGGGTAGGCGCTTTCGATGAGCGCAGGCTCCACCCCGGCGAGCGGGCCGATCCTCACCGTAACGGATACGACGCGCCGGGCCCGCTGCTCTTCAGCCACGCGCGCCACCTGCTCGATCAGGGCCTGACAGATCGAGAGCTCATGCATTCGCGGCAGCTCCCTCGCTCCTCAGCGCTCGCGACCGAGCGACTCGATGTAGGCGACGAGCTCCCAAGTCTCACGGTCGCTCAGGGCCGGCCAGGCCGCCATGGCGGTCCGGGGAACTCCGCGGCGAATGGCGAGGAAGGTGCGGCCCGCCGTTGCGCGCCGCGTCCAGGGCGGTACCGCCAGATTTGCCGCTGGAGGCACCATGAAGCGCTGACGCTCCCCGTTTCCCTCGCCACCCCTCCCATGACAAATTGCGCAATGGACCGCGAACAACCGCGCGCCCGCACCGCGGGCCGCCGTGGAGGAGAGCATCGCGTGCGGCGGGCGGGGCCCGCGCCGCTCACAGCCCGAAATGGCGGACAAGAGCATGAATAGGACGATCGGCAGCGGCGCGGGGCTGCGCAAGCAGCTCGTAGCCAAGGTCCCTCACCTCCCCCACGATGGCCGAGACGAGCGCGTCGAGCGCATCGTCCACCGCGGCCGTACGGGTCAGTCCGAGGCCGATGAACCCCGGCGCAAGACCCAGGAGCACGACGGATTCGGGATAACGCCCGATCAGCCGTGCGACATCGAGGAGGTCGGCCACTCCGACCTGATGCACCGACAACCGCTCGCGCACTGCGTCCTTGACCGCATCGCCATCGAGGCGCACCAGGGTCCCCGCAGGCTCCCCCGTGGCCACCGCATCGACCAGGATCACGTGCTCGGCCTGCACAAACTCATCGAGCAACGCAAGCCCGAGGGTGCCGCCCTCCACCAGGCGCACCTGCGGCGGCACTCGATAGTCACGCTCGAGTCGCGCGAGCGCCGCGGGCCCCACCCCGTCATCGCCTAGCAGCACGTTGCCCAAACCGAGGACGAGCACTTGCGCGCGTGTCCGTGCGCCGCTCTCGGTGCCGCTCACGGCCCGACCCTCCTTCTCCTGCCGCGAGGCATGTACTTGAAGCCCGACAGAATGGAATCGATGATGCCCACGTGCTCGACGGTCGAGGACAGCACCGCAAAGTACACGTGCACCACGGCGAACACCACGATCGCCCACATGCCGATGTGATGAATCAGGCGCGCAACCTGCAGTCCATCGAAGAGGGGGATGAGGAATCCGAACGCCCGCAAGGGCGATCCGACCGGCGCGTAAACCTGATAGAGCGCGAGGCCCGTGGCGATCATCACGAAATAAACGCCGAAGATGACCGCGTAGGTAAGACCCGCGAGTCCATTGTGGCCGACGTACTCATCAGGCTCACGGCCGAGAAAGGCGTAAAACTTCAGACTGACCCATACGCTGCGCAACCTCTCGCGCGATACGGGGATGAGATCCGACCAGCGCGCATACCGATTGCCCGCAAATGCCCAGTACACTCGCGCCAGCGCGCAGATCGAGAACACGATGGAGGTGTAGAGGTGCACCTCGCGCACGCGGGCCATGGCGAGGTCGCCGCCGAAAAAGGGATTGCCGATGTAGTAGCCCGTGGCCGCCAGAATCACGATCGAGAAGAACAGCAGCCAATGCGCGAGCCGCACCGGCAGCTCCCACACGTACACCCGGTGCAGATTGATCCGAAGGGGATCTTCGGGCACCGCGTTCATGATGCCCTCACCCGCGCCAACTCGCGCCGACTGGCATCCACGACGTGCACCCCACAGGCCATGCACGGATCAAACGAGTGCACCGTGCGCAGGATCTCGAGCGGCTGCTCGGGCTTGGCGACCGGTGTGCCCTCGAGCGAAGCCTCATAGGGCCCGGGCTGTCCCCGCGCATCGCGGGGGCCCGCGTTCCAGGTGCTCGGCACCACGCACTGGTACTTCGCGATTCTGCCGTCGCGGATGTGCACCCAGTGGCCGAGGGCGCCGCGGGGGGCCTCGTGGAATCCGGCGCCGAAGCACTCCCGCGGCCAGGTGCCCGGATCCCAGCGCGAGGTGTCCTGGATCCGGAAATCGCGCCGCGCCATCTGCTCGGCGAGCGCATCCACCCACATGCCCATCGACTCGACGAGCACCTGCGCCTCGAGAGCGCGCGCGGCGATGCGGCCGAGCGTTGAGAACAGCGCGGCCGGCTGCGCGCCGAGCTGCTTCAGCGCGGAATCGATCAGTTGCCTCGCGCGCGAGGGACGCCCCGTTCCGTAGGCGACCAGCATGCGCGCGAGGGGTCCGACCTGCATGGGCGCCCCGTCATAGCGCGGCGACTTGAGCCAGGAATACTTCTCCTCGACGTTGAGGCGCTTGAAGGGCGGTTTGGGCCCGGTGTAATGGGGGTTCGTCTGGCCGTGATAGGGGTTCAAGCCCTTGTCATCGCCCATGGTGTAGTCATACCAGGAATGCGTGACGTACTCGTCGATCTTTCCCTGGTCGACCGGCGCGATCCGTGAAAGGTCGTTGTCGTGGATGACTCCCGCCGGGAGGTAGAGCACGGGGTCGGCGCTGTCATCCAGGGGAAAATCCCCATACGAGAGGTAATTGGTCACTCCCGGGCCGATCGAGAACCAGTCCTTGTAGAACGGGGCGATCGCCAGCACATCCGGCACATAGACACGGCTGACGAAATCCACTCCCTCGGCAACGAGCTGGCGCAACTGCGCGATGGTGCCCATGTTGAGAGAGGCCTGCGCGTCCGGATCGACCGGGGTCGCCATGCCGCCGACCAGAAAGCTCTGCAGGTGCGGGTTCTTGCCGCCGAGGACCGCGTGGATCTTGACGAAACGGCGCTGCCAGTCGAGCGCTTCCAGATAGTGCGCGAGCGCCATGAGGTTCGCTTCCGGCGGGAGCCGGTAGGCTGGATGACCCCAGTAGGCATTGGCGAAAATCCCGAGCTGACCTCGCTCGACGAACGCCTTCACCCGAGCGCGCACGCCGGAGAAATACGCCGCGCTCGAGAGCGGCCAGTCGGAAATCGACTGGGCGAGCCGGGCGGTCTTGGCGGGATCGCCGGACAGCGCGCTCACCACATCGACCCAGTCGAGCGCCTGCAGGTGATAGAAGTGAATCACATGATCGTGCACATTCTGCGCGGCGATGATCAGGTTGCGCAGGATGCGTGCATTCGGCGGAGGCGTCGCGCCGATCGCATGCTCGACGGCCCGGATCGAGGCGATGGCGTGCACGGTCGTGCACACGCCGCAGATCCGCTGGGTGAATGCCCACGCATCCCGCGGATCGCGTCCCTCGAGAATCAGTTCCACGCCGCGAAACATCGTCGAGGAGGACCACGCCTGCTTGACAGCGCCCCCCTCCACCTCCGCCTCTATGCGCAAGTGGCCCTCGATGCGTGAAATGGGATCCACGACGACATGGGTCATTTCGGATTCTCCTCGTGGTCCGACGCATCCGGTTCGCGCGGTTTGCCGCTCGTGCGCGTTCCGTCATCCGGGGGAGGCCGATGGCCCCGCCGATAGCGCATGACCTCACCGACTCCATGGGCAACGGCGCCGGCGGCGACCACACCCGTGAGGCCCAAGCCCACCGGATCGAGCCATTTGCTCGAGTCGATCCCCTCGACATCCGGGAGGCGCTGATAGAAGGGCGTCATCACGTCCCAGAAGTTCGGCTCCGCGCAACCGATGCACGGGTGCCCGCATCCGATCGGCCAGTTGGTATGACCGTTCCACTGCACGTTCGGGCAGTTCTGCGAGGTGGCGGGGCCCTTGCAGCCCATCTGGTACAGGCAGTAGCCGTGGCGGTGCGCCTCATCCCCCCACGCCTCGACGAACTGGCCCGAATCGAAGTGCGCACGGCGCTCGCAGCCATCGTGTATCGACTCTCCATAGGCGAACAGCGGCCGCCGGTACTGATCCAGCGGCGGCCAGCGCTTGATGGTGAGGTAGTAGACGATCAGCGCCGCGATATTCTCGGCGTTCGCCGGGCACGCGGACATGTTGATCAAATTCTTCACGCCCGGCACGGCATCCGCGACCGAGAGCGCGCGGGTGGGATTCGGATGCGCCGCGGGAAGGCCGCCAAAAGTGGCGCACGTCCCCACTGCCACGGTGGCCGCCGCGCTGCCGCACACCTCGCGGGCGATATCGAGCGCCGAGCGACCTCCTATCGTGCAGAAGCCGCTGTCGATGTCCCCGGGGATCGCTCCTTCCACGATGGCGACGTATTCACCCTTGTGCTTCGCAACGGTATCCTCGAGCGCCGACTCCGCCTGATCGCCGGCCGCCACCATCAACGTTTCATGGTAGTTGAGCGAGAGGGTGTCGAGCAGCAGTTCGGCCACCGTCGGGTGGCCGGAGCGCAGGAAGGACTCGGTGTTGCCGGCGCAGTCCTGGAACTCGAGCCACACGAGGATCGGGCGCTTATCGGTCTCGATGGCCTTGGCGATCGCCCCCGCCGCGGCCTTCGGCAGCCCGAGGAGCGTGGCCATGCTTGCGCAGAAGGCGAGAAAATCGCGGCGCGAGATCCCTTGCCGCTCCAGGTCCTGCATCAGTCGGGTTTGCGCCATGTCAGGCCTCCCGAGCCAGGGTTGGCTGTTTCGATGCAGGTTGCGCCCTCGGCTCACCGCGCGGAATACGAGGAATCCCGTACCGTCGCGCTCTCAGGCGGCGCGCCGCCAGCGCCCCGCCCCGGCTCTCGCTGGCACCCCCGGAGGTCAACGGGCTTGATGGCAGCGCGTTGGGACACTAAATGAGACGCGTTTCGCGATCTCAGCCGCCCGCGCCGCCAAGTTCAGCGGCGGTTCAGTCCCTGCGAGCGAGGCTTGTGTCCAAAGGTTCAGTGGAGTTCCGGCATGTGCCCCAGATTCCTGCGTAGCTTGCTGCCCGCGCTCGTGCTCGCGGCTCTGCCTGCGGTCTCCTTCGCCGGCGTATTCGTCGGTGTCTCGGTCAACGTGGCGCCGCCGCCGCTCCCGGTGTATGTACAGCCGCCCTGCCCTCAGTACGGCTACATCTGGGTCCCGGGCTATTGGGCCTGGGGTCCCTACGGCTATTACTGGGTGCCCGGCACCTGGGTACTGCCGCCGCAGGTCGGTCTGTTCTGGACCCCGGGCTGGTGGGGCTGGAATAGCGATGGGGACGACTACCGCTGGCACGGGGGTTACTGGGGACCCCAGGTGGGCTTCTACGGCGGCATCGACTACGGCTTCGGCTACTACGGCACGGGCTTCGCGGGCGGTTACTGGCGCCGTGGCGTCTTCTTCTACAACCGGGCGGTGGTCAACGTCGGACCGCGGTTCGTCACCAACGTGTACTACCACCCGGTCTATCATCCACAAGTCCGCCATGTCAGTTTCAATGGCGGCCGGGGCGGGATCAGGGCCCGACCCACGCCGAGGGAGATGTCGGCCGCGCGAGGCCGCCATTTCGGGATGACCGGCGAGCAGCAACGGCAGATCAGGATGGCGGGCAACGAACGCACGCTGCGGGCCAATTTCAACCACGGGCGGCCGCCGATCGCCGCCACCCTGCGACCGGCGCAATTCCATGGGCGAGGCGTCATCAGAGCCCGTGCGGCCGGCGGACCCATGCCCATGCAGGGCCGCCGCCCCATGCCCATGCAGCAGCGCGCGCCCCGGATGCGCTCGGATCGTCCGTCGTGGGCCAGCGGCCAGGGACGTCAGACCCGGCCGATGCAGCAGGGCATGCCGCGCGGGTACGGCAACCCTTCTCGATCCGCTCAACCCCGATATACGCCGCAACGATTCCAGTCCCCACCCCCATCGCGCGCGCCCCAGCGCTGGCAGCCGCGGCAGCCCCAGTGGCAGGCGCCTCAGCGTCCCTCCTATCGCCCGCCGCAGAGTCGCTTTGAGTCCCGCGGCTACACGCCGCCGCAACGGCCGGCAATGCCGCAGTTTCACGCTCCGGTCCAGCGCTTTCAGGGACCGCAGGGCGGCCCACGCGGGGGTGGACGTCCAGCCGCGCAGCCGCAGGGCCGGCCCGAGGGTCGCCGGGGCCCTCCCGGCCGCTGGCACTGAGCGCAATCCAGGGTATCCCGCACCTTGAACCTCAATCGACCGCTGGCCTCGGCGGGCCGCGTTGGATGGCGCGCGCCTCGCCGGGGGTCGCGCCTTTTCGAGCTCTCGCACGGCTTCGCCCACCGGAATTCGGAATGGGTCCGAATCGCATTTGATCTCGGCGCAGCCGAGGCATATTCTTTTCTGCGCCATCGAATACGCCGAGGCCGGGACGGCCCGGGCCGAAGCATCGGGTAGGAGTGAGCGCTTCGCTGGGCGCGACGGAATCCATCGAACTCCGCGATAATGGGGTCTTGGCGCGGCTGGCTCATTCGGCAGCGCTCATGCGAGAACATTAAATGGACGTGGATTCGTGCGCCTGACACCTCCGGAACTCGCGCGCAGCGCCATTGAGGCGGCCCCGGACGCGATGATCATCGTTGACGCCACGGGAATCATCCAGTACGCCAACCGGCAGGTTGTCGCCCTTTTCGGCTACTCGCCGGAAGAGGTGACCGGCAAAGGCGTCGAGATTCTCCTGCCCGAGCGATTTCGGTTGCGGCACGTTACTCACCGCGACGGCTACATGAGTCACATGCGCGTGCGGCCGATGGGGCAGAACCTCGAGCTGTACGGCCGCAGGCGGGACTCGAGCGAGTTTCCAGTCGAAATCAGTCTGAGTCCGGTATCGGACGGCGAGCGGTCCATGGTCGTCGCGGCCATCCGCGACGTGAGCGAGCGCCATCGCATCCAGCGGGAACTCGTCGCGGCGAAAGCCATCGCCGAGCGAGCGCGCGAATCGGCCGATCTGGCGCGCGACATCGCCGACCGGGCCAACCAGAGCAAGAGCCGCTTCCTCGCCACCGCCAGTCACGACCTGCGTCAGCCGCTGCAGGCGCTCGCGCTTCTCAATGGAACGCTGCGCCGCACCGTGAGCGACCCCACGGTCATGGAAGCGCTCTCGCAGCAGGAACAGGCCATCGCCTCGATGTCGCGGCTGCTGAATGCGCTGCTCGACATCAGCAAGCTCGAATCGGGGGCCGTGAAACCTGAAATCACGGAGTTCTCCGTGGCTCGCGCGCTCGAGGAGATGCGACGCGAGTTCGCCACCCTTGCCACCGGCAAGGGCCTCTCCCTGGAAATCGAGACCACGCGCGCCTGCGTGCGCAGCGACCCCTCGCTCGTCGAGCAGGTCCTGCGCAATCTCGTGTCAAATGCCATCAAGTACACCCATCGGGGCCGGGTGGTGCTGCGCTGCGCGAGCGAAGCCAAGGCGCTCGTACGCATCGAGGTGATCGATACCGGCATCGGGATTCCCGCCGACCAGATCTCGTGCATTTATGACGAGTTCTACCAGGTGGGCCTGACCGGCAGCGGGCCGCGCGACGGCTACGGACTCGGACTCTCGATCGTCAAGCGCATCGTCGATCTGCTCGGCCTCAAGCTCGAGGTGCGCTCGCGCGTCGGCGAGGGGTCGGTCTTTTCGCTGCTGTTGCCGGCGGCGGATCAGGCGGTCTGCCCGGAGCCGGCCCAGGAGCGGGCGACGGCGAGCCGGGGAGCCTCGCGCGGCAAGCCCCGGGTGCTGTTGATCGAGGATGACACGGCGGTGCGGGAAGCGACTCAGATGCTGTTGAAGATCGAAGGCTACCAGGTCACCGCCGTCGACTCGCTCTCGCAGGCTCTCGCCGCCGGACGCGCAGGAACCGGGTTCGATCTGGTGCTGACCGACTATCATCTGGGCAACGGCGAGACCGGTGTCCAGGCGATCGCGGCGCTGCGAGAGATGCTGGGCACTCCCTTGAAGTCCATCCTCGTCACCGGGGATACCTCCGGGAGCGTGCACGAGCTGCCATCCGATCCGAATCTGCGCATCACGAGCAAGCCGATCAACGCGGAGAGACTCCTCGGGCTGCTGCGGGAATTCATCGAGCTCGAGCCCGCCGCCGCACGACGCTGAAGGGTCCTCGGCCGGGGAGGCGTCAGTTGACCGCTCCGCCCGCGCGCTCGCAGGCGGCAACCCGTTCGAGCAGCAACTCGCGTTCGCGCTCGTTGCGGGTGAGCGAGGCCGCACGCGAAAATTCCTCGCGAGCCTCATCGAGGCGGCCGAGCCTCCTGAGCAGATCGCCCCTGACGCTCGGCAGCAGGTGATAGCTCGCGAGCCGGCCGTCCTCCCGAAGCACATCGACGATCTCGAGGCCCGCGGCCGCCCCATAGGCCATCGCGACGGCCACGGCGCCGTTGAGCGTGACGATCGGGGAGGGAGCGAGTTGCGCAAGCGCATCGTACAGCGCGACGATGCGTACCCAATCGGTCTCCCCGGCGCTGCGAGCCCGCGCATGACATGCCGCGATCGCCGCCTGCAGCCCATAGGGCCCCAGGGCGCCTCCGAGGTGTTCCGCGCGCTCGAGCGCCGCCAGGCCACGCGCGATGAGCAGCGGATCCCACTGTTCGCGGTTCTGCTCGAGCAGCAGCACGGGCTCTCCGTGAGGGCCCACGCGCGCCCGGTTGCGCGAGGCCTGGATCTCCATCAACGCCACCAGCCCATGCACCTCGGATTCATCCGGGTTGATCTCGGCGAGCATCCGCCCGAGGCGAAGCGCTTCCTCGCACAGTTCGGGGCGCAGCCAGCGCTCGCCCGAGGTGGCGGCAAAGCCCTCGTTGAACACGAGATAGATCACCTCGAGAACCGATGCGAGGCGCCCCGAGCGGTCCTCGTCCCGAGGCAGATCGAACGGTACGCGGGCCTCCTGGAGCGTGCGCTTGGCGCGCACGATGCGTTGCTGGATGGTGGGCTCACTGGTGAGAAAGGCCCGGGCGATCTCGGCAATCGACAGTCCCGCGAGCAGGCGCAGGGTGAGCGCCGCGCGCGCATCCATCGACAGCACGGGATGGCAGGCGATGAACATCAGCCGCAGCAGATCGTCGGAGATTTCCTGCTCGAGTGCCGGGTCCTCCTCGAGCCCGCCGGTGAGATCCGGATCGTGCAGCATGGTCGATCTCCGCTCGACATACTTCGCCCGGCGCAGCTGATCGATGGCGCGATTGCGGGCGGCCGTCATGATCCACGCCGCCGGGTTCTCGGGCAGGCCCGTCTTCGGCCACTGCTCGAGCGCGGCGAGGAGCGCATCCTGGGCGAACTCTTCGGCGAGCCCGACGTGACGCAGCATCCTCGCCAGCGTGGCGATGATCTTGGCCGACTCCATGTGCCAGATGGCTTCGATGGTTCGGCGGATGCCCTCGGGCTCTACGCGCCTCTCACGCTCGCCGTCCGCGCTCACTGGAAACAGGGACCGAGCTCGCGCACTTCGAGGGTCGCCCACTCGGCCGCGGGGCATGCGGCCGCGATCGCCACCGCCTCAGCCTTCGTCTCGCACGAGAGCAGGAAGAAACCACCGATCATCTCCCTGGATTCACTGAACGGCCCGTCGCGCACGACAGGTTTGCCCGCTCCCTTCGATACCCGCACCGCCTCGGCATCCGTTTTGAGCGACTGGCTCATCTTGAGCAAGCCCCGTCCCTGCAGATCCTCACTGAAGCGAAGCATGCGCTCGTAGAGCGCCCGGCCCTC
Organism: Pseudomonadota bacterium; assembly: GCA_021777555.1. GTDB lineage: Bacteria > Pseudomonadota > Gammaproteobacteria > Steroidobacterales > Steroidobacteraceae > 13-2-20CM-66-19. Next base: position 1,199 of record JAJYDK010000042.1, on the reverse strand, counting down.
CTCCTCAATGCGCAGTTGCCGGTCACCGGCCTTCTCGATCACCAACAGCATGTAGGCCATGGGCTTCTCCGGCCTCCTCAGTGTCGAGCCTTGACTCTACGCATCGCGGCTCCTGACAGCTCGCGTACAGTCCCGGTCCTTCCGGACCCTCCGGCTCGTTCGCGTATCCCGGTGGTCAGACCGGCCTCGCTCGACAATGCCGAACGGCGCCTGAGATCCGCTCCACGCGCTTCACGTTCCGCCCACCCGGCGGCAGGAGCCTTGCTAGCCTGTAAATATACACAGCCTGGCGAACTCCCGTCGATGACTGGACAAACACCTCGCTGCCGGCGGACGTCCCGCTGCGCGTTGCCTCGAACCGCCGGGCTCACTCGCGTCCATGCTCGCTTCATGGCGGCGACACCCTGTCGCGGACGTCCTCGAGCTCGTAGACCGGACGAATCTCGATCTCCGAGTCCGTGAGCATGGGATTGGGGCAGCGCTTGACCCATTCGACGGCCTCCTCGATCGAGCGCACCTGCCAGAGCCAGAATCCCGCGACCAGCTCGTGGGTTTCGGCGAAGGGTCCGTCCTTCACCGTCCGTGCAGATCCCGAGAAGCGCACCCGCTTGCCCTGCGCACTGGGCTTGAGGCCATCAGCGGCGAGCAGGATCCCCGCCTTGATGAGCGCCTGGTTGAATCGCCCCATGGCCTCGAGCAATTCCGGGGTCGGCAGCACCCCGGCCTCGCTGTCCTTCGTCGCCTTGACCAGCACCATGACTTTCATCGCAGCCTCCACCCGGTGGTACCCGTGGGCCGAAGCGCCAGAGATCGGCTTTCGCCCCGTTCATCGAGTACGACGAACGGGCGGCGCGAAAATCGACGTGATGCGCTGATTCTTTCAGCGGCGCTCGGGCAGCATACGGCTCAATATGGATTCCCGCTTCACGACACGGTGGTACAGCGCCGCACCGACATGCATCGTGATGAGCCCGAGCAGAACCCAGTAGATGACATCCGCATGGACGTCCCCCAATCTGAATCCGATGTGCGCGCGGTAGGGCACGAGCGCTGGTAACCGCAGTACCCCGAAGGCCCGCACCGGCCAGTTGCGCGCCGAGGCCGAAGCCCAGCCGGTGAGCGGCATGAGGATCAGCGCCGCGTAAAGGAGGAAGTGCGTCACCCCGGCGAGGTGCCTCTGCCAGGCCGGCATCGGCGGG
>JAJYDK010000041.1 GCA_021777555.1 Pseudomonadota bacterium | reverse complement strand
GCCCCTGAGATGCGGACGACTCCACGGAGCGCCGGCGATTCTGGGTCACCTGACGCTCGAAGAACCCGTCAAGCCCGACATCCGCAAACGATTTCGGATTTGTCCCCAAAGACTCTGCGGGATTGACGAAGTCCGATCACCATCACGGGTTTCTGAATCGTAGAAAATTCCAAACACGTTATCGCCGGGCGTCTAAAGCGCACCATGACAGCGATGCGCAGCTGAAGGGAGCAGCGTCATAATGGTGCGGAGGTTCCATGCATGTCCCAAAGCATATTCCCACGCCGATCACACACAAATATCTTCCGAGCTGCGACAGTAGGCTGAGGCCAGACCGCCCCGGAAATGTCTGATTGCTCTCGATCAAAGCTCCCGGACATCATGATCCGCTTCCCGGCAGTGGAGGTTCCTCACCGGTGATCGCACCGGCGAGGAGCACCTGTAACTGGACCGGGACGGGCTCGGCGTAAATTCGGGCTCCAATTCCGGAGCTAACGGGCGCCTCTTACCGCTCAAGCAGGCACGGTCACTCTTCGATCTCTCCGGGCTTGGCAGTACAATGGCGCGTCGGATGGCTCTCCGGAACGCGCCGGGCCCAGGCGGATGGGGCACGCCTCGGCACGAATTCCACTCGGGGCGTGCCGTTCGCACCGGCTCATTCGTCTAAGAATCCAAGAAGGATTACGAATCGCAATATCCAGCCTGCACGATCGGCTGCGGTAATGCCCGTTTCCCCAATAATTCACAATCGAATAAGGAGCCAGGACGTGATCAAGGTGCGTTTTCCTTTTATCGTAACCGTGGCGCTGGCGCTGGGAGCCTGCGCGCAGACGCCGCTCAAAGACTCCTCAGCGCTCGCTGCGCGGGCCACAAAGTACGGCGTCTCGCAGGACTTGCTGGTCAGAGCCGAGAGTGCGGGATACTCGCCGCAGACTCGCAGCGGCAAGACGTACTTCTGTACTGAGAAGGGGCGATCCTTCTCGTACATCCCGAGGAGACTCTGTCTCGACAAGACACAGATGACCACGTGGCTGAATACATCGGCATCGAGTGTCCGCGAAGTGCGCCATCACATCTATACATTGCCCGCGAACGTGAATCACGGCGGCCCCGGCGGATGAGCCACGACGGGCCGCCCCTAAAAGTCCTTGGGCGCGAGCTCGATCGGCGTACCGTGGGGCGTACGATGCGCGGCCTGTGCCCAGGCGCTGCTGTAGCGGTCGATCGTCCGGGCATTGCTCAGGCCTTTGGCAACGATCATACGCTCGAGCGTCGCCTGCCAGTGGCGGTAGTAGGTCGCGCCCGTATCGGGGTCCCCCGCGGCCTGCGCGCGCTTGATCTCCTCGGCCAGCATCGCGGCCCACTCGGACCACGGAAACACTCCCGCGCGGTGCAGCGCGAGCGTCAGGGCGAAGGTTTGCGCCTCCCAGGGCTCGCGGAACACAGGCCCTTCCGCCTCTCGAGGCAGGCCTAGAAACGCGGCATCGAGCGAGGTCATGCCGGGGCCAGGTACGGCTCAAACGCCTCGATCGAGACTCTGAGGGTCGGATCGGCCTCCGCGCCCCAGAGCGCGCGGCTGGAAAAGACGACGGTGTAGAGCCATTGCGGATGCTCGCCCGCCCCGATCGCGGCGGTGTCGGGGAAGACGTGACACCCCCGGACCGCCTCGATCCTGCCCTCCTTGTCCCGGGCGTAGCGCGGCAGGCGGGTATGGGTCATCGGATGGAGGTTCAGCGTGCGGACCCGTTCGCCCGGCTTGAAACGAGGCGGCGCCGCGGCCGGGCGCTCGAAGTCTCCTCGCTGCAGGTTCGCGACATCGGCCACCGTCATGGGGCGCGGGGGCGTCTCTGGCGGGCGGAGCGCCCTGCCCGCTTCGAGCTCACCGGCACTCACCATGCCGGTGCGCTCGAGGTTCTTCTCGAGGCCCATCAGCCATTTAGCGTAATACGACGCGCCGAGATACGTCGCCGGCGGGAGGCTCTCGATCATCGCGCGCGCGCCATCGATGCTCCAGAGCTGCAGGAACCCGACCGCGCGATAGAGCGCCATGACCCGTCCTTCCCAGGGCGCGTGGAACACGGGCTCATCATGCTCGGGCTCGATCTGTCCGAAGCCATGCATACCCCCCATGTCGTGGATGGAGTTCACGGCGACTTCGCAAGCCCGGTGCCGATCATGCTGTCGCGCGTCACGAGGTCGGCGAGCCGCTCCTCGCTCCACCCTTGGGTACCCGGAGGTCGCATTGGGACCACCAGGAAGCGCGTCTCCGCAGTCGAGTCCCAAACACGGATCTGCGTGTCAGGGGGCAATGCGACTCCGAACTCAGCGAGCACCGCGCGTGGCTCCATGACGGCGCGGCTTCGGTAAGGCGCCGATTTATACCAGACCGGCGGCAGGCCGAGCACCTCCCAGGGATAACACGAGCACAGCGTGCACACGACCAGATTGTGGGTCTCGGGCGTGTTTTCGACCGCGATGAGATGCGCCCCGACCGGGCTCGAAAAGCCCATGGAATTGGCCGCCTCCGTGGCATCCGCCAGGAGCCTCACCTCGAACTCGGGGTCGCTCCAGGCGCGCGCCACGATGCGGGCGCCGTTGCGCGGGCCGATCTTCGTTTCGAACGCATCGACGATCCGATCGAGCGCCCGGGGATCGACCAAGCCCTTCTCGGTCAGGATCGTTTCGAGCGCGCGCACCCGAGCCTGGATCCCGCCGGGCTCCGAATGCCCGGGCTTTCCGTCGCGATGCTCGTGATCGTGATCCACAAGAATAGCCTGGCCCCTTCCCGATCGGTCGACCAGTGTACCCCCGATGCCTCCGCAGCACCGGCTCGCGGTCCTCGCGGGTATCACAAGGGAGTGGGCTATCGTGACGACTCACGGCGCACCGGGGCCCGTAGACGCGATCCGGACTGAATGCCAGACTGATCACGAATTTGAATGGCTGGCGAATCGGAACAGTCGCCCTTTGGCCCACGGAGTGACACCATGCACAAGAAGACGAAGACCCGGACCCCCGGGGAGCTCGCGACGCGCCTGGCGGGTGTCTTGCTGCTCGCCGGCTTGACAGGCTGCGCGAGCGGCGCGCCGGACAAGGGAGGACCGCTGAAGAAGACCGTCGATGTCATTGCCACCGCCGCAGTGCAGTCCCTGTCCGACTCCAATATCCAGAACGCCTGGCAGGACGGGAGCGGTATGTGGCACTGGATCAAAGTCAAACCGGGCTTCGGAACCTACCAGTGCGAAGGCCGCCGGGTGGGCGTGCCGGCGCAGTGCGATCAAATCGGCCCGCCGTAGTTCCTCGCGCCCTGCACTGCCGCAATCGATGAGCCCGCCGCCCGGCATCTGCGAGGGGTCCGGCGTCGGCTCGCTCGGCGTGCGCACGGCGGACATCGCCGCGAAACGCCTCGTCGGTCCCCTGCCTCGGCATTGAGGCTCGCACCTCGACTGTGCATCGTCCAGGGAATGCCCCGGCCGTGCCGTCAGCATTTCGTCAGGAATTTCTGCGACCGTCTCCGCCAGACCTTTGCCACATGCTTCCGAGGCAGCGCGGCCGGCATCCGCGCGAGCCCGGTATTTCGCACGCTTGCGTGGGAACGCAGAGCGTGGCTTTACGCGCGCCCTGACCCTGCGCGCCCTCTCCCCGTGCCCAATCATCCGGCACGCCTCCTGCACGCCGAGCCCGTCCCGAGCGCCCGGCCCCTTGCAACTTCCATCCTGTTCCCCTCGATGCTCCAGCGCTCATCGAGGACCGTCTCCATCCAAAACAACATCCGGAAAATATCTCCTCATCGTCACAATGCTGAAACATAACTGACGCAAAGTGCGCGGCTTCAAAGGCGTCATGCATCGGGTGCATTGCATCCAACATACGCCACACGCTCATCAACACAGGACGGGAGCCAGCCAATGCGCACAACAAACACGTACCCCGCATCGCGCCGCGATTCGAGCCGAACCCGTGTGAGACAAGCCGTGCAGTGGGCCCTTGCCGGCACATTGGCCACGGGGGTGCTCGCGCACGCCGCCTCTCCCGTTCCTGCGAGCCCCGGGCCCGCCGCCAGCGCGACGCCCGGCGCACTCGCCGAGCCGATCTCCACCGCGGCGCTCAACGAGGTGCTGGTGAGCGCGCGTCGGCAGCGCAACCTCAGGAAATTCACCACCGACCAGACGGTCAAGACACTCGACCAGGATCAGATCCGCGCCAGCAGCCGGGTGGGCGGAGCTGCGCAGGCGATGATGCTCGTCCCGGGCGTCAGCGTGTCGAGCTACGGCGCCACCGGATCCAGCAAGACCACGATCAGCATCAATGGCATCAAGATCGGCTGGGCGGGATTCTCCGGCGGCAACCCGGACAACGGCAGCGTCGCTCCGAGCTTTGACGGCGTGCCGATGATGAACCCCGGCAACGATCTTTGGCAGGCGACGCTCATCCCGCAGACTTCCATCCTGCAGACCATCGACGTCACCTACGGCCCGGGCGAGCCGAAGGAGCGCTGGTGGACCAATATCGGCGGCGCGATCAATTTCGTGCCGCTGCAGCCGACCCGCGCCTCCAGCGGCGAGGTCTCACTCACCTACGGAAGCTACCAGACCCGCAACATATCCTTCGACCTGCAGAGCGGCGACCTGGGCGGCTGGCGCACGGTGCTCGCGGGCGGCTACAACAAGGCGAACAACTTTCTCGTGGGCTCGGATGGCTACCAGAATCCGAGCTACAATTACGCCTACTACCTCAAGACGCGACATGAGTTTGACGGCGGCGGCGGCGACTTCAGCATCGGCGCATACGTCTCCCGCGCCAGCGCGCAGCGTCCTTTCCCCATTCCCGTGACGCCGCTTACGGGTGTCTATCTCGCCGGCCCGGGCAATGGCGGGGCTCTGCAGAGCCAGCAGACCACCGGTTTCTATACGACCCTTCCCTATTCGGTCAACTGGAAGCTCGACACCAACGCCATCGAGATGCTCTGGAGCAAGCTGAACGTCGATCTGTCGCAGATCACCTCCCTGCACAACGTCATCTATTTCTACCACGAGCAGCGGCTGCACTATACGCCCCTGCACGACTACCTGCCCCCGGCCGTCTCGACCTGGGAGGTCAACAAGCCCTCCGCCCACGTGCTCGGCGACAAGCTGACCTTCGAGCTGAATCTTCCCTACAACCACGTGTTCGTGGGCGGCTACCTGCAGGGCAGCCGGTACTACTCCCAGGAGCAGACCTTCAACCCGTACCAGACTTTCGCGCAGGCGGGCGCCGTCGGTCCGACTCCCCCGGCCAACCTGCTGGGATCGGCAAGCGCGCCGAACGGGCAGTACGACAGCGACATCTTCGATCAGACCAACGGCGCCGTGTATCTCCAGGACACCATCCGGCCGGTCTCGAGCCTGCGCATCACTCCGGGAATCCGCGAGGTCTACTATTCGGTGGACTTCCACGCCAACGAGGCGTCGGTATTTCCGCTCGGGGTGCAATACAACCCGTGCGGGGATCTCAGCCAGATCGCCCCGCCCGACGAGTGCGCCAGCGGGACTTACGTGCCGGGTGAGACGGCCAACCCCTCGCCCCCGGCCCACAAGGATTTCTACCGCGCCGAGCCGTCGATCGGGGCGAACTGGCGGGCGCTGCCGTGGCTCGCCCTCTACGGCAGCTGGGGCCAAACGTTCCGCTACCCGGAGATGGGGGGCGGCACGGGCCCCTACATCGTGATGCCCGCGGACCAGGTGCACCTCGAGAAAGGCACCGACACCATCGTGGGATTCAAGGTGCACGAGCCGCGGCTCGGGCCGGTGACGGATCTGTCGCTCGATGTCAGCTACTCGCACCTCGACTTCTCTCACGAGACCATTCCGACGGCGCTCGCGAGCGGCGGCGCGCTGCTGGCCTTCGCCTCCTCGAGCTATGACGGCGTGAACATCTTCGGCGATGCCTCTCCGGTTCATGATTTCTATGTGTTTGCGAACATCGGCATCGTGAGCGCGAAGTTCAAGAACTACGTCAACGGCAATACCGACAGCAACGGCAATCTCATCGTCTACCGCAATGTTCCGATCGCGTACACGCCGACCTCGAACATGAGCTTCGGCGCGTACTATCTCTGGCACGTGGATGGGGTGCTGGTGCAGCCGCGCCTGACCTACATCCGCACGGGATCGCAGTACGCTTTCGACAACAACAACAACATCACCGCGTCCGGGGTTCTGGCGGACTCCTATACTGACCCCAACGGCAATACCGTCGCCACCAGCAACACGAGCATCCCGGCCTACGGAATCCTCAACTTCTCCACCAGCTTCGATTTTCCGACCAGCTGGACCCATGGGATCCAGGATCTGAAGGCGACCGTCGAGGTCGATAATCTCGCCAACAAGCAGTACAACTCATTCGAGTACATCACCTCCGGCGGGCTGTTCGGCGATGGCAGCGGCTATGGCACCAATACCGCCGGCGCGGCGCTCGCCTTCCCCGGCGCTCCGAGAACCTGGTATGTCACGTTGACCGCAAGCTTCTGAGTGGCTTCGCTTGCGGGCGCTGTCCGGGCTCGTGCGCTCCGGACAGCGCCTTTTTCTATTGTGGACCGCGACATGGTACCTTCCGCCAGCGAATGCGGCGGGTTCCCGGGCGCAGCGGCGCCGATACCCATCAGAACTCTTCTAAAATGAAATACTCAAGAAACTTCATTCCGGTTTGACCCAAGGCTCTCTCACGAAACGGGTGGTGGTATGAACCCCAATCTCCTGTGGATCCAAGAGCTCGCCGGCACCCTGGCGGGTACCGTGGTCGGCGCCCTGCTCGCCTGGCTGATCACCCATATCTACGCGCACCGGGCGACCCGGGAGATGGCCCGGCAGAGGGATGAGCTCGAGCGGTACAACCGGGTGCTGACCGCGCTGTTCCATGCTTGGGAGGAACAGGGGCTGGTCGAGCTCTCCCGGGATCACGATGGCCAGATCACCGGCGGGCGAATCCATCCCCCCGGCGCCTCGGTGTCGATCAAGCCATAGGTATTTGCCACACGCCGGCACGGTTGCCAGCCCGGGTGGCTTGCCCGATACTGCCCTCTCAAGCTCATGCGGAGGTATTGCTGTGTCCGAGTCCAAGAATCGTCCTGATTCCTCTCGCCGTGCCTTTCTGACGACTGCGGCCGTCGCAGCGTCGGTTGCGGTCATCGGCCTGCGCCCGCGCACCGCGAAAGCCGCGATGCCGCATCTCTCGGAAGCCGATCCGCTCGCCAAGTCCCTGGGCTATAAGGCGAATGCCGGCCAGGTCGACAAGGCCAAGTTCCCGACCTACAAGCCGGGCGAGCACTGCAGCCTGTGCCGCTTCTTCCAGGGCAAGGCCGGAGAGGCCTCCGGTTTCGCCGGCTGCCAGATCTTCGCCGGCTACGACGTGGATGCCGGCGGCTGGTGCGCCTCGTTCAACGCCAGAGGCTGATCGGCTGATCTCACTCCGGGGCCCCGAGGTTCCGGAATGAGGCGGAATGCTGCTATGCGGTGACTGGCCTTCGGGCCGGTCACCGCGTGGCGCTTGGGAAGCCCTTCCCGAGCCTTCCTGCGCGACACACCGCAGGCCCGCTGAGCCTCGCTTTGCCCGGGGGCTGATCCCTTGCTGGCGGAACGCCCCGGCCCCGCGAACCCCTTGAGGCACGAGGCCTCCGCTTCCCTCCGCTGAATGCCCGGGTGCTGCGCGACGGCGTGCCGGCGAGGGCGGCTCAGACCGCCTCGTAGCGCTTGATCTTGTAGATGAGGAGCGAGACCAGCCAGCCGAGCACGAACAGCGCGATGATGCCGTAGCCGAGCGTTGCGAAGTTGCCGTTTACCGTGCCCACGAGCCGCCAGAAGGCGCCCGCGGGCTTGAAGTAGCTGGCGATGAGTCCCAGGGTCTCGATGCTGCCGACGAGAACGGCCACCAGCACCGAGAGCGAGGTGATGGTCAGGTTGTAATAGAGCTTGCGGATGGGCTTCACGAACGCCCAGCCGTAGGCGCCGAGCATCAGCATGCTGTCGGCGGTATCGATGAGCGCCATGCCCGCGGAGAAGAGCGCGGGAAAGATCATGATGGCAAAGGGGGAGAGCCCCTTCGAGCTCCCCGACGCCGACACCCCGAGCAGCCCCACCTGGGTCGCGGTGTCGAACCCCAGGCCAAAGAGCAGACCGAGTCCGTACATCTGCCAGGGATGCTCGATGAGCCGGAACGCCCCCCGGAAAAGCCGCGCCATCAGGCCGCCGCCGGTAAAAAACGGCGCTTCCTCGGGCAATCGGCCGTCGCGCGCGTCGCGGAAGCTGCGCCAGGTGCCTGCCAGGATGACGAGGTTCGCCGCCGCGATGGCGAAGAGAAAGAACGCCGAGACACCGGTGCCGATCACACCGCCCAGGACCTTCCAGTGCTCGAACCGGCCGTGCAGCACCGAGGCGACGAGGGCGACCGCCAGAGTGAGGCCGACCACGATGGTGGAGTGCCCGAGTGAGAAATAAAGGCCCACCGTCACCGGCCGCTGGCCCTCCTGCATGAGCTTGCGCGTCACGTTGTCGATGGCGGCGATGTGATCCGCATCCACCGCGTGGCGCAGCCCGAAGCTGAAGGCGAGAAGCGCCGTGCCCATGAGCAGCGGATGGTGGCGGAAGGCGAGCAGGGCCCACAGCCAGGCGAGCGCATTGCAGGCGATGAGCATCCCGCCGAGGAGCGCGATGCGCCCGCGCAAGCCGCCGGAAAGACCCGGGAAGAGCCGCGACATTACATCTCCCTCCGCACCCACGTGCAGGGATCGAGCCATTGCACGATGACAGCGATGGGCAGGTCTCCTGGCTCGCGGGTCGGTGTCTCGCCCGGCCTTCCCGGTTTCCCAGTGGCCATCGCGGATGCGAAACTCGCCGCTCACAGTTGCGGGGGCAGCCACGGATCGGGCGTCACCGCCCTACCGTGTTCCCTTTTCACCGGCGGACATGCACCCGCCGGAACCCATCGGGTCCTAAGGATGGCAAATCCGCTCTTCACTGTCGAGCCGTCCCGCGCGTCATCCAATAAGGGATTTCCGGTGCTCGATTCCCCGCCGACCCCCGACAGGGCGCCCGAGGATGCCCTGGTAATGCGTGATAAGCTTCATGTTTATGCACCACGCGGCCGCTCCGACGGCCGCCTCGTGAAGTCCGAATAACAACAGAGGCCCTATGCGACCGCACCGCTCCATTTTGATCAGTCTTCTCGCGGCCCTGCCCGCTGCGGCCACCGCCGCCGGCGGCGGCGCCGTCGAGGCGCTGCACCTCAACTGGCTCGACAAGAGCGTGAGCCCCGCGCAGAACTTCTTCCAGTACGCCGACGGCGGCTGGCGGAAAACCCATCCCATCCCGGCGGCCTACTCGAGCTGGGGGACCTTCTACATCCTCGAGATCGACAACGAGCGCACCATCCGCGCCATTCTGCAGAAAGCCGCGCAGGCGCACGCCAGGCCCGGCAGCACCCTGCAGAAGGTCGGTGACTTCTACGCGAGCGGCATGGACACCGCGCTCATCAACCGGGAGGGCGTGAAGCCCCTCGGGCCGGAGTTTGCGCGCATCGCGGCGGTGAAGACCCTCCCCGAGCTCGAGCGCGAAGTGGCGCACCTGCAGATGATCGGCGTCGATGCGATGTTCGACATCGGGGAAATGCAGGACTTCAAGAACTCGAGCAAGGTCATCGGCATCGCCTCCCAAGGCGGCATCGGGCTCCCCGACCGCGACTACTATCTCAAGCCCGGACCGAAGTTCGAGCAGATCCGGGCCGAGTACGTCGCCCATCTCACCCGCACGTTCGAGCTCCTGGGCGATGGCAAGGTCCGCTCCGCCGCCGAAGCGGCCACCGTCATGCGCATCGAGACGGGTCTCGCCAAGGCCTCCATGTCGCTCGTGGAACAGCGCAATCCGCGCGCCATCTACCACGTCATGGACCTGACGCAGCTCGATCAGGCCACGCCCAACTTCTCGTGGCAGGCGTACTTCCAGGCGATCGGCTACCCGCACTTCGACAGCATCAATCTCGCGATGCCGAAGTTCTTCACCTTCCTCGGCAACGACCTCACGCGCGTCTCGCTCACCGACTGGCAGACTTACCTGCGCTGGCGCCTGATCGATGCCTTCGCACCGTACCTCTCCAAGCCCTTCGTCGCGGAGAACTTCCGCATGCAGTCCGTGCTCACCGGTGCGAAGGCCCTGCGCCCGCGCTGGCAGCGCGTGGTGAGCGCCGAGAACAATGCGATCGGCTTCGCCGTCGGCAAGCTCTACGTCAAGGAGAAGTTCCCACCCTCCTCCAAGCGCGCCGTACTCGACATTCTGCACAACATCCGCGCAGCGCTGCACAATGACTTCGAGACGCTCTCGTGGATGACCCCGGCCACCCGCAAGGCGGCGCTGCACAAGCTCTCCCTCATGGGCGAGCGCATCGGGTATCCCGACAAGTGGCGCGACTACTCCGCCCTCGCCATCCATCGCGGCCCCTACGTGCTCAACGTCCTGCGCGCCAACGAGTTCGAGCAGAAACGCGAGCTCAACAAGGTCGGCAAGCCCGTGGACCGCAGCGAGTGGTACATGACGCCGCAGACGGTGAACGCCTACTACGACCCCTCGATGAACAACATCAATTTCCCCGCCGGGATCCTGCAGCCGCCGTTCTTCGATCCGCACGCCTCGCTCGCCATGAACTACGGCGCGGTGGGCTTCGTCATGGGCCATGAGATGACCCACGGATTCGATGACGAGGGCTCGCAGTTCGACGGGCACGGGAATCTGCGCAACTGGTGGACTCCCGAGGACAAGAAGCGCTTCGATGCCGCCACCGCCTGCATCGTCAAGCACTTCTCGCGCTACACGGTGGACGGACACCTGCACGTGAAGGGCAAGCTGGTCCTCGGTGAGGCTACGGCCGACCTGGGCGGACTCACCCTCGCCTGGCGCGCCTTCCACGCTTCCCCCGCCTACAAGGAGGCGAAGACCCTCGACGGCTTCACCCCGGACCAGCAGTTCTTCCTCGGCGCCGCGCGCGTCTGGGCGAGCAATATCCGTCCGGCGGAAGCACGCCGCCTGGTGACCATCGATCCGCATCCGCCGGCCAAGTACCGCGTGAACGGCACGCTTGCCAACATGCCGCAGTTCCAGGCGGCCTTCCACGTGCCGAACGGAAGCCCCATGGTCAACAAGCACCGCTGCGTGATCTGGTAGGGGAAGTCCCGCCGGGACGCCGCGCGCGCAGTCAGTGCCGCGCGGCGCTCCCCCGGCAACCCTCGCACACCCCCGTAAGCTCGACGACGCGCTGATCGAGCGCGAAACCAAGGCGCTGCCCGAGACTCTCGGTGGCCGCGGCGATGCGCTCGTCCTCGGCCTCCACGACCTGGCCACAGCGGCGGCAGATCAGAAACTGCACCCAGTGGGGCGTCTCCGGGTGCTCGCACGCGATGAAGGAGCGCGTGCTCTCGAGCCGGTGCACCACCCCGAGCGTCATCAGGAAGTCGAGGCTCCGATAGACGCTCGCCGGCGTCGACTTCCCATCCTCGGGGCGCAGGCGCTCGAGCAGCTCATACGCCGAGAGCGCCCGGCCCGCCGAGAGCAGGCTCGAGAGCACCGCCCGCCGCTGTCGCGTCAGGCGCTGCCCGCGCGCACGGCACAGGTGCTCGAGTCTGTCGAGCGCCCCCTCGAGTCCCGGTGTGTGGATGGCTTTGTGCGTCTTCGCCATGCGACCTCCTCAGCGCACGTGCGCCGGCCCGCCCCGGTGGCGCAGCCGACCCGCCGCGTAGGACACCCCGCCCAGGACCCCGACGAAAAAACCCACGGGCCAGTTGCTCAGGTAGGAGAGCGCAATGGCGCTCCAGACGGTCGCGAGCGAGAGGACCACCGACAGGGTGAGCGCGAGGAGCGGCCGATCGGTGAGGAAACGGGCTGCGCTGGCCGGACCCACCATCAGACTGAAGACCATGAGCGCCCCGACGACCGGCAGGGCCGTGGCCGTGCACAGCGCGAGCACGGCGAGGAAGGCGAGCTCGATCCGCCCACGCCCCGTGCCCGCCGCCTCGCCGAGCTCGGGCGAGAGGGAATCGAGCAGCAGCGGGCGATACAGCAGCAGCGTCACCGCAATCGCAATCGCCCCGAGCACGGCGACCGGAGCGATCAAAGCGGAACGGATGCCGAACACCTCCCCGAACAGGAGCGCATAGACACCCTGGGAATACCGCCGCGTCATGCTGAGAAACAGCGTGCCGAGCGCAAGGGCCACGGCGAGCCAGAGCGCGGTGGCCACCTCGCGGCGCTCCCAGCGCTGCAGCTGGCTGATGCCGAGCACCCCGAGGGCGGAGAACGCAATGATGCCTAGCAGCTCGTTCACCCCGAGGAGGCTGGCCGCCGCGGCCCCGGGGAAGGCGCCGAGCGGCAGCACATGGGCCGCGAAGGCGGCGCGGCGCACGACGACGAAGAATCCCACGATGCCCGCGGTGATGGCCACCATCGTGGCCACGATCCAGGCGTTGGTCATGAAGCTGCCGAACATCAGTCCTGCCCGCACCCCGATGGATGCACCGCCCGCAGGCTCACGCCGCGCGCGCGCACGCGCGCAAGCAGGGCCGCGAGGAGATACGCGATGAAGACGAGGACGACGATGAAGAAGCTCACCGGCCAGCCGTGCCCGGGCGTCCAGTCGTAGCTGTCGTAGGCGAGCAGGATACCGCCCCAGGTCGCGAGCAGCCCGATCAGCACCGCGAGCGCGAGCGAGCGCCCCGGGCGGTCGGCGAGGCGCAGACCCGCGGCGGCCGGCCCGATGAGCAATGCCGTGGAGAGGATGGCCCCGACCGTCATGGCCGAGAGGGACACGGCGAGCGCCAGAGCCCACCCGTGTGCGAGTCCGATCAACCTGACGCGCGTGCCCTGCGCCTGCGCCAGATCCTCCGACACCGCGCTCAGCAGCAGCGGACGATAGATCGCGGCGATCACCGCGAGCGCGACCCCGGCGAGCGCGAGCGCCGCCGGAACGATCGAGGCGGGGATGGTGAACATCGAGCCGAACAGGACCGTGATCGCCGCTCCGCTCGCACTGCCGGTGACTGAGGCGAAGTACAGGAACAGCGCCGTGAGCCCGAGCCCCGCACCCAACATCACACCGGTGAGGAGGTCGCGCTCGCGGGCATCGCGCACATCGGCCCACTCCATCACCCCGGCCGCGAGCGCCGCCATGCCGAGGAAGCCGACGAGCGGGTTGAGGCCGAGCAGAAAGGACGCCGAACCGCCCGCGCTGCTCACATCCGCAAGGGCGTGCCCCGCGAACGATTGGCCGCGCATCACGGTGAAGACGCCGACGACGGCACCTACGACCGCGGCCCCTCCCCCCACCAGCAATGCGGTGTGCACGGGGCCGTTGCTGAGGAAGCCCGGTGCGAATATCAGGCCGAGGACGCCCATGCCCGCTCAAGGGATCTCGGCGGTGTGCACGGGGTCCCGCGCCAGCGCCGCGCGGATCTCCTCGGGCTCGTGGGCGGCGATCACCACCACCCGGCCGTGAACCCGCACCACATCGACGTGGTAGCCGTAGAGTCGGCTCAGCACCTCGGTACGCACCACTTCGTCGGCCTTGCCGGACACGGCGCAGCAGCTCGCGAGGTACACGATGCGATCCATGACCGGCAGCAACGGGTTCATGTCGTGGGCCGAGAGCAGGATCGCCGTCCCGTACTGAAGCGACAGCCGCCGCAACAGTGCGACGATCTCCGCCACACTGCGCACATCGAGGCTGGCGAGCGGCTCATCGAGCAGCAGCAGCCGTGGACGCCGAACCAGCGCATGCGCCACCAGGATCCGTTGCTGCTGCCCGCCGGAGAGAAGTCCGACCCTGCGCTCGGCGAAGTCCCCGGCGCCGACCGCCTGCAGCATCTCCTCGACGCGCGCATCGCGCGCACTCGAGGGAAGCGGCAGTCCGAGACGCGCCCCATCGAGGCCGAGCATGACGACATCCCGTGCGCGCAGCGGGAGGTGCGGATCGAGCGAGATCTTCTGGGGGACGTACCCGACACTCGTCCCGCCGGAACCGTCCACATCGACCGTGATCCGGCCTGAATCGGGTTTGACGAGACCGACGATGGCCTTGAGCAGCGTCGTCTTGCCCGAGCCGTTGGCGCCGATCAGCGCGCAGAACTCCCCCGGCGCCACCTGAAATTTCACGTCCTTGAGGATCTGACGCCCCGAGAGCGAGATGCCGAGTCCTTCGACCGAAAGAGCCGCCGCCTGGGTCATGGGCGCAGCGCCCCCTCTTCGAGCCGGGTCGTCGAGATACCGCGCGAAACGGCCTGCTCCAACGCGCTCATTTCCGCCAGCATCCAGGACCGGTAGTGATATCCGACGGGCATGGTTTCGTAGACGCCCACCACCGCAATGCCGTTGCGGCGGGCGAGGTCGACGAAGGAGGCGGTGAGCGGGTTGGTCACCTGGCGGTTGTAGATGAGCACTTTCACTTTGTGCTCCCTCAGCAGCGCCTCCTCGGCCGCCACGTCCTGCGGCGCCGGGTCGGTGCCATTCATGATGGCGGTCTGCAGCGAATAAGGGCTGAGGATGGTGCAGCCGGCGGCCTCGAGCAGGTCATCGGCGACCGGTTCGGTCACCGCCACGGCGGTGCCGCCGTAGCGGCGCTTGAACCTCTCGAGCGCCTCTTTCCAGGGCGCGAGCGAGGCCACGAAGGCGCGGGCACGGGACCGAAAGCCGGCGGCTTCGGCCGGCCTTTCAGCCGAGAGCGCCGCGGCGACCGCCTCGGCCACTGCAGGCATGGTCCTGGGGTCATACCACACGTGGGGATTTGCCGTGGGCGGCAGGCCGAGCAGGCGTCCAACGTTGATCACCGTGCGTGGGCCCGGCGATGCGGCCACGATCCGATCGACCCACGGATCATATCCGAGACCATTCTCGACGATGAGCGAGGCGGTTGCGAGGCTGCGCGCAACCGCCGGGCTCGCCTCGAACTCGTGCGGATCGGTGTTCGGATCGGTCTCGATGGCCCTCACCCTCACACGCGGGCCCGCGACCTGCGCGATGACATCGGCGTACTGACTCTCGATGCCGACGGCGCTGAGCGTCGTATCACGCGGGGAGTGGCCGCAGCCGGATACCGCGGCGGCCACGGACAGGGCGAGAAGGACGGTGAGGCGTCGCAGCACTGGTTAATGATACTTTGTATCAAATACTCCGTCCACCGCGGAAGGGGCGCGCAAGCGAGACCGGAACCGGTTGCCCGGCACCGCACCGGGACGGCCCACTCCAACGCACCCCGGCCTGGCGGGGTGCTCGCGGCCTGTGCGAAGCACCTCTGGAGCGGCTCGGGCAAGCCGATGCCGTGGCGCTGCGCGAAGTCGACTCCGGTGTCGCGCAGCCGCTCTAGGACTGTGGCGTTCTCCACGAACTCCGCCACCCCGTCAGAAATCCCATGACGCCCGCCGAGTCACGGATCGCCTCGACCCATCGCCTGTGCGTCACCGCGGACAACACGGTGTTTGTCTTCCCGTTCTGACTTGTCGGCACGGGTCTGCGCGAGGGCGCCCTGCTCCGCCCTATGTCACATCGATCCGGTTTATGTGAAAGGGAATTTGACGTTGCAGGGACACCGGAAAAATTCCGTGAGCACCGTCACGGCGTCAAGCGGAGGGCTCGCTACACTTCTCCGGCTTAGTTCACAGTTCCTGCTTGCAACGAGACTCCTCAAAATGAAATCATCGAAGCAGTTCCTTGCCGCCCTGACGATCGGATGTGTGATGTGCGCCCCGGCCGCCCTCGCCGGCTGCAATCAGCCGCCCGCGCCGAGCAAGATTCCCGACGGCGCCACCGCCAGCATGGCGGTGATGGTCACGACCATGCAGACCGTCAAGGAATACAACAACGACGTTCAGACCTATCTCAAGTGCCTCGACTTCGAGGCGCGCCAGAACCAGTTGAGCTCTGATTCCGTGGTGAGCCTGCACAACTCCGCGGTGAATCAGCTGAAGCAGATCACCGCTCAGTTCAACGATCAGGTCCGCATCTTCAAGTCCAAGCACAGCTGAGTCCCGGGGCTCCGCGCCCGAGGGTCGCCCCCTCAGGCGCGGGGATCCACCGGGAGCCCGGCGGCGCCGCGCATCAGCGCATTCAGCGTGTCGCCCGCGACCGTGCCGCCCAATCCGTCGAACTTCCCCTCGCCCGCCAGCTGGCAGGCCGCGCGCATGAACCCGCTCCACGCCGCCCGCGCCAGCGCGCCTCCCACGCTGATGCGCCGCACGCCGAGCGCGGCGATCTCGGCGACGGTCATGGGATTCGGGGAGCCGACGAGCAGGTTGACGGGCTTCGGCGCGACGCCCTCTACGATGCGCCTGATGTGCTCGCTCAGGCGCACACCCGGCGCATACAGGCAATCCGCCCCGGCATCCGCGTAGGCGCGCAGCCGCGCAAGGGTCTCCTCGATGTCGGTCCGGCCGAGGAGAAAACACTCCGCCCGGCCGACGAGCAGCGTGTCGCCGCCCTTGGCGTCGATCGCGCGGCGCGCCGCGCGAATCCTCTGCGCCGCGAGCTCGAGGTCATAGAGCGGCCTCGCCTCATCCCCGGTGGAGTCCTCGATCGACAGTCCCGCCACTCCCGTATCCACCGCGAGCCGGACGTTCTGCTCGACACCGCGCGCATCGTGCGCGAAGCCGTTCTGAAAGTCGGCGTTGATCGGAAGGTCGGTCGCATCGGCCATCGCCGCCAGATGCGCCAGGACCGCCTCGAGGGTGATGCCGTAATCGGGAAGCCCCCGCGACCAGGCGAACCCGGAGCTCGTGGTCGCGAGCGCCTTGAAACCGAGCGTCTGCAGGTAGCGGGCGCTGCCCGGATCCCAGGGATTGGGGATCACGAAACACCCGCTGCGATGCAGTTCGTGAAACTGCCGGCGCTTGTCAGCGACACTCGGATGCTGCTCGGGCATGGCCTTACGCTCCTTGCGGCGGGAAGGAGAGCATAGCAAGCAACACCCCCCCGTCCCAGCCCCGCTGCCGCTTCTCGAGCTTGCGCTCGACGAGCCTTCGTGCCCGGATCGCGGCGCCGAGCGTGTCGCGGGGCCCGTCGTAGTCGGGCACCCGGTGAGTGACCGTGATGATGGGGGCAATGCGGACCGCACGCTCCTCGACCACGGTCCCGATGTAAAGCGGCTGGACCTTGGGCCCAAGCCCCGTCACCCGCACATCCGAGCGCCACAGCCGCAGGATCAACCGCTGGGGCTCCCTCACACTGGTCACCGCGTGCACCATCACGAGCGACTCTCGGTGACCATCCTCGAGATGCGGCAGCACCGGCAGGGCGGAAATCGGGTCGTGGGGATTCAGCCACGCGAGCGCCGAGCGGAAACTCCAGGGAACCGGGCGGCGCCACCCCTTGCCGGTGAGCTCTGCCTGGAGCGCCTCGAGGCTTCCCGCCCATTGAAACGTCAACGGCGCCTCCACCCTGCCGGCGAGATCGATGCGATGGGACGGCAGTTGCGCCCAGGCGTGGCCCCACCAGGAGGCCCAGGGCATGACCTGTTGTTCCTCACGCACCGCGTAGAGTGTCATATCGGCCCTGTATCGCTGCTCCACGTGCGCAGCGCCGGCCGCGAGCAGCGCTGCCCCGACCAGCGTGCACAGGCCCCCCGCTCCGAGCGGTGGCGGATTGTGCCTCAGGTATCCGATGCCGAGCAGCGTGGCCCACGCGAGGCCGAAGGCGATGCCCGCCAGGACGTCCGAGAGCCAATGGGCGCCGAGATACACGCGCGAGAACGCCGTGGCGCCGAGCAACACTGCGGCCACGGTGGTCACGAGCACCTTCGCGTGCGCCCTGACTTCCCAGACCGTGACGATGGCGAGAAATCCATACAGCGCGGCGCTCTCCACCGTGTGCCCGCTCGGAAAGGAGAACGCGTTCCATCCAGAGCTCACCGCATAGGGCCGCGGAATGCGCAGCGCGACCTTGAACACGAGTGTGAAGAAGCTCGCGCCGATGACGGCGGCCACGGTGTGCCCTGCCGCCCGCCAGTTGCGCCGCCACGCAAACCAGATGAGCGCCGCGCAGGTCGTCGCGATGAGCACCGCCGAGTCGCTGAGCTCGCTGGTGACGACCATGATCTGATCGATCCAGTCGGTTCTGAGGGACTGCAGGAAGTGAAACACCGCCTCGTCCGCCCGCACCAGGGGATCGCCCGAGAGCACATCCTGCAGCACTCCGAGGAAGAGCCACAGACTCGCCACCAGCAGCGCTCCGAGCAGCAGGAGCCCGGGGAACTCCTTGCGCGAGGGATCGAGGATCGACAGCAGCGGCCGCGTGAGCCAGGTATTGCGTGCCCGCGCCCAGCGCCACAGCCGCTCCTGCGCCGCCGCGGCACGGGACGGCAGGTGCACGAGCGCATAGCGGGTCGCCCACACGATGAGCCCGAGCACGCCGAGCAGCAGAGCGACGATGAGCGCGAGCCGGCCGGCGACGGCCCCGAGGAGCTCGAAGGAGGCGCCGATCGCCACCCCTGCGAGAATATGCGCCGGCGCCCACACGAGCGCCGTGAGGACATCCGTGGCGTAGAAGCGCACGATGCCCATCCGCAATATCCCCGCGAGTACGGGGATGATGGCCCTCACGCCGGGCGTGAAGCGGGCGATGAAAATGCTCTTGCGACCGTGCCGGCGCAGAAAATCCTCGCCACGCGCGATCAGCGCCGGATGACGCGCAAGTGGCCAGCGGCACAAGAGGCTCTCCCGATAACGCCGGCCGAGCCAGAAGGAGAACCCGTCCCCGAGCACCGATCCCGCCAGCGCGGCCCCGATCAAGGGCCACAGGTGCAGCGCACCCGTCGGCACCAGGGCGCTGATGCCGAGGATGATGGCATCACCCGGTACGACCGCCCCGACCACCGGCAGCGCCTCCGACAGCGCGACGATCAGGATCAGCGCATAGGCCGCCTCGTGGTGCAGGCGCGCGAAGGCGATGATGGATGCGGAGAGGGTGCCGGGCATGCGCGTCCGATTCAGCTCATGAGCCACCGGAACGCGCGTCGCGGCAGGGGGTCGCCCGCGAGAGGCTCACGGGGCGCCGATTCTTTTTTTTGATCCATGATCGGGGGCGAAGCTCAAGGACCGGGCGTGCGGCTCGGCGGACATCGTACCGCAGGCGGACCCTCCCGGCACGAAACGCTCGGGAAACAATATTCCGTTCCGCCATCCGTCTAGGATCCCCGAATGGACAGCGCGGTATCGAAGCCCTTGAGCCCGAGCGACCCGGATCGCGAGATCGCCGCGACGGTAGGACGCGAGCGCGGCCGGCTGCTGGCCTTCATCCGCAGTACGGTCCGGGATGCGACCGAGGCCGAGGACGTGATGCAGGAGGCGCTCTATGAGCTGGTGGCGGCGTTGCGGCGGATGCAGCCCATTGAGCATGTCGGGGCGTGGCTCAAGCGTGTGGCGCGCAACAGGATCATCGACCGCTTTCGCAAAGAGACGCCGGAACTCGCCGCCGACTCGAGCGAGGCGCGCGATGAGCCTTTCGAGGCGCTGCTTCCCTCTGCCGATGACGGCCCCGAGGCGGCGCTGCTGCGCGAGCTCATGATGCGCGAAATCGAGTTCGCGCTCGATGCGCTGCCGGCGGAGCAGCGCGAGGTCTTCGTCGCGCACGAGATCGAAGGCGCGAGCTTCAAAGAACTCTCGGCGCGATGGGGAGTGGCCGTGAACACGCTCCTCTCGCGCAAACGGTATGCGGTGCTGCGCCTTCGGGCGCGCCTGCAGGGCACTTACGACGCATGGCTTGAAGATTGAGGTGGTCTATGAAATGTCGAGCTCGTTGGCTCTTGAAGGGAATGGCGTTTGTCGGGCTCGCGCTCCTGGCGTGGGCGGCGTTCAGCGCGCTCGTCATGCTGCTGTGGAATGCGCTGGTGCCGGCTCTCTTCGGGGGCCCTGCGCTGCGCTACCTGCAGGCCGCAGGGCTCTTGCTCCTCAGCCGGGTGCTCTTCGGCGGTCTGCGGGGAGGCCGTTGCCACCGGCCCTGGGGACATCGGCGCTGGCGTGAGCATTGGGAAAGCCTGACACCCGAGGAGCGCGCGCGGCTGATGGCGAAATTTCAGTCGCGGTGTCACGGCCACTGGCACGGGCCTCAGCCGGCACAGACACCCGAGGAGCCTCCCACATGAGCCCGACACCCCTTCAGGCCCGAGCCTGCCTCACGGGCCGCACCGGCACCGGGGACACCGATCCCGCCCTCGAGCGCGGTCTCGAGGCGCTCGCTTTCCTCGAGCGTAGCCGCGAGCTCGCGGCAGAGCCGGTGGTGCCATCACCGCGCCTGTGTCCATCGGATCGTCCACCGGGAGCGTAGGTCAGTCCATCGACCGTCTGAAGCGCATCACCGCGAGGCCAAGCAGCCCGGCCGCAATGCCGAGCAGCGCGAGCAGCTGCGGCCAGAGGATCGAAAGTCCCACACCCTTCAGGAAAGTCGCGCGGATGATGATGAGATCGTAGCGAACCGGGTCGAGGTAGGTGAGCCATTGCAGGACTTTCGGCATGCTCGCGATCGGGAAGCTGAAACCCGACAGGGTGAACATCGGATTGACGAAGAAGAAATTGGTGGCGAATGCCTGCTGCTGGGTCCTGCACAACGTCGAGATGGCGAGGCCGACCGCAAGGGTGCTGAGCAGATAGAGAGAGGTGGCGAGCAGCAGCACCAGGGGATTGCCTCGGAATGGGACCTGGAACCAGAGCATTCCGAAGAGCGTAATCACCGTGACCAGGACCAGTCCCACGCCAAAGAACGGGACCATCTTGCCGACCATGAGCTCAAAGGGGCGGATCGGCGTCACCATGATCTGCTCGAGTGTTCCCACCTCCCGCTCGCGCACGATGGCAAACGCAGTGAGGTTGACCACGATGACCAGCGTCAGCGTCGCGATGACCCCCGGAACGAAGAACCAGCGGCTGTTCAGGCTCACGTTGTACCAGGGGCGCTCATCGAGTGTGATATGCACCTGCCTCGAGACGGCGGCCGGCTGCATCCGGTAGAGGAACTCCGTCGCGTACCGCTGCGAGAAGGTCGAAACGATCTGGTTGGCGTAACCGAGGGCGACCAGCGCGGAGTTCGAGTTCGTGCCATCGAGCAGAACCTGCACCGGCGCCGCCTGCCCTTTGAGCAGCGCCTGCGCGAACCCGGCGTGGATGATGATGGCGATGGCCGCCTGGCTGGTGTCGATCGAATCCTCGGCCTGTCCCTGCGTGCTCGCGACGCGAACCACCTTGAAGCGTCCACTGTCGACGAAATCCGCGATCAGCGCACGGCTTTGCTGGCTGTGATCGAGATCGAGCACCGTGGTCGACACGCCGAAGATCTCGAACGTCGCCGCGTAGCCGAAGATCAGCACCTGGATGAGCGGCGGCACGAGGAGCCTGAAGCGCGCCCAGCGGTCCCGCTTCAGCTCGATGAACTCCTTCATGACGATGTGCAGGATTCGGCCGAGCATGGCGTTCACGCGATGCGCTTGCGGAACGCGCGCGACGCGATCCAGACCACGAGCACGTCATACAGGAGGAGCCCCGAGACCGGCGCCCACAGGGCCGTTATGCCGCTGCCCTTCAGGAACACGGCCTTGAGAATGGTCACGAAGTAGCGCGCGTAGATGAGGTAGGTCACCCCGCGGATTGCCGCGGGCATCTGATCGATGGGGAAAGCGAATCCCGAGAGGAGGGAGATCGGCATGATCGTGACGAGGAGCGCGATCTGGCTGGCCCCGAGTTGATTGCGGATCAGCACCGAGAAGAGGTAGCCCATATTGAGCACCACCACGAGAAAGAGCGAGGTGGTCAGAAAGAGCGTGGCGAAGGTCCCGCGGAACGGAACGTGGAACAGCAGCAGGGCGAAGACAAGACAGATTGCCGCATCCACCAGCCCGATCATGAAGTACGGCAGCAGCTTGCCGATCATCATCTCGAGCGGCGTCACGGGCGTCGACAGGAGCAGCTCCATGGTGCCCCGCTCCCACTCGCGCGCGATCGTGAGCGAGGTGAGCTGCGCACCGACCAGCGCGAGCACCAGGGCGACCACACCCGGAATGATGAAGTCGCGGCTGTCGAGATCCTCATTGAACCAGACACGCGACTGAACGGCGATCGGCGGTGGCGCGGCGGTCCCGCCCCGGCGAGCGTTCGCGTGGCCCTCGAGGTCGCTCGAGAAGCCCTGCACCACGGCATTCGCGTAGCCGCTCGCAATGGTGGCGGTGTTGTCGTCGGTCGCATCGACGATCGCCTGCACCGAGGCGCTGTGGCCTGCCGCGATGCTTCGGGAGAAATCGGCGGGGATCACGATGACGAGCTTGCAGAGGCCGCTGTCCATCGCCTGGCGGATCTGCCCCTGGCGGGTGAGGCTCGCCACGAGATCGAAGTATCTCGAGGCCTGGAACCGCTTGAGCAGGGACTGGCTGAGCTGGCTGCCTTCTTCATCGTAGGTGCAGGTGGGCACGTGGGAGATGTCGAGATTCACGCCGTACCCCATCAGCAACATTTGGATCACGGGCATGAGCAGCGCGAGACTGAGGCTCCTTGGGTCTCGCCAGACCTGAAGGAGCTCCTTGAGCGCAATCGCGGTGATGCGTCTGAGCTTCACGCGTGGCTCCCGGTGTCGGCGGTCCGGCTTTCGGTGCTCACGAGGCGCACGAAGACGTCCTCGAGCGTTGCATCGATCCGCGTCGCCCGTACGCTTTCGATTCCCTGGCCGCGCAGGTATTCGGTGATCTCCCCCGCCGCCGCGGAGGCATCATCGACCAGGACGTGCAGGCTGTTGCCGAAGATGGCGACATCGCGCGCCACCGGGAGCTTCTCGAGGGCCCTCATCGCCCGATCGGGCCCGACGCACTCCACTCGCAGCAGCTCCCCGCCGAGCGATCGGCCCTTGAGCTGCGCCGGGCTGTCGAGGGCCACGATGGCGCCGTGATCGATGAGCGCGATGCGGTTGCAGTAGAGCGCCTCGTCCATGTGGTGCGTCGACACGAGGATCGTGACACCCTCGGCCGAGAGGTCGTGGATGAGATCCCAGAATCGTCTTCTCGAGAGCGGGTCGACGCCGGAGGTCGGCTCGTCGAGAAAGAGAATGGCGGGCCGGTGCAGGATGGCGCATCCGAGCGCAAGACGCTGCTTCCAGCCGCTCGCGAGCTCGCCGACGAGAGCATTCGGACGCGCCGCGAGGTCCGCCATCTCGAGCGCGAAGCCGATTCGGGTCGCAAGAGCTGCGCCTCGCAGTCCGTAGACCCCGCCATAGAAGCGCAGATTCTCACTCACGGTGAGATCCTGATAGAGGGAGAACTTCTGCGACATGTAGCCGATGCGCTGGCGCAGGGTCTCCGGATCCTTCGTGAGGTCGATGCCCTCGATCAGGATGCGTCCCGCGGTGGGTCTGAGCAGTCCGCACAGCATCCGGATGATGGTGGACTTGCCGGCGCCGTTCGGTCCGAGGAACCCCAGAATCTCGCCCCGCGCCACCTCGAAGCTGATGCCGGCCACGGCAACGAACGCACCGAACTGCTTGCGCAGTCCCTCCACGAGGATCGTCGGCTGCTGCGCGCTCACGAGAGCGGCGCCCCTGGCGCACCGGATGGCGTATCGCCGAGAAGAATCACGAACAGATCCTCCATGCTCGCTGCAATCTCGCGCACGGGCGTGTGCTCGATGCCCTTCGCCACCAGCGCGCGCTCGAGGCCCGGGATTCTCTTCGGCGCATCGTCCACGTGAACATGAATCCCATCGCCCACCATCAGCACACCGTGCACGCCGGGTGCCGAGCCCAGGAGGTCTCTCGCGGATCGCGCCGCGGCCGTTCCGATCTCGACGATCGCGCCCGGCATCCGCGCCCGCAGCGCATCCGGCGCCTCGCAATAGCGCAAGGCACCGTTATAGATCAGCGCGAGCCGATCGCATCGATCGGCCTCATCGAGGTAAGCGGTCGAGATGACGATCGAGGCCCCCTCGGTGCGCAGTCCATAGAGAATCTGCCAGAACTCCCGTCGCGAGACCGGGTCCACGCCGGTGGTCGGCTCATCGAGCAGCACGATTCTCGGGGCGTGTACCAGTGAGCAGGTCAGGCCGAGTTTCTGCTTCATGCCCCCCGAGAGCTCACCGGCCAGGTGCTTGCGGAAGCGCAGCATGCCGGAGGCTGCCAGGAGCCTCGAGGTTCGCTCTTCGCGCAGCCGGCGGGGCACCTCGAAGACCTCCGCGAAAAAGCGGATATTCTCATCGACGGTCAGATCCTCGTAGAGCCCGAACCGCTGCGGCATGTAGCTGATGCGTTGCCGCACTTCCTCGGGATGCGCCACGACATCGACGCCCTCGACGAGGACACCGCCCGCGTCCACCGCCATGACCCCCGCAAGAACGCGCAGCACCGTGGTCTTACCGGCGCCATCCGGCCCGATCAGGCCGAACAGCTCACCGGGGCTGACCGTGAAGGTGATGCTGGCGATTGCCTGGACGGCTCCGAAGCGTTTCGTCAACCCGGTGGCACGGATCGATGGCTCTTGGGTCGAGGCGGTCATTGGGCTGGGACCGGAGCGAGCTTGATCTCGGCATCGACGGGCATTCCGGGCACGAGCTCGTGACGGCGGTTGTCCATGTCGATTCGGATGCGATAGACGAGCGTCACGCGCTCCGCGTAGGTCTCAACGCTCTTCGGCGTGAACTCGGCGTCCTCGGCGATGAACGAGACTCGCCCGCGGAAGTGTTCGTGGGGACGATTGTCCGTCGTGACGACGGCCTCCTCTCCCAAATGCACGCGTCCGAGATCCGGCTCATTGACGTAGGCTCGCATCCAGACGTGGTCCAGGTCACCGAGCGTGACGATCGGTGTACCGGGACCGACCACTTCGCCGAGCTCCGCCTGGCGCACCATGATCACCCCGCTGAAGGGTGCCACCAGCGTGGTGTGGCCCTCGACGACGCGGGCGAGCTGCAATGCGGCCTGTGCGTCACGCACATTGGCTTTGGCGAGCTCCACATTGCGCAGGGCCACCGCGCTCAGCGCCTGATCGCGCGCGAGCGCCGCCGCGGATTCCTGGACGGCGGCGCGGGCAAGATCGCGCGCGTCGGCCGACACGTATCCCGCAGCCGCGATCCGCCGGATGCGCTGATAATTGAGCGTCTTGTACGTCAAATCAGCCCGGTCGCTGAGCAGCACTCGACGCGTCGCCTCGGCGTTGCGCTGCGCGACAGCCAGGCTGCGCTCCTGGACCGTGACCGCCGCCTCCGCCATCCGCACCTGTTGCCGGTAGTCGGAATCATCGACCCGGGCGATGAGCGTGCCACGCTTGACCCATCTGCCCTCATCGAAGGGCAAATCGTCGATGCGCGACTGCACCACATTGAAGCTGAGCAGGCTCTCGTGCGCTTCGATATTGCCTGCCACGTGCAGGTACTTCGGGATCTCGCGCGGGTGCACCCAATGGTAAATCAAGACTCCCGCGCCGACCACGAGTGCGCCGGTGAGTCCGAATATCGCGATGGCAATAGTCCTCGCTCGAGTCATTCACCGGGTCTCGATGCGATGCAGACCCAAGAATCCGCCCGGGAAGAGGGTTGGACGATCCGTGCTTGCCGCGCGCATGCGCGGTCTTTACCTATGAGCTCGGATTTCGAGCGCGCAAGGCGCCCCGGACGCTCAGCCGCGCGTCTTCAGCCGCAGACTCTCCCAACTGGCATCGGCGACCCAGCCCCCGTCCACCGGCAGGCTGACGCCGTTCACGAACGCACTGCGCTCACTGTCGGCGAGGAAGGCGATCGCCTCGGCAACATCCTCCGGCCGCGCAAATCGCGCCATGGGGACGCGATCGATGATGTCGGCATCGGAGTAAGCGCCACTGCCCTGATCCTCAACATCCATTTCCGTCTTGATCCAGCCGGGGCATACGGCGTTCACCCGCACTCCTCGCGCGCCCCATTCGGCGGCGAGCGTGCGCGTGAGGCCGATCAGGCCATGTTTCGAGGCATTGTAGGCGGCGCGATGGCTGACGGCGGCGAGTCCCGCGACCGAAGCCACATTGACGATGCTGCCGCGGCGGCGAGCGAGCATCTGCAGACCGAGCGCCTTCGAGAGGAGGAACGGCCCGAGCAGATTCACCTCGAGCACGCGCCGCCATTCGGCTCCGGTGGTCTCCTCCGCGGGACGAATCAAGCTGATGCCGGCGTTGTTCACGAGAACTTCGGCGGCGCCTCCATGAGCGTCCACCCATGCGGCAACCTCCGCGGCGAAGGGCTCAGAGGCAATGTCGCCACACAGAGCCTCCGCCGCCGCCCCCTCGGCGCGCAGCTGCGCCAGTGCCGTCCCGGCATCCTGCCTGTCGAGCAGCAGCAGGTGAAACCCTCGTCTCGCGAGCAAAGCGCTCGTGCACAAGCCGAGGCCCTGCGCCGCACCGGTGACGACTGCGAGTTTCATGGGGTCAACCCTGAAGAGGAGCTCAGGGATTCTGAGCGCGATGCCATGATCCCTCCGAGCCCACCCGCAGGGCAACCGCCCTGCCGGAAAAAGGGGCCCGGAGACGGCACGGCCGATGCGGCCGCCCGGGTCGAAAGGACTATCCGCTGCGCTTCGCGGGACGCCCATCGACTGGCAGCAAGCGCTCACCGCGCCTCCCTCGAGCATGGCATCTGCCGCCGAAGCGGCGACGCAGCCCTGAGGCCGCCTGCTCACCGGACTGGCGCGGATGATGCGGGACTCGAGAGCGTCGAGCCCCCCGCCGCCGCCCTCGCAGGTGACCCGTGACTGTCACAAATCCCCGTTATGCTTGTTCGTTATGCTTGGCCTCCGGGGATCACCCGCGCGCAGACCGCTATACCCGGCTCCGCGCTCTCCTCGCCAAGGGATCCGTTTGTCGTGTCGTGCACACCGAAAGTTGAGGACCATGAATTTCATTGCGATCAGGAACGGCGCCACGCGCCGTCGAGTGTGGCTAATCAGTGCCATGATGCTCATCAGCACAGCCGGCAGCGCGCGTGCCGCTGGATTGCAGCAGATCGTCCGCGCCCGCCAGGACCATTTCAAAACCCTGGGCAGAACGGTCAAATCGCTCAGGGGCCAGATGAGGCGCTCGCACCCGGATTGGGCCGTCGTCACAAACGATACGCATCAGATCGAAAGTCTCGCGTCTGCGCTCCCCAACTGGTTTCCGGCAGGTAGCGGGAAAGGCCATGGGGTGCGAACCAAGGCGCGGTCGGCTATCTGGACCAATCCACGGGTATTCACCCAAGCCGCACAGACGCTCTTGACCCGCGCGCAGGGCCTCACCCAGGCCGCCGACAGCCGCGATCTGCGCGCGCTTGCCCTCCGTACCCGGGGGCTGGGCCAGGCTTGTGGCAGTTGTCACCGTCGATTCCGGGCGCATCGCAGCTGGTGGTGATCAGGCGTGACCCCCCAATCGGCAACGATCTCAACGAATGAGCGGGTCCGGGTCTGGGATTGGCCGACCCGGCTCTCGCACTGGACCCTCGTCACGCTGTTCGCACTCTGCTGGTGGAGCGCGGAGAGTGATCACATGCGGTGGCACCGCATTGCCGGCTACGGCGTGCTCGGCGTGGTGTGGTTTCGAGTGGCATGGGGATTCTATGGAGGACAAACGGCGCGGTTCGGCAGCTTCGTGCGCGGCCCGGCAGCCACCCTTCGCTATCTGCGCGGTCTCTTCCGACCCGAGAGTCACGATTCACGCGCCCCGATCGGTCACAACCCCCTCGGCGCCCTGAGCATTCTCGCGATGCTCGGTCTGCTCCTGACGCAGACCACCCTCGGCCTGTTCGCCGAGAATGTCGATGGCGTGGGCTCCGGCCCCTTGGCGAGGTGGGTCTCGTACGGGACGGGGCGAAGGCTCGCTCATCTGCACGCGGCCAACTTCGATCTGCTGCTCGTGATGATCGCGGTACATCTGACCGCGATCGCATTCTATCGCTTCGCGCGCAAGGAGAATCTGGTGCCAGCGATGATTCACGGCTTCACGACGCGTGCGCCCTCGGGCGAGTCGCCGTACTTCGTTCCCTGGTGGCGGGCCGTACTCCTTGCCGCCGGGATATTCGTCTGTGTGGCGCTATTGCTGAATCTGCGCTGACGAATCACGTCTCTGACGCGACGCACCTCGCGGTGGCAAGCACGCCTCAGCCGAGTACGGCTGGATTCGCCCGCCAGACAGCAAAGCAGAGTGCTGTCGCAAACGCGACCCACCCAAGATAGGGCAGCAAGAGCAGTGCGGCCGCTCGGCTCACGCGCCAGAAAGCGGTCATGGTCACACCGATCAGCGCCAGCAGCAACACGATCCCACCGAATGCCACGGCGCCGAGATGCCAGCGAAAGAATAGCCAGGACCACGCAGCGTTGACGCCAAGCTGGACCACGAACAGGATGATCGGCGCACTGGATGATCGCGGCGCGTGCCAGATGCGCCACAGCGACACGGCCATCAGGGTGTACAGCAGCGTCCAAACCGGCCCGAACACCCAGGACGGCGGTGCCCACGAGGGCTGCGCCAGGCGGGCGTAAAATGCCACCGCATCGATCGAGGCGATGGCGCCTATGGCCTCGGCCGCATAGACCAGCAGCAGGCAGGCGAAGAGCGAAGCGAGCGGCCGCGGCGGCGCGCCGGAGCGAAGGGCATCATCGGATGACATCGTGGTAGCCTGCACCCGGAGATTTGCCGCCGTCAAGGTTGCCGATCTTCGTGTAGAAGATTCCCGCTTCAGCGTGCCGTCAGGGCGCTCTCGCGCCACCACCACGCATTCCGCACGCCAAAACGCTCACGGATCTGCGTTCGGGCAGCCTCCCCTGCGTCGTCCTGCGCTGCCGGCGATTCACCGCCGCGACGCCGATCGCGGAGCACGATCAGGCGCCCCGTCGGAATTGGAGGAATCCTGACGATTCAGAAGAACTCCAATCAAACGCCGTCAGACCCAGGACAATGACGAACCAGACAAGCGGCTGGCGAATGATATTGTCTGCAGTCATGAAGATCGCGATGCCGGCCAACGAGCCTACCAGGCCCGCCGTGTGCGCGCGATAAGCACACTTGATCGAACGCATCATCACCCACAGGAGGCTCCCCACAGCCAGCAGTCCTCCCTGGGTGAACACATCGAGCAGCGTATTGTGCGACTCGTAATCGGCCGTGCCGTTCTGCGGCGGGACGGAGTGGTAGGCCATCGGAGGATCGTTCGCATGGTCCGCTGCGATCTGCGCCGGGATCTGCAAATGCGGCCCGGGACCAAAGCCGAGCATCCCGGATTCGATTCCCCGCTCGAACGCGCGATGCCAGAGCGTTCGGCGAAGAGACATTTCACTGACCACTTCGGCGCCACCTTTCTTGGCGAACCCCATCGCAAAAGCCTTGACCTCGGCAGCCCGGCTCATGATCAGCGGCACGAGACATATCAGTAATATCGGCAACGCAATCAGTCCCAACCTCGCGGCTCCGGCACGCAGCGCCTTCTCGGGCCGAGGGTCGCGCATCCAGAAGATCAACTTCATGACGAACCATAAGGGAATCGCAGCCGTCAAGGCCACCGTGAATGTGTCGCTCTGCGACATTCGTCCGGCAACGATCGGGGGAATCAGAAGCAAAATGGCGGCAAGACGCGCCACCAAGCTGCCGGCAGTATCGTTCTTGCGCAAGGGGGCTCGCGGCCTTGGATGCCGTCTACACTGAGATCGACTTCGCATCCATCGCCCTGTTCAAGAAAGGACAGCACTGAACGTCGTTGTATCACGTCGGATACGCCGTCGACGCGTCCTCGAACTTATCCACGGAGCAATCAACGCTCTCCCCTGACGCTCAAGACACCACACAACTATAACGTTTGCTCCGAACGCAGATCTCATTTTCTGGCATGGAATTTCTCGAGAGATCCGCTCACACTTGACGCCGCTCTGCTCCCGGAGTTTTCATGAATCACACTTTGAACGACGATGATATGTTCGGAATAACTGATTCTACTGTGGCATCTGGATATGTCATTGCGAATGATTCCATGGCCCCTTGCAGTTCGCGGTCAGATGATTCGCCAACACGAACCGAATATGGAACGCTCGAGATATCATCTTCTGCATTACCGAGTCGGGCGCGTTCTTCTGTTGGAAAATCACTTGGCCGTCACCGGGCATCCCTTGCCGGGAGATCGCGCTGCTGCGCAGGGAACTGTCCCCAATATGAGCACTCCCGCGCACGCCACAAGCAGGAAATTCTTGAAGGTCTTCATTCAACGCTCCTTGACGACATTCGTGTTCTTGGGCTTTGCAGGAAGCATACAAAAATGGCCAGAGCCGATCGAAATCTGCCACCCCTGCCGCCCGAGCCTGGGCCCATATCCGCGCTCGGAACGCAGCCTTTTCAAGCTAGATCCATATGGGTATAATCCACTCGTCGAAGCCTCCGCAGCCGAAGCCATTGATCTGGATGGGTGGAGCAAAGAAGGATCTATGCGCGCTGCCAGCGGGAGTAGTCGATGCATTCGGGTATGCGCTGTACCTGGCGCAATGTGGAAAGCGGCACGAGAGCACCAAGGTACTTCGGGGTTTCGGGGATGCGAGCGTCCTGGAGGTGATCGAATCGACAGCCGGCAGTGCTTACCGGGCGGTATACATGGTCCGGTTCGTTGATGCCGTCGTGGTCTTACACGTGTTCCAGAAGAAATCGAAGTCGGGGACCGCGACTCACAAGCCTGACATGGATCTGATCACGACCCGCTTGAGAGACGCAACCGAGATCATGAAGCAGCGACGCCAGAAGCCATGAGATAGACCCATATGAAGCCACCTTCCCGCAAGCAACCCAGTCATCGACGCGGCAGCACGAACGTTTATGCCGACCTCGGCTATCGCGCGCCCGAGAGTATGCTGGTGAAAGCGCAACTCGTTACCAGGATCGCCGAACTCTTGGACGAGAAGGAGATGACCCAAACCCAGGCTGCACCCGTGCTCGGCATTCCGCAACCGAAACTCTCAAAGATGCTTCGTGGCCAGTTCCGCGGATTCTCCGAGCGCAGGCTAATGGACTGCCTCGCCCTCCTCGGACAGGACGTACAAATTGTCGTCCGAAAGAGACCGAATAGAAGCGGCGCTGGCGCAGTGTCAGTGACCTTCGCCTGACGTCTTCGCCGTATCAGCCGCTGAAGCTCGGTCGCTGCCTTTCAAGCCCAATCCGATACCAATCTGGTCCCACAGCGCTCGAAAGAGGCACAGCGCGAATACGAGATTCGATATGGCAAGACGACCAAGTAAACGCATCCCGGTCGAAGCCAGCTCGGGCAACGTGTTTGCGGATCTCGGGCTCCCGGATGTGGAAGATCTTGATGCGAAAGTGCACCTCGCAATCATGATTAACCGACTGGTGGCCACCCAGCGGCTCAATCAAGGCAAGGCGGGTGCCCGGTTGGACATCAGTCAGCGGACGATTTCCGCGCTCAAGTACTACCGCCTCGACGGCTTTTCTGTCGAGCGACTGATGAACTTCCTGTTGGCGCTGGGACAGGATGTGGAAATACGGGTCAGGCCGCGAAAGGATCGTAGCGCCGGTACAGTGTCGGTGACCTTCGCGTAAGTCCTCAACAGCACGGACGAAGGCGAATCAAGGCGTCAGGAGACCTTTCCCGCTCAGGGCTATTTTGTGCTGCCCCGGTTCTTCGACGGTCGTGAATCGGAGGGGCCCTCGACCATCACTATGAAGTGGACATTGGGGCCGTACCGCCTATCGGCCTGACCGGCGTATTTATGGTCGGCGATCGGAGCAGTCCAGGAGTTTCGCCGATTTTTCCCTCGATATTGCCCCTTTGCATTCGCGCGACGACGATCTACATTCGGCGCTTCCGTCCGCACCCGGCAATCGTGAGGCAATGGGTCTCCCCGGGCCGCGAGCGCACTCTTCTGAACAGCGATGGACAAACCATGATCGGTCGCGAACTCTATTCGATCAAAGAGGCGCGGGAGCTGCTGGGCGGCATCTCGCGAAATTCGATCTACGAGCTTCTACGTTCGGGCAACCTTCCGAGCGTGGTCCTGGGCTGCCGGCGGTTCATCGCCGCGACTGGAGTTCCCAGGGTTTCCTGGAGACCTTATAACGATCAAAAGGTCCGACCGGAGAATGGGAAATGGCCAAGCCGCCACGCGGTCCACTCCCTCGCGGTCCAGATCGTCAAAAGGACGATCCCGAAGACGGTGACGACTTGGCCCCAGAGAATCTTCGTCGCGGGCACGAGTATCTCTCCTTTCGGAGGAGAGATCGGTATCGAAATTTGCCGAATGCAAGTCCTATCCGTCAGCCTGGGTAGCCAGGCAAAGCGGCGCGGGGAAAAACTTGAGTGAGCGTAGTTTCATTTCTTGAGGCGTCGCTGCCGGTGAAGTTCTGATGTTTGGTACTTGGCGCGCGACTGATCTTCGTGGGAGCCCGAGTTCTCCCACACCGTTGGCCCTATGAAGCGCAGAAATGCCGCCGTCGCCGTCTTTCAGTACCGCGCACGTCACCCGAGAAACCTGCATCGTGGTTCGTCTGTGCACCGTCCATGATCGCTCCAAGTCTCAGGCTGACGGCTAGCGTCGGAAGGCCAGATGGACGGTGCCACTCTCTGCCATTTCTGCCTTGACGGCGTAGCCGGCTTCGAGGCCACGCAGGTCGTCCCAAAGGCGGATGCCGCGCCCAAGCAGGATTGGCGCTATGGCAACGTGGAGGCGGTCAACAAGACCTGCCTTGAGGAATTGGCGAACGACGGTGGGACCGCCGCCAACCCGCACATCTTTTCCGCCCGCCGCACCGACGGCTCGTTGAAGTGCATCCTCGATAGTGGTGTCGAGGAAATGGAACGTGGTCCCACCTGTCATCTCCAAAGGGGGCCGTGGTTTGTGAGTGAGGACGAAGACCGGAACCCGGAAGGGTGGCTCGTCGCCCCACCAGCCACGCCAGTTGGGATCGTCGGGAAAATTGTGCAGTCCGAACATGCCAGCGCCCATGATTTCGGCGCCCACGCCTGCGAAGTATTCCTTCGCGTATTCGTCGTCGAGACCTGTGGTCCCCGCTCCCGTCGTATCCTTGAACGCGCGCTCGCGGAACGTTCGGGTCGCGACGTAGGCGCCGACGAGACGCGGCCAGTCCTCGCCGAACGGGTTTTCGGGCGTCTGGTCCGTCGTTGTGGCGAAACCATCGAGGGAGATCATGAGATCGACACGAATTGCCACGGGAGTCCTCCCAGATACTAAGGTAAGTGCCTTTATATTAGAAACATGACACTAAGGCAAGTGCCTTTTTCTCGTTGACTGGGCTCCCTGATTTGTGTTACAAAGGCACATGCCTTACCATTCGAGTCCGCTCGACCTCTCCTTTCACGCTCTCAGCGACCCGACCCGCCGCGCCGTGGTGTCGCGGCTGGTCGAGGGCGAATTGCCGGTGAGTGCCCTGGCTGAGCCATTCGACATGGCGCTGCCATCCTTCGCCCAGCATCTCAAGGTGCTGGAAGATTGCGGTCTGATCGCCAGCGAGAAGCGTGGGCGCAGTCGCTGGTGCCGGCTGGTGCATGCGCGTTTCGACGAGGCGGCGGATTGGATGGAAGCGGAGCGCCGGCGCTGGACCGAACGGCTAGATCGGCTGGAAGTCTACCTGGACAAGAAACAAGAGTGATGAGGAACATGGCAAGCCTTCTGGAGACCTGGTCACTCGATCGCGAAATCGTGCTGGTGAAGCTGTTCAACCACCCACGAGATAAGGTCTTTGCCGCCTGGACGAGCCCCAAGGCGCTCGCCGAATGGTTTGGACCAACGGCTCTGCGCATCGAAACCCACGAAGCTGACATCCGCGTGGGCGGTGTCTGGCGGTTTGATATGGTGGGTTTGTTTGAGGGAAAGGAACAGCGCTTCCAGAACCTCATGCGTTTTCTGGAGATCGTGCCGAATGAGCGGATCGTGATGGATCATGGCACGCCCGATCCCAACGACCCCGACCGGTTCCGCACCACGGTGACCTTCGACGAGCAGGCCGACGGCAAAACGGTGCTGACCATGCGCCAGCTCCACCCCAGCCGCGAGCGGCGCCTAGTGGTCATCGGCTTCGGCGCGGTGGAATACGGGCTGCAGACGCTGGACGGCCTCGCCGCCTGGCTGGATGGCTGAGCCCTTGGCCGCCCAGTGCCGCGCGCGCCCGTTGGCGATGGCCGTGGCGGTGTGCAGATCGAGCGGCGCTAGATCGCGCAGATCGCTGCCTTACGGAACAGGGTGGCCGCACACGATGTCAACTTCGAGCAGCCGCTATCTTGATCTGAACAACAGCTTCGCAAGATGGCTAACTGTCGCTTGATACGCTTAGGACAGGAGCGAATGCATAGCCTCCGCTTTCGCCCGATGCTCCAACCTCCCGGGCGCGATGCGGAGCCTCGCCGATGATCACAAAGTTGTTCACCTGTTGCCGCCGCATAGGCGATAGGCTCGATCGAAGGCGTCCAGAGACCTAGCTGGCCTACCCTATTTACGATCACGTTGAGTACGCCGAGATCTTCGGTGCCGGCGACTGTCAGCCTTTTTCCGTTGAGATAGACAGCGAGACCTATCATTACCCTCTCCAAGTGAATGACTGTTTGGCCCTTGCTTCGTCGGCTTTTTATTGAGTCTTGCGTAAGTACGTGACCATGTCAAAACATCTCCGCCTGTTTCCAGAATGCGGTCACGAGTGTGGCGCGTCGCTGCATCGAGCGCAGGTTCCTGCGAGCGCGCTGGGCGAGGTCGGTGAAGTTCGCGGCGCAGTAGTTGGGCATGGCGTGATGCTTGAGGTAACCCCAGATGCATTCGACGGGGTTCATTTCCGGAGCGTAGGCCGGCAGACGCTCGAGCACGATGCGGCCACGCTGCG
>JAJYDK010000040.1 GCA_021777555.1 Pseudomonadota bacterium | reverse complement strand
AAGATCATCGCCCCCGAGCTCTACATGGCCATCGGCATCTCAGGGGCCATCCAGCACCTCACCGGCATCAAGGACGCCCGCACCATCGTCGCCATCAACAAAGACCCCGAAGCCCCGATCTTCGAGGTCGCCGACATCGGGCTCGTCGGAGATCTCTTTGAGATCGTCCCGGAAATCGAGAAGCTCCTGAGCTGAGGGGGTGCAGGAACGAAGAAGGCCCGCTGAACTCTCGTCCAGCGGGCCTTCCGCTTTCCTCGATCCTTCGACGGCTCAGAGCTGCGCGAGCACGTGCTCCGCGGCGGACACCTTGAACTGCCCCGGCGCCTCGACATTGGCGTGCTTGACGACGCCGTTGTCGACCACCAGCGCAAACCGCTGTCCGCGCAGGCCCATGCCGAACCCGCGCGCATCCAACTCCAGGCCGAGCGCCTTCACATAATCACCGTTGCCGTCGGAGAGCATCAGGACCTTCTCGCCCACTCCCGAGGCCTTGCCCCAGGCATTCATGACGAACACGTCATTCACCGCCACGCAGGCAATCGTGTCCACGCCCTTGGCCCGCAGCTGATCGGCCAACTGCACGAACCCCGGCAGATGCTTGGCATCGCAGGTCGGCGTAAAGGCTCCCGGAACCGAGAACAGCACCACCTTCTTGCCCTTGAAGAGCTCCTCGGTCGCGATGTCTCTCGGACCCTCCGGGGTCATGGTCTTCAGCACGCCCGAGGGCATGCGCTCACCGGCTTGGATGGCCATGGCTCGATCTCCTTGAGGTAGGTGCGAGTGCCCGCGCTCAGGCCGCGGACTTCGCCTGCAGGCTCCACAGCGACGCGAGACGCTGCAAGGTCGGATCACCCTGCACCGCCCCGAAGGCTTTGAGCGCGGCGGCCTTGTTGCCCGACTTCAGCTGCGCGATACCGAGCAGCAGGTTCGCCTCGGCGGGGTTCTTGAGGTGACCCTTGGACAGGCCCTGCGTCAACTCCGTCACCGCCTTGTCGTACTGCTGATAGCCGAAGTAGGCGAGACCCACGTTCACGTCCGACTGTCCCGAGGACTGCCTCGCCGCCGCAGCGGCGGTCGAGGCGAGGCCGCCCGCGAGGTCCTTCGAGGCCTTGCGCTTGGCATCTCCCAGGATACGCTCGGCCTTCGCACGGGCATGCGGATCGGTGTACACATTGGCCTGCAGCGCCTTGTTGAGCACCTGCTCGGCCTCACCGGGATCGTTGGCCTCGATCGCAAGCTCCGCGTAGTTGGTGAACTCGTGCGGCTGCTGCATCACCCCGACGTTGAACGCCAGGCGGTAGGTCTGCAGCAGGTTCGAGTCACTCTTGACCGACTGCATGGTCTTGTAGATGAGGTACTGCCAGTACTGGGGCTGCGGGTAGTAGACCACCAGCTGCTCGATCGCATTGAGCAGGCAGTTCTGGTCATTCAGGTGCTGACAGGCGCTCTGCACCAGCTGCAGCGCCTGCTTGGTCGGCTTCTGCCCCTTGCTGATCGCGGACTTGATCAGGCCGCCCTCGTACTGGACGGTGCCCCTCCAGTTGTTGCTGAGGTAGTAGGCCTGGCCGACGAGGGTCGGCATCTGCGGATCCGCCCAGCCCTTCTGGATCGCGATCGTGCCGAACTGAATGGCCTTCGGATAGTTCTTCAGCTGATAGTAGATCTGCGCCAGGGCGGTGGTGTACTGCGCCTGCTCCGCCGGTGTGGCGTAGGCATCACTGCGCAGCTCCTCGAGTTTCGGCGCGAGCTTCACGTAGTCATGGGTCTTCTCGTAGGCGAAGACGTAGAGCTGCGTCGCGACATGCCTGGAGTACGGCGTCTGCTTCGGCAGCGCCGAGGCCTGATCGAGCGCGGTCTCGGCCGCGGCGAAATTCCCCTTCTGGATGTCCTTCTGGGCCGCCTGCAGCTTCAACCCCACGGCGCGATCCAACTTCTGCGGAGGCGCCGCCCGGGCCGGCACCGCAGCGAAGAACCCGACACCCACCAGCGCGGCGCTGAGCGCCAGCGCGGGCACCAGAGGGCTTTTGAGCTTCATGAGACTGTCTCGCATTGCTACATTCATAGATGAGTTGGGTGGCTCCGGCCCGCTACTGCGAGAACTCGGAGGTGTTGACGAAGCCGATCTTGGTCATGCGGTTGCGCTGCGCGTCCGCGAGCACCTTCGCGACGACACCGTACTTGGCCATGCCGTCGGGATTCAGGTGAATCTCCGGCTGCGGATTCTTGTCCGTCTCGCTGGCGAAGTAGCCATCGAGCGTCTGCATGTTCGGCACCACGGTTCCGTTCCAGGTGATCGTACCGTCGAAGTCTATGCCGAGATTGATGACCTCGGGCTGAACGGGCGGCGGCGGCGGATTGCCCTGCGGCAGATCCAGCTTCGTCGAGTGCGTCAGCTTGGGCAGTGTGATGATCAGAGTCACGAGCAGCACGAGCATCACGTCGATCAACGGCGTCGTGTTGATGTCTACCATGGGTCCGGAGCCGGACCCCATACTCATACTCATGGATTCAGGACTCCTCGAACGCGCATTCGCTCGAAATTGAGTGGTTCAATACGCACCAGTGGCCGTCAGCTCATTGGCGTTCGGCTGGCTGATGAAGGCGATCTTCACCATGCCGCCGCGCTGCAGCTCGTACAGCACGTGCCCGACGGCCTTGTAATCCGCGTTCTTGTCGCCGCGGATGTGCACGTCCGGCTGCGGATTCTGCACCGCGGCCTCCTCCACTTCCTGGAGCAGCACGGTGTCGTTCGGAACCTCCTTGTCGTTCCAGAAAATCGTGCCGTCCTGGTTCACCGCGATCGTGATCGTGCCGGGCTTGGTCTTCGTCGGCTCGTTGTCGGCGTGCGGCAGATGCACCGGTACGGTCTTGGTGATCACCGGGATCGTGATCAAGAAGATGATGAGCAGCACCAGCATGACGTCCACCAGCGGCGTCGTGTTGATGGTGGCCATCACCTCGTGCTCTTCTTCCGAGCCTGACCCGAGATTCATCGACATGTTCGAAAGCTCCTTAGCTCTCAGCTTCATGCGGCACACAGGCCGCCCTACCACCAGCCCTGGTGCCAGGCTCACGGGGCCCGCGCGTCATGCGCGGGCCCGTGGCTCCAACGCGATTGCCCGGCGACAGTCAGCTCGCCGGGAACGCCTTTACTTGCGGGTCGCAGCCGCGGCCGGCGCAGCCGCCGGACGCGCACCGCCCGCGCTGCCGGGGCTCTCGACCCGGGCGCCGCTCACCAGGTAGGCGTGCAGATCGCTCGCGAAATTGCGCAGCGCATCCTGCAGGTTCTTGTTGCGGCCGAGCAGCCAGTTGTAGCCCCACACCGCGGGCACCGCGGCGAACAGACCGAGCGCGGTGGTGATCAGCGCGCCACCGACGGGGCCTGCCACCTTGCCGATGCTGGCCTGGCCGGCGAGGCCGATCGCGATCAGCGCGTTCATCACGCCCCACACCGTGCCGAACAGACCGACGAACGGCGCCGAGGAGCCGACCGTCGCGAGCAGGCCGAGGCCCTTGGTCAGGGTGCTGTTGACCTGGTCGACCGAGCGCTGCAGCGACATGGTGATCCACTCGTGCAGATCGATGCGATCGGTCAGACGCCCGTCGTGGTGGGACACCGCACGCAGGCCGTCTTCGGCGATCATGCGGAACTCATTACCCTTCTTGAGCTTCTCGACGCCCTCCTTGATCGATGGAGCGGCCCAGAACTGCTTCTCGGCCTGGCGAGCCGCCTGGCGGAGTTTGCGCTGGTCCCACAGCTTCGTGAAGATGACGTACCACGAGACCAAGGACATGAACAACAGCAGGACCATTACGAACTGAATAACGAAACCGCCGTGTTCCCACGTGCCGGCCATGCCGTAGGGATTGCTGACGGTTGCGACGTTTTGGGTGGCCATAGATTTCCTCAGATCACAAAATAACCGCGTTGGACGAAGCGGCGTCGAAAGGGTAAGGACTCGAGAGCATCAATGAAAATCAAAAGTCGTTGAGCTGGAACTTGATCGGCAGCTGGGTGCACACGGGGACCGGCTGTCCATTGCGCTTCTCGGGAATCCAGTGACCCGAGGTGGCGCGCGCATAGCGGATGGCGGCGCGATCGAGCCGCGGGCTGCCCGAGGACTTCGCAATGGTCGGCTCGCGCGTCACGGTGCCCTGCGGGCCGATGCAGATGTTGACGTACGCCGTGCCCTCCTCGCCCAGGCGTTGGGACGCCTGCGGATAGTAGGACTGCGTCGCGGGGAAATCCGAGCCCGCGGCCGGCGGCGAGTAGGTGTAGTGCACCGGCGGAGCGGGACGGGCCTGCACGACGTGTTTGGTCACGGTGATGGCGTGGGTCTGCGAGGCGGCCGGCACGTTGATCTGGATCACCGGCGGCGGGATCTGCACCTGCTGGTGCTGCAGCTGCGGCGGCGGCGGCGGCGGCGGCTTGATGTGCTTCGTATGCTGCTGCACGATCGTCGTCTTGATCGGCGGCGCGGCGAGCTGGACGACCTTTTGAGCCAACCCCGTAGCGAGCGCCCAGATGAGGGCGACATGCGCTGCGACGATGGCGAAGAACACTATCGTGCGGCGCGTGAAAAACTGGGTATCGTGTACGTATGCGCTCATATGTGATTGCTGAAGCGTCGCTGTGACCTGTCCGAAAACACCGGATCAAAACGGAAGCTGTGCAAGGTAGCGGTCTTTCCACTTGCCCGCAAGCGGTCCAATCCGGACCCGATCTGGCCGGCGGCGTTGGCCGTCCGACAATTCATGACATTCAGGACGCGCGCCGCGGCCCTCCTCGGGCTGGCGCGCGTATGGCTCAAACCCCCTAACTGATACGGTCTCACGGCGACCCGAGGGCTCAGAGCCTGAGGCGCACGCCATGTGCATCGCAAGATGCGGGGCCGAACTGTAACCGCTACCTTGCCCGCTGACAACTGTCTGACGCTCCCGTCCAATGCCCATGACGCTATACGGTAATCCCGGGAAATCTATCGTGGCCTCGACCGGGACGGCATCTCACCGGAGCCGGTAGTTACCGCTCCCGTCGAGGCGCTGCTCACCAGCTGAGCATATTTTGCGAGCACGCCACGCACGGCGGGTCTGCGCGGCTTCCAGGCGGCGCGGCGGCGCCGCAGCTCGGACGCGGGGAGGTCGACCTCGATCTGTCGCTTCAGCGCATCAATGGTGATGCGGTCGCCATTGCGCAGCAGCCCGATGGGCCCACCCACCGCCGCCTCAGGGGCGATATGGCCCACCACGAACCCATGACTGCCGCCCGAGAATCGTCCGTCGGTGATCAGGGCCACCTTGTCCCCGAGCCCGCGGCCGATGATCGCGCCGGTGGGGCTAAGCATCTCGCGCATCCCCGGCCCCCCCTTCGGCCCCTCGTTGCGGATCACGACCACATCCCCGGCGCGAACGCGGCCCGCGAGGATCGCCTCCGTCGCGCGCTCTTCGCCTTCGAATACGCGCGCCCTGCCCGTGAAGGTCTCTCCTTCCTTGCCAGTGATCTTGGCGACGGCGCCCTCGGGCGCCACATTCCCATGGAGCACGACCAGATGGCTCTCGGCCTTGAGGGGACGCGAGAGCGGCAGGACGATGTCCTGGCCCTGCGGGTATGCGCCGGCGCCGGCGAGATTCTCCGCCAGCGTGCCACCGGTGACCGTCAGGCACTGCCCGTGCAGCAGTCCCCCATCGAGCAGCATCTTCATCAAAGGCTGGATGCCGCCGATGGCGACGAGTTCGCTCATCAGGTAGCGGCCACTCGGCCTGAGGTCGGCAAGCACCGGGACTTTGCGTCCAATGCGGGTGAAATCATCGAGCGTGAGCTTTATCCGCGCATCGTTGGCGATGGCGAGCAGATGCAACACGGCATTGGTCGAGCCCCCAAGTGCGATCACGACGGTGATGGCGTTCTCGAACGCCTTGCGCGTGAGGATGTCGCGCGGCCGGATGCCTTGCGAGAGCAGTTTCACCACAGCCTCGCCGGCGCGCAGGCAGTCGGCGCGCTTCTCGGCGCTCACGGCATCCTGCGCCGAGCTGCCCGGGAGCGAGAGCCCGAGCGCCTCGATCGCCGAGGCCATCGTATTGGCCGTATACATGCCCCCGCAGCTTCCGGGGCCGGGGATGGCGGTGCGCTCCACCTCCGCGAGGCGCTCATCGGAGATCGTGCCGGCCGCGCGCGCGCCAACGGCCTCGAAGACCGTGACGATGTCGCGCCGCTGCGCCCCGGGGCGGATGGTGCCGCCGTAGACAAAGACCGCGGGGCGGTCGAGACGGGCAATGGCCATGGCGCAGCCGGGCATGTTCTTGTCGCAGCCGCCGATCGCCACGAAGCCGTCGAACCCTTCCGCCCCGACCACGGTCTCGATGGAATCGGCGATCACCTCGCGCGAGACCAGCGAGTAGCGCATGCCCGGGGAGCCCATGGAGATGCCGTCGGAGACCGTGATCGTGTTGAACAACACGCTCTTGCCGCCCGCCGCATCGGCGCCCGCGGCCGCCTCGCGCGCCAGCTCCGCGATGTGCATGTTGCAGGGGGTGAGATTCGCCCAGGTCGAGGCGATGCCGATCTGCGGCTTGGCGAAATCCGCGTCCTTGAAGCCCACCGCGCGCAGCATCGCCCGCGCCGGCGCACGCGTCACTCCATCCACCACCTGTCGCGAGTACGGGCGCGGATCGATCTGATTTTGGGTCTGCTTGTGGGTCACGGTGGTATCTATACCGGTAGTCTGACGCCGGTCGAGGGAAAATCCATACACCCGCCCGCCTCTCGAGGCGGCCTCTCTATTTAAGGAGCGAATATTTAGGGGCCGAGTGTTACGGAATGATGACAATCCGTTACGGATACCGCGCCCTGAGCAGCCGGTAGAGGCTGCGCACGCACTGCGCCTCGGCTCCCACCGGGCGCCCTGGCCGGTCCTTGGCGTTCCAGGCGTACAGGTCGAGGTGGATCCAGTCGGTGGAGGCTCCGACGAAGCGCTTCAGAAAGAGGGCCGCGATGATCGAGCCCGCGAAAGGCGTCGGGGCCACGTTGCCGAGATCGGCGATCTTGCTGCTGAGCTCGTCCTCGTAGCCCGGCCACAGCGGCAGCGGCCAGACCGGATCGGCCTCCTGCTCACCGACGCGTCGCAGTGTCTCGGTGAGCTCCGGCCGGTTCGAGTACACGGCGGGCAGCTCCGGCCCGAGCGCCGTGCGCGCCGCGCCCGTCAAGGTCGCCAGATCGATGAGCAGGTCCGGGCGCTCCTCCTCGGCCGCCGCGAGCGCATCAGCCAGGACCAGCCTTCCCTCGGCGTCGGTATTGCCGACCTCCACCGTCAACCCTTTGCGCGAGCGCAGCACGTCCCCCGGTCGGTAGGCGGCGCCCCCCAGGGCATTTTCCACGGCGGGGATCAGCACGCGCAGCTGCACGGGCGCCTCGAGCCGCATCAGCAGGTCCGCGAGCCCCAGGGCGCAGGCCGCTCCGCCCATGTCCTTTTTCATCAGAAGCATGGCCGCTGCGGGCTTCAGATCGAGGCCGCCGGTGTCGAAGCAGACGCCCTTGCCCACCAGGGTGACGCGCGGCGCATCCCGCTCGCCCCATCGCAGGTCGATGAGCCGGGGGGCGCGGGGACTGGCCGCACCGACCGCCCGCAGCAGCGGAAAGCCCGCAAGCTCCCCGCCCATGAGCACCTGGCAGCGGGCCTCGCGCTCGCGGGCGAGATCGAGCGCGGCGTCCGCCAGCTCCTCGGGCCCCATGTCGTTGGCGGGTGTGTTGATGAGATCGCGCGCGAGCGCCGTCGCGCGAGCCGCGGCGACCGCGTAGCGCAGGTCCGCCCCTTGCGGGGGAATGAGCGCCGCCCTCGCACCCTCCGCGGCCGCCAGTCGATAGCGGCTCATGCGATAGCCCCCGAGGAGCCACCCCAGCACGAAGTGTGTGGCCGCAGGCGGCGGCAGCGGCCTCGCCAGATGCCAGGCCATGGCGGGCAGCCGCTCGGTGAGTCCCGCAGCATGCCAGGGAGTCAGCTGCGCGGCCTCCGCCAGGGGCCCGAGGCCGAGCACGGCCCCGCCAATGCCCCCCTCGCCCGGCAGCGTCAGCACCCGGTGCCGCTCGGCCTGGAACCCGTGCGCGCGCACCCACCCGGTGACGGCGGGACTCTGAGTCGCGAGCCATCCGGGGAACTCCCCTTCGGTGAGGATCCACAGGGGGACACTGTCCCCCGGGTCGGCGCTCAATAACATCTCGTGTGGCACGATCCGAGCATAGCGCGGGCCGCCCTCACCCCGCCAGAACGGCCGCCGCGCGCCATTGCCGGAAACGCCGGAGCGCCAAT
Organism: Pseudomonadota bacterium; assembly: GCA_021777555.1. GTDB lineage: Bacteria > Pseudomonadota > Gammaproteobacteria > Steroidobacterales > Steroidobacteraceae > 13-2-20CM-66-19. The sequence continues at coordinate 26,709 of JAJYDK010000040.1, read as the reverse complement.
TGACAACACGGCGACGGTTGTGCTGACATCCACCCCATCCTCTTCACCTTTTACCCCAGTCCTGCACCGAAGCCCGTGGTACCCGCACTCGACATGCCGATTCCCCCAGGGGCGACCCGCTCGCCGGGAACGGCAGTTGTGCTCGAGCCGGTACTTCTTAGTGGACTGCTGCTCCTTGCGGGCAGCCGGTGCGGGGCCCTCGCGATCGCCTGAGGACACTCAGGCAGAGGCGAGAGAAGACACCAAAAACCCCGCACCGGCCCAGAGCCGCTGCGGGGTTTTTGTTTGTAATGGGCTGAACAGGGCCTCGCCCGTTCGGCTGGTGTGCCTTTGACATGACATCCGGGCCTCGTGTCCGATCGGGAGTATTCGAGATGAAGCTGTATTCGCACAAAGACGTCGACAAGAAGGCTCTGCGGGGAGCGCGTATCGCGGTGATGGGCTATGGCAGCCAGGGCCGCGCGCATGCGCTGAACCTCAAGGACAGCGGCTTCGATGTGATCGTCGGTGTGCGCAAGGGCGGCGCGGGCTGGAAGAAGGCCAAGAAGGACGGACTCGAGGTGGCCGAGCCGTCGAAGGCGGCGCAGGGCGCCGATCTCATCGCCTTCCTCGTGCCGGATCTCGCGCAGAAATCGCTCTACGACACCCTCCAGTCCGAGCTCAAGCCGGGCGCGACCATCCTGTTCGCGCACGGATTCAACATTCACTTCAAGCAGATCAAGCCGCGCAAGGACCTCGATGTGGTGCTGATCGCGCCCAAGGGGCCGGGGGACCTCGTGCGCCGCCAGTACCAGCAGGGACGCGGGGTCCCGTGCCTGATCGCGGTGGCGCAGGACGCCACCGGCAAAGCGCACGCCAAGGCGCTCTCCTATGCCGACGGCATCGGCGGCACCCGCGGCGGAGTGCTCGAGACCACCTTCGCCGAGGAGACCGAGACCGACCTCTTCGGCGAGCAGGCGGTGCTCTGCGGAGGCGCGACCGAGCTCGTGGTGCGCGGCTGGGAAACGCTCGTCGAGGCCGGCTACCAGCCCGAGGTCGCCTATTACGAGTGCCTGCATGAGCTGAAGCTCATCGTGGACCTGCTGCACGAGGGCGGCATCACCAAGATGCACGAGTTCATCAGCGAGACGGCCAAGTACGGCGACCTCACGCGCGGACCGCGCATCGTCGATGCGCGGGTGAAGAAGGAGATGCGCAAGGTGCTCGGGGAAATCCAGACCGGCAAGTTCGCCCGTCAGTGGATCAAGGAGAACGCGGGCGGCCGCAAGCGCTATGAGAAGCTTCTCAAGCGCGACATCCAGCATCCCATCGAGAAGGTCGGGGCGAATCTGCGCGCGCGGATGTCCTGGCTCAACGACAAACGCGCCTGAGCGCATCGCCCCGGGCGCGAGGAGTGACTCCCATGGCTGCAGATCCTGAGCAAGTACTGATCTTCGACACCACGCTGCGCGATGGGGAGCAAGCCCCGGGGTGCAGCATGACGCGCCCGGAAAAGCTGCGCGTGGCCCGGGCGCTTGCCGACCTCGGCGTCGATGTGATCGAGGCCGGCTTCCCGGCCGCCTCCAAGGGGGACTGGGACAGCGTGCAGGCGGTGGCGCGCGAGGTCGAGGGCCCGGTCATCTGTGGGTTGGCGCGCTGCAACCGCGAGGACATCGAGCTCGCCGCGCGCGCCCTCTCCGATGCGCCCCGCCGGCGTGTCCACGTGTTTCTCGCCACCAGCGCCATCCACCGCCAGTACAAGCTCAACATGGCCGAGGAGGAGATCCTGCGCACGGCCGTGGAGGGCGTGCGGCGCGCCCGGGAACTCTGCGATGACGTCGAGTTCTCACCCGAGGACGCCTCGCGCACCGAGCTCGAGTTCCTGGCGCAGGTGGTCGAGGCGGCCATCGAGGCCGGCGCCGGCACGGTCAACATCCCCGACACCGTCGGCTACACCGTGCCCGATGAGTTCGCCGAGCTCTTCCGGTATCTGCGCAAGAACGTGCGCGGCATCGAGCGGATCCGCCTCTCGGTGCACTGTCACGATGATCTCGGCATGGCGGTGGCCAACAGCCTGACGGCGGTGGTGGCGGGCGCCCGGCAGATCGAGTGCACCATCAACGGCATCGGCGAGCGGGCGGGCAACTGCTCGCTCGAGGAAGTGGTGATGGCGCTCAAGACGCGCGCAGCGTTCTTCAACGTCAGCACCGGGATCCAGACCACCCGCCTCTATCCGACCTCCCGCCTGGTCTCGAGCATCACCGGGATGCCGGTGCCGCGCAACAAGGCGGTGGTGGGCGAGAACGCCTTCGCTCACGAGGCCGGCATCCATCAACATGGCATCCTGCGCCACTACTCGACCTACGAGATCATGCGTCCGGAGGACGTGGGGCTCTCACGCAGCCACCTGATCCTCGGCAAGCACAGCGGCCGGCATGCCTTCCGCGATCGTGTTCGCGCGCTCGGCTTCGAGCTGGAAGAGGCCGAGCTCAACCAGGTGTTCGAGGAATTCAAGGCGCTGGCGGACAAGAAGAAGGAGCTCTTCGACGGCGACATCGAGGCCCTGGTGATGCGCGTCGAGGGCTCGGCCGCCGGTCCGTGGATGCTGCTCGAGCTCGAGACGCACACCGGGAGCGATGGGGCGGCCACCGCGAAAGTGCGCCTGCGGCACACGGACGGCCGACTCGTCGAGCGCACCGCCGAGGGCGATGGCCCGGTCGATGCGTCCTTCAAGGCGATCGAAGGGGCGACGGGCATCGGGGTGATGCTGCGCAAATTCGAGGTGCGCGCCGTCACGGAGGGCGAGGATGCACAGGGCGAGGCGCTGGTGACCGTCGAGTACAATCAACGCACGTACCGGGGCTCCAGTGTCAGCACCAACATCGTGGAATCGAGCACCAGGGCGTTCCTCGAGGTGATCAACCGCATCGAGCTGGCAGCCTCGGGCGGCCGCTCGCGCGAGGAGCGCGCGGACGCCCAGAGCGCGGCCAAGGCGATCTGAGGCCGCTCGTAGAGGCGGCAACGGAGGATCTTCATGCCCATACCGGCCACCCGGTTCATCTGGTTCAACGGCGCGCTCGTCCCGTGGGAGAGCGCCACGGTTCACGTGTTGTCGCACGCGCTGCATTACGGCTCATCGGTCTTCGAGGGTGTGCGCGCGTACGAGACTGCCCGGGGAGTGGCGATTTTTCGCCTGCGCGAGCACACGCGCCGGCTCCTCGACTCGGCCAAGATCTACCGCATGACGCTGCCCTTCAGCGCCGAGCAGATGAACGAGGCGTGCCGGCAGGTGGTCAGCGCCAACGCGCTCACCCGCGGCGCCTACATCCGCCCGGTGGCCTTTCGCGGCTACGGCGAAATCGGCGTGTCACCCAAGAACGATCCTCCGACGGAGGTGGCGGTGGCCGCGTGGGAGTGGGGCAAGTATCTCGGGCACGAGAGCGAGGCCCAGGGGGTCGATGCCTGCATCTCCTCCTGGAACCGCCCCGCCCCGAACACCCTGCCGGCGCTCGCCAAGGCCGGCGGCAACTATCTTTCGAGCCAGTTGATCGGCGCCGAGGCCCGGCGCCTGGGGTTCGATGAGGGCATCGGCCTCGCCCCCGACGGGACCTTGAGTGAGGGCTCGGGCGAGAACCTGTTCCTCGTGAAGGACGGAGAGCTCCTCACCCCGGCGCTCGCCCACTCCGTGCTGGGGGGCATCACCCGCGACACCGTGATGCGCCTCGCGCGCGAACGGGGCATCCCGGTGCGCGAGTGCGCCATTCCCCGCGAGCTGCTGTACATCGCGGACGAGGCTTTCTTCACGGGCACCGCGGTCGAGATCACCCCCATCCGCTCGGTGGACCGGCTGACGGTGGGCCTGGGTCGCCGCGGCCCCATCACCGAATCGCTCCAGAAGGCCTTCTTCGGCCTCTTCAGCGGCGAGACGCCCGACAAGTGGGGCTGGCTGGATCACATCGACATGAATACCAAGGCGCCGGTGGCGGCGGCAGGCTGATGAGCACAATTGCACAAACTCTCTTCGAGAAGGTCTGGCGGGCACACGAGGTGACCCCCGAGACGGCCGATACGCCAGCCGTGCTCTACATCGACCTGCACCTCATCCACGAAGTCACCTCCCCGCAGGCCTTCACGGTGCTGCGACAGCGGGCGCTGAAGGTCCGCCGGCCGCAGTTGACGTTCGCGACCATGGATCACTCGACGCCGACGCGCACCGAGCAGGTCTTCGGCGGGGCGCCGATCGCGATCGAGGCCGCGGCCCGCCAGGTGCGCGAGCTCGAGGTGAACTGCGCCGCATTCGGCGTGGAGCTCCTCGATCTGCGCAACGACCGGCGCGGCATCGTGCACATCATCGGGCCGGAGCTCGGGCTCACCCAACCGGGCAAGACGGTGGTCTGCGGCGACAGCCACACGAGCACCCATGGAGCCCTCGGCGCGCTCGCCTTCGGCATCGGCACCACAGAGGTGGGACACGTGCTCGCCACGCAGTGCCTGCTGCAGCGCAAGCCGCGCACGTTCGCCATCAACGTCAAGGGCCAGTTGCCCGCCGGTGTCAGCGCCAAGGATCTCATTCTCGCCATCATCGGCCGCATCGGAGTGAGCGGCGGCACGGGCCATGTCATCGAGTACCGCGGTGAGACCATCCGCGCCCTCGACATGGACGGGCGCATGACGGTGTGCAACATGTCGATCGAGGCCGGCGCGCGCGCCGGCATGATCGCCCCGGACGAGACCACCTTCGCCTACCTGTCGGGCCGCCCCCGCGCGCCCCGGGGCGAGGACTGGGAGCGCGCCCTCGAGCGCTGGCGGGCGCTGCCCACCGACCCGGGGGCACGTTTCGATCAGGAAATCGACATCGACGCCTCGACGCTCGAGCCCATGGTCACCTACGGCACCAATCCCGGCATGGTGATCCCGATCGGGGGCGCGATCCCGGAGCGGCCCGGCGACCCGGTGTTCGAGAAGTCCCTCGCCTACATGGGCTTCTCTCCCGGCCAGCCGATCAAGGAGCATCCCGTGAACGTCGTGTTCGTCGGCAGCTGCACCAATGGGCGGCTCTCGGACCTGCGCCTCGCGGCCTCGCTCCTGCGCGGCCGCAAGGTCGCCTCCGGTGTCCAGATGCTGGTGGTCCCCGGTTCTCAGCAGGTCAAGCGCGAGGCCGAAGCCGAAGGGCTCGACCGGGTATTCCTCGAGGCGGGCGCCGAGTGGCGCGAGTCGGGCTGCTCGATGTGCTTGGGCATGAACGGTGACCTCGTGGCCAAGGGCCACTACGCCGTGAGCACCAGCAACCGCAACTTCGAGGGCCGGCAGGGTGTGGGCGCGCGCACGCTCCTCGCGAGTCCCCTCACCGCCGCGGCCTGCGCGGTGCGCGGCCGTGTCACCGACCCCAGGGAGCTGATGTAATGGAACCGATTCGTACCCTGCGCTCACGCACCGCGGTGCTCCCCGTGAGCGACGTCGACACCGACCAGATCATCCCGGCGCGCTTTCTCACCACCACCACGCGCGAGGGACTCGGCCAACACCTGTTCGCCGACTGGCGCTACGGGCCGGACGGCACACCGAGGCCGGACTTCGCGCTGAACCGCCCGGCGGCCGAGGGCTGCGCCATCCTGGTCGCGGGCAATAATTTCGGCTGCGGGTCCTCGCGCGAGCACGCGCCCTGGGCGCTCACCGACTACGGCTTTCGCGCCGTGGTGAGCACTCAGATCGCCGACATCTTCCGCAGCAACTCGCTGAAGAACGGCCTGGTGCCGGTCATCGTCGATCCGGCCACGCATCGCTGGCTGCTCGAGCACCCGGGCGCAGAGGTGAGCATCGACCTCGAGACCGCCACGCTGCGCCATCCAGCCGGCGAGGCGCACTTCCCGCTCGAGCCGTTCGCGCGCTACTGCCTGATCAACGGGGTCGATGAGCTCGGGTTCCTCCTCGGCCGTGAGGCCGAGATCACCGCCTACGAGGCACGAGTCGGGATCCGATGAAAGCGACGATCGCCGTACTGCCCGGGGATGGCATCGGGCCCGAAGTCATCGCCGAGGGCCTGCGGTGCCTGCGCGTCCTCGCCGAGCGCCACGGGCACCAACTCACGCTCACCGAGCTGCCCTTCGGCGGCGCCGCCATCGACCTCACGGGCAACCCGCTGCCCGATGAGACACTCCACGCCTGTCGCGCGGCCGATGCGGTGCTGCTCGGGGCGATCGGCGGCCCGAAGTGGTCGGCGCCTACGGCCAAGGTGCGCCCCGAGCAGGGGCTCCTCGCCTTGCGCAGCGCGCTCGGCGTGTACGCGAACTTGAGACCCGTCAAGGTCCACCCTGCCCTGCTCGGCGCCTCGACCCTCAAGCCGGAGGTGCTCGAGGGCGTGGACCTGATGTTCGTTCGCGAGCTGACCGGAGGGATCTACTTCGGTGAAAAGCGTCGCGATGCGCTCTCCGCCACCGATGTCTGCACCTACACCGTGCAGGAAATCGAGCGCATCGTGCGGTCCGCGGCGCGACTGGCGCAGAAACGCCGCAGCAAGCTCGTTTCCATAGACAAATCCAACGTGCTCGAGACCTCGCGTCTGTGGCGCGAAGTCACCACTCGAGTCATGCGCGCGCAGTTTCCGGACGTCTCGCTCGAGCACATGCTGGTCGACTCCGCAGCCATGCATCTCATCCGCCGGCCTCGCGATTTCGATGTCCTGGTCACCGAGAACATGTTCGGCGACATCCTGACGGATGAGGCCTCCATGCTCGCAGGCTCACTCGGGCTGTTGCCTTCCGCATCCCTCGGCGAGGGCACTCGGGGCCTGTACGAGCCCATCCACGGCTCGGCCCCGGACATCGCGGGCAAAGGCATCGCGAATCCCTGCGGGACGATCCTCAGCGCCGCGCTGCTGCTGCGCCATTCGCTCGGGCTCGAGGGCGAAGCGGCAGCCCTCGAGCGCGCGGTCTCCGCGGTCCTCGAGCAGGGCGCGCGCACACCCGACATCGCAGCCCAGGGCACGCGCGCACTCTCGACGAGGGAGTTCGGCGAGGCCGTGCTGGCGAAGCTCTGAGCCCGACCTCGGGCTGCAACGCCCGGACAGATCCGCTCATCGGTCGCCTTCCTACGCGGCGCGCACCGCTCGCTCCAGTCCCGCCGCGAGATCGGCTCGCAGATCCTCGAGCGCCTCGATCCCCACCGACAACCGGATGAGACCGTCCGTGAGTCCCGCCTTCTCCCGGGCCGCCGGCTCCATCGCCGCATGGGTCATGGTGGCCGGGTGCGCCACCAGGCTCTCGACGCCGCCCAGGGACTCGGCCAGCGAGAAATATTCCAGTCCCGCGGTAAAGGCGCGCACCGTTTCGTGGCCGCCCTCGAGCTCGAGCGTGACGATCGCGCCGAAGCCGCGTTGCTGACGCCGCGCCACCTCGTGGCCCGGATGGCCTGGGAGGCCCGGATAGTAGACCCGGGCCACCCCCGGCTGCGTGGCGAGCCACTCGGCGAGCGCCTGTGCGTTGCGGCCGTGATGCTCGAGCCTCGCGTGCAGGGTGCGCAGTCCGCGCAGCGTCAGGAAGCTGTCGAACGGCGAGCCGGTGAGACCGAGACAGTTGGCCCACCATGCGAGCTCCTGGTGCGTCGCCGCATCACGCGCCACGACTGCCCCTCCGACCACATCGCTGTGGCCGTTCAGATACTTGGTCGTCGAATGCACGACCAGGTCCGCGCCAAGTGACAGCGGCTGCTGCCAGGCGGGCGAGAGAAAGGTGTTGTCGACCACCACCTTGGCGCCCGCGCCATGCCCGAGCGCCGCGAACTGCTCGATGTCCGTGATGCGCAGCAGCGGGTTGCTCGGGGTCTCGATCCACAGCAGCGCCGCGGGGGCAGAGAGCGCCGCCCGGACCGCGGCCAGGTCGCCGAAGTTCACGAAATCCACCTGCCGCTCGCCGCGACGCCGCCAGGCATCGAACAGCCGGTACGTTCCCCCGTAGCAGTCGTGCGGGGCCACGATGCGCGCGCCGGCCGGCACCAGGTAACCCGCGACGGTGATCGCCGCCATGCCGGTCGCGGTGACCACCGCGCCCGCGCCGCCCTCGAGTTGCGCAAGCGCCGCGCCCAACAGGTCGCGTGTCGGGTTTCCCGAGCGGGTGTAATCGTACTTGCGCTTCTCGCCGAAGCCTCGGAACGCGAACGTCGAGGTGAGGTGGATCGGCGGCACGACGGCGCCGGTGACCTCATCGGACTCGAGGCCGGCGCGCACGGTCTGGGTGATCTGGGAAGCGTGATGTTTGGGCTGACTCATGGGACCTTTCAATGACTGTCCAGCGCCGCGGCGAACACGCCGTGCAGCTGTTGGGATTCTTTGAGGAAGGCGTCGTGGCCGTAGATCGAGGAGATCTCGTGCAGTCTCGCCGAATGCAGCCGGGCGACCATGCCGCGCACATCCGTCAGCGGCACCAGCATGTCCTCGCGCACCGCCACCGCGGCCGTCGGCACGCAGATGCGGGCCGCATCGACCCGGTGCAGGTCGATCGATTCGGAAAGACAGAGAAAGGCCTCGGGCCGATTGCGCAGCGCGTAGTCCTCGCCCCGCGCGTGCAGATAGCGCTCGACGGGAAGACGGAAGCGACCCTCATCGAGCACGGGCAGTCCCTCGAATCGCGCCTGGAATTCCTCGCCCGTGCGGTAGGTCGACATGGCGAGCGCCCGGGCGAGCGCCAGGGCCTCGCGAGCCCGGCCGCTCTCGATGCCGAGGCGCACGATGTCGCGCTGCACAGAGCGCCACGCGGTGCCGAGGGGATGGGGCCGATCGGTGGCGCACAACACGATCAGCCGAGCGACCCGCTCCGGGTAGCGCTCGGCGAAAGCGAGCGCCACCATGCCCCCGTACGAGCCCCCGGCAATGGCGCGCAGCGAGCGCACCCCGAGGTGATCGATCAATCTGAGCAGCACCTCGGCCTGATCGTAGGTGGAGACGCTCGGAAAGGTCTCCCCCGGCGCAGGCCCCGAAGTCTCGCCGCTGCCGCCGAGAAAATCGAACGACAGCACCCGGAACCGCTCGGTGTCGAGCGGCCGCCCGGGACCGGCCACTTCCTGCCACCAGCTCTCACGGGGCTTCTCGGTCAGGCAGACCCGGCGGCTGGCCGAGATGCCTCCCAACGCGCACACGACGGGGGCATGCTCGGGCCCCACCATCCGCCAGCCCACGCGCACCGCGGTAAGCGTCCCACCGTGATGCAGCGCAAACTCTCCGGGAATATCGAACGTGCCCTCGCACGCCGATCCGGGCAGCGGATACGCCTCAAATCCCGGTGTGACCGGGGCTTGCGCTATGGCATTCATGGATGGCTCCGCATTCCTCTCGTTGACACCGAGAACCCCTGCGGAGCGCCCGCCAGGACTGGCGGGTTGCCGCGACCATCCCCGCCACGGCAGTGGACGGAGCTTCGCGTATCGCTCATCTGTCGACCCGACCGCCCGGAAGGCGATCGAATCGCAGGAGTTGGCACCTTTACAGGCTGGTTGGGCCTGGCGGTTGCCCCGGCGTCTAAGGGCCTATCCCTCAGCCGGTCTCGATGAGTGCGGCCTAGTCTAGGCGGCGCCCGGGCAGGCGGTCAAGCGGGTGCCGCGCGCCGCCGCGGCGGTACGCGCTGCCCCGATGGGGGTGGCGGCGGCCGCGACACTCTGCTAATGTGATAGCGCACTAGTACACTGGCATATCATGAAGACCCATCGCAGTCTCACGCCCCGTCAGGAGGCGCTCGCGGAGCGCAACCTCTATACCGCCATCGCCGCCCTGCGGGATGCGGAAGAAGTCCGCGCCTTTTTTCGCGACCTGTGCACGCCGGCCGAGCTTCAGGCCATGGCGGATCGCTGGGCGGTCGTCGATTACCTCGGCAAGGGAACGCCCTACCGCGAGATCCACGCCCTCACCGGCGTCAGCGTCACGACCATCGGACGGGTCGCCCGCTTTCTCGCCGCCGGCAACGGCGGTTACGGCCTGGTGGCCCAGCGTCTCGGCAAGGAGGCACCCCGCCATGGATGAACTCAGATTGAAGCTCGCCATCCAGAAGTCCGGGCGTCTCACCGACCCCTCGCTCGATCTGCTCGCACGCTGCGGCCTGAAGATTTCCCGCGGCAAGGATCAGCTGATGGCCTACGGGGAGAACATGCCCCTCGATGTCCTGTTCGTGCGCGATGACGACATCCCCGACCTCGTGCAGGAGGATGTCTGCGACCTCGGGCTCGTCGGCCTGAACGTGCTCGAGGAGAAGCGCCTGGAGCTCGCCGCACGCGGCCACCCGGTGCGCTTCCAGCAGGTGCGCAAGCTCGATTTCGGCCGCTGCCGCCTCTCGCTCGCGGTGCCGCAAGGCACCTCGTTCTCAGGGGCCGAGAGCCTGCGCGGCCGGCGCATCGCCACGACCTATCCCTTCCTTCTCGAGAACTACCTGCGCGAGCGCGACATCGAGGCGGAGATCGTCACGCTCTCGGGCGCGGTGGAGATCGCCCCCCGCTTGGGCAGAGCGGACCTCATCTGCGACCTGGTCTCGACCGGCTCGACGCTGCAGGCGAATCATCTGCGCGAGGTCGAGACCGTTCTCGAGAGCCACGCGGTGCTCATCCGCACGCCGCTCGCGCTGGAGCCTCTGAAGGACGAGTGGGTCGAGCGGCTGTTGATGCGCATCGATGGCGTGCAACAGGTGCGTGAAAGCAAATACATCATGCTGCACGCTCCGCGGGACGCCCTGCCCCAGATCCGCAAGCTCCTGCCCGGGAGCGAGTCCCCCACCATCATCCCGCTCGAGGGCTTCCCCGACAAAGTGGCCGTCCACGCGGTGTGCCGCGAGAACGTGTTCTGGGAGACGCTCGAGAGCCTGAAGAAGGCCGGCGCCAGCGCGCTGCTGGTGTTGCCCGTCGAGAAGATGCTCGCGTGAGCCGTATGCGCATCCTCGAGTGGGACTCGCTCTGCGCCCCTGAGCGCCGCTCGGCGCTCGAGCGGCCCGTGCAGCAGGTGCGGGCGGACATCGAGGGGGTGGTGCGCGAGATCATCGCGAACGTGCGCGCTGCCGGTGATGCGGCGCTCAGAGCCTACACACTGCGCTTTGACGGTGTGGATGTCGAATCCCTGGCGGTCACCGCCCGGGAATTCGCACGGGCACGCGAGGCGCTGAGTTCCGAACAGGTGGCGGCGATCGAGCGGGCCATCGATCATGTCGAGCGGTTTCATCGCGCCCAGCCGCTCGAGCCGCTCGGCCTCGAGACCAGCCCCGGAGTGCGGTGCGAGCGGATCTTCCGCCCGATCGGGGCCGTCGGACTCTACGTGCCCGCCGGATCCGCGCCCCTTCCCTCGGCCGTCGTGATGCTGGCCGTGCCGGCGCTCATCGCCGCCTGCCCGCGCCGCATCCTCTGCACGCCGCCGGATCGTCGCGGCGAGGCCAACCCGGCGGTGTTGGTGGCCGCGCAGCTGTGCGGCATCGAGTCGGTGTTCAAGGTCGGTGGCGCGCAGGCGATTGCCGCCCTCGCCTACGGCACCGCGAGCATCCCCAAGGTCGACAAGATCTTCGGACCCGGCAACGCCTGGGTGACCGCCGCCAAACAGGCCGCGGCGGGTGATCCGCAGGGAGCCGCCTGCGACATGCCCGCCGGCCCCTCCGAAGTCATGGTCATCGCCGATGCCAGCGCGCGCGCGGAGTTCGTGGCCGCCGATCTGCTCGCCCAGGCCGAGCACGATGTGAACGCACAGGCCATCCTGGTCACGGACAGCCCGGGGCTCGCCGAGGCGGTGAGCGCCGCGATCGATGCGCAGCTCGGCGGCCTCTCGCGCCGCGCAATCCTGGAGAAGTCCCTCGCCTCGAGCCGCTGCCTCGTAGTCGCCAACCTCGACAGCGCCGCCGAGGTGGCCAACGAGTACGCCGCCGAGCACCTGATCCTCGAGGTGCGCGAGCCGCGAGCCCTCCTCGCGAAGATCGTCAACGCCGGCTCGGTGTTCCTCGGCGCCTGGTCCCCGGAGCCGATGGGCGATTACTGCTCCGGCACCAACCACGTGCTGCCGACCTACGGCTATGCCCGCGCCTACAGCGGCCTTTCGGTGCTCGATTACCTCAAGCGCATCACCGTCCAGGAACTCACGCCCGCCGGCCTGCTCGGACTCGGCCCCACGGCCGTGACGCTCGCGCGCCTCGAGGGGCTCGACGCGCACGCCGCCGCCGTGACCCGTCGACTCGATGCGCTCGGCGCGCCACCGCACGCCGCTGAGGGGGCCTCATGAGCTGGGTGGAAGCGCTGGCGCGGCCTGAGATCGTCGCGCTCAAAGTGTATGAGCACGCCGCCTGGCGCCCGGAGCTCGAGCGGCTGCACGCCAACGAGCTGCCCTGGAGCCCGCTCGGCGGGGAGCCCCGCAACGGGGTCAATCGCTATCCGGAGCCGCAGCCGCGGGTGCTGCTCGAGCGGCTGGCGCAACTCTACGGCGTCGCGCCCGAATCGGTGCTGGTAGGCCGGGGAAGCGATGAGGCCATCGATCTTCTGTGCCGTGCGTTCTGCCGCGCCGGAGAGGATGCGGTGCTCGTCTGCCCGCCGACCTTCGGCATGTACTCGGTGTCGGCGCGTATCCAGGGGGCACAGGTGCTCCCGGTGCCCCTCTCGATGGAGCGCGGGTTCGCGCTCGATGAGGCGCAAGTGCTCGAGCGGTGCACTCCCGAGACCAAGCTCCTCTTCCTCTGCTCCCCCAACAACCCGACCGGAAACCTGCTCGATGAGCGGTCCATGCTGCGCATCGCCCGCGCGCTCGCCGGCCGCGCCCTCGTGGTGGTCGATGAGGCGTATCTCGAGTTCGCCGACCGGCCGAGTCTCGCCCGTCACCTCGGGGAGCTGGAGAATCTCGCCGTGCTGCGCACGCTCTCGAAGGCCTATGGCCTCGCCGGGGCGCGCTGCGGAACGCTGCTCGCGGCGCCGCAGGTCATCCGGCTGCTGCGCAAGATCATCCCACCCTACGCTGTCCCGACCCTGACGCTCGATGCGGTCCTTGCCCGGCTGACACCCGAGGCGCTCGGCGCGGGCGAGCAGCAGCTCGCGACGCTGCTCGCCGAGCGCGCGCGCCTGATGGCGGCCCTGCCCGCCCTGAAGCGCATCACGCGGTTCTGGCCGAGCGATGCCAACTTCATCCTCGCGGAGTTCGAAGACGCGGGCGCCGCGCTCGCGCTCGGCTGCGAGGCGGGACTGTTGGTACGCGACGCCCGCGCATATCCCGGGCTCGGTGCGGCCCTGCGCATCACCGTGGGAACCCCTGAACAGAACACCCGGCTCCTCGAGGCATGGGCATGAGCCCGCTCCCGGCCATCCTCTTCGTCGATCGCGACGGCACGCTCGTCGAGGAGCCCTCCGACCACCAGGTCGATGCGCTCGAGAAGGTGCGATTCATGCCCGGCGTGTTCGCCGCGCTCGCCACCTTGAGGCGCCACGGCTACCGGCTCGTCATGGTCACGAACCAGGACGGGTTGGGCACCCCGGCCTTTCCGCACCAGAATTTCGAGACGCCGCAGCAGTTCATCCTCGAGGCGTTCGGCTCACAGGGCATCGAATTCGACGCGGTGTTCGTCTGCCCGCACACCGCGGGTGAGGGCTGCGAATGCCGCAAGCCCGGAACGGCTCTGGTGCGCGAGTACCTCGATGCGAACGCGGTGAACCTGGCGGCGAGCGCGGTCATCGGGGACCGGGACACCGACCTCGAGTTCGCCAGGAATCTCGGCGTGCAGGGCCTGCGCGTGCGCCGCGAGGGCTCGAGCGATGAGACCTGGGCGGCCATCGTGCAAACGCTGACCGCGCGCCGCGCCCAAGTGAGGCGCCGTACGAAGGAAACCGACATCGAGGCGCGTGTCGATCTCGATTCGAGCGGGCCGGTGAGCATCGCCACCGGCATCGGGTTCTTCGACCACATGCTCGAGCAGCTCGCGCGCCACGGCGGCTTCGCCCTCGAGCTCTCCTGCCGGGGCGACCTTCAGATCGATGAGCACCATACCGTGGAAGACTGTGCGCTCGCGCTCGGGGAGGCGCTCAGGCGCGCGCTCGGCACGAAAGTCGGCATCGCCCGCTACGGCTTCCTCCTGCCGATGGATGAGGCGCTCGCGCAGGTGGCCATCGATCTTTCGGGCCGCGCACACAGCCGCTTTTCCGGGCAATTCAACCGCGAGGCCGTGGGCGGCCTGCCGACCGAGCTGGTGCCGCATTTCTTCCGCTCCCTCGCCGACTCGCTCGGGGCCGCGCTCCATGTCAGTGTCACCGGCGAGAACAGCCACCACATGATCGAGGGATGTTTCAAGGGGGTCGGCCGCGCGCTGCGCCAGGCGTTTCGTCGCGAAGGCGACGAGCTGCCGAGCACCAAGGGCGTGCTGTAGTGGAAGCGGTCATCATCGACAGCGGCGGCGCCAACCTCGCCTCCCTCCAATACGCCTTCGAGCGCCTGGGCGCAAAGACGCGCGTGAGCGCGGATGCGCAGGAAATCGCTGCCGCACCCCGCGTGGTGCTGCCGGGGGTCGGCTGCGCGGCCGATGCCATGGAGCGGCTGCACCGCGGCGGGCTCGCCCGCCTTCTGCCATCGCTCACCCAGCCGGTGCTCGGCATCTGCCTCGGGATGCAACTCCTCTTCGAGCGCTCGGCGGAAGGCGCGACCGAGTGCCTCGGCGTCCTTCCCGGTGAAGTGCAGAGACTCAGTGCCGCCCCGGGACGCCCCGTGCCGCACATGGGCTGGAACCAGCTCGACCCCTCGCGCGCCGACCCGCTGCTCGCCGGGCTCGAGCCCGACGCGTATTTCTACTTCGTACACGGCTACGCGGTGCCGGCGGGCGAGCTGACGGTGGCGACCGTGGATTACGGCGGGACACTCTCGGCGGTGGTGCGGCGGGGCAACTTCTGGGGCGTGCAGTTCCATCCCGAGCGCTCGGCCGCGGGCGGCGCGCGGCTGCTCGGCAACTTTCTCACCCTTTAGCCTCTTCAACCCACTCATGCTGCTCATTCCCGCCATCGATCTGCGCCAGGGCCGTTGCGTGCGCCTGTTCCAGGGCGACTTCGACGCCGAGACGCGCTACGACTACGAGCCGGCCGAGCTGCTCCTGCGCTACCGATCCTTCGGCGCCCGGTGGCTGCACGTCGTCGATCTCGATGGCGCGCGCGAGGGCGCGCCCGCCAACCGGAAGGTCATCGCCTCCCTCGCGGCCGAGAGCGGCATACACTTGCAGGTCGGGGGCGGCATCCGCTGCGCCGACACGATCGAGGAGCTGCTCTGCCTGGGCGTGGGGCGAGTCGTCATCGGCAGCGCGGCGGTGGAACGGCCGCACGAGGTCCTCCGGTGGCTCGCTCATTTCGGCGCCGAGCGCATCTGTCTCGCCCTCGATGTGCGGCTCGATGCCCAAGGTGTGCCCCAGGTGCGCACCCGAGGCTGGCGGGAAGAGGCGGCGAAGAGCCTGTGGGAGGTGCTCGCGCTCTATCCGCAGGGGAGCGTCCGGCACGTGCTGTGCACGGACATCGCGCGCGACGGGGCGCTCGCCGGCCCGAACCTGGAACTCTACAGCGCCGCCGTTACGCGCTGTCCGGGCATCGCCTGGCAGGCCTCGGGCGGCGTGCGCGATGCCGCCGACCTCCAGGCGCTGGCCCAGGTCGGGCTCGCCGCCGCGGTCAGTGGCAAGGCCCTGCTCGAGCAGCGCATCACCCCCGAGGAGCTACGACCATTCTTGCCCGACGCGTCATCCCCTGCCTAGACGTCCGCGACGGTCAGGTCGTCAAGGGCGTGCGCTTCCGCGATCATCGGGTCGTGGGCGACATCATGGAGCTCGCCTCGCGTTATCGCGACGAAGGCGCCGACGAGCTCGTGTTCTATGACATCACGGCGAGTCCCGAAGGGCGATCCGTCGATCGCCGCTGGGTGCAGCGCGTCGCCCGAGTGCTCGACATTCCGTTCTGCGTCGCGGGCGGCATTCGTTCCGTGGCCGACGCCGAGGCGGTGCTCAACGCCGGCGCGGAGAAGATCTCGGTCAACTCCCCCGCGCTCGCCGACCCCGGCCTCATCGATGCGCTCAGCCGCCGTTTCGGCTCGCAATGCGTGGTGGTCGGGATCGACAGCCGCCTCACCGGGCAGGGATACCGCGCCTTCCAGTTCACCGGCGACCCGCAGCGCACGCGCGAGTCGGGACGCGATGTGCTCGAGTGGGTGCGCGAAGCGCAGCAGCGTGGCGCGGGCGAGATCGTGCTCAACTGCATGGGCAGCGACGGGGTCCGCCGGGGTTATGATATCGAGCAGCTGCACGCGGTGCGCCGCGTCTGTCAGGTGCCCCTCGTCGCCTCGGGCGGGGCGGGCGAGATGTCCCATTTCGCGGCAGTGTTCGCCGAGGCCGGCGCCGATGCCGCGCTCGCGGCCAGCGTGTTTCACTCGGGCGCGATCACCATCCCGGAACTGAAGCGCGAACTGCGCTCAGCGGGCATCGAGGTGCGATTGTGACTCAGATGCACCCCCTCGGCAGGCCGCTCACCGCGGCGGACCTCGAGAGCCTCGATTTCGAGAAGACCGATGGACTCCTGCCCGCCATCGTGCAGGACCTGGACGGCGCGGTGCTGATGCTCGGGTACATGAATCGCGAGGCGCTGTGCGAGACGCTCTCCCGCGGCCGGGTCGTCTTCTTCAGCCGCAGCCGGCAACGATTGTGGGAAAAGGGCGAGACCTCCGGCAACACGCTCGAGCTGGTCTCGGTCCGCGCCGACTGCGATCGCGATGCGCTGCTCGTCACGGCGCGGCCTCGGGGTCCGGTGTGCCACCTGGGCACGGCCACGTGCTTCGGGAACGAGCGCCCGGTGGCCGATCGTCTGGCGTTTCTCGGGGAGCTCGAATCGGTGATCGAGCAGCGGATCGCCGAGCGTCCGGAGGGCAGCTACACGGCCCGGCTCTACGCGCAGGGCGTAAGGAGAATGGCGCAGAAGGTGGGCGAGGAAGGCCTGGAAGTGGCGCTTGCGGCGGTTGTCGAGGGGGACGAGAAGGTCCTCGCCGAGTCGGCCGATCTCCTCTACCACCTGTTGCTGCTGTTGAAAAGCCGGGGCCTGTCGCTCGCCAAGGTGGCCGAGGAGCTCGCCTCCCGACACGCCCACAAGGGCTGAGTGCGCCCGCGCCGCCCCCTCGGGGCTAGCGCCTGCGGATGCTCATCATTCCAACCTCACGGCCGCCCGCCCACTCTGGAGCCTTCTCGGCCTTTTCCCGCTCGATCGCCTCGCGCCGATCGAACGCCTGGCGCGCCGCGTCGAGCTCGGCGATGTGGCCCTGCGCCCACATCGCGAGCTGAGTGACCGGCTCGCGCAGCGATTGCCCGAGCGGCGTCAACTCGTACTCGACCCGGGGCGGGACGACGGGAAACACCGTGCGCTTCACCAGGCCGTCGCGCTCGAGTCCACGCAGGCACAGCGTCAGCATGCGCTGGGAAATGCCGCCGATGGCGCGCTTGAGCTCCGAGAAACGGCGCGACCGCTCGGAGAGCATGATGATGATGAGCACGCTCCACTTCTCGCCGATCCGCGCCAACACCTGGCTGATCTTGGGGCACTCCGCGCTCGGAAGCGAATGCCCCCCATGGGTTACATCGGTTTCACTCGGTCGCATCGCTGTGCCTTCTTGTGTTCTCGCCGGCAAGACTTACATACTTAGCCTCGGTAACCGTTTTATACCACACCGAGGACCACCATGAAACTCCTGCACATCGACGCCAGTATTCTCGGCCAGAATTCCGTCAGCCGCCAAGTGAGCGCGGCCATCGTCCAGCGCCTTCGCGAGGCCCATCCGGAGCTCTCGGTGCGCTACACCGACCTGGGCGCCGAGCCCATCGGGCACCTGACCGGGGCCCACCTCGCAGCCACCCAAGG
The DNA here is from genome assembly GCA_021777555.1 of Pseudomonadota bacterium. Classification (GTDB taxonomy): domain Bacteria; phylum Pseudomonadota; class Gammaproteobacteria; order Steroidobacterales; family Steroidobacteraceae; genus 13-2-20CM-66-19. The sequence goes on along the minus strand of JAJYDK010000040.1, from coordinate 8,877 downwards.
CGCCACCCCCGAGTCCTCCGCGCTGATCGAGGACCTCGCGCGCGGCGGTCAGGCGCTCGAGGACTTCCTGTCGGCGGACATCATCGTCATCGGCGCCCCGATGTACAACTTCTCCGTCTCTTCGCAGCTGAAGGCCTGGATCGATCGGGTGGTGGTGGCCGGCAAGACCTTCCGCTACACGGAGAAGGGCCCCGAGGGCCTCGCCGCTGGCAAGAAGGTGATCGTGGCCTCCTCCCGGGGAGGTTTCTACGGTCCGGATTCCGCCGCGGCCTTCCTCGATCACCAGGAGAGCTACCTGCGCGGTATCTTCGGCTTCCTCGGCATCACCGACCTCACCTTCGTGCGCGCCGAGGGGCTCAACATCAGCCCCGACCAGCGGCACAAGGCGCTCGCCGCCGCGACGGCCGAGGCAGCCCGGCTCGCCGCCTGAACCGGCGGGTCGATCCATCCCACCCCCATTGGAGGTCCCATGAGTATCCCTACACCATCCACACGCTCCATCGCCCGGATCGTGCGCGGCATGCCGACCTCCGATGGGGCCGGCGTCAAGCTCACGCGCGTGATCGGCCAGCCGCAGCTCACCGACCTCGATCCCTTCCTGATGTTGGATGAGTTCGGCACCGACAATCCGGGCGACTACATCGCAGGCTTTCCGGACCATCCTCACCGGGGTTTCGAGACGGTCACCTACATGCTCGATGGACGGATGCGTCATCGCGACAACCACGGCCACGAGGGGGTGCTCGTGCCGGGGAGCGTGCAGTGGATGACCGCCGGCCGCGGCATCGTGCATTCCGAGATGCCCGAGCAGCAGGAAGGCCGCATGCGCGGATTTCAGCTGTGGATCAATCTGCCCGCCCGGGACAAGATGACCGCGCCACGCTACCAGGAATTCGGGCCGGAGAAGATTCCCTCGGTGAGCGTCGAGGGCGCGCGCATCAAGGTGATCGCCGGTCAGGTGTCGGGTATCGCCGGGCGCATCGCGCAGCCCGCCACCGATCCGACCTACCTCGACATCGAGCTTGCCCCGGGCGTGCGGTTCTCTCACACCCTGCCCGCCGGACACGCGGCTTTCGTCTATGTCTACGAGGGCGCCGTGCGGGTGGGCGAGGCAGCGGCCCCCCTCGATACGCACCAGCTCGCGGTGCTCACCGAGGGCGACACCGTGTGTCTGGAAGGCGCCCCGTCAGGCAAGGAAGGAACGGCACAGCCCGCCCGCGCCATCCTGGTGGCCGGACGGCCATTGCGTGAGCCCGTGGCGAAATACGGACCGTTCGTCATGAACACCCGCGAGGAGCTGATGCAGGCGTTCGAGGACTTTCAGAGCGGAAAGTTCTAGCTCACGCGCCGGGGCCGGCAGCGGCCGGTCCCGACACCACCTCTCGTGGCCCGAGGCGATCAGGGCTTCCAGCCCCGGCGGCGGGCCGCGGCCTCGGCGCTGGCATCCAATGGCTCCCCGGCGATCTCCGCGTTGACGGCGGTCACCACGGGCGCAGGCACCGACGATGCCGCCGGGCGATAGCCTCCCGTGGCGGCGCCCTCCTCCTCTGCCCCCGTCAACACCTGCAGCCGCCAACCCTTCGCCGCATGACAGGCTAGGCCGGCCACCGCGGGCGCACGCATCGAGAAGGTCCGGCAGTACTCACCGGACTTCGATCGGAAACTGACCCCGATCCGTACCGGTTGCGCGGCGCTCTGGCCGGAGGCAAGCTGATGCGTGAGGGCAGCCGCCAACAGGCCGCGCGCCTCCATGTGGCCGTTGCGCATCGTGATCGGTCCGGAGCCAACGAGGCGAAAGGCGAGCCATCCGCCGAGAGCTCCGACTACGAGACTCGCCGCAAGCGCGGCCCAGCGCGGCAATGACCGCTCTGGCGCACCCCGGCGCGGCAGCGGAACGACATTGCTCCCTCTTGGGGCGCCAGACGCCGCCGGTGCGTTGCGGGCAGCCTCGAGCAGGCGGGCCGGCACCGGCTCCTCGATCACCGGCTCGAAGGCGGACCGCAGCCGCGCGCGCAACCTCTGGTGATGCGCAACGCGACGTGCGAGCTCAGGATCGCTCGCCATGGCGGCCTCGACGGCGGCCCGGGTCTTCTCATCCAGCTCGTGGTCGGCATAGGCCATCAGCACCTCTTCGGAGAAGCTCATCGGGATGTCTCCGAGGTATCGGCCAGCATCTCCTGCAGTGCGTCGCGGCCGCGCGCGAGACGGCTGGTCAGCGTTCCGATGGGCACGTTCATGACATGAGCCGCCTCTTTGTACGAGAGCCCCTCGATGAGCACGAGGCTGACGGCAAGACGTTGCTCCTCCGGCAGTCGCGCAAGCGCATCCTGCACACAAAGCAGCTCCGCTTGGGAGCCCGCCGCGGGATCGCCGACGTGCTCGGCAAGCGCTTCGGGCGCGTGCAGGGGCTCTCGCCTGTGGCGGCTGCGGACCTCATCGATCCAGGCGTTGCGCAGGATGCCGAACAGCCAGCTGGCGAGCCGCGAGTCCGGGTGCAGCTGATCGGCGTGGGCAAGGGCCCGCTCCACCGTGATTTGCACCAGGTCATCCGCATCGTGCGGGTCTCGCGCCAGGGAGCGCGCGAATCGCCGCAGGCGCGGCAGGATGTCGATGATCCGATCACGAAGGTCCTCGATCGCTGGGCCCATGCCTGTCATCTACGTAAGACGAGCGGGAGGGCCATTTTCTTCCATCCGCGCGCAGATCCAAAATCCAGTGCTACAGTGCCCGAATGTTGCGGGCATGGCTGATCACCCTGCTGCTCGTTCCGGCAGCCGGCGCGCAGATTGCGCTCCCGGGGGGACCGGCGGGCTCGCTGTTGCCGGGCAGACTCCCCGGGCTCGGCCTCCCGGGGCTCCGGCAGACTCTTCCCCCGCTCACGAACACTCTGCATCGGCGCCTGCGCCGCCTCGAGGAGGCCCGCAAGCTCGACGTCCTCGGCCTGCTGCACCGCTATCCGCGTCTCATCGCGGCCGATCCCCAGGGCAATCCGGTGGTCCGCGGCGAAGTGCTCGCGCTCTCCCCCACCGATGGGGCGCTCGCTCGCGCGAGCACCGCGGGTTTCTCCGTCGTGCGGGTGAGGTCGCTCGAGGCCCTGGGGCTGCGACTCATCGTGCTCCGTGCACCGCGTGGAGTATCCACCTCACGCGCGCTGCAAGAGCTGCGCAGGCTCGATCCCACGGGCACCTACGATTACAACCACATCTATACCGACAGCGGCGCGCTCCTCGAGCCGGAGGGACCCCGGCGGGGAACACCCGCCACCGCACCGGCTGCCGCGACGGCAGACCTTGCGAGCGCACCGCGGGCGGCGCTGGGACTCATCGACGGCGGCATCGACACCGGACAATCCGTGTTTCGGCAACAAGTCATTCACCAACAGGGTTGCGGCGGCGCCCCGGTGCCGAGCGCCCATGGCACGGCGGTCGCCTCGCTCATGATCGGCCGGGACGGTCGCTTCGCGGGCGCCGATCCGGGCGCGGTGTTGTACGCCGCCGATGTGTATTGCGGCAAGCCGACCGGCGGGGCGGTGGATGCGATCGCCACGGCATTCGCCTGGCTCGCGCAGCACGGCGTTCCGGTCATCAACGTGAGCCTGGTCGGGCCACCGAATGCCCTGATGCAACAGGTGGTGGATCGCGTCCTCGCGCGGGGCGCGCTGATCGTGGCCGCCGTCGGCAATGACGGCCCGGCCGCCCCGCCGCTCTATCCGGCGGCCTATCCCGGTGTCATCGGTGTCACCGCGGTGGACGAGCACCGCCGGGTGCTGTTCGAGGCCGAACGCGGACCGCAGGTGATGTTCGCCGCTCCGGGCGCCGACATCGAGGCGGCGAGCATCCCAAGCGGCCTCTCGGCGGTCCGGGGGACTTCGTTCGCCGCGCCCCTGGTGGCGGGACTTCTGGCGCGGCGGCTGCGCCGGCCGGATCCAAAGGCCGCGCGCGCAGCGCTCGAGGACCTCATGCACCGAGCCATTCATCTCGGGACCGCCGGCCGCAACACGGTGTACGGCTTCGGCCTGGTGGCCGCCCATCTGCCGGCCCATACCGGGCGCACCATCACCGCCTCGCGGTAGGTCAAAGAAATTTCGACGCGCTCGGGAAGAATCCCGACCTCTCGCACGTAGTTCTCCCTGAAGGGCGCGGATCGACCGCCGCCCCAAACGGAGAACGATCATGCACAAACCCCATCTGTTCGCGAGTATCGCCATTGCCGCCGCGTTGACCTTTACCGCGCCGGCGCACGCCCAGCTGCTCGGCGGCGGCCTCGGGGGAGCCGTGGGCGGAGCCGCCGGCGGGATGCTCGGCGGCGGGATCGGCCCCGGCGGGATGATCACCGGCCAGGGCGGCGGGTTCGGCACCCTCAGTGGCGCGGCTGCGGGTCAAATGGGAGGGATCCGGCGGCTGCGCAACCCCGCGGGAACAGTCCGCAGCGCCGCACAGGGCGTTGCTCAGACCGCGGCCCAGGGCGCCGCGCACCGAGCCGGGAGCGTAGCCGGCACCGTGATCGGCACCGGTGAAGCCGGAGGCGCCGCCACGGCCGGCACGGGCCGTGCGCTGACCGGCAATGCCGCAGCCACGGGTGCCGCAGCCGCCCAGTCCGGCACCTCCACGGCGAGTGGTCTGCACCCGACGGGTACCGTCAATGGCGCCTTGAGTGCCGCGGGTCAGGCGACCGGCAATGCCAGCCCCGCCGGCTCAATGAACGGCCTCATGAGCTCGATGTCAGGCGGTGCCAAGGGCACGGCTCACGGCAATGCCCGCTCGGGTGGTTCCGCGAACGCAACGGGCGGCTCCGGAGCTCTCACGCCTCCCGTGCGCTCAACGACCCATCCCGTTGACGGCACCGGAGGGGCGAGCGGCGGACTCACCACCGGGTTCGGCGACGGCGCCGCGGCCCAGGGATCGGCGGCAAACGCCTCCGCATCTGCCCAGGGCGGCGGCGCGGCGAGCGGCTCGATCCAGCACTGATGCCCTCGAGACGAGCCAATCAGACGGCCGGGACATGATGTCCCGGCCGTTGCCGCGTCCGACGTACGACCTTCTCGAGCGCCTCCGGATCGGCCGACTCGACGTAGATGACATCGAACGGGTCCTCCGAGCCGAATGGCTCGATGTGCCCGCGCTGCCAGTCGAGCACGGCCAGGTCGGCCTCCGAAGGATCGAGCCCGGCGCGCGAGCGCGCGAGAATCCGGGCGCGCAGCACCGACAGCGGCGCCTGACAGCAGACGAAATGGGTGGAGGATGCGCACGCGACCCCCAGCTCGGCGAACTTTGCCCGCTCATCGCGGCGCAGAAACGTGGCATCGACGATGACGTTGTAGCCGCCCGCCAGCCCATCGCGTGCGGCCTGCGCCAGGTCGTCGTAAACCCGCTCGCTCATCTCTCTCGAATACAGCCCCGCGGCGAGCTCAGAGTTGGAATCCGCCAGCGGCTGAAGTCCCGCGCGCCTCTTGCGCTCGACATCCGACCTCAGGTGCAGCGCCGAGAGGTGCTCCGCGAGCAGTCGGGCCAGCCAGGTCTTGCCCGAACCCGACACACCGCACATGAGGAGCAGGACCGGACTCCCGGGCGACAGCGCGGCGGTTGCGTGTGCGATCAGACGCAGATGCTCCAGCCGGACCGACTCCCGCTCCGGGCCCTCCGGGAGAGCGGCCGCCGACAGCGCCGCGACCTTCGCGCGCACGAGCGCGCGATGCGCCTCATAGAGCCTGATGACCCGGCAGGCGTGGTAATCGCCGCTCTGCGCGAGGTATCCCCTGAGAAAAGCCTGGGCATGACGGTCGAAATGACGTGACGCGAGATCGCTCGCGAGAAACGCGATCTCATCGGCCACGTCGATCCAGCGGAATGCCGGCTCGTACTCCAGACAATCGAAGGCGATGAGTCGCTGCTCCAGGCGCACGATGTTGCGGCTGTGAAGGTCACCGTGACACTCCCGGACGCGTCCGCGCTCCCTCCTCAAGGCGATGTCCGGCAGGGCCGCGAAGATGTGCCGCTCGAGCCCCTCGCGCAGCGCCAGCACCTCCTCAGCGGTGCCGAGCGCGCCCGCCGCCTCGGCGCATTCCAGGAGATTGCGGCTGAGCTGCGCCTTGACGCCGTTCGGGGTGCCCGCGGGCGAGTCCGCTTCCGCCGCGGGCAGCGCTGCGTGCACATCGGCGATGCTGCGGCCGAATATCTCGAGCTCGAGCGGCTCGACGCGGTGGGTCGCGAGCAGCTGATCGAGCTCATCCCGCCTCGAGAATCGGCGCATGCGCACGGCGGCCTCGAGCGCTCCCTCGTGGGCACCGCCTGGATCGGCACCGCTCAGGCGGATCCGGGACTCGCCCGCCTCGCTCACGACATCACACACCTCTAGGTACAGCTGCGGCGCGAATCGTCTGTTGAGACGCAGCTCCTCCTCGCAGAGGAATCTGCGGCGCGCACCCGATCTGAGGTCGATGAAGGGATAGCGCACCGGCCGCTTGATCTTGTACGCGAACTCCCCCGCCAACAGCACCCACGAGATGGGCGTCTCGATGAGCTCGACCGCCCCGGCCGGATGCGGATAGGCCCGTGGATTCATGAGACTTGAAATGACATCGGGCACTCCCCGATGGCTCTCACCGGCAACGAGTTGCGTGCGAAACATGAAGTCCAAACCCGCAGTGGCCTGCCCGACACCGTATGCCCGAGGCTCATGCGCCAAATCAGTGGAATCACCTAGGGGTCCGCCGCAGAGCCGGGGACCGGTGCGCCATATGCGTATGGACGGCGCATCGGCCCGGCCTACCATCGGACACGGTTGAGAATCCTCCACAAACCGAATCGAGGAGTCACTACGATGAATACCCGGCGCCTCACCCGCACGCTCGGCTGCGCGCTGATCAGCATCGGCTTGTGCGCCGCCACGGCAGCTCTCGCAGACAATCAGCTCTCGACGATCAAAGTCGAAGCTTCGGTGATCAGCAAGAAGGTCATCGAGACATCCGCCAGCGGGATACCGACCGAGGAGGTCTCCGTGACACGATGGGTGGGTTACGAGGATCTTGATCTGAAGACCCACGCGGGCGCGACGGAGCTCAAGCGGCGGGTCGAGGAGTCCGCCCGCCTCGCCTGCAAGCAGCTCGATGAGCTCTATCCCCTCGAGCAGCCCGAGGCGCCGACCTGCGAGAGGGCTGCCATCTCCGCAGCCCAGGAGCAGGTCGACAAGGCGCTCGCCGCCGCCGAGAGCGGCGCGAAAGAGGAGTAAGGTTCGCCCGGTGATGCGCGGGGCGCGAGCGCCCCGCGCCCCCGCCGATTACGCCGATTTCCTGAGCGCGGCGGTTTTCGCGCCGATGCCGCCGAGCAGTTCGTCCCAGGACTTGACGAAGGCGGCGGCGCCCTCTTCCTGCAACCTGGCGGCGAGCGCGGGCAGATCGACACCCGCCTTGCTGAACTCCGCGAGCACCGCATCGCTGTCCCCGCCGTCCGGGTCGATCGCCCGCCCCACGCCTCCATGATCGGCGAAGGCCTTGAGCGTGTTCTCCGGCATGGTGTTGATGGTGAGGGGCGCAACGAGTCCCTCCACGTAGAGCACGTCCGAGGCCTTTGGATCCTTGGTCCCGGTGCTGGCGAAGAGCAGACGCTGCGGCCGGGCGCCGGCGTTCATGGCGCGCAGCCAGCGGGAAGAGGTCAACAGGTCGCAATACGCCTTATAGGCGCTGCGGCCGATGGCAAGACCCAGCCGGTTGACGAGCGCCGCGGGCACCTTGCCGGCGATCGCCACATCCCAGCGGCTGAGGAAGAGAGATGCAACGGAGGCGACGTTGGGATTCAGACCCGCCTCGATGCGCCGCTCGATGCCGCGCAGCCAGGCTTCCGCGGCCGCAATGTACTGCTCGGGCGAGAACAGCAGCGTCACGTTGACCGATACGCCGGCGAAGATCGCCTCCTCGATCGCCGGCAGACCTTCCCGGGTGCCGGGTATCTTGATGAAGAGATTGGGTCGGGCGGCCCGCTCGTGCAGCTGCCGCGCCTGTGCGAGGGTCGAGCGTGCATCACGCGCGAGGTGAGGTGACACCTCGAGTGATACCCAGCCGTCGAAGCGGTCGGTGCGCTCGTGAACGGGGCGAAACAGGTCGGCCGCTCGCGTCAGGTCCTGCAAGGCGATTTCGAAGAACGCCTCCTCGGCGGCGAGGCCTTCGGTGGCGAGCCGGCGCAGATCCTCGTCATAGGCGCCACCGTGTTTCATCGCCTGATCGAAGATCGTCGGGTTCGAGGTGAGTCCGGTGACCGAGAGGTCCTCGATGTAGCGATTGAGCGTGCCGCTCGTCAGCAGCTCGCGCGTGATGTTGTCGAGCCACAGGCTCTGGCCTGCGCGGTTGAGCTCAAGAGTCACAGTGTTCATCGGGGGCCTCGCTCGTTTCCATCTGGTCCATGCGGATGCGCAGCCAGGCCATTGGATTCAAATGGCCTCAATGTCACACACCGCGGCCGTCGAACCGCCGGTTTCGGCTGCCATGCTACAGGCTCGCACTCTTCCTGGCCATCGGCAGCGCCACCCTCTGCGCAGGCCTCGAATCATCGAAGCGCTGGCATTGAACTGCGCGAATGGCGCACGCGCTCGTTTCGCGGATCATGGGCCTGGCCCGGGCCTGGCCCGGCCATCTCGATGACATCCGCCAGCACACTGCAGCAGCCGCCCTGAAGCACCCCCATCATCGACCGCCTGATGACTCGACTGACAGCCCGCTCGCGCCTTTGCGCAGGAGCAATGCGGCCACTGTGACAAAACTGGCGGAGAGGGTGGGATTCGAACCCACGGTCCCCGTGAAGGGACGCCGGTTTTCAAGACCGGTGCAATCAACCGCTCTGCCACCTCTCCGCATTGGGTGCGCCTGCGCGGTCGCAGATGCTATCA
>JAJYDK010000007.1 GCA_021777555.1 Pseudomonadota bacterium | reverse complement strand
CGGCGCGAGGTCTTACGATCCCCCGCTTTCCCCCGTAGGACTTATGCGGTATTAGCCAACCTTTCGATTGGTTATTCCCCACCCGTGGGTAGATTCCGAAGCATTACTCACCCGTTCGCCGCTCGTCAGCATGTATTGCTACACCTGTTACCGCTCGACTTGCATGTGTTAGGCACGCCGCCAGCGTTCAATCTGAGCCAGGATCAAACTCTTCACTTGAAGATTTGAGAATCATCAAAAAGAGTGGATCCAAAATGGCCCAACTACTGCTGGACATTTTGGTCACTCGGTCTTAGCGCCAAAGGCTCTTTGACACGAGTCCCCACACAAATTACCTGCCAAACTTTTAAAGAGCTCCCGTGCGGCTTTGCGCCCGGGGGTTTCGAGTGCGGCCGCCACGTTGCAGGTGGCGCCCTCGCTCTCGAAGGGGCGGGCAGTATATCCATCGTTTCGCGCCCGTCAACCTTCTTTTCGCCGCTTCCTCGGCGTCCCTCTCTGCCGCTTGCGCGCTGCGCCCGTGGCGTCGAGGGGCGCGCAGTATAGCTTCGATTGAGGCCTTGTCAACGAATTGAAATCTTTTCGTGCTCAAGGCCTTTGCGGCCCCTTCCGGCGCCTCGCAGGAGCATTCCGCCGGGGGACCTCCACACCGGACGGATCCTAATGCCGCCAAGGGGTTGCACGCATGCGGCGGCGGGAGCCGGGCAGTCCCCGTGCCCGCGCGGGGGCCGGGATCGGGCGCCGTTTCCGGGTGGCGCGCAGGGCCGTCCGGACGGGACGCTGGAGATGCTCCGCAGTAGAGCTAGAGCTTGATCGTTGCAAGGGGTCGGCAGCTCACTCGCGGGCCGAAATCGCCCCGCGCCGGGGGTGCCGGCGCCTGGCGTGCCCGTTCGGCGCCGCTCAAGGCGCGCGCTCTACCCTGATTCGGGCAAAGCGGCGCGGCCCCACCTGCAGGATGTGCTCGCCTTCGGCAAGCTGCAGCCCGACATCGACGACCTTCTCGCCAGCGATGCGCACCGCGCCCTCGGCTATCTTCCGCCGCGCCTCGGAGCCGGAACTGACCAGCCCGGCGCTGACCAGATTGGCCACCAGCCCCGGGGCACGTGAGATTTTGAGCTCCAGGTCGGTGGGCAGCGTTTTTTCGCGATGGCGTGCGATGAATTCGGCCTGTGCCTGCTCGGCGGCGGCGGCGCCATGGAAGCGGGCGACGAGCTCACGCGCGAGCTCGAACTTGACGTCGCGCGGATTGCGGCCTTCGCCGATCGACTGTCGGAGCGCGGCGATCTCCGTCAGCGGCCGGAAGGACAGGAGCTCGTAGTAGCGCCACATCAACTCGTCCGAAATCGACATGATCTTGCCGAACATGTCGCCCGCGGGCTCGGCGATGCCGATGTAATTGCCGAGCGACTTCGACATCTTGTTGACGCCATCGGTGCCTTCGAGCAGCGGCATGGTCAGCACGACCTGCGGCTCCTGGCCGTAGGCCGCCTGGAGCTGGCGCCCGACCAGGAGGTTGAATTTCTGGTCGGTGCCGCCGAGCTCCACATCGGCTTTGAGCGCCACCGAGTCGTAGCCCTGCGCGAGCGGGTAGAGAAACTCGTGGATGGCAATGGGCTGACCGCTCTTGTAGCGTTTGGAGAAGTCGTCCCGCTCGAGCATGCGCGCCACGGTGTAGTGCGCGGCGAGGCGCACGAAGTCGGCCGCCCCCATGGTCGAGAGCCATCGGGAGTTGAAATCGACCCGCGTGCGCCCGGGGTCGAGGATCTTGAACACTTGCGCCTCGTAGGTGCGCGCGTTCGCCTGCACTTCCTCGGGAGTGAGCGCCGGGCGGGTCTGGTTGCGCCCGGTGGGATCGCCGATGAGTCCGGTGAAATCCCCGATCAGGAAGATGACTTCGTGACCGAACTGCTGGAACTGGCGCATCTTGTTGAGCAGCACGGTGTGCCCGAGGTGCAGGTCCGGTGCCGTCGGGTCGAACCCGGCCTTGATGCGCAGCGGCGCCCCGCGCGCGAGCTTGCGCGCGAGATCCGCGGTGAGCAGCACTTCGTGGGCGCCGCGCTCGAGCTCGGGCAGCTGATCGGCCGATGAATCGATGGTGGACATGGCTTGGGGAAGGCGGTTCCGGTTCACGCGGCGGAGGCCGCTCGCGCAGTGTATGCGAAGCCGCGCCCCCTCCGGAATCGCGCCTGCGGACGCGTGCGGAGGGGATGCTCCTCCCCGGCCCCGACGGCCGTGCATGCATTCGTCACCATACTCTGCTTTACTTGCCACCGATGGACGCCCCCGACCTGAAATCGCCTCAGCTTTACATCAATCGGGAGCTCTCGTTCCTGGAATTCAACCAGCGGGTCCTGGCCCAGGCATTCGACGAATCGGTGCCGCTGCTCGAGCGGCTGCGCTTCCTGTGCATCTCCTCCAGCAATCTCGATGAGTTCTTCGAGATCCGGGTGGCGGGCCTGAAGCAGCTCCAGGAGCTCGGCTCGGCCCAGTTCGCCGCGGACGGTCTGTCGCTCGAGGAGCAGCTCTCGGCCATCCACGAGCGGGCCGCGCAGCTGGTGGCCGAGCAATACCGGTGCCTCAATGCGTTGCTGCTGCCGCGCCTGGCGGCCCGCGACATCCAGCTGCTCGCCCATACCGATTGGACGCCGCAGGCGCGCGAGTGGCTCGAGCGCTACTTCGAGCACGAGGTCGAGCCGGTGCTGAGCCCGCTCGGACTCGATCCGGCGCGGCCGTTTCCGCGCATCCAGAACAAGAGCCTGAATTTCATCGTCCGCCTGGAAGGGCGCGATGCCTTCGGCCGCGACAGCGAGCTCGCGATCGTGCAGGCGCCGCGCTCGCTCCCCCGCGTCGTGCCGGTGCCGACCGAGGGCACGGGGCGCACGCTGGTGCTGCTCACCGGCATCGTGCAGGCCTTCGTGCAGAAGTTGTTCGCCGGCATCCGGGTGATCGGATGCTGGCAGTTCCGCCTGACCCGCAACAGCGATCTGTTCGTCGACGAAGAGGAGATCGATGACCTGCGGCGCGCGCTCGAGGGCGAGCTCGCCCACCGCCGCTACGGCGCCTCCGTACGCCTGGAAACCTCGAGCGACTGCCCACAGGACATCGTGCAGTTCCTGCAGCAGCAGTTCGCGCTCGGGGAGATCGACACCTACCGCATGCCCGGCCCGGTCAACCTCAACCGCCTGTCGGCGGCCTACGATCTGGTGCAGCGGCCGGACCTGAAGTACCCGCCCTTCACCCCGGGTGTGCCGCGGCGCCTCGCCGGCGGCGCGGATATCTTCGACTGCGTGCGCCAGAAGGACATGCTGCTGCACCACCCATACCAGAGCTTCACCCCGGTCATGGATTTCCTGCGCCAGGCGGCCGCCGACCCCAACGTGCTCGCCATCAAGCAGACACTGTACCGCACGGGGAACGACTCGCCCATCGTCGATGCGCTCGTGAGCGCGGCCAATGCGGGCAAGGACGTCACAGTGATCATCGAGCTGCGCGCGCGCTTCGACGAAGAAGCCAACATCGAGTTGTCCAACCGCCTGCAGGAAGCCGGCGCGCACGTCATGTACGGCGTGGTGGGCTACAAGACGCACGCCAAGCTGATACTGGTCGTGCGGCGCGAGCCCGGCGGCATCCGCCGCTACTGCCACCTGGGCACCGGCAACTATCACCCCCGCACCGCACGCCAATACACCGACTACAGCCTGTTCACCTGCCGCGACGAAGTCGGCGGGGACGTACACGAGCTGTTCCTCGAGCTCACGAGCCTCACCCGCACGCCGAAACTCACCCGCCTGCTGCAATCCCCGTTCGGCATGCACGATGCGATGCTCGCCAAGATCGACCGCGAGATCGAGCATGCGCGCGCCGGCCGGCCCGCCCGCATCATCGCCAAGATGAACGCGCTGGTCGAGCAGCAGGCGATCGAGGCGCTCTACCGCGCTTCACGCGCCGGAGTGAAGATCGACCTGATCGTGCGCGGCGTGTGCGCTCTTCGGCCCGGTGTGCCCGGCGTGTCGGAGAACATCGAGGTGCGCTCCATCGTCGGGCGCTTCCTCGAGCACTCACGCACGTTCTACTTCGAGAACGACGGGGAGCCGGAGATCTTCGGCTCGAGCGCCGACTGGATGGAACGCAATTTCTTTCACCGCATCGAGGTCGCCTTTCCCATCGAGCGGCAATCGCACCGCCAGCGGATCCTCGAGAATCTCGAGCTCGCGCTGCAAGACAACTGCCAGACCTGGCGGCTGCGCGCCGACGGCCGCTACGAGCGGCTGTCGCCGGGAGATGCGCCGAAGGTGTCGCTGCAGGCGGAGCTGCTGGCGCGCCACGCCGCAGGAGCCTCGGCGAGCCCGATCGGCGCCTGAGCTCCCCGCTCCGCCCCGCGGGGCGCGGGTCCGGGACGGTTCAGCGCCCGGGCCCGGTTACGAGGAGACTCACGCCCGCCGCGCGCAGGTAATCGACCTCCTGCTGCAGGTCCGCAAGCGTCAGCGGATGATCCTTCAGCCAGCGTGCCGGGAAGGCGAGCTTCACAGACCTGCCTCTCGCGGTGAGCCGGATCCGCGGCAGCGGATTGCGGCCGCGCCCGCGGTGCAGCAACACCGCCAGGCGCAGCAGCACGACCAGGTAGATCGCCTGACGGTCCCAGGGTGGAACGAGTTCCGCCAGGGTCTCCCGCGCGAGCTTGCGACGCTGGGCGCCGACCAGCCGGGCGAGCAGGCGCTGCTCCTCGCGAGAAAAGCCCGGCATGTCCGCGTTCTCGAGCAGATAGGCTCCATGGCGGTGATAGCCGCTGTGGGCCACGTCCAGGCCGATCTCGTGCAGCCGCGCCGCCCATTTCAACACCAGGTGCGGGGCCGGGTCGCCCCGCAGTTTCCACGCCGAGCGGGTGTCTCTCAGGAACCTCAGCGCGCTCGCCTCGACACGAGCGGCCTGCTCGCCATCGACGTGATATCGCAGCTGCATGCTGCGCACGGTGCGCTCACGCGCATCCTCGTCGGTGATCCTGCCTACCATGTCGTAGAGCAGCCCCTCGCGCAGAGCTCCTTCGGCGATACGCATTTCCTTCAGTCCGAGCACCGAGAAGAGCTCGGCGAGAATGGCGAGCCCGCCGGGAAACACCGGCCGGCGGTCCTCGGTGACCGCACCGAAGCGCAGATTTCGCACGTGCCCCGCGCTCACCACGGCCTCGAGCAGGCGCTTCAGTCCGGCGGGCGTGATGAGGGTGGCCCGCGGGCTGAGCTCACGGATGGCCTCACCGATCGCTCGTACCGTTCCTGAGCTGCCGGCGCAATGCTTCCAGCCGCGCCGCAGGAAGGCGGCCTGCACGGGCGCGAGCTGCGAGCGCACGGCCACGCGGGCTGCCGCCATGCGTTTGGCCGATATCTTGCCCTCTTCGAAGAACCGTTCGCTCAGCACCACACAGCCGAGACGCAGGCTCTCGAGCTCGAGGGGCGCCAGGCCCTCTCCAATGATGAGTTCCGTGCTGCCCCCGCCGATGTCGATGACCAGGCGGCGCCCGGGCTCGCTCGGCAGGTGGTGAGCGACTCCGCCGTAGATGAGCCGCGCCTCCTCCCGGCCGGAGATGATTTCGATGGGATGGCCGAGAGCGGCGCGCGCGCGCTCGAGGAAGGACTGCTTGCGGTGGGCAACCCGCAGGGCACTGGTGCCGACGGCGCGCACACTGCCGGCGCGCATGGCGCGCAGCCGTTGCCCGAATCGTTGCAGACAGGCGATCGCACGGGCCGCCACCGCCTCGTCGATGCGGCCGTTCTCCTCCACCCCGGAGGCGAGGCGCACCATCTCGCGCAGGCGATCGATGATGACCAGCTGGCCGTGGGAGTACCTCGCCACCACCATGTGAAAGCTGTTGGAACCCAGATCGACCGCCGCCAGGACCTCGGGGCGGAAGGCGCTCTTACGGCGGCTTGGCCGGGTGTCGCGGGAGCCGACCAGGCGCGAACGCACGCTCGGTCAGGGACTTCAGGCCGAGAAGGAGGACCCGCAACCGCAGGTGGTCGAGGCGTTGGGGTTGCGGATGACGAACTGCGCCCCGTCCAGTCCTTCGCGGTAATCGATTTCCGCCCCCGCCAGATACTGCACGCTCATGGGGTCGACCAGGAGCTTCACTCCCTGGTTCTCGACGCAGGTGTCGCCGTCCTGGATCTGCTCATCGAACTCGAAGCCGTATTGCAGCCCCGAGCAGCCCCCACCCTGCACGAACACGCGCAGCATGAGATTGGGATTGCCTTCACCGCGGATGAGATCGCCGACCTTGCGTGCGGCGGCATCGGTGAACTGCAGGGCCGGGGTGTCCTCGATCGCTTCGGTCGTGCTCATGGGACGAGTCTAGGTTCTGCGGCCGCGCAGGTCAAAGCCCACTACCCCCGGCGCTCGCCTGCGCCCCTGTGCCCCTGTCCCGGCTACGGTCCGGAGACGGCGCTCCAGGGGTAGGTCTGGGCGAGCGGCGCAATGTCCTTGCGGCTCGAGCGGACCGTGACGGTCAGCTGCGAGGGCTTGAATCCCGGGGGCAGCACCAGGTTCTCGGTGAGCTCCTGGTAGTAGCGGAACTGGTAGGCAAGACCCGACCGGGCCCCGGTCAACACCGCGTCGGTCAGCGTGGCGCCGTCCGGCCCTTGGCCAGCCACCGACAGGCTCAAGGTACCGCTTACAGTGCCATCGGGCCGATCGGCGCGCAGCAGGGAGATATTGACGATGAAATGCAGCGGCAACTTCCCCGGGCTCAGGCGCACCTCCCCGACGCGCAGGCCGATCGGGGGAGTGCCTTGTGCGACCACTCCCCGGTAGAAGGCCAGCTTCTCGGCCTGGCGGGCGATCTGTCCCTGCAGCTCGCTGAGGGTGCGGGTCACCACCTCGTCCTCGCGCTGGTGCCCCGCGTCGAGGGTCTGGAGCTCCACGACCCGGGCCTGCAACGTGCGATTGGCCGCCTTGAGGCGGCCGATGTCGGCCGTGAGCCGCGTCCGCTCGTGCAGGGCTGAGATGACGTTGTAGCCGGCCACATACCGGCCTGTCTCGAAAACCAGGTAAAGGACGATGAGCACCGCGATGCCGAGCATCGTCCTGGCGGCCACGGGCGGCAGACGGGCCCACTTCGCGCCGGCCGGCGGCTCGCCCGGAATCCGCTCCTCTGCGCCCGAGGGCATTCAGTCCGCCTGCGAGACGGGCCGCGCCGGCCCGCGCAGCACTTCGTCCCACCACGCCGGCAGGGCCGGCTGGCCACTCGGGAACGCGAGTGGTGCGAGCTCCGTGAGCGCGCGCTGATACACCTTGCGCTTGAAGTAGATCACCTCGCGAACCGGCTCCCAGAAATCCGCCCAGCGCCACTCATCGAACTCCGGCTCATCGGTGCTGCCGAAATCGAACTGCGCCGGCTCCTGCCTGAGGCGCAGCAGGAACCAGCGCTGTTTCTGCCCGATGCACAGGGGCTGGCGATTGCGCCGGACGTAACGTGACGGCAGGCGGTAGCGCAGCCAGCGGGCCGTCTGGCCGATGACTTCGACTTCATCCGCGGCGAGGCCGATCTCCTCGTGCAGTTCCCGGTAGACGGCCTGCTCCACGCCCTCGCCTTCGCGGATGCCGCCCTGGGGAAACTGCCAGCCCTTTCCGCCGGCCCGGCGGCCGAGAAACACATCCCCGCCGCTGCGCATCAGCACGATGCCGACGTTGGCGCGAAAGCCGTCCGAATCGATGATGTCTGTGCCCATTGGTTCATTGGCGGAAATCACCGCGGCGATTTCCGCAACACCCTACATGATTGCCGCGGACTGGGGAACGCCCCGCCCGCCATGCCCCGCCACCTGCGCATCAGGCGCGCCGCTCCACGACGGTGCGGCGGTCCTGCAGATACTCGCGCCCCTGGCGCATCAGTGCAACGAATACGTCGTGGTTCCGTGAAAGCACCGCGGTGCGCACGCGCTCCACGGCCTTCGACAGCGCCTCGAGTGATTCGGCGCCGTAGTCGTTGAGGCTCTGGATTTCGTAATAGAGATCCGGGCTCTCCTGCGCCACCGCGCTCGCCACATCGAGCTGGGCGTCGAATGTGGTGCTCGACATTTTGGCGAGCCTCGGAGCCGCCTCGCCACTTTCGGCCAACGCCGTGAAGAACGCGATGTTGAGCGCGTGCGACAAGCCGAGCACGTAGGCGATCAGACGGTCGTGATCTTCGAGACTCATGACCACCTGCTCGGCCATGGTCGGGGTGAACAGCTCCCGGGCCGCCTCGAGCGCCTCGGCGCTGCCGACGTCGACGAATATGACGTGCCGGCCGGAGAGCAGCTCGGTGTCGGGCCCGAACATCGGATGGATCGAGGTCACGCGGCAGCCATGCGACTTGAGCGCCATGAGGCCCGCGCGCAGCGGGGATTTGAGCGACCCGACGTCGAAGATCACTCCCGTGGGTCGGCGCAGCGCAAGATCGCGCAGGATCGCGTCCGTCGCCCCGAGGGAGGTGGCAACCACGATGTAGTCGTGCTCGAGGTCGCTCGCGTGCCAGTCCGCCATGCAGGGCACCCCGGAGGGCGACCCCTTGGGATCGGCAACCTCGACGCTGAAGCCCTGTGAGGCGAGGAACTGCACGAACCAGCGGCCCATCTTGCCGCCGCCGCCGATCACCAGCGCGCGCCGGCCGGAGCCCGCTCCGCGCGCCGCGACGCTCGCCTGCTCCTGGGTGGTGAGGGACGAGCGGATGAGCAGACGCAGCAACTCTTCGGCGAGATCGGGCGACAGGCCCGACTCCTGCGCCGTATTGCGGGCACCCATGATCACATCGCGCTCGCGCGCATAGTCGCGAGTCGGGTGTCCGGTGGCGCGCTTCACGCGCGCGACTTCAGTGCCGAGCTGGGTGCGCTCGGCCACCAGCCGGATGAGCTGGCGATCGAGGTCGCTCAGCCGTTGGCGCAGGTCATCCAGCGTGACGTCGAGGGTCATGGAGCCGCTTCCCGATCCACCGTACATTGGTCCTTATCCTTGTATCGAATACCGCACCGCTCCCGCAAGCCCCCGGGGACCCCGGGGTGGCGCCCGCGACGCCGTCACTTCCCGTACCATGCCCCCATGACGCACATCCCCGAAAATCTCTCCGATCCCCTGCCCGCAGAGCCGCTGGCGGTTCTCGAGCACTGGCTGGCCGAGGCCTGGCGGCGCGCCCTGCAGCCCAATCCCAACGCCATGGTGCTGGCGACCAGCGATTCGCACGGCCGGCCATCGGCGCGGGTATTGCTCTGCAAGGAGGTGGTGCCGCGCCCGGGCTACCTGGTGTTCTTCACCAATTACCAGTCGCACAAGGGTCGGCAGCTGGCGCAGAACCCGCGCGCCGCGGCGCTCCTGCACTGGGATCACCTGCACCGGCAGGTGCGTATCGAGGGTCCCGTGGTGAAAGCGCCCGTGGCCGACAGCGACGCCTATTTCGCATCGCGATCCTGGCAAAGCCGCCTCGGCGCCTGGGCCAGCGCGCAAAGCGAGCCGACCGCCTCGCGCGAGGCGATGCAGGAATCGCTCGCGGCCGCGGCCAGGCGGTTCGGCGCGCCGACGCCTGGGCATCCCGGCGCCGAGCGCGATCTCGATGTCCCGATCCCGCGTCCCCCTCACTGGGGTGGCTATCACCTGTGGGCCGAGTCCGTGGAGTTATGGGTGGAAGGGGACGCCCGTCTGCACGACCGCGCCCTGTGGACTCGCACGCTCACGGCCCGCCCGGACGGGTTCGACCCGGGGCCCTGGAAGGCGACGCGCCTGCAGCCGTAGAGGGGGCTCGTACGAGCACCGCGCACCCGGGGCGTCAGGAAAGATCACCGAACCGGTGCTGCAGCACCGCCAGTGCCACCACCGCCGCGGTCTCGGTGCGCAGCACCCGGGGACCCAGGCGCAGCGCCTGGAAACCCTGAGCCCGCGCCGCCCGCCGCTCGCCCTCGCTCAATCCGCCCTCGGGCCCGATGAGCACGGTGAGAGTCGCCTGCGGGGGACCGAGGTCCTCGAGCGTCGCGGTCCCCTCCGGCGAGAGCAGCAGCCGCGAGCCGCCCGCGCCGAGCCCGTGCAGGAGTTCCGCCAGCGGGACCGGCACGGCCACCTCGGGAACCCGGTCGCGACCGCACTGCTCGCATGCAGCGATGGCGATGCCCTGCCAGTGGCGCTGCTTGCTCAGCGCCTGGCGCGGGTCCAGGCGCACGACGCTGCGCTCCGTCAGCACGGGGACCAGCCGCGAGACACCCAGCTCGACCGCCTTCTGGACCACCCAGTCCATCCGCTCGCCGCGCGAGACGCCCTGTGCGAGGGTGAGCGAGAGCGGTGATTCACGCTCGACCGCACACCGCTCGCCGACCTGGACGACGACCGTGCCCTTGCCCATCGCCTCGATGCGGCCGGCGTACTCGCCCCCGCCACCGTCGAAAACCGTGAGCACATCGCCCGCTGCAAGGCGCAGGACGCGGGCGATGTGGTGGGCGGCATCACCCTCCACGGTGCACGAGCGCCCGGTGGCCAGAGGGCCCGGCACGTGAACCCGGGTCAATCGCACGTGGCCAGCTCGATGCCCTCGCGCGCGACTTCGACCACGAGGTCGATCTGCTCCGGCGTGATCACGTACGGCGGCATGAAGTACACGACATTGCCGATCGGGCGCAGCAGCACGCCGCGGCTGAGCGCGTGCCGATAGATCCGAAGATCGCGCCGCTCCTGCCACGGATAGGGCTGCCTCGTGGCCTTCTCGCGCACCAGCTCCACCGCGACGATCATGCCGCGCTGGCGAACTTCGGCGACGTGGGGATGCGATTCGAGCTCACGCGCCCGCAGACCCAGATGTGCGCTCAACGCGCGGTTGCGCTCGAGCACGTCGTCGGTGCGGAAGATGTCCAGACTGGCGAGCGCCGCCGCGCAGGCGAGCGGATTGCCCGTGAAGCTGTGCGAGTGCAGGAAGGCGTTGAGTTTGACGTACTCGTCGTAGAAGGCCGCGTACACGGGCTCCGTGGTCAGTACCGCCGAGAGAGGCAGATAACCGCTGGTCAGCCCCTTCGAGAGGCACATGAAGTCGGGCCGGATGCCGGCCTGCTCGCACGCGAACAGGGTGCCGGTGCGGCCGAAGCCGACGGCGATCTCATCGGCAATGAGATGGACCTCGTGACGGTCGCACGCCGCGCGCAGCAGCTCGAGATAGACCGGATCGTACATGCGCATGGAGCCGGCACACTGCACCAGCGGCTCGATGATCACGGCGGCCGTCTCATGCGCGTGCTTTTGCAGTGCGGCTTCCATGTGCGTGAACTTGCGACGGGAGTGCTCGGCCCAACTCTCGCCGGGCTCGCGCTCGAAGCAGTCGGGCGAGGGTACGGTGATCACGTCCATGAGCAGCGGCTTGTAGATGGCCTTGTAGAGCTCCACGTTCCCCACCGCCAGGGCGCCGAGAGTCTCGCCGTGGTAGCTGTTGGAGAGGGCGATGAAGCGTGTCTTGGCGCCTCTTCCGACATTGCGCCAGTAGTGAAAGCTCATCTTCACGGCGACTTCCACCGCGGAGGAGCCGTTATCGGCGTAGAAGCAGCGGCTGAGGCCGTTGGGCGCCAGGGCGGTGAGCGCCTCGGAGAGGCGGATCACCGGCTCGTGGGTGAAGCCCGCCAGGATCACCTGCTCCAGACGATCGAGCTGCTCGCGCACCGCCGCATTGATGCGCGGATTGGCATGGCCGAAGAGGTTCACCCACCAGGAGCTCACGGCATCGAGATAGCGCACACCCTCGAAGTCCTCGAGCCACACTCCCTCGCCGCGGCGGATCGGGATCATCGGCAGCTCCTGCTCGTGATCCTTCATCTGGGTGCAGGGGTGCCACACGTGGGCGAGGTCGCGGGCGACGTAGGAGGCGTTCGAGGGGCTCATGCCCGCCATTGTGGCATGATGGACCTTCTTTCGCGCCGCACACGCCCATGCCCATCGACCGGCTCCAGTACTTCCCCGTCACCCTGCCCTTCCTGCTGATCTTCTGGGGTCTGCTCGGCCTCATGATCGCCCTCGTCGCGCTGCGCCTCCTGCACTACGCGTCCGAGACCATGGGCATCCGGGAGTCCTCGCTGATCCTCATCTTCGCGCTGACGCTGCTCGGGAGCTACATCAACATCCCGGTCGCGCACCTGCCCGCGCACCGCACCGTCACGGCCGGTGAGATCAGCTTCTTTGGCATGACCTACGTGGTGCCCGTGATCCGCGAGACCCGTGGAACCGTGCTCGCGGTGAACGTGGGGGGCGCGGTGATCCCGATCTGCCTCTCGATGTACCTGCTCCTGAAGCACCGTCTCTACCTGCTTGCGGCGATCGGTACGGCGTTCGTCGCGGCGGTGTGCCACTTTCTGGCGCGGCCGGTGCCCGGATTCGGGATTGCCTTGCCGATCTTCGTGCCCGCGATCGCCACGGCGATCATCGCCATCGCGCTCACCCGGCGCCGCGCGGCGCCGCTCGCCTACATCAGCGGCAGCTTCGGCACGCTGATCGGGGCGGACCTGCTCAACCTCGGCGCCGTGCGCACGCTCGGGGCGCCGGTCGCCTCCATCGGCGGTGCCGGCACTTTCGATGGTATTTTCGTGACGGGACTGCTCGCCCTGCTGTACGCCGGGTTCTCGCGATTCCTGCCCGACTGAATCCCATGACCGCCGCTCCCCTGCCGCGCATTCACGTCGACGCCGCAACCGGCCTGTTGGCGGGCGCGCGGCAGGTGCTCTCGCCGCACTTCGACGAGAGGCCCGCGGGCGTGCAGCCGGACCTGCTCGTCATCCACGGGATCAGCCTGCCGGCGGGGCAGTTTGGCGGCCCTTGGATCGACCGGCTATTCACCGGCAACCTGCACCCGCAGGCCCACCCGTCCTTCCGGGACATCGCCGGCCTGCGTGTGTCGGCGCATGCGGTCATCCGCAGAGATGGCGGCATCACGCAGTACGTTCCCTTCGGCCATCGCGCCTGGCACGCGGGCCGGTCGCAATTTCAAGGACGCGATGCCTGCAATGACTTCTCCATCGGCATCGAGTTGGAAGGCAGCGACACGACACCTTACACGGACGCGCAGTACGAGAGCCTGACCGTGTTGGTTGCGGCGCTGCTCTCAGCCTACCCGGGGCTGTCGACGCAGCGCATCGCCGGCCACAGCGACATCGCGCCGGGCCGCAAGACGGATCCGGGCCCGGCGTTCGATTGGGCGCGATGGCGGCAGATGCTTCGCGAACGCTTGTCCGCCTGAGCTCCCGGTCCCGGGGACGATCTTTGTTGCCCGCGCGCCACAAGCCGGGAATGCTTGACGGGCTGCGCGGGATGGCTATGATTGAGCGCACGAGATAATAATAAATTGCTTTTGCGGACACTCGACGGTGCCCAATAAACGACAGCATTGATGCTTCCGGGGCGGGCGCAGCTTGGCTTGCCGACGGGACAGTACGTGGGGGGGGAGCCAGGGCCGCGTGAGCGATCACGCGGCCTTGTTTTCAGGGGTCCCGAACGCTCAAATCGCTTGGGACGAGCCTGCCCGCCGGCTTACTCTACGTGCCGGCCCTGCGTGATGCATGAGCCGGCCGGGCTTGCCGTTCACGTCGGCGGTTGCGGTCTCACCTGAACCCAGGGAATCTCACACGATGAAGATCGAGCTGACCGGGCTCGAGGCGCGGGTGATCGGCTGTCTCATCGAGAAGCAGATCACCACGCCCGACCAGTATCCCCTGTCACTGAACGCGCTGATCAACGCCTGCAACCAGAAAAGCAATCGGGACCCGGTGCTCGATCTCGATGAGGCCACCGTGCAACGGACCCTGGACGGCCTGGTGAGGAAACACCTGATCCTGGAGCGATCGGGCTTCGGCAGTCGGGTCTCGAAGTACCAACATCTGTTCTGCAATACCGAGTTCGGTACGCTGAAGTTCACCGCCCAGGAGCTCGCCATCGTCTGCGAGCTGCTGCTGCGAGGACCGCAGACGCCGGGCGAGCTGCGCAGCCATGCGAGCCGCATGGCCTCCTTCGCCGAGGCGTCCGAGGTGGAGGCGAGCCTCGCGCAGCTGAGCGAGCGCGAGGGCGGACCGTTGGTGGTATGCCTGCCGCGGGAGCCCGGCAGGCGTGAAGCGCGTTATGGGCATCTGTTCAGCGGCGAGCCGCTCCCCGCGCCCGCCACCGCGTCGGCCGGCCATGCCGGCGGCACCGAGGACATCGAAGGGATCTGCGACATCACCGCGACGCTGCCGGCGCTCTCGCCCTCTGCGCTCGAGACCCGCCTCCTTCGTCTCGAGTCCGAAGTACAGGCGCTCAGCCGCGAGTTGCGGGAGCTCAAGGCGCAGCTCGGTTGCTGAAGCCGGGCCGGGGCTGACGCGCCGGGGCGTCGCCCTCGATTCTCAGCATCAGGGCGCCCTGATGACGAGGCGCGAGCTCGTGCCCGGATGGAAATGCACGTCCGAGACGACCTGGCCGGGGTCTGCGAGCGCCACGGGCGGGGAGGCGAGGGCGAGGCCGGCGAGCAGGAGCACGGTGCCGATGAGAGCGAGCTTGAGGATGCGGTTCATGGTGATCTCCGGGACCGGGTGATGCGGGTTCCCGCGCGTCTAATGCGCCGCAGCGGCTGATGGGCCGGCGGGCCGCTCCGTGACGCCTCCGGAGCCGGATACGTGCATGACGAGCGACTGCGGATGCGAGTGCAGGTGCACATCGCCCGCGCCGCTCACGCTGACCGACACGCTGTTGGCCGGAGCGATGTCGACATCGCCGCTCCCGGAGACCGATACCCGGGCATTCTCATCGCTCAGCCGGGCGAGCCGGATGTTGCCCGAGCCTGAGATATCGGCCTCGAGATCCCGCGTGGAGCCGCTGCCGGCGACCGTGCCGCTGCCGCTGATCCGGGCGGTGAGCCGCTTCTGATTCAAGCCATCGAGCGTGATCGAGCCGGAGCCGCCGATCTCGAAGATCGAGTCATGCACGGTGCCGCTGCCGCTCACCGCGCCGCTGCCGTTGATCCGCACCGTCAGCCGGTCCTGATTCAGCCCGACCAGGTCGACCCTGCCCGAGCTGTCGAGGGTGACCCGGCGCAGCGCCGGCCCGGCGATCGCGACATTCACGGCATGATGGAAGTCCGAGCCGAAGCCGATGCAGAACGGAACGAGCGAGAAGCAGCCGTGCTCCTTCGCGGCGATGCGGCCGTTCCCGACCACCAGCTGCTCGAGTACGCGTTCGGGCGCGGTGATGGTCACCTGCCAGACCGGAGCCGGGTGGTAGGACACGTTGGCATCCACATCGAGTGTCAGATGGTCGGAGCTCCACGGATAATTGCGCGAGACGACCTGATTCGCGCCGGCGTGCGCGAGTGAGGGCAGGGCGAGCGCGAGGACGGTGAGTCCGGTGGCGATGGTCAGCGATGAGACGGCGAAGACGAGCTTGAGGATGCGGTTCATGATGGCCTCCAATCCTGCATGGCCAAAGAACACGCCGGAGAGCCCAAAGTTGCAGCCGCTGTCGCGACGTATCCTCAGACGCCCTCGCCCCCCTGACCGGCGCCGCGATCATGCCGCCACAGCACCTCGGCGCCCCGCTCGTGGCGAGCCAGCACCCGGGCCAGGACGAACAGCAGGTCCGAAAGGCGGTTGAGATAGCACAGGGAGGGCGGATTCACCGATTCCAGTGCCGCGAGCGTCCAGAGCCGGCGCTCTGCCCGCCGGGCGATGGTTCGGGCCAGGTGGCAGGCGGCCGCCGCGGGCCCTCCGCCCGGCAGGATGAACTCCTTGAGCGGCGGCAGCGAGTCGTTGAACCCGTCGAGCGTGGTCTCCAGACGGGCGACCTGCGCGGCCGTGATGACCACGTACCCTGGAATGCAGAGCTCGCCGCCGAGATCGAAGAGCTCGTGCTGCACCGCCACCAGGCACGAAGTGACAGCCTCGGGCAGTCCCACGACGGCGAGCAGCACGCCGAGCGCGCTGTTGAGCTCATCCACGGTGCCGAAGGCCTCCACCCGGGCGCTGTCCTTGGGCACACGGGTGCCATCGCCGAGACCCGTGGTGCCGTCATCGCCGGTGCGCGTGTAGATCTTGCTCAGCCGATTGCCCATGTGCCTGTCCTCTGCGAACCGGCAGGCATTCTGCCAGAGTGCGATTGACAGCGGCCCTCACGAGCGGCACCTTGGGCCGTCCCAGTCAGACGACGCCCATGCCCTCAGCAGAACTCCAGGCCGCCCTCGAGGCGGCGCAGGCCGCGGCCGATGTCATCCGCGGCTTCTATCAGCGAAACCTTCAGATCCGCACCAAGGAGGACCAGACTCCGGTCACCGAGGCCGACGTGCGGGCCGAGGAAGCCATACGC
Organism: Pseudomonadota bacterium; assembly: GCA_021777555.1. Lineage (GTDB taxonomy): Bacteria > Pseudomonadota > Gammaproteobacteria > Steroidobacterales > Steroidobacteraceae > 13-2-20CM-66-19. The sequence goes on along the minus strand of JAJYDK010000007.1, from coordinate 103,080 downwards.
GCGATCCTGAGCGGACGGTTTCCGGGATACGGCTTCTACGGCGAGGAGACCGGCAGACACCACTGCGAGGCCGAGAGCGTCTGGCTGGTCGATCCGATCGACGGCACCAAGTCCTTCGTGCGCGGGTGCCCGTTCTTCTCCACCCAGATCGCGCTGATGCGCGGCGGACGCTTCGTGCTCGGGGTCTCGAGCGCCCCGGCCTACGGCGAGCTTGCCTGGGCGCAGGACGGCCTGGGCGCATATCTCAACGACAAGCCCATTCGCGTGAGCGCCACGGCCGAGCTCTCGGCCAGCATCCTGTCCACCGGCAACCTCAAGAGCCTCGCGCGCTCGGCGCAGTGGAGCAATCTCGGCGCCCTGATCGGACAGGTGAGCCGCATCCGCGGCTATGGCGATTTCGTGCACTACCACCTGCTCGCGCGCGGCTCCCTCGACGCGGTCATCGAGTCCGACGTCAACATCCTGGATATCGCCGCCCTGACCGTGATCGTGCGCGAAGCCGGCGGCACGTTCACCGATCTGAGGGGTGGCGAGGTCGGATTGGGCACGACATCGGTCCTGGCCAGCAATGGCCGGCTTCACGCGCCGCTTCGGGCAGCGCTGGCCTGGCCCGGGCCCTAGGATCCCAGGAGCGCCTCTTCGGCGTCGGGCGGCAAGTCCCGCTCCCGTCGGCGCAGCTTGCGCTCGTACATCTCGCGGTCGGCGAGGGCATAGAGGCGATCCGCATCGGATCCCTCGTCGGGATACAGCGAGAAACCAATGCTGGCGTGGATCGTCTGTTGCTGCGCGCGGACCGGCATTCCACCGCGCAGCGCCCCGCTCAGGCTCTGCGCGACGCGCTCGGCGCTGCCCCGATCGGGTATGTCCGTGAGCACGGCGGCGAACTCATCGCCGCCCAGGCGGGCGAGCACGTCCTGCGGACCGAGCTGCGCGCGAAACTGCCGGGCCGCCCACTGCAGCACCTCATCGCCCGCGGCGTGGCCCAGCGTATCGTTGATTTCCTTGAAGTCATCGAGGTCGATGACCACCAGCGCCATCCGCGCTCCCGAGGTCTTTGCGCGCTCCATCGTCTCGCGCAGCCGGCTTCTGAGCATGCGCCGATTGGGCAGGCCGGTGAGCTCATCGTGCAGCGAGGCGTATTCCGCCTTGGACAGCTGTTCCTCGAGCAGCGTGAACGTCATCCCCGTGGCGACCAGGAATTTCGGCAGGTTCCACACCTCGGCATCCACCTGGATGTGCGGCCACAGCACCGTCATCAGGTCGCCGACCGGCCAGACGAATGCCCAGGCGATGAAGTTGATCATCGTGAAGCGCACGCTCGCAGAGGGGCGCCGCGCGGTGGCCCGGTAGAGCGCCGCCACGGCCAGGTAGTGCCAGGTCAACATCCAGTCCACCGCATAGTCCCGCTGATGCAGAGCCACCAACGCGCCCTGCACCGCGTAGGCGGCCAACGCGAGGGAAGTGCGCCAGCGCAGAGTCGGCTGATCGGTCGCGCTTCGCCAACTGCGCAGCATCCACAGCATCGAGCCTGCTCCCAGGACGGTGAGGGCCGCATAAGCCCAGGTCGCCTGGAGGCCGTACTGGTCGCACGTCAGAAGTGCGACGTCGGGCAAGGCGCTGAACACCACCATCGACAGGTTGCGCCAGCGGATGTCGAGCTGATCGCTGCTCGCCCAGATGAAGGCGTTCGCGGTCATGACGAGCATCGCGACCGCGACCGACCATGCGCCGTTCGCGCTGCCGTGGGTATTGTCGGCCACGAACTCCGCGATGATGTGAATCAAGAGCAGCACCCAGCCGACCAGCCAGAAATTGAGACGGCTTTCCCCGGTGCGCCGCAGGAGCGTCCAGAAGACGGCGATCAGGCCGCCGATGGCGGCGAAATCTGGCAGGACGGAGAAATTCACTTCAGCGCCGGAAACCCGCCCCGCTGTGAGGTGTATTCAAGGCTATACCGGATCCCTGGCCGGAAAATGCCGCGCCTCCCGGCGTCGGGTGGTCTCGAGGGGCGCCCTTGCCTGAGAAACGGCTCCCTCTGTCCTTGAATCGGTCGGCGGCGCAAAACCTTGAGGCCGCACCCGCACCAGGCCCCCGCTCACGCTGGACCCTCCCTACGCCGCGGCGCGCGTCTCGTCCGCGATCATCTCCTCGAGCTGCTCGAGATCCGGTACCCACGGCGACTCGTTGGCCATGCGCAGCTGGCAGATGACCAGCGAGCGCTCGGCGAACGTGCTTCCCCCGGGGCGAATCACATCGGAGCTCACCCGCACGAGCTGCGGGAAGCCCTGCGAGACGATGGCAAAGTGCGGCAGGCGGGTGCCGAGCCCGACGAACACCACCATGCGCGCGCGGCCCGAGGCCGGTGGCATGAGCCGGCCGCAGGCGCCTTCGAAGGACACCAGGGGCACCGGCTTGCCGCTCCAGGGCACCGTACCGATGTACCAGGGCGGTGCTCCGGTCATCTGCGAGGCAACCGGCAGGCCCGCCACCTCGGCGACACAGGCGCGCGGCACGATGAGCCGCCCGTCCGACAGTGGGATCAGCAGGCTGTAGAGTTCCTGGACGCGCTCGGCCATTTGTCTATCTCACGCGCTTCGCGCACCGGAAAGAGTCGGTTTCATTCAATCGCCTCGAGCCGCAGCAGGGGCGGTCTCGGATTGACGCGCGCGCTCGGCGCGCGCGCGCTCCACCAGCGGGCGGATGGCATCGAGGAGCTCCGTCTCCTGGTAGGGCTTGCCGAGATAGTCATCGACGCCGAACTCGATTGCGCGGGCGCGATGTTTCTCACCGACGCGCGAGGTGATCATGATGATCGGCACATCCTTCAGGCGGGGGTCATTGCGCACGTGCGCGGCCACCTCGTACCCATCCATGCGCGGCATCTCGATGTCGAGCAGGATGATGTCGGGCACGTTGTCCTGCAGCAGCGCGACCGCATCCATGCCGTCCCGGGCGGTGAGCACACGCATGCCATTGCGCTCCAACAGACGTTGCGTCACGCGACGCACCGTGATCGAATCGTCGACCACGAGAGCGAACGTGCGCTGGTCATCCTTCTCTCCTGAGATCGGCAGCAGGCCGCGGCCTCGCCACTCGGCGCGCACCAGCGCACCGATGTCGAGGATGACGACGATGCGCCCATCGCCCAGGATGGTCGCTCCGGAGATGCCGCGGATGCTCGAGATCTGAGGACCGACGGACTTGACCACGATCTCGCGGTTGCCGAGCAGCTCATCGGCCACCAGCGCCGTGGAATGCTCGCCTGCGCGCACCAGCACCACGGGAGTGGTCGCATCCTGCTCCGCCGGGGGCGAGGGTGTCAGTCCCACGAACACCGCCAGGTGCTGGAAACGGTACTTCTGGCCGCCGTGCTCGAAGGTTCCTCCATCGCCGCCCAGGTGCTGCGCCACCTGCGCCGCCGGCAGCCGCAACACGCCCTCCACGGTCGGCAGGGGCAGCGCATACAGCTCATCGGCGGTGCGCACGATGAGGGCATGGCTGATGGCGAGCGTAAAAGGCAGGCGGATGGTGAATTCCGTGCCCTCACCCGGCCGGGTCTGCATGTGCAGCGCCCCGCCCAGGCGTTTGATCTCGGTCGCAACCACGTCCATCCCGACGCCGCGGCCGGCCTGCTGCGTGATGCTGCCCGCGGTGGAGAATCCCGGCTCCAGGACGAGCTGCATGGCCTCCTCGTCGCCCACCGGTCCGGGCGGAATCAGTCCCAACGCTCGACCCTTGACGCGGATCGCATCGAGGTTCATGCCAGCGCCGTCGTCGCTCAGGCGCACCACGACCTGAGCTCCCTCTCGCTTGAGAGTGAGCTCGATTCTTCCAGCGGGCGCCTTGCCGAGTCGCTGACGCTCCTCGGGCAGCTCAATGCCATGGACCACCGAGTTGCGCAGCATGTGCTCGAACGGCGGCAGCATGCGTTCGAGCACCTGCCGGTCGAGCTCACCGGAAGCGCCATCGACGACGAGCTCGGCCCGCTTGCCGGTGTCGGCCGCGGCCTGGCGCACGATGCGCGCCAGGCGCTGTACGTGCTGTTGGAACGGCACCATGCGCGTGCGCATCAGGCCATTCTGCAGCTCCGTCATGGTGCGCGCCTGCTGCTGCAGGAGTGTCTGGGCATCCTTGCTCAGGTTCTCGAGCAATTGCTGCAGGCTCGCCACATCGTTGGCCGACTCGGCGAGTGCGCGCGAGAACTGTTGAATGGAGGAGTAGCGATCGAGCTCGAGCGGATCGAAATCGCTGCGATGGCCGCTGTCCTGGTCGTGGCGGTTCAGGATCTGCGCTTCGGTCTCGATCTCGAGACTGCGCAGCTGCTCCTTCAGCCGCGTCACGGTGCGCGACAGCTCTCCGAGGTTGAAATCGATCGAGCTCACCTGCTGCTCGAGACGCGAGCGCGCGATGCTCGCCTCTCCAGCCACGTTGAGCAGCTTATCGAGCAGCTCCGCATCGACGCGCGCCATCTCCGAGCGCTCGGCGGCGGCGACCGGCTCGCGTCCCGGAGGCACCGGCGGCGGAACCGCCAGCACGCCCGGTGCCGCGGAGAATGACGCCGCAGGCGTCTGCGGCGGCGTTTCGGCCGGTGGCGCAGCGGCCGGAGACGCGGCGGCTTGCTCTTCGGCGGGTTGCAGGACGGGGTAGTCCTCTTGCTCGGTCGCGGCTTCGGTCTCGACCGCGGAGAGCGCATCGGCCGGGGCCTGCGCGGCGGCGGCCGGCACGAATTCCAGGATCTGGGCCATCGGCTCAGCCGGCGAGAGAACCGGAGGCTCGGGAATCGCTGGCAGCTCGAGCTCCGCCAATTCCATCTCGGTCGCCTCAAGCGCAGCAGCCTCCGGCGAAGCCCCCTGCGATATCGCCCGCTCCGGTGCAGGCTCGGCAATTGCCTCGACCGGGAAGGCCAGCGCCTCAGGCACCGCCTCGCGGGCCGGCTCGGACGCAGCGGGCAGCGCCTCGAGCGGCCGTCCCGGATGGGTCAGGGCGCGGATCCGCGCAATCATCGCCTGCGCCGGGAACACGCCCTGGCCGTTCGCGACGGTCTCGCGCATGCGGGCCAACTCATCCAGGCTTGCCTGAATGACGTCGAACACCGCATCGCCTGCCTGGAGCGCACCGCTCTCGGCCTGGGCGACCAGCGTCTCGAGCTCGTGGGCGAGATCCCCCATGCTCAGAATGCCGGCCATGCGCGCCCCCCCTTTCAGGGTGTGCAGGGCCCGTTTGAGTGCGAATGCCCTCTCGCCGCTCGCGGGCTGTCCGCGCCACTCCGCGAGTGCGCGCTCGGAAGCGTCGATGAGCTCGAGCGCTTCCTCGGTAAAGACGGCGGCCACTTCCGGATCAAAATCGACCGGGGCCACGGCAGCGGCCATCCCAGGCGATTCGACGGGACGCGGGGCCTGCGCTGCGCCCGCGGGGACGTCAACGGGCTGCGCCTCGGTGCGCGATTCGCGCTCGGCCGCCTCCCGCGCCGCGGCGGCGACGCGCTCATCGAGCGCTTTTTCGGCATCGACCAGCCGTTCGATGAGCCGCCGGTGACCCGCGAAAAAGCCGGTCGGCTCTTCGAGATGCTCGGCCACCGATTCCATGGCGGCCATGCAGTCGGCAAGCAGTTGCAGGTCCACCGAGCGCAGTCCGGCGCCGCTGACGAAGGCGCGCCGGATCCAATGGTCGATCGGCTCGGCGAGGCGCACTCCCTGGCGCGCCTGCGCCGTTTTCGAGCTGCCCGCGAGGGTGTGGCAGGCACGGTAGACCTCTTCGGGCAACAGATGCGGCTCCGCCGCCTGCGACTCCCGGTCGAGGAAAGCCCGCACCGCGGCCACGTGGGTCTCGGTCTCGCGGGCGTAAATTTCGCGCAGGGCCTCGTCCGGGCCGTTCTGAGGAGATTCGGGGGCCACGGCGGACGGCGCAGTCGGCGCGGGCTGCGCCCGGGTCTGTTTGCTGCTCGGCGGCTCGCTCTTCGGTGCGGGCGGGGCCGGCTGCGCCTGGGTCTGATCGCTTCCGCGCGTCGCGCCGTCGCGCCCGGCGGCCAGGGCATGCGCCGCGGAGGCGATCCCGGAAAATTCGGTGCCGGTGAGACGGCCCGCGCGCAGCCGCTCGATGAGCGGCGGCAGGGCGTCGATTGCCCGACGAAGGGTCTCGACGATGGCCTGGCTGCGCGTCAGAGTGTTGTCGAGCAGGCGGTTGAGCAGGCTCTCACCGCCCCACGCGAGCTCGCCGAGCTCGCGCGCGCCCACCATGCGTCCGCTACCCTTCAGCGTATGGAAGGAGCGGCGCACGATCTCGAGCGCATCGCGATCGAGCGGATTCTGATCCCACAACGGGAAGTAACGCTGGATCCGGGCGAGCTCCTCCTGGGCCTCCTCGATGAAGAGCTTCACCAGCTCGGGACTGGCGCTCTCGGCAAGCGCGGTCAGCTTGGCGGTGCCCGAGAGCGCCACCGGAGCGGCCTGGGCGGCCTCGTTAACGGCGAGATCGGGGACGGTGGCCGCGCTCAGCGTCTCGGCCGGAGTCATGAGCACCGTCTTGGCGAACGCCGAGGGTTCGATCGGGGTGGAGACGAGCGGTGCCGACTGTGACGTCCGCTCGAGCGCCTGCAGGCAGGACTGGGCGTTATCCAGCATGTACCACGGATCGCTGCGGCCGGCCTGCAGCGTCTCCATGTAGTACTCGATGCTCACGATCGCATCCGCGAGGCGATCGAGCCAGCCCGGCGGCAGCTCCGCAGCGCCGGGCCGCATGATGCGCCGCAACTGCGTGGCGATACCCTCGACGATCTCCACTGCCCGGGTCTTGCCGAGCATCAGCAGCGCCGCCTTCAGTCCCGTGACGAGGCCCTGCCAGCTGTCGAACGCGGCCGACTCGAGCGAGCCCCCCAGGCTCTGCGTGACGGCCTCCTTGATCCAGGCGACGTTCTGAATGCACTCGCGCAACACCGCGGCCTGCACCTCGCGGAACTCGCGATCTTCGCGCGCGACCGAGGCCTCGGCATCGCCCCTGGGGCGGATCATGCCGACCAGGCTGTCATCGAGGCGATCCTCGACCGCAAGCAGCGCTGCGGCGACCTCGACCAGCATCGCCTCTTCGACCGCCACCGCGCCGCTCAACATCCGTTCGAGCCGTTCGGTCTGGGTCTGCACGCTCGCGCGCTGCTCGCCGAGCCCCAGTACTCCGAGCGTGTCGCCGATCTTGCGCAGCATCTCCACCTGCGGGCGCAACTCCTCGCCGCTCGCGGCGCCGCGGCGCGCGAACTGCTCGAGGACTTCCTTGACCTTGCCGAGATCCTCCCGGATGGCCACCGCCACCGTCTGCATGAGCTTCACGCTCGGTGCCGAGAGGCTCTCACGCTCCTGCTCGATGGTCTCATCGACCGGCAGAAGCTCGGCCAGCCGGAAGGAGGCGCGCACGGCCGACACGCGCGGGCCGGCACTCTCGGAGCGGCCCACGTAGTAGAGCAGATTGTTCAGCAGGTCGACGGGCGGACTCTGACAGTAGCGGCTCTCGCCGAGCTCATAGAGCCGGCGGATCTCGCGATCCGCGAGTCCCAGCAACCGCTTGACCGACACCCCGCCCTCGAGTCCGCCTTCCCGCAACGCCTCGATGACCGCTCCCGTCACCCACCAGAGCTGAAACGCCGGCTGGCGCGTGGCCGAGTGCTCGAGCTTTTCGGCCACATAGGCGAGTGACTGCAGATTCTGGCTGGTGCGCTCGCCGCGGATCCAGCCGATCAGGCCCGACTGGAATCGCGAGCGCAGCCGCCGGCACCAGTGTTCGATGCCAAGTCGAGGCTCGTCCGCGTTGGGCTCGGGCGGCTGCGCCTGCTTGTCGGATTTCAGGTTGAGCAGCAGCAGCGTTCCCTCGGACAGCAGCGCACTGCCGCGCACCGCCCGCAGGTCATTGAGCAGCGGCAGCAGCACCAGCGCCAGGTCCCGCCCGCCGCAGAGCACGCGCTCGAGGTAGCCCGGCAGCTGCACCAGGGAGCGCAGCAGCGCATCGAGACTCTCGGCCTGTCCCTTGCGTTCGGTGACGGTGGCGATCAGATAGTCCGCCACCTGCTCCATTTCCTCGGCGAGCAGCGCCGCGCCGTATATCTCGAGCACCCGCAGCACGCCCTGGGCCTGATGCAGCTCCTGCTTGCAGCGCTCCAGGAGCGAGACATTGTCGGGCTGCTCGACGTAGTTTTCGATGGCCGCGCGGGCCTCGCCCAATGTGTGGTTGATTTCACGCCCGACCAGTTCGAGCGTTTGCGACGCGATTTCCGACATCGTGCCCCCGGGCGAAAACTCAGCTGCCGCCCAGGGCGAGCGGCGAGGAAGCCGCGAGCGGCCGCCCCGGGCTGGGCGCTCCACCACCAGGGACGGAGGCCGGCGCGGCCCCCTCCGGACGCTTGAACACGCCGCTCATGGAGCTCGCCGGAGCGCCGGGCAGGCGGAACCCGGCGGCCGCGCGGCGCAGTCCCGCGGAAAGCTCGGCGAGCTGGGCGATGGCCGCCGATGTGGCGTTGGTCGACTCGGCGGTCTGCACGCTGATCTCCTTGAGCACCTGCATGTTGCGCGCGATGTTCTGCGCGCCGCTCGCCTGCGCCCGGGCGCTGCCCGAGATGTTCTGCACGAGACTCGCGATCTGGTTGGATACCTGCTCGATCTCATCGAGCGCCGCTCCGGCGTTCTCCGCGAGCAGCGCTCCGCCCACCACATCGGTGGTGCTGCGCTCCATCGAAACGACCGCTTCGTTGGTGTCGGTCTGGATGGTGCGCACCAGCACCTCGATCTGTTTTGTCGCGTTCGCCGCGCGTTCGGCGAGGCGCTGCACCTCATCGGCCACCACCGCGAAGCCGCGGCCGGCCTCCCCGGCCATGGATGCCTGGATCGAGGCGTTCAACGCCAGGATGTTGGTCTGCTCGGCGATGTCGTTGATCAGCTCGACGATGTTGCCGATCTCCTGCGAGCTCTCGCCGAGGCGCTTGATGCGCTTGGATGTCTCCTGGATGGTCTCGCGGATGGCGTTCATGCCATCGATGGTGCGGCGCACCGCGTCGGCCCCTTTGTGCGCGATCTCGACCGAGTGGCGGGCGACGTCGGCGGCGCGCTCGGCGTTGCCGGAGACCTCGGCGACGGAGCTGGCCATGCCGGAGGCGGACTCGGTGGCCGAGGCGATCTGCTTGGACTGCGCGGTGCTCGCCTTGGCGAGGTGCTGTGAGAGCGCCTGGGTCTGGCGCGCGGCGCTGTCGAGATGGATGGCCGACTGGTTGATGGTGGTGACCAGGCCGCGCAGCGCATCGACCGCATAGTTGATCGAGTCGGCGATTGCGCCGGTGATTTCCTCCGTCACCGTCGCCTGCACCGTCAGGTCGCCGTCGGCGAGGCTCGAGAGCTCATCGAGCAGGCGCAGGATCGCCTGCTGGTTGCGGTCGTTTTCCTTGCGCTGGGTGTCGGCCGCGAGCCGCTGGTCCTCGACCGTGCGGTGAATCCGTGCGGCCGCGAGCGCCGCTGCGATCAGCAGCGTCGCCGAGGCCGCCGCAAGCAGCGACGGCAGGAAGCGCAGCGGCGCGGGCGCTGCCGGCTCGAGTGCGGCCAGGAGCGAAGCGAGGACGCAAAGCAGCGCCAGCGCGCCGGCGGCGCTCAGCAGGCGCCGCAGGGCGCGCGGAGTCTGTGCGAACCAGGTTTGGCCGCTCATGCCGCCGCTTCCGCGAAAGCCGCGCTCTCGAGGAGCGCGCGCAGGCTGAGCACCGGCCATTGCTCGCCGGAGCGCCGGAAAGCCCCGGCAAGGTACTGCTCGCACCGGGCCATGGTCGGTGGCGCCTCGCCGGAGAAGTCCGATTCGGCGAAGCGGCGGAATCCGAGCACCTCATCCACCAGGAGTCCGGCGGGGATCTCGCGGTGATTGACCGCCAGGACGCGGGTGGCGCGGCCCATGGGGGTGGCGCCGCTGCCGAGGAACTGGCGCAGATCGATGATGGGCAGTAACTGGCCGCGCACGTTGGCGAGCCCCTTGATCCAAGGCTTGGCGCCCGGCACGCGCGTCATGCCGGCCGGCACACCCAACACCTCGCGCGTCTCCTCCCGCGCAACCAGATACAGGTCACCGGCCATGCGCAGCGCCACCCCGACCCACTCCCGGCCCGCGGAGCCGTCCTGGCCGCTCTGGGCCGAGACGGCGCGGGCGCGGCGCTCGAGCTCGCAGAGCAGCTCGAAGGGCCGATCGCGCAGCGCATGCAGGGAGGACGCCTCGCTCATGCGTGCATCGGGCGCGCAACACACGCGCAGGTCATGTCCATGGGCTTCATGCAGCTCAACTCGAGAGGGCCGATCGCGCCTTGGCGATCAGCTGATCCGGCGAAACGGGCTTCACCATGTAATCGACCGCCCCCTGGCGCAGTCCCCAGATGCGGTCGGTCTCCTGTCCCTTGGAAGTCACCATGATGATGGGAATCTCACGTGTGCGCGGATCATTGACCAGCGCACGGGTCGCCTGGTAGCCGTTCATGCCCGGCATGACGATGTCCATGAAAATCAGGTCGGGACTCATCTCGCGGGCGAGACGCACCCCTTCGGCGCCGTCCGCGGCGGCCGCTGTGCGGTAGCCGTGCCGTTCCAGTGCCTTCTGCATCACGTGCACTTCGGTCGGCGAGTCGTCCACGATCAGAATCAGCGGCATGGCCGTCATCTCCCGATATGCGTCTCGATCGCGCTCAGGAGCTCATCCTTGGTGAACGGTTTGGTCAGGTAGTGCTCGGACCCCACGATCCGGCCCCGGGCGCGATCGAACAGACCATCCTTGGAGGAGAGCATGATCACGGGGATGGAACGGAATACCTTGTTGTGCTTGATCAGCGAGCAGGTCTGATAACCGTCGAGCCGCGGCATCATGATATCGACGAATACGATATCCGGCTGATGATCGGCGATTTTCGAGAGCGCATCAAACCCGTCGATGGCCGTGTAGACCTCGCACCCCTCCTTGGCGAGGAGCGTCTCGGCCGTGCGCCGGATCGTCTTGCTGTCATCGATGACCAGAACCTTCAGGCCCTGGAGCTTCGTGTTGCTGCCGGTCACGGCCATGCAACTCCTTCCGTCAGGGGGCTCGGGGGGTTGCCGCCCGCGGCGGCGCCGATCCCGAATCGCCAGCGTACACGCAATGTCCGATGCGCCACCATCGGCGCTTCGGTCCCGAGAACTCGAGCAGGTTTTGTTTTAACATATCGGCACGACCCCCGCCATGTGGTCTGTCTCACGTTTTTGGGAAGCGGCGCCGCCCGGACAGCCGCCATGGCTTTTGGCATCATCCCCGGGGTACCTGCGTCGCGAGTGCGCCGGGGGCAATCAGAGGCTCCTTATGTCCGTCCGTCTCGGTGTGGTCATGGATCCGATCGACGCCATCAAGTACGCCAAGGACTCGACGCTGGCCATGCTGCTCGCCGCGCAGACGCGCGGCTGGCCCCTGGTCTACCTCGAGCAGCGTGACCTGTCGCTGCGCGACGGGGTGGCCTGGGGTCGCGCCCGTGCGCTTTCGGTCAAAGCCGACCCCGAGCGCTGGTTCGAGCTCGGCGAGCCGCAGCCGATGCGCCTCGGGGAGCTCGATTGCATCCTGATGCGGAAGGACCCGCCCTTCGATACCGAATACATCTACACCACGTACATCCTCGAGAAGGCCGAGCAGCAGGGCGCATGGGTCGTCAACCGGCCCAGGGGGCTGCGCGACATGAACGAGAAGGTCTACACGGCCTGGTTCCCGCAGTGCTGCGCCCCGACGCTCATCACCCGCGACATGGACGATATGGCGGCGTTCCTGCACGAGCACGACAAGATCGTGTGCAAGCCCCTGCACGGCATGGGCGGACGCTCGATTTTCGTCCTCGAGCGGCAGGATAAGAACATGTCCGTGGTGTTCGAGACGCTCACCGATTACGGCCAGCGCTTCGCCATCGTCCAGCGGTACCTCCCGCAGATCGTCGAGGGCGGCGATACGCGGGTGTTGCTCGTCGATGGGGAACCGCTGCCCTACGTGCTCTCCCGCATCCCGCTGCCGCATGACAACCGCGGGAATCTGGCCGCCGGCGCCCGGGCCGTGGTGCGTCCGATCGAGGAGCGCGAGCGATGGCTCGCCGGGCAGATCGGACCCGCGCTCGCCGCGCAGGGCATGCTGTTCGTGGGGCTCGATGTGATCGGCGGCTACGTCACCGAAATCAACGTCACCAGCCCGACCGGCATCCGCGAGATCGAGAAGCAGTTTCCCATCGATATCGCCGGCCGGCTGCTCGATGCCATCGGCCGCCGGCTCGCCTCGGGTCGGGAGGCGGCCGCCAGGGCCACGTCCTAGCCGCCATGAGCCCGAGTACCGCCGCCCTGCGGGCCGAGCGCGCCCCCCGGGATCGCCTGTTCGTCATGCTGTTTCTCGCCGCCGCGCTGCACGGCCTGCTCATCCTCGGCGTGACGTTCAACTCCCCGCTCGCCGGGGGCCATGGCGCTCCGGGGCTGAAGGTGCTGCTGGTGTCCACCCAGCTGCCGAGCGCGCCCCGCAATGACTCGGCCGCCTACCTCGCGCAGCGCACCCAGCTCGGCTCGGGCAACACGCGCAAGGCCGTGACGCCCCGCCTTCACACCGCCCGTCCCGGAGCACCTCGGGGCACCACCGGCGCGGCCGCTGCCCCGCCCCCCGGCGGCGCCCCGGCGCCTCACACGGCCGAGCCCGTGCTCACCACACGCGGCTGGAGCTGGAGGACCGAAGTCGCATACCTTCCCGCCGAGACGCAGGCGAGCGAGGCCGGGCTCGGCGCAATGGCGGCCGGAGCCGCGCCCGGAGGCGGCGGGAGTAGTGGCCCGCCGCGGTTGAACGGCCCGAAGCGCGCATTGTGGGTGAGCCCGGACACACGCTCGACCATCGTCGCACCGTACCTGGTGGCTTGGCGCCGCAAGGTCGAGCGCATCGGCACGCTGAATTTCCCGATCGCGGCCCGCGATGCAGGCCCGCACGCCGCCCCCGTGATCGAGGTGGCGATCGCAGCGGATGGCACGCTCGCCCGGGCGGTCATCCGCCGCTCGAGCGGCGATCCCGCGCTCGATCAGGCGGCGCTCGCCATCCTCAGGCTGGCCAGCCCCTTCGACCCCTTCCCCCCGGCTCTCGCACACCGGTACTCGGTGCTGCGTTTCACATATGAGTGGCAGTTCGTCGGTGGCCGCGTTCAGGGCGCGGTCACGATGCCTTGAGCCGCAAGCCCTCCATCCCCATACTTGGCGCATGAGCGAGCGCAGCGGCAAGCCGGGCGCCGGCGCAGAGCCGGAAACCGAGGTCACAAAGGCCAAGACACGCAGACGCCGGAACAAGGCGGGCCGCGGCGCTCGTCCCGAGGAATCCGATTTCAGCAGCCTGACCAATCATCTGCTGATTGCAATGCCCTCCCTCACCGATCCGAACTTCGCTCAGACCGTGGCGCTCGTCTGCGAGCACACGGATCGCGGCGCACTCGGCATCGTGCTCAACAAGCCTCTGCCCATGCGCCTCTCGGACGTGTTCTCGCAAATGCAGATCACCCCCGCGAGCGAGATCATCGCCGGGCAGCCCGTATTGCGCGGCGGCCCCGTGCACACCGACCGGGGGTTCGTGCTGCACAGGCCCGGCGGACGCTGGGATCATACCCACAAGGTCTCCGAGACCATCCAGGTGACGACCTCGCGCGATGTGCTCACCGCCATGGCGCGCGGTGAAGGGCCGACGGATGCCTTCATTGCGCTGGGCTATGCGGGTTGGGAGTCCGGGCAGCTCGAGCGCGAAATCCTGGAAAATGCATGGATGTCGGTGCCGGTGGACGCGCGGGTGGTCTTCGATCTGCCCTTCGAGGAGCGCTGGAGCGGAGCCTGGCGGCTGCTCGGCGTGAATGTCGGCCAGGTGAGCCTCACCGCCGGACATGCCTGAAGCCATAACGATCGTCCTGGCCTTCGACTTCGGACTGAAACGCATTGGCATCGCCGCCGGAGACACGCTGACGGCGACCGCCGCACCTCGGCCGGCCGTGCTCGTCGGCCGTGCCGGGCCCGATTGGGGGGCGATCGGCCGGGAAGTGCTCTCGCTCAAGCCCGCGCGGCTGGTGGTGGGAGCCCCTTATAATGTGGACGGCACCCCCGGGGCGTTGCAGCCGAGCGCGCGCCGGTTCGCCAACGAGCTCAAGCGCCGGTTCGCTCTTCCCGTCAGCCTCGTCGATGAGCGCTTCTCCTCCCTGGAGGCAAGCGCGGCGCTCACCGCACGGCGCGCCGCCGGCGAGCGGCGGCGGACGCGGCACGCGGAGGTCGACAGCACCGCGGCCGCGGTCATCCTCGAGCGCTGGCTGTCGGGTGAGATGGGAGAACAATTGTAGCCGTGACTGATCAACTGCGCCCCGACGGAACGCTCCGTCACTTGATTACCCTCGAAGGCCTGCCGCGGGCGATGATCGAGCAGCTGCTCGATCGCGCCCAGAGTTACGTTCGACCGCTCGGCGCGAAACCGCCGGCCAGCCGCCTGCTGGCGGGCCGCACGGTCGCCAACCTGTTCACGGAGCCCTCCACGCGGACTCGCGTATCGTTCGAGCTCGCGGCGAAGCGCCTGGGCGCCGATGTCGTGAACCTGGAGGTGCAGCTGTCCTCGCGCGTCAAGGGCGAGAGCATGTTGGATACCGTCTATACGCTTCAGTCCCTGCACGTGGATGTCATGGTCATTCGCGATGCTGAGACCGGCGTGCCGGTCACCGTGGCTGCCAACGTTGCGCCTCATGTGAGCATTCTCTCGGCGGGCGAAGGCCACGTCGCGCATCCGACTCAGGGCCTGCTGGATGCGCTCACGGTCCGCCAGAGGAAGGGCCGTCTCGACAATCTCTCCATCGCCATCGTCGGCGACATCCGGCACTCGCGCGTCGCGCGCTCGGCGTACGACGCGTTCAGCACGCTCGGCGTGCCGGACCTGCGCATCGTGGCGCCGCCGGCCTTGATGCCCGAGCCACGGGAATTCTCCGGTTGCTCGCGCCACACCACGCTCGAAAGCGGTCTGAAGGACGCGGATGTCGTCATGATGCTGCGCATTCAGAAAGAGCGCATGGCGCAGGCCGAGTTGCCCGATGCCGATCGCTACTTCGCCCATTACGGGCTCACGCCGGAGCGCCTCGCGATAGCCCGGCCGGATGCCATCGTCATGCATCCACAACCGATGAACCGCGGTATCGAAATCGCCTCCGACGTGGCCGATGGCCCACGCTCGGCCATACGCGACCAGGTGCGCAATGGCGTGGCCGTGCGCATGGCGGTGCTCGCGGAGGTGATGGGTTCGCGGGGCGCGGCATGAGCCGCGAAACGCGCGGCACGCTGCACCTGGAAGATGCGGCGGTATTGCGGCAGACCGCCTATGAGGGCGAGCAGTTCGTGCTGCGCCTCGAGGCGCCGGCCTGCGCCACGCACGCCCAGCCGGGACAGTTCGTACATGTGACCTGCGACGCCTCGATTGCGATGCGGCGGCCGCTCTCGATCATGCGCGTCGACGTCCAGGCGGGCTGGATCGAACTGCTCTTCAAGATCGTAGGCCCGGGCCTGCGTGCCCTGGCGGCGCGCAAGCCGGGCGAGACGATCAGCCTCATCGGCCCGATCGGACAACCCTTCGTGGCGCATCCCGAGCGGCCACGCGCCGTGCTGATCGGCGGGGGCGTCGGCATCCCGCCCATGATTTTCCTGGCCGAGCGACTGCGCGCCGACACCACCCTGAAGCCCCTGGTACTCATGGGCTCGGAGATCCCCTTCCCGTTTCGAGCGCGTCCCTCGGTCATTGTCGTGCCCGGGATTCCGGCGGGCACGATCGCGTGCATGCCACTCCTCGAGGAGTGGGGGGTGGCGAGCCGACTTGCCAGCCGGTCGGGCTTTCCGGGATGTTTCGAGGGCTATGTCACCGAGCTCGCCGCCGAATGGCTGAACTCTCTCACGGCGCACGAGCTCGCAGAGGTGGAACTGTTCGCCTGCGGCCCAACGCCCATGCTGGCGGCGGCGAGCCAGCTGGCACGCCGCTACGGGGTGCCCTGCCAGGTGTCGCTCGAGGAATTCATGGCGTGCGCGGTCGGCGGTTGCGCGGGGTGCACGGTGCGGGTGCGCACGCCGGAAGGCGACGCGATGAAGCGAGTATGCGTGGACGGGCCGGTGTTCGACGCGCTCAGCGTCTTCTGACTCCGCGGCCGCGCTCCTGGCCCGCAAGGCGCACCGGCTAACCGAAGTTGATTTTCGCCTCGAGGTTGGCGCGCGAGTCGGCGTTCACGAGCGCGTCGGCGAGTTCGACGCGCCCTTGTTTGTAAAGTTCGTGCAGCGCCGCATCGAAGCTGCGGATGCCGCGCTCGCCGCTGGCGGCGATCGCCTCCTTCACGCCGACGATGTCGCCCTTCGAGATGAGATCCGAGATGTGTGGCGTATTGAGCATCACCTCGACCGCCGCCACCCGCCGTCCATCCTTGCTCTTGACCAGGCGCTGCGCCAGGATGCCGCGCAGGTACTGCGACAGGTCGAGAAAGACCTGCGCATGCTGCTCGGAGGGGAAGAGGTTGATGATGCGGTCGAGCGCCTGCGCGCAGTTGTTGGAGTGCAGCGTCGAGAGCACCAGGTGCCCGGTGCCCGCGAGCTGGATGGCGGCCTCCATGCTCTCGCGATCGCGGATCTCGCCGATGAGGATCACATCCGGTGCCGCACGCAGGACGCCGCGCAGCGCGCGCGAATAGGACTTGGTATCGAGCCCCACCTCGCGCTGATTGACGATCGAGCGCTTGTTGGCATGCAGGAACTCGATGGGGTCCTCGATGGTCAGGATGTGGTCCGATACGGTCTCGTTGCGCAGGTTGATCATGGAGGCGAGCGTGGTCGACTTGCCGGAGCCCGTCGACCCGACCACCAGCACCAGTCCGCGCTTCATCATGGCCAGATCCGCGACGACCTCGGGCACGCCCAGGGACTCGAGCCGCGGCATCTCCGCCGAGATGTATCGCAGCACCACCGCCGGGTAACCGCGCTGCATGAACACATTGACGCGAAAGCGGCCGAGACCGGGCTCGGAGATCGCGAAATCGAGCTCGAACTCGCGTGCGAAGCTCTCACGCTGCTCCGGCGTCATGAGCGCGAGGGCGGTCTGACGGACCACCTGCGGCGTGAGCACGTGCTTGTTGACCGGCAGGATCTGCCCTTCGATCTTGATCTTGATGGGCGCATTGCAGGCGAAAAAGAGATCCGATGCCTTGCGCTCGGCCATCAGCCTGAACAGCGGCAGCGTGTTGATGTGCGGCGCGGCGCCCGGGGCTCCCTGGGAGAGCGCCCCGAAATCGCCGGTGCTCTCGGTCTTGCTCTCCGGGGGCGACGACGGCTCTATGACGGTGGCGTCGATCACAGCGACTTGCCCTCCTCCTCGTCCACGATGCTCAGACCCTCATCCTCGAGCTTCGTGGCCTGCCGGCGGCTCTCGAGCTTCACACGCAGTCGCAGCTCGTTCTTCGAGTCGGCGTTGCGCAGGGCATCCTCATAGGAGATGAAGCCGGCCTCGTACAGCTCGAACAGCGCCTGATCGAAGGTCTTCATGCCGAGGCGGTTCGAGCGCGCCATGACGTCGCGGATCTTGACCACCTCGCCCTTGAAGATGAGGTCCTGGATGAGCGGCGAGTTGAGCATGATCTCGGTGGCGGCGATCCGGCCGCCGCCGCTTTCGCGCGGCACCAGGCGCTGCGAGATGAACGCACGGATATTGAGCGACAGATCCATCAGCAGCTGCTCGCGCCGCTCGTCGGGAAAGAAATTGATGATGCGATCGAGCGCCTGGTTCGCGTTGTTCGCATGCAGGGTCGAGAACACCAGGTGGCCGGTCTCGGCGAACTGGACCGCATACTCCATGGTCTCGCGGTCGCGGATCTCGCCGATGTAGATGACGTCGGGCGCCTGGCGCAGGACGTTCTTGAGCGCGACGTGCCAGGAATCGGTGTCGACGCCGATATCGCGGTGGGTGATGACGCACCCCTTGTGCTGATGCACGAACTCCACCGGGTCCTCGATGGTGACGATGTGGCCACGGGTCTTCTCGTTGCGGTAGCCGACCATGGCGGCGAGCGTGGTGGACTTGCCCGACCCCGTGCCTCCGACGACCACCACCATGCCGCGCTTGGAAAGCGCCAGCTCACTCAGGATGGGCGGAAGATCGAGCTCCTCGAAGGTCGGGATCTTGGCGTTGATCATGCGCATCACGCAGCCGGTGGCTCCCTGCTGCACGAAGGCGCTGACGCGGAACCGTCCGATCCCCGGCGGGGCGATCGCGAAGTTGCACTCCTTGGTCGCATCGAATTCGCGTGACTGGCGGTCGTTCATCAGTGAGCGGACCAGTGTGCCGGACTGCTCGCCGGTGAGCGCCCGGTCGCTCTGCGGCCGCACGTCACCGTCGATCTTGAGGGCGGGCGGGAAGCCGGCGGTGAGAAAGAGATCGGAAGCCTTTTTCTCGACCATCCGCTTGAGCAGGTCGTGAATCAGCTTGATGGCTTGGTCGCGATCCATGATCTCACCTCCAAGCCTGCCGTTCGACAGGTTGTTCCCGGCGTGCTTCGCGCCGCCTGATGTTCGGGGCCACCCGGCCCGCCCTGATCCTCGCCCCTGCGAGACCGCCGATCGCTCTCGCGCCCGGCGTTGCGGATCTCTCCCGGTGATCTGGCCGCGCAGCGAACCCCGGTGGACCCTGCACGCGGGGCATCACAGGGCATCCTTGTTCTGGGCCTTGAAGCGCGCCTCCTCCTTGCTCACCAGACCCTTGGAGAGCAGGTCCTGCAGACATTGGTCGAGTGTCTGCATGCCGCTCGCCTGACCGGTCTGGATGGAGGAGTACATCTGGGCGATCTTGCCTTCACGGATCAGATTGCGAATCGCCGGTGTGCCGATCATGATCTCGTGGGCGGCGACCCGGCCGCCGCCGATGCGCTTGAGCAGCGTCTGCGATATCACCGCGCGCAGCGACTCGGAGAGCATCGAGCGCACCATCTCTTTCTCCGCCGCGGGAAACACATCGACGATGCGATCGATGGTCTTGGCGGCGGAGCTGGTATGCAGGGTGCCGAACACCAGATGGCCGGTCTCCGCGGCGGTCAGCGCCAGGCGTATGGTCTCGAGATCGCGCATCTCCCCGACCAGGACGACATCCGGATCCTCGCGCAGCGCAGAGCGCAGCGCCTCGCTGAAGCCGAGCGTGTCGCGGTGGACCTCCCGCTGGTTCACCAGGCAGCGCTTGGACTCGTGCACGAACTCGATCGGATCCTCGATGGTGATGATGTGATCCGGCCGGTTGTCGTTGCAGTGATTGACCATCGCGGCGAGCGTGGTCGATTTGCCCGAGCCGGTCGGCCCGGTCACCAGCACCAGGCCGCGCGGCAGCATGCACAGATCGCGGAAGATCTTCGGCGCGTGCAGGTCATCGAGGGACTGGATGAGCGAGGGAATGTTGCGAAATACCGCTCCCGCGCCGCGGTTCTGGTTGAACGCATTGACGCGAAAGCGCGCGAGCTTCGGGATCTCGAACGAGAAATCGGTCTCGAAGAACTCCTCGAAGGCCTTGCGCTGCTTGTCGTTCATGATGTCATACACCATGCTGTGCACTTCCTTGTGCGCAAGCGCCGGCATATTGATCCGTTTCATGTCGCCGTCGACGCGGATCATGGGCGGAACGCCGGCGGACAGGTGCAGGTCCGAGGCATTGTTCTTGACGGCGAAGGCGAGCAGCTGCGCGATATCGACCATCGGGTCTCCGTTCGTGGCGGGCCGGGGCATCCAGTATCCGAGCGGTCAGGGCAGTATAGCGGAGGGGTTCGGGCATCCATATGTTAAGGGCTTCTCAGAATCTGCCAGAGCGGGTGCAAGAGCTGCGCGAGCGCATCGCCGCGGCGGCGGCACGCTCGGGGCGAACTGCGTCCTCGGTCACACTTCTGGCCGTGTCCAAGGCCCAGCCTGCCGAGCGGGTGTGCGCGGCCGCGGCGCAGGGCGTGCGGGACTTCGGGGAGAGCTATCTCGATGAGGCGCTCGGCAAGCTCGCGGCCCTCGAGGACCTGCCGCTCACCTGGCACTTCGTCGGGCGGATGCAAGCCAACAAGACCCGGCCCGTGGCGGAGCGCTTCGCCTGGGTGCACGGCGTGGATCGCCTGCGCATCGCCGAGCGGCTCTCGGCCCAACGCCCCTTCCATGCTCCCGCGCTCAACATCTGTATCCAGGTGAACCTGGCGGGCGAGGCCTCCAAGGGGGGCGTGCCGCCGGCCGAGCTGCCGGCCCTCGCGGCGCAAGTCGCGGCCCTCCCCCGCCTGAGACTGCGCGGACTGATGTGCATTCCCCCGGAAGAAACCGAACCCGCGCGGCAGCGTCAGTGGTTCGCGAAGCTGCGCCGGCTCGAGGAGCAGCTGAATGCCGGCGGCGCCGGGCTCGACACCTTGTCCATGGGCATGAGTGAGGATTTCGAGAGCGCCATCCTCGAGGGAGCCAGCATCGTGCGCATCGGCACGGCTCTGTTTGGCCAGCGGCCCGCAAAAGCCTGATGGAGCCTCTCGGATTGCCCCCCGCGCTCGCGGACGGAACGGGATCCCGGCGGCGGGGCTTCTGCTAAAAAAGTGCCGCGACTACCATCACGGGATGCTTCGTCAGCCGCTACAATCGGGCGCCTATGACGCATCTCGATCTGGCGATTCTCGGTGGCGGCAACATGGGGCGCGCTTTGATCGGGGGCCTGCTGCGCCAGGGGTTGCGCCCCGAGCGCATCTGTGTCGGCGAAAGCCGGCAGGAAGCGCGCGAGACGCTTTCGCGGGAATTCGGCGTCACCTCCGCTGCGGACAATCGTGAGGCCATTCACCACGCCAATGTCGTGGTCGTGGCGGTCAAGCCCCAGGACGTGCAGGCCGTCCTCGCCCCGCTCGGAAGACTGATGGAGCAGTCGCATCCGGTCTGTTTGTCCATCGCGGCGGGGGTGCGCACTCGCGCGTTGCGCGAGTGGTGCGCAGCGGGAGTGCCGGTGATCCGCGCCATGCCCAACCGGCCCGCGCTGGTCGGAGCGGGCATCACGGGATTGTTTGCCGCGCCGGACGTCGATGCGAAGCACTACGCGCTGGCCGAGCAGGTCATGCGCTCGGTCGGGGAAGTCGTGCGGGTCGATACCGAGGAGGCCCTCGATGTCGTCACGGCCCTTTCCGGCAGCGGACCCGCTTATTTCTTTCGGCTCGCGGAGCTGATGGCCGAGGAGGGCGTGAATCTGGGTCTCTCACCGGAGACGGCGCGGCGACTCGCCATCGCGACCCTGCACGGCGCGGGGCTGCTGGCGTACTCCGGGGACGGAGACCTCGTGCGATTGCGCCAGGAAGTGACGTCCAAAGGCGGCACCACCGAGGCGGCATTGCGCGCGCTCGATGCCGCCGGAATCGCGGATATCGTATCCCGGGCCATCCGGGCGGCGGCCGATCGCGCCCGCGAGCTCGCCGGGGAGTTCGGCCCGAGCTGACCGGAGTTCTTCAAAACCCATGAGCGCCCTGATCTTCATCATCGAAACGCTGCTGTCGCTTGCGCTGTTCGTCGTGCTGGCGCGGCTGCTGCTGCAGTTGACGCGGGCGGATTTCCGCAATCCGCTCTGCCAGGCGATCGTGCGGATGAGCAATCCGCTCATCGTGCCGTTGCGCCGCGTCCTGCCACCGGTCGGCAGAGTGGACACGGCCTCGGTCGTCGCGGTGATCCTGGTCGCCGCCATCGAAGTGGCGATCCTGTTCGCGCTCGAGGGCATCACCTGGGCAGGCCCCTGGATGTGGCTGCACGCCGTAGCGTTCGAGATCGCGCGCACGCTGCTTTCGACCTATCTCTACGCCATCATTCTCTATGCGCTGCTCAGCCTGGTGGCCCCGGGCGGCTATTCCCCGCTGCAGTCGGTACTGAGCTCGCTGTGCGAGCCGGTGTTGCGCCCCTTCCGGCGGCTGATCCCCGCGATTGCGGGCATCGACCTGTCTCCGCTCTGGGCGTGCATCATCATCTACGCCGTGATCATCCTGCTGGGCCCTTCCACGTTCTGACCGGAATCCGGGTACACACGCGGTGCCGGACTGGTACGAGATACGGGGCCCGGATTGCCTGGTGCGCGTGAGGGTGCAGCCGCGTTCCTCGCGTGAAGGCATCGACGGTGTGCGCGAGGGCCGATTGCGGGTGAGGGTTTCCTCACCTCCCGCCGACGGCGCCGCCAATGAAAGGCTGATCCGCCTGCTCTCCCATGCACTTGGCGTGCCTAAAACACACATTTCGCTCATCCGCGGCGCGAAAAATCGGGACAAAGACCTCCTGGTCCATGGCGCCGGCACCCTCGGGTGCGACGTCAATGCCTTATCGGAACCTCATCCGGCGCACCGGTGACGCGAAAGCCCTGAAAAATAGCGGTTTCGGCACGCGTTCGAACGAAAAAAGTTGTCGCGCGAGTGCTCGCATGTGCTATTTTTCGCGGCGATTCTCAATCGGGCGTGGCTGCACAACAGCGCGCACAATCACTACACTCGAGGAGTGGCGCAATATGGCGAAAAAGGGTAGCGCTCCGACCAAGTCGGAAGTCCTGACTCAAATTTCCAAAGACACGGGGCTCTCACGCAAGCAGGTCGGCGGTGTGTTCGATTCGCTCAACGGCGTGATCAAGAAGAGCCTGCGGGGCAACGGCCTGTTCACCATGCCGGGGCTGCTGAAGATGAAGGTCGTCAAGAAGCCGGCCACCAAGGCGCGTGAGGGAGTCAACCCGTTCACCGGGGAGAAGATGATGTTCAAGGCAAAGCCGGCCAGCAAGAAGGTCCGCGTGATGCCGCTGAAGAACCTCAAGGCGATGGTCAATTCCTGATCATGCGTTGACGCGCGGATCTGACGGGGTTCGCGGAGCGAACCCCGTTCATTTGTCCGTCAAGAACCGTACCACCGTCTGCCGGAGCTCGTGCAGGCGGCCGTGAAAGAAATGGCCTCCGCCGGGAAATATCCGGATCTGCGGGCCGATTCCCGGGGCGACGGACTGCCGCTCTGCCCACTCGAGCACCGCCGCCGGCTCGATCACTTCGTCGGCATCTCCCTGAACCAGCAGCCATGGACAGCGCGGCGGAACGACGCCCGGCATCTCGACCCGGGTGATTCCGGGTGCAACCGTCACCAGCTTCTCCGGCGGGGCGTGCTGCGCCGCCCGCACCGCCACCGCGGCCCCGAAGGAGAATCCCGCCAGCCACAGCGCCGCCCCCGGCCAGCGCTGCCGGCCGTAGGCGATGACGGCCAGTGCATCCTCGGTCTCCCCGCGCCCCTCGTCATAGCGGCCGGCGCTCGCGCCCACGCCGCGAAAATTGAAGCGGATCGCCGGCGCGCCGCACTCCACGAACGCGCGCGCGAGGGTGTAGACGACCTTATTGTCGAGCGTACCGCCATAAAGGGGGTGCGGATGGCAGACCACCCCGAATGCCGCCGGCGCGCCATCCGGCATGGCACCCGCCGCATCGCTGACCGGTATCTCGACCAACGCCTCCAGTGAGCCGGCCGGCCCCGGCAGGGTCAACCGTTCCGAGCGGGGCGGTTTCACTCGGTGTGGTCCTCGGTGAGTGAGACCAGCAGCCGATTGAGGCGCTGAACGAACTGCACCGGGTTGCCGAGCTGCCCGCCTTCGGCGAGCTGGGCCTGCTCGTGCAGCAGCAGTGCAAGCTCCTTGAATCGCGCCGCATCGCCGAGCCCCTCGAGGTACTTCACCAACGGGTGCCCGACGTTGAGCTCGAGCGCAGGCTTGGAGTCCGGGACTTTCTGGCCTGCGGCCGCCAGAATCCTGCGCATGCCCGCGCTGAGATCGTGCTCATCGAGCACCAGGCAGGCCGGAGATTCCTTCAGGCGCGTGCTGAGGCGCACTTCGAGAACGTCCTCGCCGATTGCGTCCTTTACCTTCTTGAGCAGGCCCTTGCTCTCCTTCAGCGCCTCCTCGCGCTGCTTGCGCTCGGCTTCGCTCTCGAGCGGGCCGAGCTCGAGATCCCCTCGCGCGGCGTCCTTGAAACGCTTGCCCTCGAAGTCCTCGAGCTGACCCATGACCCACTCATCGATGCGCTCACTCAGCAGCAGCACCTCCAGGCCCCGCTCGGTGAGCCGCTCGATGTAAGGGCTCCTGCGCGCCGCCGCGATACTCTCGGCGATGATGTAGTAGATCCTGTCCTGCCCGGGCTTCATGCGCTCCACATAGTGCGCGAGGCTCACTCCGGGCTCATCGCCCGCCTCGTGGGTGCTCGCAAAGCGCAGCAACGGCAGCAGAGCGGTCCGGTTGGCGACATCCTGTCCGACGCCCTCCTTGAGCACCGTCCCGAACTCCTTCCAGAACGTCGCGTACTTGTCCAGCTCATCCTTGGCGAGCCTCGCGAGCATGTCGAGCACGCGCTTGGTGAGGCTGCCGCGAATGGCCTCGACTTCCGGCTCCTTCTGCAGAAGCTCCCGGGAGACATTGAGCGGCAGGTCGCTCGAGTCGACCACGCCCTTCACGAAGCGCAGGTACTGAGGCAGAAACTGCTCGGCGTCGTCCATGATGAATACACGCTTCACGTACAGCTTCAGTCCGTGAGCCGCCTCGCGCTGCCACAGGTCGAAAGGCGCGCGGCCCGGAATGTAGAGCAGGCTCGTGTATTCGCGTTTGCCCTCGACCCGGTTGTGGCTCCAGGCGAGCGGCTCGGTGAAATCGTGCGCCAGGTGCTGATAGAACTGACGGTACTCCTCCTCCGGGATCTCGGCGCGGGGGCGCACCCAGAGCGCCTTCGCCTGGTTGACGGTCTCGTACTCGAGCGAGGCCTCGCCCTCCTTGCGCATACGGACCGGAAACGCGATGTGATCCGAATATTTTCTGATGAGCGCGCGCAGCCGGAACGGATCGGCGAATTCCTTGGCTTCGGCCTTGAGGTGCAGCCTGATCGCGGTGCCCCGCTCCTCGCGCGTCACGCTCTGTACGGTGAACTCCCCGTCGGCGCGCGACTCCCAGTGCACGCCGCCAGCGGCGGGCACTCCGGCCTTGCGGGACAGGACTTCGACGCGATCGGCGACGATGAACGCGGAATAGAACCCGACGCCGAACTGGCCGATGAGCTGGGCGTCCTTCTGCCGCTCCCCGGAGAGGGAACGGAAGAACTCCGCGGTCCCGGAGCGGGCGATGGTGCCGAGGTTGGCGACCGCCTCCTCGCGCGTCATGCCGATGCCGTTGTCGAGGATGGTCACGGTGCCCGCGGCCGGATCCGCCTCCACGCGGATCGCGAGCTCGGCGTCGCTTTCCAGCAGTGCGGGCGCTTCGATGGCCGCGAACCGCAGCCGATCATTGGCGTCCGAGGCATTGGAGATCAGCTCGCGCAGGAAGATCTCCCTGTGGCTGTACAGGGAGTGGATCATGAGCTTCAGCAGCTCACGCACCTCCGCCTGAAAGCCGTGGGTCTGGCGGTCGGCCGCCGCATTCGCAGTGGGCTCTGGCCCGGTCATGGTTCGCTCCAGTAATCCTCCGGAGCGTGCCATTTTGGGCGTAGGCGGGGGAATTTCAATATGGGCGGGCCGCCCCCGGAGAGATCACTGCCGCAGGCTCGAATCGCTCAGCCGCGAGCGCCCCTTCGCAAGGCCCGAAGTCTCAGCGGATCAGTGCGCCTCGATCTGCGCCGCCGGCCGCAGCCAGCCGCGCCAGGCGCGCAGCGGAGTGCGCAGCGAAACGATCTCAGTGATGACAGATCGCGACAGATGGCGACAGAGTGCGGCCGCGTCGTCGAGCTCGTCCCAGAAGTACAGGAAGAATTCCATCAATGATTGGGCACCGTATGGCCGCCCGGGTTCCCTTCCTGGGGCGCCGCAGGCGCGGCATCGCCTTCCCAGGTGCTGCGCATACGCTCAGCCCAGCTCTTGTAGCTCGACCAGGTATTGAGATTGCGGGTGATCGCCTCGTGCCGCGCCTGCACACCATGCATGCGCTCGGCCCAAGTGGGAAAGGGTCCGGGGGATGGCGCAGCCGGCCGAGCCGTGCCAGGCACTTCTCGTCGGACGGGAGGAATCTCGCGACCCCTGAATGGTGAGCTCATCGGACCTCCTTCTGCTGCGCCCGCAGAGTACGTCCTTTGCGACAGTCGGTCAGGAACTGGTTCACAGGCGGGTCAAACTTTGCCGGCAAGCCCTTGCCGCCGCGACGTTATGTCACCCCGCAGACGCGCCGGTCCGCCGCCGGGGACGCAGGCTGCGCGCGAGGTGAGGACTCTTGGCTCAAGCCACCAGGCGATAGACCGGCCGATACACGCTGCCCGGGAGCTTCATGCGGCCCTGGGACACGAAGGCGGCCAGCAGCTCATCGAGCAGTTGCATGATGTGCGCATCGCCGGCCAGCTCGTAGGGACCATCGCGATCGATCGCCTGGATGCCGTGCTCCTTGACGTTCCCGGTGACGATGCCCGAGAAGGCGCGCCTCAGGTTGGCCGCGAGCTCGTGCACGGGCTGCTCACGCCCCAGCACGAGCGCGCGCATGGATTCGTGCGTGACGTGGAAGGGGTGCTGAAATTCGGACTGGACGGAGAGCAGCCAGTTGTAATTATAGGCGTCCCGGCGCTGGCGGCGGAACTCGCGCACCGCCTCGATGCCGTGCACCATGTGCCGGCCCACCTCGGCCGGATCGTCGATGATGATGTTGAGTCGCTGGAGCGCCTGCTCGCCGAGGGTGCCGCTGATGAAGCGGCTGATCTGGTCGAAGTACGCGGCGCTCGCGCGCGGCCCGGTGAGCACCACGGGAAAGGGCTGGTCCCTGTTGGCCGGATCGAGCAGAATCCCGAGCAGGTAGAGAATCTCCTCGGCGGTTCCGGCGCCGCCCGGGAACACCACGATGCCGTGCGCAAAGCGCACGAAGGCCTCGAGGCGCTTCTCGATGTCCGGCAGGATCACCAGCTGATTGACGATCGGATTCGGCGGCTCGGCCGCGATGATCCCGGGCTCGGTGATGCCGATGTACCGGCCACGGTCGATACGCTGCTTGGCGTGACCGATGGTTGCGCCCTTCATCGGTCCTTTCATCGCCCCTGGACCGCAGCCGGTGCACACATCAAGACCCCGCAGCCCGAGCTCGTACCCGACCCGCTTGGAATACTTGTATTCCTCACTGCCGATCGAATGCCCGCCCCAGCACACCACCAGGTTGGGCCGCGCCTTGTAGTCGAGCAGGCGCGCATTGCGCAGGATGTGAAACACCGCATTGGTGATCGCGCCCGAGTCCGTCAGGTCGAACCGGCCGCCGGAGATGATCTCGTTGGAGGTGAACACCACATCGCGCAGGACCGCGAACAGGTGTTCCTTGATCCCCTGGATCATCTGGCCGTCGACGAACGCCGTCGCCGGCGCATGATGCATCTCGAGCCGGATGCCCCAGGGCTGGCGCATGATGCGGATGTCGAAGTCGCGGTAGCGGTCGAAAATCTCGCGGGCGTCGTCGGTGTCCGCGCCGCTGTTGAGCACCGCGAGCGCGCACTTGCGAAACAGCGGGTAGAGTCCGCCGCGACCCGAATCGAGCAGCTTCTCGATCTCGTGCTGCGAGAGGTTCTCGAGGCTGCCGCGGGGATGGACGCGCGCGTCGATGAACTCTGGTTCTACCTCATTGTGGTCCATGCCGGGAGGGCCGCCGATCACGGCTCGATGTCAATCGGCATGCCGTCGCGGGTCAGCATCCAGACCTGCATCATGTCGGCATCCGAGACCGCGATGCAGCCGTTGGTCCAGTCGTCGTGTCGGTAGTAGTAGGGCGTTCCGTGCAGGGTATTCGGAAGGCCGTGGATCATGATCTGCCCGCCGGGCTGCCAGTGGTGGGCCCGGGCGCGCGCGAGATCCCGTGCATTCGGATAGGAGATCTCGATCGAGAGAAAGTAGTCGCTGCGCGGATTGCGGCGCGAGAGCGTGTACCAGCCCTGGGGCGTGCGGTAATCCCCCGAGCGCTCCTTGGGTCCGTCCGGCTCGAGGCCGAGATGAATCCTGAATTCGCGCACCACCTTGTCGCCGTCCATCAGGAAGAGTCGCCGCTCGGACTTCTTGACCACCACGTGATCGACGTAGGGCAGGGACGGATCCGAAAGGAAGGCGACGTGCGTGACCTGCCTGGGGGCGGCGTAGGCGACGGCGCTCGCGCAGACGAGCAGGCCGGCCAGAATTCGCTTGTGCAATGACATGATCGGATTATATGCGCGCTTTCGCTCTTCTGATGTGACGGCATCGCGCGGCGGCCACACCGGGGGTCCGTTCATGAGTGCGGTCAACCGCCGGCCGGGGCCGTCTCGATCCGCGGAATGACGAGCCGCGTGCCCGGATGCAGGGTGGCGAAGAAGTCCACGTCAGGGTTGTACTGGCGCAGCAGCCAGGACGGCAGCATGGGGAAGCGCCGCGTGAGGGTCCAAAGTGAATCGCCGTTGCGGGTCAGATAGCGCTCCGTCCCCTCGATGTGGTGGTCGGCAAAGTAGCTGGCCTCGAGCGTCCGATGATAGGCGATGCGCTGGCGCACGAACTGCCGCCGCGAGACGTGGCGGAAATCGAGCCGGATGCGCTGCCCGATGCGCACCGGCTGGCGGAAGCGCAAGTGGTTGAGACGTCGCAGGTCCCAGGCCGTCACGTGCAGCCACTCGGCGTAGTAGCCGAGCGACTCGGTCGCCGCGACGCGGATGGTGCCATTTCGGGCCACGGTGTAATCGGTCGGATCCGCGCTCTGCGGTGGACCGCCCGCCGGCCCCAGCCTCGGACTGATCGCCTTGGCCTGCGCATCCGAGACGGGTTGCACGTCGGTGTTTGCCGGCGAGAGCCTCTCTGCGGGCTGGGCGACCGTCACCGATGTGGCGCCCGGAGCGCTCGCGGGCGCCGTGCCCGCCGCCTCATCCGCCACGGCCAGATGCACGGACTCGTAGGCGACGGCCAGATGCAATCGCGGCGCCCGATCCTCCATCTTGTCCGCGGCCGCCACGAGCGGCGGCGCTACCGCAAAGGGCGCCGCCTTGTGGGGCAGCAGGATGCGCTCCCCGATGTGCAGCAGCGCGCCGGGGCGTATGTCGTTGTAACGGGCAAGCACCACCACCCCCATCCGATACCGCTCCGCGATGGCCGACAGCGTATCGCCGCGGCGGACGCGGTAGCTCGGCGGAACCGGCTGTGACGCCAGCAGCTGCCCGGGGCCGAGCTTCGCGGTGAGCATCGCCGCGGTCCATTGGCGATCCGAGGCCGGCAGGCGCAGGCGGTACCCCTTAGGCACATCGAGCGAGCCGTTCCACACCAGCGGGCGCAGTGCCGGGTTGAGCTCACGAAGCCGGGATGGCCCGATGCGCAATACACGCTCCAGGGAATGAATGGCCACGTACGCGGGCATCGACACGTCGTGGAAATGCTCTTCGGGGAGTCTGTGCAGCGTGCCGAAATAGCGGCGGGCGTGGCGCTCGACCTCGAGCGCGGCCAGGAAGGAAACGTAGAAGTTGCGCGAGGCGAATCCGAACATCCGGGTGTGGTAGCGGCGCACCACGGTCACGATGTTCGTGGTTCCCTCTGCCTCGACGGCCCGCCTCACGCCGACCACACCGTGGTTGTACGCCGTGATGGCGAGGGGCCAAGTGCCGAGGATCCGGTGGTTGTACGCGAGCAGCTGAGCGGCGGCCTTAGTGGCGCTGAACGGATCGAGCCGCTCGTCGACCGCACGATCGATGGTCAGGAAGCGCCTGCCCGTCGAGGGCATGAATTGCCACAGACCCGCCGCGCCGTCCTTGGAATAGGCCCGCGGGTTGTACGAGGACTCCACCAGCGGCAGGGCGGCCAGCTCCGGGGGCAGCCCCTCGCGGCGCAGTGCGCGCGCGATGGCGTGCTGCCAGGCGCCCGAGCGGATGAGCCCGGCCTTGAAGCGGTTTGATTGGCCCAGCTGGAAACGGATATTGTCGGCGGCCTCGAGCAGCTGCGCCGAGCTCGCTCGTGAACCCCACAGCGCCTTGAACCGCTGCTCCTCCGGCGTCAGGGCCCGCCCGCCGCGCGCAATCTGGCGCAGCTCAGACGCGATGCGTCGCCGCGCCTGATCGACCATGCGCTGGCGCTCCCGGCCCGAAGTGCGCGCGGAGAACCTCAACGTCCTGTAGATCACGGCCAGGTCGTATTGATCGTGCAGGAACCCCTCGTTGGTGTCGATCTGGGTATACACGCGGACCCAGAAACGCACGTCCCGCGCGAGCTGCGGCGGATCGGGCAGCTCTCTTGTGGCGGTGGGGCTCACCGCGGTGGAGCTCGCCGGGGCGGATGTTGCGGTCGCTGCGTTCGCCGGCGCGCCCAGGGGGATCAGTAGTGCCATTGCGGCCACGATCAAAGATGCGCGGGACACCCTTGCCCGCTTCGTCGGGATCATTTACACCTCGCCCAGCAGGAAATTCAGTATTTGAGTCAATGGCTTAAGGTTTCTCGAGCCCGAAAGTACGTCTCCGGACCCCGACAAAGATGTCGGCATAATTTACATCTGCTCCCAGATTCCCACTGTAATGCCCGGCTCAACCGAGCTGTCACATCGCCAACGCCCTGGCTCAGGGGCCTGCACTGCGAATTGGGTCACATTTTGACCCCTCGGAGCCACCGATATGTTACCCCGGTGGGCGCCTGGGCGGATGTGGCATGAGGCTTGCTGGTATTTGCTCACTTGGGACCGACTTTCGATTCCAAGATGAAGGAGCCTAGGCACAGCAAGCGACAAGAAAGCTCGGACTCGCAATGCGCACCCATGCCGCATGCCGTACCGGGCCGGTCGAAGAAGAAGAAACACGACTCGATGCAAGCAAGCGACCGACCCCGCGCAAGCGGGGTCTTCTTTTTCATGGGCTTCGCACCGCAAAGGTCCCCCGCTTGCCGCCTAACTGTCTTTTGCGTCCGCCGGATCGCGTGACCGCACCAGCGCGACGCCGCCAAAGACGATCGCAGCCGCCAGAGCGGAAGCGCACGCGTAGAAATAGGGCACCGCCTGCCCCACCGAGAACAGCACGCCCATGATGAGGTTGGACAGGAACTGCCCGATGGCCCGCGATACGGACAGGAAGCCCATGCCGCGTCCGAGCCGGGTGTGCCCCACCACCGTCGAGACCAGCGTCGGCTCGAATGTCTCGACAGCCCCCATCCCGAGCCCGAGCAGACCGACAGCGGCGTAGAAGGCTGGCTGCGGCCAGTGCAGCAGCTCGCACACGCCGATGAAGCCCGAACCGAGAGCCGAGGGCAGATATCCGAGCAGCCACAGCGAGCGCACTGGCGATCCGCGACCCGCCCCCATCGCGTAGCCGCTGAGAGCCGACACACCGAGATACACGACGTACGCCAGCACGCCCCACTCGTACCCGGTCCCGAGGTGCCGCGCCGCCGCGCTCAGAATGGGGAAGCCCAGGTTGTAGAAACTGAATCCGTAGAGGGTTGCGGAAACGAGCAAAGCGATCAGCAACGTGCGCGGCGGCGCAGTGCGCGCGCCCCCGGAAGATGCCGCCGGGGTCTCCGCGGAATACACTGTCGTGCGGCGCACGAAACACAACAGGATGGTCGATACGAGAAGCGGTGCGAGCGCATACAGCATGACGGTGCCGATCGCCGTGTGCCACCAGAGCGCGAGCAATGCAAACAGGGCTGACAACATGCCGCCGCCGATATCGAGAGCGTGCAGCACGCCGAATGCCCGGCCGCGGGACCGGGGTGGCGTCACATGGACCAGCAGCGCCCGGCGGGGCGGACTGCGGAAGTAGCGCGCCCACCAGCCCAGAGTGAACAGCAGCGCCGACAGCCACAGCGTGTGGGCCAATCCCGAGAGCGCCATGAGCGGTATGAAGGAATTGCCGGCGATCGACACGGATTTCTTGTCGAACCTGTCGCCCAGGATGCCGCCGAGATATGCGACGAACGCGCCGCCACCGAACGCGATGGCGGTCACGATGCCGTAGGTGTACAGGGGCGCGTGCAGGCGCAGGACGAGATACAGGGGGAACAGCGCCGTCACGCCCTGGTAGCCGAGGTCGGCGAAGAATGCGGAGAAGCACAGCAGCCAGGTGTCCCCGGGGAGGCCTCTGTCGCGGGTATCGGCGGTGCTCACGGCGGTCCTCGGACAAGGGGCGGGCTTTGCGCGATGATCTCACATCGCACGGCCCGGCGAGGCGCGTTCTGCGGCCCGGCGGACCCGGTCAACCAAACGAAGTCGAATCGAGCACGTCATCTTCTCCCCCGCCGCGCTCCCTGATGGAGCAGCACTCGGCCAGCGCCGCTCTGAGCTCGCGCAATTTCGGCGGCTTGGCGAGCACCCGATCGACGTTGGGTGGCGCGTCGCCGTCGGGCTCCAGGCGCCGGCCCCATCCGGTGAGGAGGATGACCGGCGTCATGGGGGAGGACTCTTTGATGGCTTTCGCGACCGCATACCCGTCGAGGTGCGGCATTCCCAGGTCTGTGATCACTGCGGAAAACGGCTCAGACAGCTGGGCGCAGCGGAACGTGTCGATGCCATGACGGGAGTCGGCGGCGATCACCGCGGCATGCCCTTCGGCCTCCAGCGTGTCACTCAGCGACTTCAGCACGAGCGGATCGTCGTCTATGATCAATACCCGCAGCTGCTTTGCCGCGGCCGCCGCCGGCTTCGGATGCGCATCCTCTGTGCGAGCCACGATCTGCGCGGGAAATGTGATGCGAATGCTCGTCCCCCGGCCCGGAGCGCTGTCGATCTCAATGTCGGCGCCATGGCGCTGCGCGGCGCCGTACACCATCGCGAGCCCAAGCCCGGTGCCACGCTCTCCCTTGGTGGTGAAGAACGGCTCGAGACACTTGCTGCTCGTCTCCTCGTCCATTCCGATGCCGGTATCGGCGACCTCGAGACAGACGCCGCGTTGCGGCCCGGGCGGCTCGTCGGCCACCTGGTCCATCGGCAGCTCGCTCGTTCGCAGCATCAGGGTACCCCCCTCCGGCATGGCATCGACCGCGTTGAAGATCAGATTGGTGAGCGCCATGCGGATCTCGCTCTCGATCCCGAGGACCGGCGGCAGGCCGTGGGCGAGCTCCTTCATGATGTTGATGACGACACCTCGTCTCATCGGCATGTCGTTCCAGCGGGCGCGGGTGAGCTCGACGGCCTGCTCCACCAGCTCGTTGAGGTCCACCGATATGAGCGTCGCCTCATGTTCCCGGGAGCGATAGAACTCGCGCATACGATCGACTGTCGACTCGACGTCGCCGATCGCGCGCAGCACCACGGGAAGATACTGGCGTGCGCGCGCGCTCAACCCCGGCTCCGACTCGAGGAGACTTTCGACATAGAGCGCCGCCGGCGAGATGGCGTTGTTGATGTCGTGGGCGATCCCGCTGGCCATCTGACCGAGCGCCCGCAGCCGCTCCTGCTGCAGAACGGTCCGCTCGGTGCTGCGCAGCTCATCGTATGCGATCTGCAGCCGGCGCTCGGTTGCCTGATGCCGGGCATTTTCGGCCTGCAGCTGCTGCGTCATCGCCGCCAGAGCGTCCGTGCGTTCGGCGACCCGGCGCTCGAGCTCGTCCTGCCATTCGCGGCGCTGCCGTGCAAGCTCGGCGAACTCTTGGGCGCGCTTGCGCTCCTCGCCATAGGCGCGGGCATGCTCAACGACCGCCATGACCTGATCGGCGGTCGCCTGATAGAACGTTCGATACCATTCGTCGAACGGGCGATGCGGACTGACTCCGCCCACCAACACGGCGCATGGAGTCGGCTGTCCCGCGCGGCACAGCGGCAGCGCGATCGCGCGTTCGGGGCGCCCGCCCCATCGTCCCGCCGGCAATGCACCGAACCGCCGGACCAGGTCCTCGACGAGGGTTGCGCGGCCGGTGGCCAGCACCTCGGCCAACGGCCAGGTGACGCTGTCGGCGTCTTCCTCGAGCGACACGCGGTCCGGCCTGGCGGGTCCCTCGTATCCGGCCCAGCCGCTTGCGCCCACGAGCCGGGCCTCACCGTCCACCTGATTGAGCGCATACAGCAGGACGAAGGGCAGATCCAGCTCATTCTGGGAGAGCACCTGCAGCGAGACACGATACGCATCGTCCTCGCATCGGGCGCCGGATGCCCGGGCGGCGAGCTCGTGGAGCATGCGGATCTGACGCTCGCTGCGCACCCTGGCGGTGGATTCCTGGACCGTGATGAGCACGCCGCCGATGAGGTCATCCTGCGGTGCTGGGCTGAAGGAAAAGGTGAAGTAGCCTTCCTCCGCGAGGCCCGCTCTGTTGATGAACAGCTGCAGATCCTCTGCCCAGGTCGCCGGACCGCCTGCCAGGATGTTGTGCGCCATCGGACCGGCGATGCCCCAGGCTTCCGTCCAGACCTGCGCCGCCGGTGCGCCGAGTGCCGCCGGATGCTTGTCGCTCAGGATCGGCAGCACCGCGTCGTTGTAGAAATGCAGCAGATCGCGGCCCCACCACAGCAACATGGGGAACCGGCTGGCGAGAATGATGTTGAGCAGGGTCTTGAGGCCGGTCGGCCAGCTCTCGAGAGGTCCGAGCTCGGTCTTGGACCAGTCCGTTTCGGACACGAGGCGTCCCACTTGCCCGCCGCGGAGTCCATCCGCGGCGCGAGCCTCGGCTTCAATCGTCTGAGGCGAGGTCGACTTCTCCATCAGTGCAGTCCTGGCTGCTCCTCCGGTCCATCTGACCGGAGGTCGACGCTATCACGGGCCGGCGGGTGGAGCAACGCTGCGCTCGCGGGCAGCCTCGCGAATGGACATAATGCGCATCGTCATGCGGGGATTGCCGGTCATTTTCCCGTGCCTCGCGACGGCATTGCTCAGCGGCTGCGCGACGCTTCCCAATGGCCATCGTTGGGGTGCGGACGTCACGCTGTCTCCGGGTTGGGCACGGGTACGCGCTTCGGCGCTCAGCGCCATCAGCGACCCGTGGGTGTGGGGACCTTTGGCGGGCGCTGCGGTGTTCCAGGCGGGAAACTTCGATCGGCGGCTGTCGCGTTGGGGACGGACACATGACCCGGTGTTCGGTTCTGAGGCCAATGCCACCCGCTGGAGCTACACGCTGCGCAGCGCCTCCGTCGGCGTCGACATCGCGACGGTGTTGTTGACGCCGGGCGGTCATCCGGGCGGGCAGTGGGTCCTCGACAAGGCGAAGGGCTACCTGGTCGACCTCACGGCGGCCACCACCGCGATAGAGTCGACGTCACTGCTTCAGCATACCCTGCGCCGCGAGCGACCCAACCGCGCCAACGATCACAGCTTTCCCTCGGACCATGCGACGACGTCCGCCGTGTATACGCAAATGGCCATCCTCAACCTGCAGCAGATCCCGATGGGGAGCGGCACGCGCACGGCACTCGATGCCGGGGTGCGCGCGCTCACTTTCGCGACCTCGTGGGCCAGGGTGGAGGGGGGCTGGCACTATCCATCCGATACGCTCGCCGGTATGGCGATCGGCAACTTCTGCGGCGTTTTCTTCACCGACGCCTTCATGGGGCTCGGCGCCCGCGAGCGGGTGGCGTTCGCGCCTGTACCGGGCGGCGGCGAGCTCAGATTCTCGCTGACGCTTCGGTAATAGTCAGAATCTATCATAAGTATAGAATAATTCGATTTCCTCTATTACCCTTCCCGCTCTAGAGTTCACCCCGTTCCCAATCCAGCAACGAGGTGCACTGCACATGTCTCTCATCAACAAGGAAATCAAGCCCTTCAAGGCGACGGCGTATCACAACGGGAAGTTCGTGGATGTCACCGAGACGGGCATCCGCGGCAAGTGGGCGGTGTTCTTCTTCTATCCGGCCGACTTCACCTTCGTCTGCCCGACCGAGCTCGGGGATCTCGCGGATCACTACGCGCAGTTCCAGCGCCTCGGCGTCGAGATCTACGGCGTCTCGACCGACACCCACTTCACCCACAAGGCGTGGCACGACACGTCGGAGACGATCGCCAAGGTGCGGTATCCGCTCGTCGGCGATCCCAATCACGTTCTGGCCCGCAATTTCGAGGTGTTGATCGAGGAGGCGGGACTGGCGGATCGGGGCACGTTCGTCGTCGATCCGGAAGGTCGCATCCAGATCGTCGAGATCACCGCCGGCGGCATCGGACGCAATGCCAGCGAGCTCCTGCGCAAGATCAAGGCGGCGCAGTACGTCGCGGCTCATCCGGGCGAGGTCTGCCCGGCCAAGTGGAAGGAAGGCGAGAAGACACTCGCCCCCTCGCTCGATCTGGTCGGAAAGATCTGATCGCCGCGGACCGGATCGCCTGTGCCGACCTCACGGCCGGCGCAGGCCACCTCGCCCCTTGCTGCCGTACTGGACCCCCTTATGCTCGACTCCACTCTGCAGAATCAGTTGAAGGGCTATCTCGAGCGGCTCGTGCACCCGATCGAGCTGCTCGCCGCGCTCGATGAGAGCGATCGCTCCCGATCGCTCGCGGAACTGCTCGATCAGATCGCGGCTCTCTCGGACAAGGTCAGCGTGCGACCGTCTGATGATGCCCGTAAACCCTCCTTCGAGATTCGCCGCGCGGGCACCGACATAGCGGTGCGCTTCGCGGGCGCACCCCTCGGACACGAGTTCTCTTCTCTGGTGCTCGCGCTGCTGCAGGTGGGCGGCCACCCGCCCAAGGGCGACCCGGAGGTCCTCAAGCGCGTCCGCGAGCTGCCGGGCGAGTCTCGGTTCGAGACCTACTTCTCCCTCTCCTGCCAGAACTGCCCGGACGTGGTCCAGGCGCTCAATCTGATGAGCGTGCTCAATCCCCGGATCCGCCATGTCGCGATCGACGGCGCTTCGTTTGAGAGCGAGGTCGAGGCGCGTGAGGTGCTGGCGGTCCCGAGCGTCTTTCTGAATGGCGAGCCGTTCGCTCAGGGTCGGATGGACCTCGAGCAGATTCTCTCGAAACTCGATGCCGCTTCGCCCGAAAGAGAGCGCAGCAGGCTCGAAGCCCAGGCGCCTTACGATGTGCTCATCGTGGGCGGCGGGCCCGCGGGGGCCGCTGCGGCGATTTACGCCGCCCGCAAGGGGATACGGACCGGCGTCGTGGCGGAGCGTTTCGGCGGCCAGGTCCTCGATACGCTCGGCATCGAAAATCTCATCTCCCTGCCGCATGTCGAGGGACCGCAGTTCGCCGGCGCTCTGGAGCGGCACGTCCGGGAGCACGGCGTAGAGGTCGTGAACTCCCAGAAGGCGGTGCAGCTTCTGCCAGGCGCCTCACCCGGTGCTCTCTCGGAGCTTCGCCTCGAGAACGGCGCGACACTGCGTGCCCGCACCATCATCCTCTCGACCGGGGCGCGCTGGCGCACGCTCAACGTGCCGGGGGAGGATCGCTATCGCAATCACGGCGTGGCCTATTGCCCGCATTGCGACGGACCGCTCTTCAAGGGCCGGCGCGTCGCGGTGATCGGCGGCGGCAATTCCGGTGTCGAGGCGGCGATCGACCTCGCCGGCATCACCTCGCACGTCACGCTGTTCGAGTTTGATTCGCGTCTGCGCGCCGATGAGGTGCTGCAGCGCAAGCTCCGCAGCCTGCCCAATGTCGAAGTGAGGCTGAACGCGCAGACGGCGGAGGTCGTTGGCGACGGCCATCGGGTGACGGCGCTGCGCTGGATGGACCGCGCCGACGGGTCGCAGCATGAGCTCGCGCTCGAGGGCGTGTTCGTCCAGATCGGACTCAAGCCCAATACGGAGTGGCTGCGCGGTGCTCTGGAGCTGACCGAGCGCGGGGAGATCGTGATTGACGAGCGCGGCCGGTGCTCCGTTCCCGGAGTGTTCGCGGCAGGCGATGCCACCACGGTGCCGTTCAAGCAGATCTCGATCGCGATCGGCGCGGGCTCGACGGCGGCGCTGTCCGCGTTCGACCATCTCATCCGTCACGGCGCGCAGGCCGAAGCCACAGAGATCGAGATCGCCGCGTAGGATCCGGGTCAGGGGCGCCTGGCATCGGGACACGTGGGCAGTCTCCCGATCCGGCGCTCCAGCTGGCCAGAGAAGATCACACCGTTGTCGTGTATGGGATAACCCGCGCTCTCCAGGGCGTCCGCGGTCCAGGTATTGCAGGTGTGCAGCGCATCGTAGCGCTCGTCCGAAGCGTAGAACGCACTGTCGGCCTGGAGTCCCTTGCCGAGACTCGTCGGCCTGCCGCCGGGTGAGCCGAGCGCCCGGCGCAGATAGGCGTCCATCCTCCAGACCTCATCCTGGTCGGCGCAGAGCCAGCGCACCGTCGCGCCCGATGAAGTCCACGCATGCAATGTTGGCGCACTGTGAACGAGCACGGCACTCGGTGAGCTGAACAGCGCGAATACGGCGTCGGCGAGTGTGGGGTGAGGCGACATGTAGAAGCGTCGATTGCCCCATCCGAAGCTGCTGTAGCGCTCATCCGGATACCGGGGCAGCAGCGGGCCGAGGGGACCGAGCTCCCTGACAGGCAGGATGAGTCCCCCGTGCCACCCGTCGATGAGCACCCCGATCACGAGCGGGCATGATGAGGCACGAGGGCGGGAGGCAAGGAAGGCCGGCGGCGGCGCGGGAATCGGCGCGGTTCTGCGCGGTCCTGCGCAGCCGCACATCAGTGCCGCGGCCGCCGCGCCCAGGGACTTGAGTACGGCGTGGCGCATCTTCGGCGACTAGCATAACGCCGGGCGTCCGGGCGGTGCCGCTG
This sequence comes from Pseudomonadota bacterium, assembly GCA_021777555.1. Classification (GTDB taxonomy): domain Bacteria; phylum Pseudomonadota; class Gammaproteobacteria; order Steroidobacterales; family Steroidobacteraceae; genus 13-2-20CM-66-19. Next base: position 64,463 of record JAJYDK010000007.1, on the reverse strand, counting down.
AGGCAAGGTTGCCAGCGCGGGCCCGCTGCCGCACTATGCGCTGCGAATCCTCGCCCGACTGCTCGCCCGAGGGGAGTGCCATGATCAAGGTCAGCGTGATGTATCCGAACAGGCCCGGAGCCCGGTTCGACCATGATTACTATCGCGACCGGCACATGCCGCTCGTGAAGCGCCTCATGGGCGAGAAGTGCCGGTACTACACCGTCGACAAGGGCCTCGCGGGCGGCTCGCCCGGTGCGCCCGCCACCTACGTGGGGATGTGCCACATCTTCTGCGACTCCGTCGAATCGTTCCAGGCGGGCTTCGGCCCTCACGCCAAGGAAATCCTGGCCGACATTCCCAACTACACCGATCTCGAGCCGGTCATCCAGATCAGCGAGGTCGTCGTCGGCAAGAGCTGAGCGGCGTCGGGATTCGGGTCGTTCGGCGCAATCGTACCGAACTGGAACACTACCGTATCGTAGCGCGAACGCCTCGTGGCGATCGCACACGCCACGAGCGTGCGGCCAGGAATGCCACCGAGCCCTCGCTAGACTGCCTCCTGACGGCCGCTGTCATCCCATGCCGGGACCGACGCGCCGGAAAACAAAGGGGGACATCGTGGCTGAGATATCGGTGCTTGACCGCGCCCGGACGATCGCCACGCCGCGGTTCAACCGTTGGTTGGTCCCGCCCGCGGCGCTGTGCATCCATCTGTGCATCGGCATGGCGTACGGCTTCTCGGTGTACTGGCTGCCCATGACTCACCTCATTCGCGGCGCCGCCCCTGCCGTGTGCACCGCGCAGGGCTTTCTCGCCCAGCTCACGACCACCCGCTGCAACTGGAGCCTCCCGGCCGAGGCGCATATCTTCGAGACCTTCATCGCCGTGCTCGGAATCTCCGCCGCGATCTGGGGCGGCTGGCTCGAGCACGCCGGCCCGCGCAAGGCGGGCTTCGTCGCCGCGCTCTGCTGGGGCGGCGGGCTCATTCTGGGCGGCATCGGCGTCACCGTTCATCAGCTCTGGCTGGTCTATCTCGGCACCGGCGTGCTCGGCGGTATCGGCCAGGGCTTGGGCTATATCACGCCGGTGTCGACGCTCATCAAATGGTTTCCCGACCGGCGTGGGCTTGCCACCGGCTTTGCCATCATGGGTTATGGCGGCGGCGCGATGATCGGTGCGCCGCTCGCGGTATGGCTGATGGCCCGCTACGCCGATGGCGGCGTACAGGGTGTGTCCGCTTCGCTGATGATTCTCGGTGCGATCTATCTCGTCGTCATGTCCATTGGCGCGTTCGGCTTCCGGGTTCCACCCACGGGCTGGCATCCCGAGGGCTTCACTCCCTCGCAAGCCGCGGACACGGGATCGATGATCACGGACCGTCACGTTCATCTCGGGCGCGCGCTGAAGACACCGCAGTTCTGGCTGATCTGGTTGGTGCTGTGCCTGAACGTCACCGCCGGAATCGGCGTGATCTCGATGGCGAGCCCGATGTTGCAGGATGTATTTGGGGCAGGACTGATCGGCCGCGCCGGCGCCCTCTCGCCGGCCGGACAGAAGGCGGCGGTCGTGGCCGCGGCCGCGGGCCTCGTCGGCCTCATCAGTCTGTTCAACAGCCTCGGACGCCTCTTCTGGGCCGCATCTTCCGACTATGCCGGGCGCAAGCGAACCTATTACATCTTCTTCGTTCTCGGCATCATTCTCTATGTGCTGCTGCCCACCTGGGGCCGTCTCGGCATCCCCGGGCTGTTCGTGCTCAGTGTCTGCATCATCATCTCCATGTACGGCGGTGGTTTTTCGACGCTGCCCGCGTACCTGGCGGACATCTTCGGCACCCAGATGGTGGGGGCCATCCATGGGCGGCTGATCACCGCGTGGTCGGTGGCCGGTATCGCCGGGCCCGCGCTCATCGCCAGCCTGCGTCAGTACGAGCTCGATCACGGCGTTGCGCATGCTCAGGTCTACAATCTCACGCTGTACATCATGGCGGGGCTGCTGTTCATCGGCCTGGTGTGCAACGCCTTGATCAAACCGGTTGGCGAGCACCACTACATGTCGGAGGACGAGCTTGCGCGTGAGCGAGCGCTGCAGCACGAGCAGAGCGGCGGCGAGGCGGCGGCGCGCGGCCGGCCCGGCGTCGGTACGGCGCTCGCCTGGCTCGGCGTCGGCGTGCCGTTCCTGATCGGCGTCTGGATCGCGCTGTCGAAGGGTTTCGCGCTGTTCTGACGATATCCGGCCGAGCCCTGCCCCGGGGACGAGCGGCGGCGAGCTCGGCCTGTTTCCGCTAAGATTTCATCAGGCCGCATCGGCCGATGGCTTTGGCGGCATCGACATGGAATCACACCAGCGCGGCCTCATCTTATGCTCGATCGTGGCCGGCCTTATGGCGGCCGGATCGGCGATCTACGGCCTCATCTGGGGGGTACCCCAGTGGAACCTCGTGTTCCAGGGAGCGCTCGATCCGGTGATCCTCGCCTACGGCGGCTGGCCCCTGGCCACCGGCATCGTTGCCGCGGGACTGGCCATCCTGGGAGGCTGTATCGGGGTGAGCTGGGAGCAGCGCACCGTTCATTACCTCATTCTCGCGCTCGGCTTGTTATCGGTCCTCGTGTTCGTTGCGCTGGGCCTGCCGGCGCAGGTGCTCGGGCTGATCGTCAATACGCTGAGCCTCGTCGTCGTTGGTCTCTGCGCACTGTTGCTGGCTGGGGTTTTTGCCGCCGCCCTCAGGGAGCGACTGTCGAGAAGATATCGGACCTGATCGCGCCGCCCGCACTCCGGCGGCTTATTCGGTCAGCCGCTCGAGACGCCGGATCCGCCGCTCGAGCTCCCGTTGCGCTTCCAACAGCTCGACGGCAAGCACCGCTCCGCTCACGTTCACCCCGAGATCGCGCATCAGCCTCCCGGCCATCGCCAGGCGCGGCAGGGCGGCCGCCGGAAGCTGCCACTCCTGCTCGGATCCGCCTCGGAGCTGGACGAGGCCGAGCTCGGCGAGCTCGATCACGGCCTCGAGCTCGATCCGGCAGACCCGGCAGATCTCCACGGCGGCGATCCAATCAGCGTCGCCCATGAGGCGCACTTCATGAACGGCGACGTCATGATTCACGGCGTTACCTCCTGAGGTCGGCGCGCGGATCGAATCCCGCCAGTTTCGCGCGCATGTCCTCGTACAGCGCGCGCGCCTCCGGGGAGCTTGCGGGCGGCAGAACGATCTTGAGCTGCACGTACGCGTCGCCGGGTGGCTGACCAGGCAGGCCACGCCCCCGCAGACGCAGTTTCTGGCCGGACTGCGCGCCGGGCGGAACCTGCATCTCGACCGTACCGCCCAGGGTCGGTACCGACACCGTCGCTCCGAGAGCCGCCTCCCAGGGCGAAACCGGCAATGTCAGGGTTACATCGCGGCCGTCCAACTGGAAGAGGCGGTGCGGACGGATGTGCAGCTCCAGGTAAAGGTCACCGGCACGTCCGCCGCCTGGGCCCGCCTCTCCCTGGCCGGCGAGCCGGATGAGCTGGCCGTCCGTGACCCCCGCGGGAATGGTGACGCGAACCGTGCGCGCGCGCAGCTCCACCGTTCCATCGGTCTTCAACTCCGGGTGTTTGAGATCGAGGGTGCGCGTGCCGCCGCCGAAGGCCTCCTCGAGGTCTATGTCAACGCGCGCGTGGTGGTCACGCCCCGCCTGCTGCCGCTGCCGTGTGGAGCTCGCGAAGGGACTCGCGCCGCCAAAGAGCGAGGAGAAGAAGTCGCTGAAGCCTTCTTCTTCAAACGCATGCGCTCCCCCGCCCCCTCCGGGGCGGGCACCGCCGCGGAACTCAAAACCGCTCGCCCAATCCGGCGGCGGCCGGAACTGCTGGCCGGACTTCCAGCCGCTGCCGAGCTGATCGTAGGCGGCGCGCTTCTCCGGGTCTTTCAGCACCTCGTAGGCCTCCTGCAGTTCCTTGAACTTCTCCTCCGCGTTCTTTTCCTTGCTCACGTCCGGATGGTACTTGCGGGCCAGCCGGCGATAGGACTTCTTGATGTCCTCAGCCGTCGCCGTCCGCGCCACGCCCAGAATCTTGTAGTAGTCCCGGTATTCCATGAGTCGTGATGATGGGGGACCCGGGGAGCGAAGCCAAGCCCCCGGCGCTTGAATCACATCGGCCCGGCCCCATTCTTGCGGCATGAATGCCGAAATCCATGCCACCGACGCCGTGCTGGTGGCCTGTCCGCAGTGCCACTCCCTCGTCCGCGTGCCCGAGGCGCGAGCGCTCGAGCACCCCAAGTGCCCGCGCTGCAAGGCGGAGGTTCTCAGCGGAGTGCCGGTTGCCTTGGATGGCGCCTCGTTTGCCGCGCACGCCGAGCGTGCCACGCTTCCCGTGCTCGTGGACTTCTGGGCGCCCTGGTGCGGGCCCTGCCACATGATGGCCCCGGTGCTCGATCGCACCGCCGCTCAGCGTCCGACGCGCCTTCGCGTGGCCAAAGTCAACACGGACGAACAGCAGCAGCTTGCCGCGCGCTTCGGCATCCGCAGCATTCCGACATTGATCCTCTTCCGTCAGGGGCGCGAGATCGCGCGCCAATCCGGTGCGATGGACGCCGCCAGCCTCTCACGCTGGCTGGACCGCGCCTTGGGCTGAGGACGCTCAGGAGGACTGTGCGCCCTCGAGCTCCGGATAGTGGCGGAAGATCCCTTCCTCGCTGAACGGCAGCCGGCGCTCCGACTTGAGGTACGCGGAGATCCGCGAACGATCCTCCACCGCACGGCTCAGCGCTCTCAGGCGCCGATACCGACGCGACCTGCGCCTCATCGTTCGCGGGAACGCATAGTCAAGACCCGTCAGGACCTGAAACAGGGACAGATCGGCGTACGTCAACCGCGCGCCGACGAGCCAGCCCCGGCCGCGCGGGTTGCGCGCGAGCACCCGCTCGAAGTAGTCGAGGTACTTCGTCAGGCGGTTGTCGAGGAAATCCCCGGCGCGCCGCAGTGCCTCGCGCTTCTGGTCCTCGTAATACAGGCTCGAGGCGATCGGATGATGCGTGTCATGGACTTCATCGACGAGGTCGGCGATCGTGAGCTGCAGTTGGTGGGTCCACAGCCGCCCGCTCTCTTCCCGGGGCGCAAGGCCGTGCCGGTCGCCGAGATAGAGCAGGATGTTCGCTGTCTGCGCCATGACTTGCCGGCCGGCTTTGAGGAAAGGAGGCGCAAACGGCAATTCGCCGCTTTCCCGGCCGGCGAGAAAGCGCATCAGCCGCGGCACACCCGCTCCTCTGCCCGTCTCGCGGGCCACATCCACGTACCCGCAGCCCGCCTCTTCGAGGGCGAGGCGCACGAACTCGCCTCTCCCCTGGATCGTCGGCCAGTAATACAGCTCGTAGCGCATCCGACCTCCGCGACGAACATTCCCGGTGACACCTTACACACAGTTATTGAGGTTCCATCCAGTCGGGTCAGCCGCACTTCGAGTCGCCGCAGTTGAGGCAGGTCATGCAGCCGTCCATCATGACGACGGCGGCGGTGCTGCATTTGCTGCACAGCTGGGCGCCATCGGGGAAGTTCGATTTCGCGAAAGCATCGGTCTGACGGGCACGCGCCTCGTACTCCGCCCGCTTCTCGTCCACCAGGCGCTGCTGGTGCTCATCGAGCTGCGGCTTGCGCAACAGGCCGATGGTCTGCAGGTGCCGCTCGATGACGTGGCCGAGCTCGGCGATGATCGAGGGCATGAACTTCCCGCCCGGCTGCCAGTAACCGCCGCGTGGATCGAACACGGCCTTGAGCTCATCGACCAGGAAGGTCACATCGCCCCCCTTGCGGAATACGGCCGAGATGATGCGCGTCAGCGCCACGATCCACTGGAAGTGATCGAGGTTCTTGGAGTTGATGAAGATCTCGAACGGCCGGCGCTGCTCGAACTCGGTGCCCTCGTTCAGCACGATGTCGTTGATGGTCACGTACATCGCGTGATCGGAGATCGGGGTCTTGATCTTGTAGGTCGAGCCGATCAGCACCTCCGGACGCTCGAGCTTCTCGTGCATCCGGATGACCTGGGCCAGGTGCCCGTGCTTGTCGCGAACCGTCTCCGCCGTCTGCGGGGCGAACGCGATGGGCTCCGGCGCGCTCGCCGCCTTGGCGACCTCGGCCTTCTCGGCCGCCTTGATCTCAGGCTTCTGGACGTCGTACTTGACGATCTTGCGCTCGATCTTGATGCTCATGATGGCTCTTCCAATTACCCGTGGACCGCGACCTCAGCCTTCTTCAGAAGTGCCCGTAGTACCCGTCACGGAGTGCGTCGAATAGATTCGCGGCCGTGTGCGTCTCGCCGTCGTAGTCGATTTCCTCGTCGCCACGCGCCTCGACCACCGTTCCGTCATCGAGCGTGAACTTGTAGACGGTGTTCTTCAGGTCCTGCTCCTTGACCAGCACACCCTGAAAGGCCTCGGGGTTGAAGCGGAACGTGGTGCAGCCCTTCAGGCCCTGCTCGTGCGCGTACAGGTAGATGTCCTTGAACTTCTCGTATGGGAAGTCCGTCGGCACGTTGGCCGTTTTGGAGATCGACGAGTCCACCCACTTCTGCGCCGCCGCCTGCACATCGACGTGCTCCTTCGGCATGATGTGATCCGAGGCGATGAAGTAGTCCGGCAGCGCATCGGATTCCGGCGTGCCGCCGGGCCCCGCCTTGGGATTGACCAGCTCGCGGTAGGCCAGCAGCTCGAAGGAGTAGACGTCGATCTTCTCCTTGGTCTTGCGGCCCGGCCGGATCACGTTGCGGAAATAGTGATGCGCGAACGACGGCTCGATGCCGTTCGACGCGTTGTTCGCCAGGGACAGCGAAATCGTGCCCGTCGGCGCGATGGAGGTGTGATGCGTGTAACGTGCGCCGGTCTCGGCGAGCTTCTCGACGAGCGCGGGAGCCACCCTGGCGACCTGCTGCATGTAGCGGCTGTACTTCGCGTGCAGCACGCGCCCGCACACCTTGTCGCCGACCTTCAGTCCATCGCGGGTCATCTCCGGACGCTTGCGCAGCATTTCGCTGGTGACCGTGAATTCCTCGCTCATGATGGGCGCCGGTCCCTTCTCACGGGCGAGCTCCAGCCCCTCCTCCCAGCCGGCGACCGCCATCTCCCGCGACACCTCCTCGGTGAACTTCAGCGACTCCGGCGAGCCATACTTCATGCCGAGCAGCGTCATGGTGCTGCCCAGGCCGAGAAAGCCCATGCCGTGGCGGCGCTTGCGCAGGATCTCCTCGCGCTGCCTCTCGAGCGGCAACCCGTTGATCTCGACCACGTTGTCCAGCATGCGCGCGAAGATCCTGACGACCTCCCGGTACTCGTCCCAGTCGAAGCGCGCGCACGCCGTGAACGGCTCGCGCACGAAGCGCGTCAGGTTGACCGAGCCGAGCAGACAGCTGCCGTACGGCGGAAGCGGCTGTTCGCCACAGGGATTGGTGGCGCGGATGTTCTCGCACCACCAGTTGTTGTTCATCTCGTTGACGCGGTCGATCAGGACGAAGCCCGGCTCGGCAAAATCGTATGTGGAAGTCATGATGACATCCCACACGCGCCGCGCCGGCAGCGTCTTGTATATCTTGCAGGCCACCAGGCCCTGCTCGTTCACCACGTAATCCTCGTGCACCGGCCATTCGCGCCAGATGAACTTCGCGGGATCGGCGAGGTCGGGCTTTTCCTCCTCGTGCTCCTTGCGCGACAGCGGGAAGGCGAGCCTCCACTCGCGGTTCTCGCGCACCGCCTGCATGAACTCGTCGGTGATGAGCAGTGACAGGTTGAACTGGCGCAGCCGCCCGCTCTCGCGCTTGGCGCGGATGAACTCCATGACATCCGGATGCCCGACGTCGAATGTGCCCATCTGCGCCCCGCGGCGTCCGCCGGCGGAGGAGACGGTGAAACACATCTTGTCGAAGATGTCCATGAAGGACAGCGGGCCGGAGGTATAGGCGCCGGCGCCCGACACGTATGCTCCGCGCGGCCGCAGGGTCGAGAACTCGTAGCCGATGCCGCAGCCCGCCTTCAGGGTGAGGCCGGCCTCGTGCACCTTGCCGAGAATGTTGTCCATGGAGTCATGGATCGATCCGGACACGGTGCAATTGATCGTCGAGGTGGCCGGTTTGTGCTCGAGCGCCCCGGCGTTCGAGGTGACGCGGCCGGCGGGGATGGCGCCCCGGCGCAGCGCCCACAGGAAGCGCTCGTACCAGTGGTCGCGCACCTCTTCGCGCTCGACGTCGGCGAGGGCACGCGCGACACGCTTGTAGGTGTCGTCCATCGTCCTGTCGATGGGGGTGCCATCTTTGGCCGTAAGCCGGTACTTCTTGTCCCAGATGTCCAGGGATGCTTCCTGGAACGGGATGACGTCGATGTCCTTCGATTCGATTTTCACGACGGTATTCATTGTCCGCGGTGCTCCAAGTGTTTGCACACCGGATCACAGGGGATACGGGCGACGCGAAAACGCCATGCGCAGCGTACCGGGTGCACCGGGACGCCATCACAGCCTGTATCCCCCCTGAGCCTCCCCGAGCGCGCGATCTGGCGCGGCCCGCAGGCCGGCACAAGATCTTGTGTCGGGGTAAAAAGCCTAATGACCACCCCGGCGGGCGTCAAGATTATGGCCAGTGCGCGAAGCTGCCACATAAAGCCAATTGAAACAATTGGTTACGAAGATATGACCCGTGGCGCGCCGAGGATTTTTTTATGGTGGCCGGCTTTTTTCTCCATTTCGGCCTCCCAATATCTTGTATTCAGGCATTCCACAGGATATGCACAGGAGATCCCCATGTGGCGCTTGCGGCCGAGCTTCCGCCGCGACCAGAGCGACGCATTTGCCGGGGTGCTCCGCGCGCAAACATCCCACATGCCACACCCCTCCGCCTCGGACATCGATGGAGGCCGCAAGGGGCAGGGAGTTGGCGGCCCGGGTGGTCTCCGGCGCTTGAAATCCCCGGGCCAGCCCACAGATCGACACCAGCGGTATTTCGAGGCGGCGACGCCTGACATCACTTGATATTGGAGGTTCAATCATGACTGTTGTTCGCTATCAGCCCTGGGCGCTCATCGACCGCCTGCATCGCCAACTCGACCAGACTTTCTCATCCGAGACGGGCGAAGCGGCCGATGCGGCGCAGGTCTCCTGGATTCCTCCGGTCGACATCCGCGAGGAATCCGAGCGGTTCGTCGTGTTGGCCGATGTCCCCGGCATCGAGCCCAAGGACATCCACATCACGGCCGACAAGGGCGTGTTGACGATCCGCGGTGAAAGACGTGTGCGCGAGACGCAGCAGCAGGAAGGCTGGCAGCGACTTGAGCGCCGCAGCGGCTCGTTCCTGCGCCGCTTCACGCTTCCGGAAGGCGCCAATGTGGACGCCATCAGCGCCAAGCATGTGCATGGCGTGCTCGAGGTGACGATCCCGAAACAGCCGCGGCTGCAGCCGAGGCGGATCGACGTCGAGGCGGCCTGAGCGGTCGGCCCGCCCCTCCGGGGCCGGGTCCATTCACCTCGAAGCCCGGGCCGGCGGAATCCGCCGGCCCGGGTGTACAATTGCCGGCGGGAGGATGCGCATGCGCACTGAGCCGCTCAATATCTGCGTCCTGGGCGGGACGGGTTTCGTCGGCACTGCCCTCGTCAGCCGGCTGACGCAGGAGGGACACTGGGTCAGAGTGCCGACGCGCAATCGCACGCACGGCGAGGCCCTGCGCGTGCTGCCCACCGTCGAGCTGATCGAGGCCAACATACACGACCCGGGTACGCTCGACCGGCTCGTCACCGACATGGACGTGGTGGTCAACCTGGTCGGCATTCTCAACGAGCACGGCCGCTCCACGTTCCAGGTGGCGCATGCGGCGCTGGCGGAGAAGCTGGTCGCGGCCCTGAAGGCCGCGCGCGTGCGCCGGCTCCTGCAGATGAGCTCGCTCGGGGCCTCGGCGCAGGGGCCGAGCCGCTACCTGCGATCGAAGGGTGAGGCCGAAGCGCGCATCCACGCGGCCCCGCACCTCGATTTCACCCTGTTCCGTCCGTCGGTCATCTTCGGCCCCGGCGACTCCCTCACCAACCGGTTCGCCGGGCTGCTGCGCCTCTCGGGCGGCTTGCTGCCCCTCGCCCGCGCCCAGGCGCGTTTCGCGCCCGTGTACGTGGGGGATGTGGCCGAGGCCTTCGTGCGCGCGCTCGGCGAGCGCAAGACCTGCGGCGAGACCTATGAGCTCGGAGGGCCGGAGGTGATGACACTGGAGGAGATCGTGCGCCTGACGGCTCGGGTGGCGAGGCTCCCATGCCACATCCTCAGGCTCCCGGACGCGCTCGGGCGTCTGCAGGCGGCCGTGCTCGGGCTGCTGCCCGGCAAGCCGCTCACACTCGATAACTTCCGCTCCCTCACCCTCGACAGCGTGTGTGGCGTCGAGGGCTTTGCCCGCCTCGGGCTGACGCCCCGCCGGATGATGGAGATCCTGCCCGGCTATCTGCCGCCGCCGCCGCTGCCGCAAGGGCTCACGCTTCCTTCCACCTGAACGGTACGCCCCAACCTCACGGCTCGCTGGCTGTGCGCCAGGCACGCAGCCGATGACCCCACCGCTTGCCCGGGCGGGTTCGGCACAAACCTCATTCCGGCGCCGCCCTCAGGCGAGCGACTTGATCGCCGCGAGACGCTTCTCGCGCAGCCGCTCGCCGATCGCCGGGCCCTCGAGCCCCTGGCGCTCATCCGGCGACAAAGTGACCGCCGCGGCGGCGGTGCGGACGCGGCGCAGGTATTCGGCCTGCGGGTAGGGCTGGGCTTCGAGCCCGGTGCGCCCGCGGGCATCGGCTTCGCACGCCGCAAGCAGCTCTTCGAACCGATCGGGCCTCCTGAAGGCGTCCGTCGTCTCGAGCAGCTTCAATACGGTATCGGGCCGCAGCTCCCGGGCCCGGTGCACCCGCGTATGGTGGCGCGCGGTGAGCAGCGCCAGGTCGCGGTATTCATTCGGCACCTTCAGCCGCGCGCACAGCGCCTCGATGGCGGGCACTCCCCCGTCCTCGTGCCCATGATGGCTCGGCCAGCGCTCGGGCGCGGTGAGGGCCTTGCCGAGATCGTGGGTGAGCACCGCGAACCGGGCGGACGCCGGCAGGCCGGCCCCTGCGGCCCAGAGGAGCGCCAGCATGGTGTGCGCGCCGGTATCGACCTCCGGGTGCCACTGCGGCGGCTGCGGTACGCCAAAGAGCGCATCGATCTCGGGATAGATGACCCGCAGCGCCCCGCACTCGCGCAGCGTCTCGAAGAACACCTCGGGGTGGGTTTCCCCGAGTGCGCGCTCGGTCTCCTGCCAGACTCTCTCCGGCACCAACGCCGACAGCTCCCCGGACTCGGTCATCCGGCGCATGAGCCCGAGGGTCTCCTCCGCCACGCGAAATCCCAGCGCCGCGTACCGCGCCGCGAAGCGCGCCACCCGCAGCACCCGCACCGGGTCTTCGACGAAAGCCTCCGACACGTGGCGCAGCAGCCGGGCCTCGAGATCCCGTCGTCCCCCGTAAGGGTCGATGATCTCGCCCGAATCGCTCTCCGCCATGGCGTTCACCGTCAGGTCGCGGCGCCGCAGGTCCTCCTCCAGCGTCACGTCCGGGGAGAATTGCGTGGCGAATCCCCGGTAGCCCGGAGCCACCTTCCGCTCCAGGCGAGCGAGCGCGTACTCCTCGCGGGTCTTCGGATGGAGAAACACGGGGAACTCCCTTCCCACGGGCACATAGCCCTGACGCTCGAGGTCTTCGGGGCGCGCCCCAACCACCACCCAATCACGCTCCTTGACCGGCCGCCCGAGCAACCGATCCCGCACCGCACCGCCGACCAAGTACACTTCCATCCGCAAATGGTACCCCAGGCGGCGCCCACCCCACGGAATGCTCCTCGCACTCGGCGCTCTGGCGCCGGATTGCGCGCTGCGCGGCTGGCGCTCGCGGCGGCGGCTCTCACGGGGCTCGCCGGCTGTGCCAGCACGATGTATCTGCTGCAGGCGGCAAGCGGCGAATGGCATGTCATGCACGGACGCAGACCCATCATCGATGTGATCGATGATCCCGGGACCTCGGAACCGTTGATCCGAGAGCTGAGCGATGTCCGGGAGGCACGCCGCTTCGCCTCGGAACGACTCGGGCTACCCAACAATGACAGCTACCGTACCTACGTGAACATCGGCCGCCGCTACGTGGTCTGGAACGTGGTTGCGGCACCGGAGTTTTCCGTCAAACCCAGACAGTGGTGCTTTCCAATCGCCGGCTGCGTGGCCTATCGCGGCTACTTCGACGAGAGGCGTGCCCGGCGGTTCGCCCGGGAGTTGAGGCACCGCGGCTACGATGTCGCAGTCGAGGGCGTGCCGGCCTATTCGACCCTTGGGAAGCTTCCCGATCCGGTGATGAGCACCATGATGCGTTACGGCAGCGATGAGCTCGCGGCAATGATATTCCACGAGCTCGCGCACCAGCTGTTGTACGTCAAGGACGACTCCCGGTTCGACGAAGCCTTCGCCATGACCGTGGAGAACGAGGGAATGAAGCGTTGGCTCGCGTATCGCCACGAACCGCAGCGGTTCGCGCAATTCGAGCGCGGGAGCGAGGCCGACCGTCGATTCGCAGAGCTGCTGCGACGCACGCGCGAGCGGCTGGCAGGGGTATATGCCTCAGGCATTGCGCACGGGCGGATGTTGCGGGAGAAGAAGGCCGTCTTCTCACGCCTCGCGCAGCGTATCCGAGCTCTGGAGCACCGTCTTGGCCTGCGCTCACCCCTCTACGATCACTGGATCGCCGAGGGCCTGAACAACGCCGACCTGGCCTCGGTAGGGACCTATTACGACTGCCTGCCGGGGTTTGAGCGCCTGCTCGAGCGGGAGGACGGGAACCTGCCGCGCTTCTACGCCGCCGCGCGCCGGCTGTCGAAGGAGCCCGAGGAGGAGCGGGACCGGCGGTTGTGCCGCGGCCATCGCATTACAGCGACCCGCGCAGGTCCTGCAGCGCGAAACCCGAGAGCGGCGCATCGAGTTCCCGCGTCAGCGCCATCACCTTGAACGCTTCACCCATCTCACCGGGCAGCAACAGGCGGCGTGCCTCGCCCGCAAGACGCGCATGCTGCACCGGGTCGGTCTCCTCGCCCACGGACCGCTCGATCCCCGTGCCCAGCAGAAATGCCGCCTGGGTCGCAAAGCCGCTGACATCGAGTCCGCACGACAAAGCCGCCTCGGCGACGCGAGTGAAGTCAACCCACGCCGTGATGTCCTGGACACCGGGATTGACATAGGGAACGTCGTGAACGCGCTGTTTGAAGTGACAGCGCAACGTTCCACTGACACGCTGCGGATGGTAGTACTGCGCGCGCGGCAGGCCGTAATCGAACAGCAGCATCAGGCCACGCTCCAGGCACTCGCCCACGCCGGTGAGCCACGGCGCCACGCGCAGGCAGACCTCCGAGACATACCCTGCGGGCAGCGGCCCCGGCAATTCGCTCATCAGCGAAGCACAGACGGTGGTCAGTGCCTCCTCGGCCGCGTGCGCGCACTCCGTGAGGGTCTCGCCCTCGAGCGCCACTCCGAGTTCCCGCACGCCGTCCTCTGCGACGACAAACCGCCGGCAGGGCAAGGCATCCAGCACCTCGTTGGCCAGGATGACACCGCGTACGGGGCGATCCGGCAATCGGTCGAGCCACACCACCCGGTCCCGCAGCTCGGCGGGAAGCCGGCCGATGCGCTCACGCTGGCGCAGCGCCAGGTCCGCGCTGACTTCCAGGATGGCATAGCGCTCAGGCGGCACGCCGCGGGCGGACAACTCCCTGAGCACGACGTCGGCCATGCGCCCGGTACCGGCCCCGAGCTCCAGGATCTCACCCCCTCCCCGGAGGACCTCGGCGCACTGCTCGGCCACGCAGCGGCTGAACAGATCCGACACCTCCGGCGCGGTGACGAAATCGCCCCCCGGGCCGATCTTGCGGCTGCCGGCGCTGTAATAGCCGAGCCCCGGGGCATAAAGCGCCAGGTCCATGAAGCGCTCGAACGACAGCCAGCCGCCGGCCGCACGGATCTGCTCACGGATGAGCTGCCCCACCTTGCGGGAGTGCTCCGCCTCCTCCGCCGACAGGACGGGCAGGGACGTGTCAGCGGTCACCGGTGGCGCCATAATGCGCCCCTATGGTCATCTCTACGGATAATCCACCCGCTCATCTCCCGCTGACCGGCAAAGCGACCCTGATCACCGGCAGCGCGCGCCGCCTGGGAGCCGTGATCGCCCGCGCCCTGCACGCGGCGGGAGCGAACATCGTCCTGCACTACCGAAACTCCGCCGAGGCGGCGGCGAGCCTGGCCGCGCAGCTGAATCAGGCGCGGCCCGGGTCGGCGGTTCTCGCGCAGTGCGATCTGCTCGACACCGCCTCGCTGACGCAGCTGGCCAGGACCGCGGCGGCGGCTTTCGGCCGGCTCGACATCCTGGTGAACAATGCCTCGACCTTCTATCCCACCCCGATGAGCGAGATCGATGGCAAGGCGTGGGACGATCTCATCGGCACCAACCTCAAGGCGCCGCTGTTCCTCGCGCAGGCGGTCGCGCCCGCCCTGCACGAGAACCGCGGGCTGATCCTGAACCTGGTGGACATTCACGGCATGCGGCCGCTGCGCCGCCACCCCGTCTACAGCATCGCCAAGGCGGGCCTGATCATGCTCACCAAATCGCTCGCCCGCGAGCTCGGGCCGCAGGTGCGGGTCAATGCCATCGCGCCCGGGCCCGTCATGTGGCCCGAGGGGGGAGTGGACGAAGTCCTGCGCAAGCGCATCATCGACCGCACGGCCCTCAAGCGCAGCGGCTCGCCCGCGGACATCGCTCGCGCGGCGCTCTACTTCGCCTGCGAGGCGCCGTTCGTGACGGGTCAGATCCTGGCGGTCGATGGCGGCCGCAGCATCGGCTGGTAGGTGGGTCAAACACCGCCCTCCCCCCCCGGCCGCACCACGACCAGCGGGTGCGCCGCCCGATCGAACCGGCGCCACAGCTCACCGATGGTCAGCCCTTCGGTGGGGTGAACGACCTCGGGGGCGAGGTCAGCGAGCGGGCCCAGCATGTAGGCGCGTTTCAGCAGGTCGGGGCGCGGCAATTTCAGGCTCGGCGTCTGGCGGACCAGATCACCGTACAACAGCACATCGAGATCCATGGTCCGCGGCGCCCACCGTGGCGCCTCGCGGGTACGGCCGCACAGCGCCTCGATGAACTGCAGCCTCGCGATCAGCTCCTCCACCGACAGGTCCGTCGGGAAGCCGGCCACGAAGTTGATGAAGTCATCGCCCTCGAAGCCGACCGCGCGGTTGCGATACCAGGACGAGAACCGCACGCCGGGAAAATGCCGCTCGAGCTCCCGGACCGCCACCGTGAGATGGCGCTCGGGCTCGACGTTGCTGCCGGCGGCGATGTAGACCTGTGTCATGGCGGCGCGGTGACCCTAAAGACGTGCCGCCGCCGCCGCGGTCAGGTCTGCCCGGCTGCGCTCGATCACCACGCCGACATCACGGGAATTGCGGATAGCGCCCGGCTTGTTGAGCGACACGCGCACCCACTCGATGGCAAACTCCTCGAGGAGCAGCAAGGCCAGCCGGTGCGCGAGAGTCTCCACGAGCTTGAACTCGGAGGCCTCGATGTAGGCCTGCACGCGCTTGGCCACCCGTTTGTAGTCCACTGTGTCCGCCACATCATCGGTCGCCGCGGCGCGGCGGCAATCGACCGGCAGCTCGAGGTCCACCACCACGGTCTGCTTGACGCGCCGTTCCCACTCGATGAAACCGATGATGCACTCGGCCGCGAGTCCCCGCAGAAAGATCCGATCGCCCGATATCAGCGCGCTGGTCATGCTTGCTCTGTGAATGAATGTGAAGTCAGAGGGATGCCACGGGGGCCAGCGACTCGATCGGCCACTGCGCGCGGGCCGCGATATCGAGCCCGAGGCGCTCGCCCGCCTTGAGCCGCGCCAGCCCCGCCACCGCGATCATTGCCGCGTTGTCGGTGCAGAACTCGGTCCGCGGATAGTACACGCGTCCCCCGCGGCGGCCGACCGCTTCCGCGAGCGTCTCGCGCAGGCGCTGGTTGGCGCTCACGCCGCCGGAGACGACCAGCGTGGCAAGGCCGGTGCTCTCGAGCGCGCGCAGGGCCTTGGCGGCCAGGGTGTCCACGATGGCCTCTTCCACCGCCCGGGCGACGTTTGCTTTCAGCGTGGCATCGAGCTCGCGACCGCGAAGCGCATGCAGCACGGCGGTCTTAAGCCCCGAGAAGCTGAACTCCAGCCCCGGCCGATCGAGCATGGGCCGGGGGAAGTGGAAGGCTCCGGGAGCGCCGTGTCGCGCGAGCCTGGCGAGCTCGGGCCCCCCGGGATAGGGCAGGCCAAGGAGCTTGGCCGTCTTGTCGAACGCCTCCCCCGCCGCATCGTCCCGGGTATCACCGAGGATGCGGTAGCGGCCGATGGCGCTCACTTCGATGAGCTGGGTGTGCCCGCCCGAGACCAGCAGCGCCAGGTGCGGAAAAGGCGGCGGATCGGGCTCGAGGAGCGGAGCGAGCAGATGTCCTTCGAGATGATGCACCGCGACCGCCGGGAGATTCAGGGCGTAGGCCAGGCTGCGCGCGAGCGCCGCCCCGGTAAGCAATGCGCCGATGAGCCCCGGACCGGCCGTGTAGGCCACCCCCGAGAGATCCCCAGGCGCCGTGCCGGCCCGAGCCAGTGCCCGGCGCACCAGGGGCAGGAGCTTGCGCACGTGGTCCCGGGAGGCCAGCTCGGGCACGACCCCGCCGTAGGCGCGGTGCAGCTCGATCTGGCTGTAAAGCTCGTGGGCGAGCAGCCCACGGTTCTCGTCGAGAACCGCGGCCGCGCTCTCGTCACAGGAGGACTCAATCGCCAGAATCCGCATGGTTTGCCTTGATCATTTTTGCCTTTATGGCGAGGCTCTACTAGAATTGCGCGCCCATTTACCGGCCCTTACCCAATCCCCTGGGGGTCCCGGCGGCGCATCCAGGCGCGCAGGGACGTGAAAATGCAGGGGCAGCCGTACTGTTCAGAGGTTTCGATGCCGAGCGTCCGTATCCGTGAGAACGAGTATTTCGATGCCGCCTTGCGGCGTTTCAAACGCGCGTGCGAGAAGGCCGGCATTCTCACCGAGCTGCGCCGGCGTGAATTCTACGAGAAGCCGACCCAGGAGCGGAAACGCAAGAAGGCGGCGGCCGTCAAGCGCCACCTGAAGCGTGTTTCCCGCGAGGGCATGCGCCCGGCGCGCTGAGCGTTCCCATGACGCTCAAGGAACGCATCACCGAGGACATGAAGAGTGCGATGCGCTCCGGGGACAAGGAGCGTCTCGCCACCATCCGTCTGGCGCTCGCGGCGATCAAGCAGCGCGAAGTCGATGAGCGTATTGCGCTCGATGACGGCCAGGTGCTCGCGGTGCTCGAGAAGATGATCAAGCAGCGCAAGGAAGCGATCACCCAATTCGAGGCGGGCGGGCGCGCCGACCTCGTGGCCAAGGAGACCGCCGAGATCGCCGTCCTTCGGGCCTATCTGCCCGAACAGATGAGCGAAGCGGAAATCGATGCGCTCGTCGCGCAGGCCGTTGCGCAAACCGGGGCAACCTCCGTCAAGGACATGGGGAAGGTCATTGCGGCCGTGAAATCCCAGGCCCAGGGCCGCGCCGATATGGGCGTGGTGAGCGCGCGCGTGCGCGCCAAGCTCGGCCAGTAACAGGCCAGCGACTGGCCGGTAACCGGGGTCGTCCCACCCATCATCCCGCAAAGCTTCATAGATGAGCTGATCGCCCGCACGGACATCGTGGAGGTGGTCGGCTCGCGCGTGCAGTTGACCAAGGCGGGCCGCGAATACAAGGCCTGCTGCCCCTTCCACACCGAGAAGACTGCCTCGTTCTGGGTCAGTCCCGAGAAGCAGTTCTATCATTGCTTCGGCTGCGGGGCGCACGGCACCGCCCTGCGGTTCCTCATGGACTACGATCACATGGCCTTCCCGGAGGCCGTGGAGGAGCTTGCCGGCCGGCTCGGAATGCCCGTACCGCACGAGGGCGGCGGTGGTCCGAAGCCGCAGGACGCCTCGCTGTATGAGCTGATGACCCGCGTGGCGGAGTTCTACGCCTCGACCCTGTTACGCTCCGAGCGCGCGACGCGCTATCTCACGCAGCGCGGCCTCACGGCCGAGATCATGCAGCGCTTCGGCATCGGCTACGCCCCGGATGCCTGGAACACCGTGCTCAGGCGCTTCGGATCGGGCGAGCACGACCGGCAGGCGCTCACCGAGACGGGCCTGGTGATCGAGCGCGAGCGCGGCCAGATCCGCGATGGGGATCGCCATTACGATCGCTTCCGCGACCGGATCATGTTTCCCATCCGGGACAGCCGCGGGCGGGTCATCGCCTTCGGTGGACGGGTGATCGACCGGGGCGAGCCGAAGTACCTGAATTCCCCGGAAACCGCCCTCTTTCACAAGGGACGCGAGCTCTACGGGCTGTATGAGACGCGGCTCGCGCGATCGAGCCTGAAGCGCCTGCTGGTGG
The DNA here is from genome assembly GCA_021777555.1 of Pseudomonadota bacterium. GTDB lineage: Bacteria > Pseudomonadota > Gammaproteobacteria > Steroidobacterales > Steroidobacteraceae > 13-2-20CM-66-19. The sequence continues at coordinate 45,979 of JAJYDK010000007.1, read as the reverse complement.
TCGAGGGCTACATGGACGTGGTACGGCTGCATCAGGCCGGGATCGCCTATGCCGTGGCCACGCTCGGCACGGCCACCACTCCCGAGCACCTCAAGCGCATCTTCCGGCTCGTCCGGGAGGTGGTATTCGCGTTCGATGGAGATCGGGCCGGCCGCGGCGCGGCCTGGCGTGCCCTGCAGCATGCCTTGCCGGAGGCTCGGGAGGGCCGCGAGATCCGCTTCCTGTTCCTGCCCGAGGGCCATGATCCGGACACGCTCGTGGGCGCCGAGGGACGCGAGGCGTTCGAGAAACGCATCGACTCCGCCCTGCCCTTGTCCGAATACCTCGTAAGGGAGTTGTCCACCCAGTGCGACATCATCCATGCTGACGGGCGGGCCCACTTTGCCGAAAGTGCGCGCCCACTCGTCAATAAGGTCCCGGAGGGCGTCTACCGGGAACTGCTGATCGGGCGTGTGGCCGAAGTGGTGGGACTGGCGCCGGAGCGGCTTCGGGCGCTCTGGGAAGGCGGCCTGCCGACCCGTCCCACCGCGCAGCCGCCGCTGAGACCCCGCACGGCCCACAGCGCAGGCCGGGGTAGTCTCGTGCGCCAGGCCGTCGTACGCCTGGTACAGTTCCCGGCCACGGCCGGCTCGGTAACCGATACGGAGCGTTCGGGGCTCGACGGCAGTACGGAGCCAGGAGCGGATTTGCTGCGCGCGCTGCTTGATGATTTGCGCGGGCGGCCGTTAAAGACGGCGGGACAGGTGCTCGAGCGCTGGGCGGCAAGACCGGGCGGAGAGCACCTGGGACGTCTGCTGGACAGGGAGGAGGTTCTGGAAGATGAGGGGGCCGCTGCGGTCGAGCTGCGTGCGGCGCTGGTCAAGCTCGCCGACCTCGTCCTGGAACGGCGGGTCGACGCATTGATCGCCAAGCAGGCCGCCACCGGACTGAATAGCGATGAAATTCAGGAATTTCAAAGACTTATGAACCGAAAGGCGATGCGATGAGGTATGACCGCGATGCGGGTGAACTTGTGGTTGGGCGGCGAGCCTAATACACTTCCCGGATTTACTTTGGCGCCCCTTGAGTTGGCCCCTGCCCGCCAGCAGATAGGGCCTTGTGCCCCCGCCAATTCCTTCGAGACCCCATGAAAGCGAAGCATAAGACATCCTCCGCCGGCCGGAAGCGGCCCGCCGCGCACGCGGAAAAGCCCGCCAAGGCCACCGCCGAGAAATCGGCGCACGTGACTGCGGCCAAGGCGCACGCGGGCCACGCAAGCTCTGTTGAGTCGAAGAAGGCCGCGGCGCCGAAGAAGGCCGCCGCGGCGCCGGTTGCGCATGCGGAAGACCCCGCGCTCGAGAAGCACTCCGCCGAGAAGCGCCCAGCGGGCGAGCGGCGAGTTCCGATGCCGGAGGACCGCCAGTCGCAGCTGAAACTGCTGATCGCCCGTGGCAAGGAGCAGGGCTACCTCACCTACGCGCAGGTGAACGACCACCTGCCCTCCGAGATCGTCGATCCCGAGCAGATCGAAGATATCGTCAACACCATCAACGAGATGGGCATCCCGGTGTACGAGAAGGCGCCGGATACCGAGTCCCTGCTCGCCGGCGAGCCCTCGGCTCCCGCTGACGAGGAGGCGATCGAGGAAGCGGCCGCGGTGCTCGCGGCGCTCGATGCCGAGCTCGGCCGCACCACCGACCCGGTGCGCATGTACATGCGCGAGATGGGCACCGTGGAGCTGCTGACCCGCGAGGGCGAGATCCGCATCGCCCGCCGCATCGAGGAGGGCCTGGAGGCGGTACGCCGCCAACTCGCCCTGTTCCCCTCGACTTACGACTGCATGTTGAAGGCCTACGAGCCGGTCAAGAGCGGCCAGACGCGCCTGGTCGATGTCATCGTCGGTTTCGTCGACCCCAACGCCCCGGATGTCATCGCGCAGCCGCAGAACCCGACCAAGCTGGAGATCGCCGCGCCGGAGGAGAGCGAGGACGAAGAGTCCGACGAGGACTCCGAGAACTCCAGCGAGGAGGAGGCCGTCGACACCGGCCCGGATCCGCAGGAAGCCGCCGAGCGTTTCGCGAGCCTCGCGAAGAGCTACGCGCACGTGCTCTCGGCCCTGGAGAAACACGGCGCGCACGATCCGAAGTCGATGAAGGCGCGCAAGAAGGCCGCCGACGAATTCCTGGAGCTGAAGCTCTCGCCGCGGATGTTCGATGCGCTGATCGGGAATCTGCGCGGCCACATCCGCGACATCCGCCAGCTCGAGAAGGAGATCATGATCGTCGCGGTGCGCGATTGCGGCATGCCGCGCAAGGATTTCATCGCCACGTTCCCGAAGAACGAGACCAACCCGCGCTGGCTGTCCAAACACGTGAAGGCGGCCAAGAAGTACTCCGGGCCGCTCGCCAAGGTCGAAGAGAACATCCTGCAGCGGCAGGCCAGGCTCGAGGCCATCGAGAAGGAGATGCACCTCTCGATCCACGACATCAAGGAGATCAACCGCGAGGTGTCGATCGGCGAGGCCAAGGCGCGCCGCGCCAAGAAGGAGATGGTCGAGGCGAACCTCAGACTGGTGATCTCCATCGCCAAGAAGTACACCAACCGCGGCCTGCAGTTCCTCGACCTGATCCAGGAAGGCAACATCGGCCTGATGAAGGCGGTGGACAAGTTCGAATACCGCCGCGGCTACAAGTTCAGCACATACGCGACGTGGTGGATACGCCAGGCCATCACCCGCTCGATCGCCGATCAGGCGCGCACCATCCGCATCCCGGTGCACATGATCGAGACGATCAACAAGCTGAATCGCATCTCGCGGCAGATGCTTCAGGAGATGGGCCGCGAGCCCACCCCGGAGGAGCTCGCCGTGCGCATGGAAATGCCCGAGGACAAAGTGCGCAAGGTCCTGAAGATCGCCAAGGAGCCGATCTCCATGGAGACGCCCATCGGCGACGACGAGGACTCGCACCTCGGGGATTTCATCGAAGACACCTCGGTGGCTTCCCCGATCGACCAGGCGACGATGGAGTCGCTCCGTGAGACCACCCACGCGGTGCTCGCGCAGTTGACCCCGCGGGAAGCGAAGGTGCTGCGCATGCGCTTCGGCATCGACATGAACACCGACCACACCCTGGAGGAGGTCGGCAAGCAGTTCGATGTGACGCGCGAGCGGATCCGTCAGATCGAGGCCAAGGCGCTGCGCAAGCTGCGCCACCCGAGCCGCAGCGAGCAGCTGCGCAGCTTCCTGATGGAAGACTGAACCGGCAGGGGCTGCCCCGCGGCGGCAACGTCGCGGGGCGGCTAGATGCCGGCTTTGCCCAGGGCGTCGACGACCTGCCGCAGGAGTTCGGCCAGTCCCGGGTGATCGGTCTGGAAGCGCACCGCCATCGACTCGAGCCGCGGCACGTGATTGCGGGCCGGCGGAGCGCCCTCGCCCTCACCGAGCGCACGATCGATGTCGCGCACCAGCGCCCCCAGAATCTTGCGGGACTCGGCATCGACCGAACCGGGCTGGTTCAGCCGCTCATGCACCCGGGCCAGCAGCTGGCGCAGGCTTTCTTCACTTGTCGGCTCGCCCATCGGCGGCTCCCGAAAACGTTCACGGTGGTGCTCGGGATTCTAATCGAGAATCGACCCAGGCAAGTGGACTCATTGCCGCTCGGCGGGTAGAACGATGACCTGATCATCGGCAATCCGGCAGAACACGATGGATAAGATCGACCGCGAGATCGTCCGCTTGCTCGAGGAGGACGCCCGGCTCTCCTTCGCCGAGCTCGGCCAGAATGTGGGACTGTCGAAGACGCCCTGCTGGCAGCGGGTCCGCGAGCTCGAGCGCCGGGGCCTCATCCGGGGCTACCGGACGGAGCTCGACGCAGAGCGGCTCGGCCTCAGGGTACATGCTTTCGTCCATGTCACCATCCAGTCGACGCGGTACGCCGAATTCGAGGCCGCCGCCGCGAGCCATCCCTCGGTGCTGCAGTGCTTCACCACGGCGGGCCAGGCCGATTACCTGATGCACGTGCTGGTCGCGGAAATCCCGCAGCTCGATCAGTTGCTGCGCCTGGAGATCAGCCGCATGCCCGGGGTGCAGAAGATCGAGACCACGGTGTGCATGAAGACCATCAAGCCGCGCTCCCCGCTCACGGGGTGCCTGCGCCCCTAGCCTCGGCCGACGCGGCTGCTACAATGCGCGGCTTCGAGAGCGGGCCTGTAGCACAGCGGTTAGTGCAGGGGACTCATAATCCCTTGGTCGTAGGTTCGAATCCTACCGGGCCCATCGAGATGGCCAGGCAACACGACAAGATGTTGGTTCGACGGTCATGGCCGCTTACATAGCCCTGCTTCGCGCCGTCAACGTCATGGGCACCGGCAAGCTGCCGATGTCCACGCTGGTCCGCCTGTGCGAAGACTCCGGTTTCGAGCAGGTGAGGACCTACATCGCTTCCGGAAACGCCGTGTTCAGGAGCCGCCTCGGGGAGCGCAGGATCAAGGCCGCGCTCGAGGAGCGCCTGGCCGCGTACGCCGGCAGATCGATCGGTGTCATGGTACGCACTGCCGAGGAGATGGCGGCGGTGCTCGCTGCAAATCCCTTTCACCGCGACGCTCCGGAGAAAACCGTGGCGATATTCCTCGACCATCCGCCGCCGGCGGGTACCGTCGAAGCGGCCAGGGGCCGCCGCTCGGAGGCGCTCGCCCTGGGCGAGCGGGAAATCTATGTCGCCTACCGGGACGGGATCGCCAGCACCAAGCTGGTCATCCCCGCGGCCAGGACCGGGACGTTTCGCAACATGAACACCGTCGCGAAGCTCGCGACGATGGCGGGCGAGATCTGAGTCCTGACGGACGATCGGGCTGATGGACGGGAAAGGCTCGTCATGACTGCGCGCAAGACACTCGATGACTGGCTGGCGGAGTACTCTCAGTCTCACCAGCACCCGGTCAATCGCGCCATCCACACCGTGTGCGTGCCGGCGATCCTGTTCGCGATCGTTGCGCTGCTGTGGAGCATCCGCGTGTTCGGCGTGCCCGCCGCCTATCTCCTCATGATCCTGGTCGCGCCATTTTACGCGCGGCTCGGCCTCAAAGCCCTCGGCGTGATGACCGCCCAGCTTCTCGGCTGCGTTCTCATCCTGAGCCTGTGGCCGCGCGCCCTGCCGCTGATCGCCACCTCGACCGCGATCTTCGTGGCCGCATGGATCGGGCAGTTCGTGGGGCACGCCATCGAGGGCAAACGGCCCCAGTTCTTCCAGGACCTCTCCTTCCTGCTGATCGGCCCGCTCTGGGTAGTGCTCAAGCCTCACTGAGGGAGCGTGCCGCCCCATCTGGCCCGCGGCAGGCGGGCGGGCGCGTCGTCATCTGTTTTGGGGTGATGCAGTGAGCCATCGCTCGACCAGTCTGACCCACATGGTCGCGCCCACCGGAATCAGCTCATCGTTGAAGTCATAGCTGGGGTTGTGCAGCATGCAGGGGCCGGCGCCGTGGCCCTCGGCGCGATGAGCACCGCCGCCACCGGTGATGAGGAAGTAACAACCCGGCTTCTCCTGCAGGAAGTAGCCGAAATCCTCCGCGCCCATCGTGCCCTCGAAGCCGGACACGTTCTCCTCACCCACCCAGTCGGTCAGCAGTTCCCGGACGAATGCGGTTTCGGCGTCATGATTCACCGTGGGCGGATAATTGCGCTGAAACTCGAATTCGCAGCGCGCGCCGAAGGCCTGACAGGTGCCCTCGGCGACGCGGCGCATCGCCTGCTCGATCATCTCCAGGGTGCCGAGCGTGAAGGTGCGCACCGTGCCCTGGATCTCACAGCTCTCCGGAATCACGTTGGTGGCCTCGCCGGCGTTGATCATGGTCACCGAGATCACGCCCGGATCGAGGGGCGCCCGGTTGCGCGAGACGATGGTCTGAAAGGCCTGCACCATCTGGCAGGCCACGGGCACCGGATCGATGCCGAGGTCGGGCATGGCCGCGTGCGCTCCGCGGCCGCGGATGACGATCCTGAACTCGTTGCTGGAGGCGAACGTCGGACCTGACTTCACCACGAACTGCCCGGCCGCCAGGCCCGGCCAGTTGTGAATCCCGAATATCGCGTCCATGGGAAAGCGCTCGAACAGGCCGTCCTTGATCATCGCGCGCGCGCCGCCGCCGCCTTCCTCGGCGGGCTGGAAGACCAGATATACCGTGCCGTCGAAGTTGCGATGAGCCGCCAGATGCTTGGCCGCGGCCAGAAGCATCGTGGTATGCCCGTCATGTCCGCAGGCATGCATCCGGCCCCGATGCGTGCTGGCGTGTGCGAACGCATTCCGTTCCGTGATGGGTAGCGCGTCGATATCCGCGCGCAGACCCACGGCACGGCTGGAGATGCCATGGCTGATCACCCCGACGACACCGGTCCCGCCGAGGCCGCGATGCACCGGGATACCCCACTTTGCAAGGAGCCCGGCGATCAGCTCCGAGGTGCGGCGCTCCTCGAAGCCGAGCTCCGGATGCGCATGCAGATCGCGCCGCACGGTGCGGAAGGCGTCCGTGTCGGCCACGATGGAATCGATCAAGGAAATGTTCATGGAATGCCCAGCTCCCGCGCCATCCGGAATGTTGCGCAAGATGGTGATTTTACGTCTGGATCCGGATCTAGCACTGGGCGACTGATATGGTAATAAGTAAGTACTTACGTATATATTCGCGCGCAGGAGTCCTCATGAAATCCCTGCACGACTACGGCTCACTGCTTCTCGGTTCGCGCCTGCGCAAGTTCAGCGAAGCCCTGTTCGCCGGGGTCGATGAGGTCTACCGCGAAGCGGGGGTGGAGCTGCCCTCGCGCTGCTTCCCTGTCCTGTTCCTGCTGCGCGATCACGGGGAACTCGGGGTATCCGAGCTGGCCGAGCGCCTGGGGCAGACGCACCCGGCCGTCAGTCAGATGAGCCGCAAGCTGCAGCGACACGGCATGATCGAGGAAGGCTCCGACCCTCGGGATGAGCGGCGGAGGCTGCTCTCGCTCTCGCGCCGGGGCCGTGCGGTGATGAGTCGGTTGGAGCCGCTCTGGCGGGCCATCGTCGAGGCGGTGGCCGAGCTCGAGCGGGATCATCCGCTCTCGGCCCATCTCACCGTCCTCGACCGGGCGCTCGAGAGCCGTGGCTTCGCCGAGCGCATCCGCGCTCACCTGGGCGGGGAGGCGGTCATTGAAATCGTGCCCTTCGAAGACCGGTATGCCGGCGATTTCAAACGGCTCAACCTGGAATGGCTCAACCGCTACTTCAGGGTCGAGCCGCTCGATGAGGAGGTTCTCTCCCATCCTCACGAGATCCTCCGGGACGGCGGCGCCATCTTCCTTGCACGCCACCGGGGAGGCATCGTCGGTACCTGCGCGCTGCTCAATGCCGGGGAAGGGCGACTCGAGCTCGCCAAGATGTCGGTGACGGCCGGGTGCCAGGGCCTCGGCATCGGCAGACGGCTGCTGGAAGCGGCCCTCGAGCGGTACCACGCTCTGGATGGCCGCGAGCTCTTTCTCGAGAGCAACAGCCGGCTCACTGCGGCGCTCACCCTCTACGAATCCGCCGGCTTCGTCCATATCCCCCGGCCGGCCGAATCGCATTACGAGCGTGCCGACATCTACATGGTCTATCGGCCTTCCCCGGCACAAATACCAGCCTAGGCAACGGGTTGGCGCCCCTCCGAGGGCCGTCGGCCGTCCATTTTCGGTCGGTTGCCCTGGCCGGGCGATGAAGCGGATGGGCTTGGCGAGGGCTCTCGCGTAGGCTTTCCCGCGGCGCAGGATCGCTCTCTGCAACTTTTCCGCGCGCGCCGTGTTCTTGCCTCAAACGATGAATGACCCGTGCACTTGGCAAGCTCCAGGCCCGATTCACAAGAGTTCGCAGCGTTCATGCGCGCTTATCAGGATATGGTTTTCTCCACCTCGCTCCGCCTGACCGGCAGCCCGGCGCAGGCCGAGGACATCAGCCAGGACGTGTTCCTCAAGGCGTACGAGAACTTCGATCGCCTGCGCACGAGCCCCACCGCAGGCGGCTGGCTGAAAACCGTGGCGACCAACCTGACGCTCAATCACCTGACGCGCCACCGCAAACGCTGGCGCCTGTTCTCGGAGGTGTTCGCCGAGAATGAGCAGGAGGAGGACATCGAGTCCGCCGCCGTCGCGTTCGAGGGGCTGATGGCCGGCATGGACCGCGAGCGACGCAGCGCGCTGATCGAGCAGGCCCTGCGGCAGCTGCCCGAGCATCAGCGCGTGCCGCTCGTGCTCTTTCACTTCGAGGACATGCCGTACCAGGACATCGCCACCCGGCTGGGACATTCGCTCGCCAAGATCAAGACCGACATCCTCCGCGGCCGCCTTGCCATGGCTGGGTTCCTGAGACAAAGCGGTCTCGCCCCGGAGCCCGACCGGAGCTGCGCACCATGACACACCACGACGCTGAACAGAGACTGGAGCGCCTGGCGCACGAGGCGCTGCGCGGGCTCCCGCCGTGTCCCGCGCCGGCCTCGCTGCAGGCGCGCACCTTGCGTGAGATCGAGCGCCGCGCCGCGCTGCCGCGCTGGCGTTCCGGGATTGCCCAATGGCCCGCGGCCGCCCGCTGGATGCTGATCGCCGGCTGCGGTCTGTGCGTCCCGCTCGCGTGGCTGCTCGGGCCGCGGCTGTGGACGCGCCTCACCTCGCTCCTGATCGAGTCGGACCTCGCACACCGCCTCTCCGGCGTGCGCAGCACCGGGCACTCCCTGCTCTCGCTCGCCGAGCTCGCCGCGCACCTGCTGCGACTGATCCCGAAAGAGTGGCTGTTCGGCGGCCTGCTCATCACCGGGGTCATCTACGCGGCACTGGCGGCAATGGGCTACCTGCTGCTCCTCTATCCCTCCGTTTCGCGTTCCGGGGCGCACTCCGCATGAACCACACCCTACGCCTGCTGCCCGCGGCGTTGCTCGCCTGCCTGGGCCTCCTGTGCGCGCCGGCCCGGGCCACGCAATCCGGCACCACGACGGCCGCGATGACCGTGAGCGCCGGCACCGACCATCAACGGCAGGTGCAGGTCGGCAATGCCGGCATCAACGTCAGCGACGGCTCCAGACAGATCCACATCGGCAGCAGCGGCATCAGCATCACCAACGGCTCCCAGTCGATCACGACCCAGCCGCCCATCCCGGCGATTCCACCCATCAATGTCCAGGTCCCGCCCATTCAGGTGCGGCTCCACTCCGGCCCGGACAGCGATCAGCGCAACTGCCATGGCGGCAAGGAAATCGTGGCTGTCGGCCACAACGCCACGCTGCCTGCCGGTGAGGACGCCTGCGATGTCGTTTCGATATTCGGCAATGCCGAGGTCCATGGCAACGTGTCGGACTCGGTGGTAAGCGTCTTTGGCAATTCACACGTCGATGGCAACGTGGGTAACAGCGCCGTCTCGGTGCTGGGCAACATGCGAATCGACAGCGCGGTGGGCCAGAGCGCGGTCGCGGTACTGGGCAACGTGCACCTTGGTCCGCACGCGGTGATCGGCGGTCAGGTCGTGAACATCCTGGGCACGACGACGAGCACGCCCACCACGGTGATCCAGGGTGGAACCGTCAACCTCATGTCGGGCGTGGCACGGGCCGTGCCGGGCCTTTCGGCCTGGACCGAGCATTGCCTGATCTTCGCCCGCCTGCTCGCGCCGCGGATGGACATCGGCTGGGCATGGGGCCTGGCGCTCGCCGTCCTGGCATTCTATCTGCTGCTCGCGGCGCTGTTCCGCGAGGGTCTCACGCACTGCGTCCGCACACTCGAGGAGCATCCCGGACCGTCGATTCTCGCGGCGCTCGCCATGGTGATGCTGACGCCCATCGTGATGCTGGCGCTGGTCATGACCGTGGTCGGCATCGCCGTCATCCCGCTGCTCTGGTTTGCGCTGTTCTGCGCCGGAATATTCGGACGTGTCGTAACGCTCGGCTGGCTGGGCGGACGGCTGATGCGGACCGCTCCGGCGGGGGCCGCGCAGCCGGTGCTCCACGTCCTGGTGGGCGGCGTGGTGGTGCTGCTGCTCTACATGGTGCCGGTGCTTGGCTTCGTCGTCTGGGCGGCGGTCGGACTGCTCGGATTCGGCGCGCTCAGCTACAGCGCGCTGCTCGCCATCCGCAGCGCCCGCAATGCGCCCCCCGGACCCAGCCCGGCCACGATCGCGAGTCCCGCATCGCCCGGTGTCGACTCCGCCGCGTCGCAATCCTGGACGGAGGGGCCCGCGGCTCCGGGCCCGGAGGTCGGCGGCGCGAACGGCCCCGTTTCAAACGGCCCGGCTGCCGCGGCGGCCATGCTCGACCTGACGACTCTGCCGCGTGCGGGGTTCTGGCTCCGCATGGCGGCCCTGCTGATCGACTTGGTGCTGGTCGGATTTGCGCTCGGCATGATCGGCCACCACGGCTCCGACGGCATGCTGCTGGTGCTCGCCGGCTATGGGGCGGTGATGTGGAAACTCAACGGCAGCACCGTCGGCGGGATCATCTGCAATCTCAAGGTCGTGCGCCTCGATGGCCGGCCGGTCGGCTGGGAGACCGCGATCCTGCGCGCGCTCGGGTGTTTCCTCTCACTCGTGGCCGCCGGTCTCGGATTCTTCTGGATCGCCTTCGACCGCGAGCATCAGGCCTGGCACGACAAGATCGCCGGCACCGTGGTGGTGCTGGTTCCGAAATCAAGGGGGCTAGTGTAGCCATGGGAAAAATTCCGGATCATCTAACTGACACCGCAGGGACCGTCTTTACGGGACAAGAACTCCCGCTCACGGAGCAAACGGAACCCGCCGTCGCGGCCCCAGGCCACCGCGATGCGGTGACCTGGATCGGCCGGGACTCCGGCGCGTTCGAGCCGCCCACGGCCGGTTGGCCCGCCATCGTATCCGGCCTGCGCCGCCGGCCGCGGCTCCTCATCACGGTGGCGGTGCTTGGCGTGGCGCTCGGGGCCGCCCTGTGGATGCACCTCGCATCGAAGCCGCCGGCGCTCGTCCCGCTCGCGGACCAGCGCTCCGTTCCGCTCGTGAGCGTCATCGTCCCAGGGTTGCGGCCGGTGTCCACGCAAGTCATGGTGACGGGCGCCATCGAGGCGCGTCACAACCTGCCGATCGGCGACGGCGGACAGGCCGGCCGCATCGTCGCGGTATACGCGCAGGTGGGCGATCATGTCAGAAAGGGACAGGTCCTGGCGCAGATCGATGACTCGGTGCTCGCCCCGCAGGTGAATGAGCTGAATGCTTCGCTCGCCAAGGCGCGCGCCCAGGCCAAACTCTCGGCGGCCGAATACCGCCGCGCAGTGACCGTCGGTCCGCAAGGCGGCCTGTCCGTACAGAACATCGAGCAGAGCCACGCGACCGCGAAGATGGATGCTGCCAACGTCCAGATGGTCGCGGCCCAACTCGCGCAGAAGCGCGCCCAGCTTGCGCTGACGCGCGTCGTGGCCCCCGTGTCGGGCATCGTGCTGACTCGCGCCGCCGAAATCGGCCAGATCGCAAGTCCCGGCGGCTCGCCGCTGTTCACCATCGAGGACAATGGCCGCGTGGAGCTCATCGGGCAGGTCGCCGAGCAGGATCTGGCGGCCCTCAAGGTCGGACAAGGCGCTTCGGTGTATCTCGTCGGGTATCGCCAGCCGTTCCCCGGGCACATCTGGCTGCTCGGGGCGACCATCAATCCTCAGACGCGACTCGGCCAGGTGCGGATCGCACTCGATCCCAACCCGGCGTTGCGGCCGGGCGGCTTCGCGCACGCTGTGATCTATGTGAGTCACGCCGAGCGTCCGGTGGTGCCGCAGACCGCGATACTCTCCGACAGCGCCGGGACCTATGTCTACATCGTGGAAGGCAACGGTCGCGTCGAGCGGCGCAACGTACGGATCGGCAATGTCATCACCTCCGGCGTCGTCATCGACAAGGGCCTGACCGGACGGGAGCAGGTGGTCAGCCTCGCCGGCGGGTTCCTGCAGAGCGGCGAGGCCGTCAAGGCGGCTCCCACGGAAGGCGCGCACTCATGAGAAAGCTCTCCGCCTGGGCGATCCACCACCCGCTGCCACCCATCGTGCTGTTCGTGGTGCTGCTGCTCGTCGGCACCGTTTCCTTCATCCGCCTGCCGATCACCCAGAATCCGCACATCTCCTATCCCATCGTATCCGTGACGGTCACCCAGCCGGGCGCTGCGCCCGAGGAAGTGCAGACCCAGATCGTGCGCCGCGTCGAGGGTGCGGTGGCCGGCATCGGCAACATCCGCCATATCTTCTCCAAGGCCTACGAGGGCGGCGAGGAGACGGACGTTCAGTTCCAGATCGGCACGCCGATCGACCGCGCCGTGGAGGAAGTGCGTGACGTCATCTCACAGGTCCAGCCCAATCTCCCCGCGGACATCCTGCCGCCGGTGATACAACGGGTCAACGTGTCGGGCGGCCCGATCGCCTACTATGCGCTGAGCTCGAGCACCATGAGCGCGCGGCAGCTGTCCTGGTTCGTCGACAACACCGTGACCAAGACGCTGCTGACCGTGCCCGGCGTGGCCCAGGTCTCCCGCTACGGCGGCGTCGATCGGGAAATCCGCGTCGAGCTCGATCCGGGGCGCATGCAGGCCCTCGGCATCACCGCCTCGCAGGTCAATCAGCAGCTGGACAATCTCAACGTCGACCTCTCCGGTGGCCGGGCGGATCTCGGTGACGGCGAGCAGACGATCCGGGTCCTGGGCGGAGCCCACACCGCGCTGCAGCTGGCGCAGACCCAGATCGCGCTGCCGGGTGGACGGTTTGCGCAGCTCAGTGACATCGCCAGCGTGCGCGACGGGGCGGCCGAAGTGCGCGACGTCGAGCTCTACAATGGGCATCCGGCCATTTCCTTCGGCGTATCGCGCGCGCGCGGATCGTCGGATGTATCCGTGCTGCAGGGTGTGCAGGCGGAGCTCGCCAAGATCCGCAAGACCTACCCGAACATCCAGATCAACCGGACCTTCACCTCGGTCACCTACACCAAGCGCGAATACAACTCCGCGATCACCGCGCTCATCGAAGGCTCGATCCTCGCGGTGCTGGTGGTGTGGCTGTTCCTGCGCGACACGCGCGCGACGCTGGTTTCGGCGCTCGCCATCCCCCTCTCGGCCATCCCGACCTTCGCGCTCATGAAGTGGATGGGCTTCACGCTCAATTTCATCAGCCTGCTTGGCCTCTCGCTGGTCACCGGCGTATTGGTGGACGACGCCATCGTCGAGATCGAGAACATCGTGCGCCACAAGCGCATGGGCAAGAGCGCCTTCCAGGCGGCCCTCGATGCCGCCGACGAGATCGCCCTCGCCGTGGTGGCGACCTCCTGCACCATCATCGCGGTGTTCGTGCCGGTCAGCTTCATGGGCGGCATCATCGGTCAGTACTTCATACAATTCGGGCTGACGGTGGCCGCGGCGGTGTTCTTCTCGCTCATGGTGGCGCGTCTCCTGGTTCCGGTGATCGCCGCCTACACGCTGAAGTCGAGCCCGGAACCGGCGCTCGTCGATGGCCCCATCATGAGGGGGTACCTGAAGGTGCTGCGCTGGTGCGCGGTGCACCGCTGGAAGACCATCCTGTTTGGCGTGGCCTTCTTCGTCGCCTCGCTGGTAGGCCTCGCGCTCATCCCCAAGACCTTCATTGCGCAGGGGGACAGCAGCAGCGCGGCCCTGCACATCGAGCTGCCACCCGGGGTGCAGCTCGATGACACGCTGAAGGTGGCGAACAGGGCCTATCGCATCCTCGCCCGCTCGCCCTCGGTCACGGGCATCTACGAGTCAGTGGGCGGCGGCAGTGTGCGCAGCGCCGACCTCTACATCACTCTCGTACAGCCGGGGCGGCGCAAGCTGAGCCAGGTCGAGTGGCAGGACAAGATGATGAGGCGGCTGCGGACCATTCCGGATGCCCGCATCTTTTTCCAGAACTTCAATGGCGGCTCTGACGGACATGACGTCACCATCGATCTGACGGGAGACAACCTGGCACTGCTCGAGCGCACCGCGCGCAAGGTGATGACGCAGATGGCGGCATTGCACGAGTTGCGCGGCGTCAGCTCCGAGGACGGCCTGCCCCGGCCGGAGATCGAGATCAAGCCGCGCTTCGACCTGGCGGCCCAGCTCGGGGTGACCGTTGCGGATATCAGTCAGACCATCCGCATCGCCACCATGGGCGACCTGATGCAGAACGACGCCAAGTTCACCCTCCCGGATCGCCAGGTGCCGATTCTGGTGAGCCTCAAGCGCTCGGCGCGCAGCAACCTCACGACCCTCGAGAACCTGCCCGTGCCCACGGCCGATGGCGGCTCCGTGCCGCTGAAGGCGGTGGCGACCTTCAGCTTCGGTCAGGGGCCGACCTCGATCCACAGCCGCGATCAGCATCTGCGCATCGCCATCGATGCCGATCTCAATGGCGTGCAGCTCGGCAAGGCGCTCAAGGACATTCATGCCCTGCCGGCGCTGAAGCACCTGCCCCCGGGCGTGCACCTGGCCGACACGGGCAACGCACGCCTGATGTCGGAGCTGTTCACCGACTTCATGATCGCCATGGGAACCGGCATCGTCATGGTGTTCGCGGTGCTGGTGCTGCTCTTTGCCCGGGTGCTGCAGCCGATCACCATCCTATCGGCGCTGCCGCTGTCGATCGGCGGCGCGGTGATCGCGCTCTTTCTCACCCACAATCCCCTGTCGCTCGGGGTGATGATCGGGTTCCTCATGCTCATGGGCATCGTGGCCAAGAACTCCATCCTGCTGGTGGACTTCGCCATCGAGGAGATGCGCGCCGGCAAGGACCGGCTCACCGCGCTGCTCGAGGCGGGGCACAAGCGTGCCCGGCCCATCGTGATGACGACCGTCGCCATGGTGGCAGGCATGCTGCCGGTCGCGCTGTTGGTGGGCGATACCTTCCGCGCGCCAATGGCCATCAGCGTGATCGGAGGCCTGATCATGTCGACTGCCCTGACGCTGGTCATCGTGCCGGCGGGCTTCACGCTGATCGACGACATCGAGCGCTGGATCGCCCCGAAGATCGCGCGGGTGGTCATCGCGGAGCCGGCCGAGCAGCCCGGGCCCATGCCGCCCGGGGCGCCGGCTGAACAGCCGGTCTGAAGCGCCTCGGCGGCGGACGGTAGAGCGTGATGATGGAATGCCTGGATCCACTCGCGAACATGAGGTGAAAGTCGCCATGAAGAGAACAATCGTCGTTTGGGCCCTCGGTGCCGCGGCAGTTCTGACCGGCGCGATCGTGGTCGGCCACGCTTCGGAGCTGGCCAGCAGTCGCGGAGCCATCGATCTGCGGCATCATGAGGTCCGGATCTCCGTCCGAGGTGAGCCCCATGCCGACATCCGGCGCAATGGCGACCTCGTCATCGGCGGCCATCCGATCACGCTCAGCGCGCCTCAGCGTCTTTTGACCTTGCGCTACTACCGCGACGCGCACAGCCTCGCCAGCGCGGGTATGACGGTGGGCAAGGCGGGCGGGTGGCTGGCATTGAAGGTGGTCGGCTCGATGTTCTCGGCCCTGTGGCACGACGATTCCGCCATCATCGATCACACCGCCCACACCCAGGCGGCGCGCCTGAAGAAGGGGGTCGAGGCGCTGTGCACGCAGGTGAGCGCCCTCAAGAGCTCACAGGACCAGCTGGCCAGCGCACAGCCGGCGTTCGCGCCCTACGCCTACATCCGCAAGTCGGATGTCTCGAAGTGCTTCAGGGACGCCCGCAATAGCGATCACTGAGCCGCCGCGCGCAGCGGCTCCGGCAGGAGGAAGGTCGTACGCGCCGCCTCGCTCGAGAGCCGCTCGGCGCTGTAGAGACGACCGAGCGCTGACTTGTCGAGCAGGTCGGGATTGGCTGCGGCGAAATCATCGAAGTCGCAGGGTCTGCCAGGCTGCATCCGCTCGGCCACCAGGGAGAGAAATGCGACGGTGACCGTCTGGTGGAATTTCTCCGGTTTGCCCACCTTGGCGGTCACGGTGCGCAGCGCTTGCGAATAGTGCAGTGCCGCCTCGAGGAAATCGTGACGCCGGAGCGTCTCGAAGGCCATGCGCACGTGCTCCCGATGAGAGAACGCCGCGGGATCGATCTCACCTCGCAGGAAGCGCGCGAGGTCCACAGGAAGCTCAGCCATGGCTTTCCTCCTCTCGCAGCCTGTGCGAGTCCTCCGTGGTGAGATCGAGCGCGTACACGCTCTTGAGCGCTGCGATCTTGCGCAGCGTCGCGGGCGAGAACGGTGCCTTGCCCTCGAACGCATGCAGCACGATGCCCTCGAGCAGATCGCCGAGGGACATCTCGAGCTCCGTGGCGAGCGCCTTTAGGACCTTGAGCAGCCGGCTTTCCAGGCGCACGCCGGTCTGAACACGGGTAACGGTTTTCATGCGTATATGGTACCTAGGTACCGTGTTACCGTCAAGCCGGCCGGATCGCGCTCACTCTGCCGCTCTGCCGCGCGCGGCAGCGCTCGATGTCACTGCGTGCTGTGGGCCTGATGGGATGTGCCGGGGAACAGCCGGCAGTAGATGCAGTGGGGCGCATCCGCCGGCGGCTCGAGCCAGACGCTGCGGATCCAGGTGGATTCGTGCGGTGCAGCCGCGAATTCCCAGCTCCTCTGCTCGAGGTCCCGTTGCATCAATTCTTCGGGCTTTGCGCGATCGAGCAGCTTGCTGGCCCGCTCGAGCTCCACCGCCCCGCGCG
Source organism: Pseudomonadota bacterium (assembly GCA_021777555.1). GTDB lineage: Bacteria > Pseudomonadota > Gammaproteobacteria > Steroidobacterales > Steroidobacteraceae > 13-2-20CM-66-19. Next base: position 29,339 of record JAJYDK010000007.1, on the reverse strand, counting down.
GCAGTACGGTGACAGCGGCGGCCCCGTGCTCGATCCGCTCCGCGAACTCATTCGCGCGCAGCGCACTCGCTTCGAGTCCGAACAGAGTGCCGAAGTACTGGACGAAGCGCTCGTGCGCCGTGCGGGCGGGCTCGCAGTCGGCGCGGCCGGGCGCTGTGAGCGCGGTCAGGTCGACGCGGTCGGTCGGGAAACCGTCGCAGACCAGCCTCACGCGGACGCGCTCAGCGGCCTCGACATCGGAAAATACCGCAAGTAATACGGCGCTCATGTCGACCTCCTCGTTCAAGGCGCAAGACAGAGCCGCTGGTTCGAAATTGTACCCCCGGACACGCGGCAGGGGGTAAACGGGCTTTACGCCCTGTACTATGGTCCGTTCGCGACTCGAATCGGGAGCTCCTCCGGTGATCGCCGGGGCCGTTACGGAACCTCGGGCTGTGCGCGCCGGTCAATCGGGCTCTTGGGACAACTTTGGAGACGACCTGCGATGACCCGCATCGGCCCGCTCGCCCAGACCGCTCCCGCGGGTGCCACCCCGCAGGGCAGCGCCGCGCACACCGCCTTCGCCCGGCTCCGCGATTACCTGCGCAGCCAGATTCTCGGACAGGAATCGCTGGTCGAGCGTCTGCTGATCACGCTTTTGTCCGACGGCCATCTGCTGGTCGAGGGGCCACCGGGCCTTGCCAAGACGCGAGCCGTCAAGGCGCTGGCGCACGCGCTCGAGGCCGATTTCCAGCGAGTGCAGTTCACGCCCGACCTGCTTCCCGGCGACCTCACGGGCTCGGACATCTATCGGCCCGAGGAAGGCGCCTTCCGCTTCCAGCGCGGGCCCCTGTTCCATAACCTGATCCTCGCCGACGAGGTCAATCGCGCGCCCGCGAAGGTGCAATCGGCGCTGCTCGAGGCCATGGCCGAGCGCCAGATCAGCGTCGGGACGGCCACCTATCCGCTGCCGCCGCTGTTTCTGGTCATGGCCACCCAGAACCCCATCGAGCAGGAGGGCACCTATCCCCTGCCCGAGGCCCAGCTCGATCGCTTCATGCTGCACACCCGTGTCGACTATCCGGATCGGGCGACCACGCTCAAGGTAATGGCCCTGGCCCGAAACGAGGCCGCCACACAGCGCGAGCTGGCGCCGCCGGAGCGGCGCATGGCCCAGGAAACCGTGTTCGCCGCGCGCCGCGAAGTGCTGGGGCTCACTCTCGCCGATCCGGTGGCCGAGTACATCGCGGCGCTGGTGGATGCCACACGGCGACCGGAGCCTTACAGCGCCCAGCTGCGTGAGTGGCTGCGTTGGGGCGCGAGCCCGCGGGCCGCGATCGCGATGGAGCGCGGCGCGCGCGCGCTCGCCTGGCTGGACGGACGCGACTTCGTCAGCCCGGAAGACGTGCAGGCCATCGCACCGGATGCTCTGCGACACCGTCTGTTGGTCGACTACACCGCTCAGGCGCACGGCGTGACTGCCCAGGCCTGCGTCGATGAGCTGCTGAGCCGGGTGCCGGCGCCCTGACGCCATGTTGATTCCGACGCTCGAGGAACTGCTCGCCCTGCGCGGGGCGGCGCACGGTCTGACACTGGCGGGACGCAGGCTTGCGAGCGCGACGCTGTCCGGTGTCCATTCGAGCGCGCAACGCGGACGGGGCCTGGAGTTTCAGGAGGTGCGGCCGTACGTCGCGGGCGACGATCCGCGCAACATCGACTGGCGCGTGACGGCGCGACGCGGCAGGCCGCACACCAAGCTCTTTCAGGAGGAGCGCGAGCGTCCGGTGTGGCTGCTCGTCGACCTGCAGCCCGGGCTGTTCTTCGGCAGCCGGCGGCAGTTGAAATCAGCCGCGGCCGTGCGCACCGCGGCCTTGCTCGCCTGGACCGCCTCGCTCGGCGGCGATCGGGTCGGCGGCGTGGTCGGATCGGGCGTCGCGGGGCCGCACATCCTGCCCGCCCGCGCGCGACTCGGGGGCGTGCTGCCGCTCATCGAGGCACTGCTCGCTGCCCAGCCCGCCGCACCGGGACAACCCGTGCCCGATGCGTTCGAGGCGGTGCTGCGCACAGCGGCGCCGCTCATCCGTCCCGGCAGCCAGGTCTTGGCGGTAAGCGATTTCGCCGCGGTGAGCGAGGCGCAGGAAAGCCTATGCGCGGGCCTTGCGGCGCACAGCGATGTCAGGCTCTACTGGGTGACCGATCCGCTGGAGGCGCAGGGATTGCCCGCGGGCCGCTTCCGTGCGGGACTGCCCAACCGGCTGGGCATTCTCGACGGCACGCGGGTTCGCGAGCGCTGGCAGCAAGCCTGGCGGGAGCGGGAAGCGCGTCTGACACGACTGGCGCAACGCTGCGCCGCGCCGGTGGTGCGGCTCGACACATCGGAATCGGTCGAGTCGGTGCTGCGCCCGGTGTTGCTGCGCGGACGGTCGGCGGCATGACGCCCGACCCGCTGACACAACTCGCACCGGCGCACGCGCCGCCTGCGCCCCCCTGGTGGCCCCTCGCGCCGGGCTGGTGGATCGTGGCGGCGTTCGTGCTGCTGCTCCTGGCCGGCTTCGTGTGGTGGCGGCGCGATCCGCATCGCTCGAGCCGGCGCGCGGCGCTGCGGGAGCTCGAGCACATCCGCGAGGACGAGGCCGATCCGCGAGCCAGCGCACGCGCCATCGAGAGCGTATTGCGCCGCTACGCCATGGCCGTGTTCGGCCGCGAGCGCGTGGCGCGCTTGACGGGGAAGTCCTGGCTCGAGTTCGTGGCGGCCGAAGGCGGCACGGCGCTTCCGAGCGAGGTGGGCCGCTCGTTGCTCGCGGCGGCCTTCGGCAGTGCGGCGAGCGACGACCGGGAAGCCTGGCTGGCGGGCGCCGATGCTTTCGTGCGGCGCGCGAAGCCTGGAGGCCGCTGATGTTTCACTTCGCGTGGCCGTGGATGGCGTTGCTCGCGCCGCTCCCCTGGCTGTCATACAGGCTGCGCCGTGCGGCGGAGCCGCGCGGCTCGGCACTGTTTCTGCCCTTTGCCGCCGAGCTCGCGGGTCTCGGCTCCGCGGCGGCCATGGCTTCGCGCACGACGGCCGTGTTGCTCGGACTCGCCTGGGCGTCGCTCGTGGTGGCGGCCATGCGACCGCAGTGGCTGGGCGCGCCGCTCCCCGTGTCGACGAGTGGCCGTCAGATCATCCTGGCGATCGACTGCTCCGGCTCCATGGCCACACAGGACATGGCGGGCGGGGAAAGCCGGCTTCAGGTCGTCCAGAGCGTGGCGGGACGGTTCGTCGACGGACGCAAGGGCGATCAGGTCGGACTCATCCTGTTCGGTACCCGACCCTACCTGCAGGCGCCGCTGACCACCGACCTGCCGACAGTGCACCGGTTCCTGGACGAGGCCGTGGTAGGCGTGGCAGGGCCGCAGACAGCGATCGGCGACGCCATCGGGCTCGCAATCAAGACGCTGCGCAGTCAGCCCCGTGACGCGACCTCCCGCCGCCAGCCGGTGATGATTCTGCTCACCGACGGAGGGAACGATGCCGGCGTGATGCCGCCGCTCGAGGCGGCCCGATTGGCCGCGCAGACGGGGCTGCGCATCTTCACCATCGGCGTCGGAGCCTCCGTCCAGCAGACCCTGTTTGGACTGAGCGGCAACACCGATCTCGACGTCGGGCTGCTCAAGCGCATCGCCAAGATCACCGGTGGGGAGTATTTCCGCGCCACCGATCCGGGCGCGCTGTCGGCCGTCTACCGCAGAATCAACCGGCTCGAGCCGGTCGCCGGCGACAAACAGTGGCTGCGGCCCGCAACCGAGTGGTTCGCCTGGCCGCTCGCGCTCGCACTGCTCCTGAGCCTGCCCGCGGCGTGGCGCATGGCGGGGCGGATCTAGGAGGCTCCCGAGCATGCTCGGTCACCTGCACTTCCTGCACCCCTGGCGTCTGCTCGCGCTGCCGCCGCTGCTCGCGTTCGCGGCTTGGCTCGCCAGCCGCCGGGCACGTGATGGAGCCTGGCCCCGCGTCGTGGAGGGCGAGCTGTTGCCTCTTCTGCGTCTCGGCGAAGCCGGGCGCGCGCTCTCCCCGTGGCCGCTGTTCGCGGCGGCCTGGACGCTGGCGGTGTTCGCGCTCTCCGGTCCCAGCTGGCAGCGGCAGGCGAGCCCCGCCTATCGGCTGCCCGCCTCGTGGGTGGTGGCGCTCGATCTCTCGCCCTCCATGGAGGCGAGCGACGTTGCGCCGAGCCGCGTGGCCCGGGCGCGCTTCGCGATCGACGATCTGCTCTCCTCGGCACACGATGCGCGCGTGGGACTGGTGGCGTTCGCCGGGGAGGCCTATACCGTTGCACCCCTGACCACTGACGTGGCCACGGTTCGCAACTTGAGCCGCGCGCTCTCACCCCGGCTCATGCCCGAGAGCGGCAACCGGCTTTCGCCGGCACTCGAGGCCGCAGCGCGCCTGTTGGGCGCCGGACGTGGCCCGGACCGGCAGGTGATCGTGCTGATGGACGGCCTGTCCGACCCCGCGCAGGCGCTGCTCACGGCCGAGCGTCTCCGGCGCAAGGGCGTGATCGTGAACATCGTGGGGGTTGGCACCCGCGCGGGCGCTCCGGCGCCGGACGGCAAGGGCGGCTTCCGGCGCGATGCGCAAGGCCGGGTCGTTATGGCGCATCTGCGCCCCGCCCTGCTGCAGCGGATCGCCGCCGAGGGTGGCGGGCGCTTCGTCCTGTTGGATCAGTTGCCTCGATTGATCGCCGATCTGCATGCCGCGGGTGAGCACTCCGTGGGCGCGGCGGCCGCCGCGCCCCGCGTGCAGCTCGCAACCTGGCTGGATGGCGGCATCTGGCTGTTGCCGCCACTGCTGTTGTGCGCGGCGCTGCTCGCCCGCCGGGGGTGGATCTAGGGTGTCCCCAATGCGCACAGCCGTCTGGATCTTGCTCGGATCCCTGATGAGCGTCCCCGCGTTCGCCGGGACATGGTCGAGCCTGTGGCGTACGCCTGATCAACAAGGTCAGGCGCTGCTCAGGGCCGGACATGCGGCCGAGGCCGCGGCCCGGTTCACCGACCCTCGTCTCAAAGCGTACGCAGACCTCGAAGCGGACCGATACTCCGCGGCAGCCAAACTCCTTGCGCCGTTCAAGGACGCGACATCCGAATACAACCGCGGCAACGCGCTCGCCCATGATGGACATCTGCGCCAGGCGCTCGCCGCCTATGACGCGGCGCTCAAACAGACCCCGGGCGACAGGGACATCCGTCACAACCGCGATCTGGTGGCCCGGATGCTGCGTCAGCATCCGCCGCAGAGCCCGCCCAAGGACGGCGGACATGGCAAGCCTCGAGGAACGTCTCACGGCCCAAGCCAGCCCCGAAATCGAGGCCAGAATGGCAGCGGGAGCAAGAGCCAGAGCAACGGTCAGAACATTGGCCAGAATCAGGGCAAGGGCCAGAATCAGGGCAAGGGCCAGAATCAGGGCAAGGGCCAGAATCAGGGCAAGGGCCAGAACCACCGCCAAGGCCAGGGCAAGCCAGGACAGGCGGGTGGCGGCAGCGGCGCGCCCGGATCGCAATCGGGGTCGAGTGCCGGCGCAGGCAGCTCTCACCACGGCCCGGGCCAGGCGCGGCGCGATGCGGCTCTGGCCGCTGCGATCGCGCGCCGCCGGCAACCCCCCGGTGGCGGCTCCTCAGGTCCCGCTTCCCAGGCAGCGCCGGCATCCGGCGCCGCCCGCCCCTCGCACGCGCGCCCCGGATCCTCTGCGGTCGGCGGCGGCACCTACACGCCCGAGCCGACAAATTCGCCTGGAGCGAATTCGAACGGCGCGAAGCGCCGGCCCCGAAGGGGCGAGGCCCAGGATGGGCCGAGCAACCCGGTGAGCGAAAAGACCCTGGCGCTCGAGCAATGGCTGCGGCAGATCCCGGACAACCCCGCGGGTCTGCTGCGGCGCAAATTCCTGATCGAATACATGATGAGACACCCCGGAGAGAATCCGTGACGACGCGTTGGCTGAGCGGTCTGCTGGCGGTGTGGCTGTGCGCTGCGACACTGCCGGTGCACGCCGCCATCCGTGCGTCGATCGACAACACCCGGATCGGCGCGGGAGAAACCGTTGAGCTGACCCTGACATACGACGGCATCACGACGAGTGAGCCCGATCTCGGCCCGCTCGAGCGCAGCTTCGACATCCTCGGCAGCAGCACGAGCACCAGCGTCCAGATCGGCACAGGAGGATCGGCCGAGAGCACCCAGGTCGTGCTGACCCTCTCGCCGAAGCGCACAGGGCAGTTGACGATACCCTCCATCACGTGGGACGGCGAGCGCAGCACCCCTCTGGCACTGACGGTCGCCGGACCGGGAGCACCTCCCGCGACAGGCGCCTCCGCAGCCGCCCCCGGCCGCAGCGCCCGAGTTTTCATCGAGTCGAGCGCCACTCCGACTCATCCCTATGTGCAGGCAGCGGTGCGGGTAACCGTTCGGATCTACACGTCCGAGCAGTTGTATCACGGCAGTCTCGACTTCCCCGGAAGCACCGCCGCCCTGGTGCGAAAGATCGGCACGGACTCCTACAGCTCCGCACTGCGCGACGGTGAGTCCTATCAGGTCATCACCCGGCGGTACCTGGTGTTCCCGATGCACAGCGGCGAGCTCTCGCTCCCGGGACCGGAGCTCGATGCCGAGGTCGCGACTCGACGCTCGTCCTCGTGGAACCCGTTCGGGAACTTCTTCGGCGGCCTGGTGCAGTCCACCCGGCCGATCCGCGTGCAGGGCAATCCGATCAGGTTGTCGATCAGGCCGCGTCCATCAGGCGCCGCGGGCGGCTACTGGCTGCCGGCGCAGAACCTGACGCTCGCCGCGCAGTGGCAGTCGGGTACGCAGGCCACGGCCGGCAATCCGCTCACCGTTGCGCTCGATCTGCAGGCCGTCGGACTCACCGCCGCCCAGCTGCCCGATCTGACCTCCCTGCTCCATCTGCCGGCGGGCCTCAAGGCCTATCCGGACCAGGCAAAACTCGACAACACCGTCCAGGGGAACATGCTGGTCGGCACCCGCGACCAGACCATCGCGCTCATCGCGGACCAGCCCGGGCGCTACACCCTGCAGGGACTCGAGGTGAGCTGGTGGGACACCCTGGACAACCAGCTGCGCACCGCCACTCTGCCCCCGCAGACACTGACCATACTGCCTGCCGCCGGCGGCATGACCACATCCGCGCCTGCGGCGCGGGCGACGCCGGGGTTGCAACGGGCGGTGCCGAATCCGCCACCGCTTCCGAGCCAAGCACTGCGCACCGCTGCGAAAACAGCGGTGGCGAGCACGATGCCGGCGTCCACGTGGAAGTGGATCAGCGCCGGTTTTGCCGCATTGTGGCTGGCCACGCTCGGCGGCTGGCTCGCGACGAGACGCCGCGGGCGGCGACCGGCCGCGTCCACTCGCCCGAGCGCCGCCCGGCGGCCTGCTCCGTCGGATCCATCGAAGGAGCGCGCGGCGTTTCGCGCCGCCTGTGCCAATGATGATGCCGTTGGCGCGCGCCGCCATCTGCTCGCGTGGGCGGAAGGCGCATGGGGCTCAGCACCCGCGGGGCTCAATGCGCTCGCCGCGACGTTCGGGGAGACGGCGACCGCGAGTCTGCTGCGCGAGCTCGACCGCGCGTGTTATGGCGGCAGCCCCTGGCGCGGAGAGCCCCTGGCCGCAGCGCTTGCAGAGCTGCCGTCCCGCACGGCCCGGCCTCCCCGGGAGCGCCCGGGCCTGTCGCCGCTCTACCCCTAGCGCGGCCGGGACTGACCCTTCACCCCGCGTTGGTTCCGGGTGCCCCGCCGTCCTCCGCGGAAACAGCGGCCTCGGGCTGCGCGCCGGCTGACATCTCTGGAGCGCCGGGCGCATCAGGGGCGATTCGAGGCGGCTGCTCCGCAGACTCGCTCGCCGAACCCGGGAGCGGCCGCGGACCCGGCGGGTTCGCGGCATATCCCTCCGGCAGCCCATTGTGTTGCCGTTGCAGGAACAACGTGCCTTCCAAGGTCATTGCGACGCCGCTCGAAGTGATGGCGACGCTCTTGCTGGCATTGCGCGGAATGGGCACATGCATCTTGGCGCAGTAGTTGATGATGGCCGCGGCAATGATCGCCAGCGAGTAGGTCTTCTCGATCGGGGCGTCCCGCCCGGGCTGTTTCAGCGAGAGCACGATGCCGCGCGACGGGTCGAGGCTCGCGCCCTCGAGCGTGGCGCGCTCCGGCCAGCGCTTGTGCACGTGATCGAATTCAACGAGGGCGTCGACCATGGTCTCCAGAGGAAGCACCAGGCGCCTGGACTCATGCATCAGCACATTCGTCATTCGAGCGACTCCATGGCCCGATCCGTGTCATTTCGCCGTGTGGCGGCTCAGGCAGCCGGTAAGCACCCCGGGGCGTCGGGGGTGACCGGATGCCGCGGCAGGCATTCGATTGCATGGATAATGACATATTCCGCGCCGGCGCAGCATGGCGTTCGCCTCGTGGGGCGCTGGAGTGACCCGAGGGATGCGCCGGCGAGCCTGTCCGGACTGTCCTGACTTGCGTGTCAGGCGACGCCGTAGCGCTCGCGGTACTCGCGCAGCGCCGCGAGCTGCCCGGCCGAGATGTCGGGCCCGCCGGGTCGCGAGAGCGCGTCGATGAGTTCCGCCAGGGTGAGCACGCTCACGGTTTTCACGCCGTGCTCGCGCTCGATTTCCTGCGTGGCGCTGAGATCGCCCTGTCCCCGCTCCTGCCGATCGAGGGCGAACACGCAGCCCACCGGCTGGGCCCCCGCCGTGCGGATCAGCGACAGCGACTCGCGCACTGCGGTGCCGGCGGTGACCACATCGTCGATCACCAGCACGCGCCCGGCGAGCGGCGCGCCGATCAGAGTACCGCCCTCTCCATGCGCCTTCGCCTCCTTGCGATTGAAGGCGTAGGGGACGCTGCGGCCGTGGTGCTCGAACAGCGCGCCCGCCGTCGCCGCCACGAGCGGAATGCCCTTGTAGGCCGGCCCGAAGAGCATGTCGAATCCAATGCCGGAGCGGATGATCGCCGCCGCGTAGCAGCGGCCGAGCACGGCGATGGCCTCGCCGTCGCTGAACAGGCCGGCATTGAAGAAGTAGGGGCTCTGCCGGCCGGACTTGAGGGTGAACTGCCCGAAGCGCAGCGCCTGGCGCGAGAGCGCCAATTCGATGAAACCGAGCTGATAGTCCTGCATAGCGACTATCATTGTCCGATGAATACCCGTCCCGTCAACCTCCCTCGCAGCCCATGACCACAGGGTCCCCGCCCGCGAGAGGCGCCGGTGTGCTCGCGAAGTGGCGGAACGCGCTTGCCGTCTACGGCCAGAGGGATGTGCTGGCGATGCTGTTCCTCGGGTTCTCGAGCGGACTGCCATTCCTGCTGGTGTTCTCGACACTGTCGGTCTGGCTGCGCCGGGCCGGGATCGAGCTGTCGACGATCGGCATGCTGTCATGGGTCGGCTTTGCCTACTCGTTCGAATTCGTATTCTCGCCGTTCGTCGACCGATTGCAGCTGCCACTGCTGCACCGCATCCTGGGCCGCCGGCGCTCCTGGATGCTGCTTGGGCAGATCGGCATTGCCTTGGGGCTCATCCTCCTCGCTGCGTCCGATCCGTCCTCGAGCGTCGGCTCAATGGCGCTCGCGGCGATCCTCGTGGCGTGCTCCTCGGCGACTCAGGACGTCGCCATGAACGCCTGGCGCATCGAGTCCGTTCCCGCGGAGTTGCAGGGCGCAATGGTCGCGACGTATTCGACTGGTTACCGCATTGCGATGATCGCCGGAGGCGCCGGCGCGATCGCGATCGCAGCGAGCTTTGGCTGGCACATGAGCTACGGCGTCATGGCCGCGCTGATGATCGTCGGCTTTGTCACTACGCTGCTCGTAAAGGAACCCGATGTGGGCGTGACGCAGGCCGAGCGCAAGCGGGAGGCCCGCGTGATCGAATGGCTGGAGCGGCGCGCCCATTGGCCCGCCTCGCTGCAAAGGGTCGGCGAGTGGTTCATCGGCGCGGTGATCTGTCCATTGACGGAATTCTTCGGCCGCAGTGGCGCGCCATTCGCGGTGCTGTGTCTCGCCTTTATCGGGTTGTATCAGATCACCGAGTTCACCATGGGCTCGATGGCCAACCCGTTCTACATCGACCATCATTACACCCTGGATCAGATCGCGGTGGTCGGCAAGTTCGTCGGATTCTCCGTGGGAATCGCCGGTGTGTTCCTGGCGGGCGTGCTGGTGGCGCGCTTTGGACTCGCCCGCTCGCTCGCGGTCGGAATCCTGCTCGCCATCCTCTCCAACCTCAGCTACGCCCTGCTCGCCACGACGCATACCCCGACGCTGCTCGGCCTTGGGCTCACCAACGGATTGGACAATCTGGCCCTGTCTGCCCAGGGAGTGACGCTCATCGCCTTCCTCTCGAGCCTCACCAGCCCGAAGTACACGGCCACCCAGTACGCGCTGTTCGCCTCCCTCTATGCGCTTCCGGGGAAGATCCTGGAAGGCACCTCGGGTTTCATGGTCGAGCACATCGGTTATCCGCATTTTTTCCTGTACACGGCGAGCTTGAGCATCCCGGGCTTGCTGCTGCTCGCCTGGCTGTGGCGCCGGGTGCCGCACGGTCACGGTGCGGTGCCGCAGGAGTATCGGGCCGAATCGGAGCGCATCGATGCCGGAGCCGGCTGAGATCGACCTCGAGCGTGTGATCTGCCGGCTGGCCGACCTCGAGGCGCATGGCGCGCGCGGCTTCAAAATCGGAGGCGGCGACTGGCCGCTGCGTGGCTTCGTGGTGCGCTGCGGCAACGAGGTCCGCGGGTACCTCAACCGCTGTCCCCACGCCGGCCATCCCCTCGACCTGATCCCCGATCGCTTTCTCACCGCGGACCGCGCGTTGATCCTGTGCTCCTCGCACGGCGCGCTGTTCGAGAAGGATCACGGCCTGTGCCTCGCCGGCCCCTGCGCCGGCCAGTCACTGAGCCCGCTGCCCCTGTTGGTGTTGGGAGAGCTGGTGCTGCTCGCCTGCGAAGCCGGGGTTACGACGCCGGCCGTCGCACCGGCAGCCGCGAAACCCGCGTGATGACCACCCCGGCGATGGTATAGAACAGCGCGAACCAGGCGATCATCCGGGTGAGCACCAGGTAGAGGATTCGGTATATCGAGGTGATGTGCGGGGTGACATCACGGTGCACCTCGATTCCGGCCGGCGCCGCGGCGGCGAGGAGCAACGCCGCCATGAGGATGAGACCGCCTGAGCGCCCTCGCGGCTCATCCGTCGCGGAGGGGGCGGGCCGCGTCAGGAACCAGATCGCCAGTGCCGCCAGTCCCAGCACCGAGCTCAGGTACTGCAGCACGTGGCACAGCTCTCCGGTGTACCCGCCGATCGTCACCGGCACGCGCAGCGCCGCGATGCGCTGCACCATCCACCCATGGGGATGGGTGAAAGAATCCCACAACACGTGCGTCCATGCACCGACCAGGAGCGACAGCGGCGCGAGCGCCCAATGCAGAGGGCGGCTGCCGAACCGTTGCAGAGCCGCACAACACAGCGTCCGCGCGCGGGCACCGAGCGGCGCGGTGAGCGGCGCGCGCAACAGCCATAGAATCAAGAGAACCGCCATGCCCATCGGCACGTCCACGGTGAACGTGCCGCGCAGCGTGTGGGTCTGATGTGGGATGTATTGCGCGATACTTGCCGGGAAGTAATAGGGAATGTCGGGCGCGATGGCCCCGATGATCAACGGCACCGTCATCAGCAGCGGCATTCGACGCAGAGGCAGGACGGCAGCAGGATGCGCGAGCGTGAAAGGCATCAATGCAGCGTGTGAGGATCGAGCCGCGCCCGCAAGGTCATGACTGGGCGGCGCCGCACCGCAGGCGCCTGATGCGGCGATGCGTCATTCGAACAGATCGAGACCGTCGAGAGGGCCTGCGCGCAGCGTCGAGTCCTCACCGAACGATTCCCCGTGGAGTTCCTCGTCTGCGTCCTCCGCGTCCACCGACCCACTCCAATCCTCCGGAGGCTCGGCCGCCTCGATGAGGCCCTCATCCCACTGCGCCTCCCAGTCCTCGCGGTCCATCTCCTCGACCGTACCGTCGAAGTACTGGATATCGATCGTGCCGTCGTCGTCATCGACGGCAACCACTTCGAACAGCTCGCCGCCATTCGAGCGGTACCAGTCACCGATTCCCGGCTGTGGAGCGACCATGGTCAGTCCTCACCGCGGCGCCGTCCCCCCCGACGCCTCGGATCACGCATCCGTGCGATTGAGTGTGATTCCGCCCGGAGGACCGCAGAGCTGGTATTCTCCGCCCGCCGAGCGAGGGACGTACGCTCATGGTGCACCCAGGCCCACCCTCTTTCAAGTTTCGGTGTCCACTGACACGCTCGTGTTCCCAAGGGATGGGGCGGGCAGGTCGTGCACGGACTGAAGACCGGCGGGAGGCGTCGCCGGCCACGAACACTCGCAACAATAATCGGTAGGACCCTTCCCATGCTCGAGCAGCCCCTGAAGTTCTTCGTGGTCTTTCTCGCGGTCGTCGAGCCGATCTCCCTGCTGCCGATTTTCAGCGGTCTCACCCAGGGGGCCACCCGGGAGTATCGCCATCGCATGGCGGTGAAAGCCACCGTGGTCGCGGCGGTGCTCCTGGCCCTGTTCGCCCTGGGCGGCGCGCCATTCCTTGCGGTGATGGGCATCAGCCTGGGCGCGTTCCGCATTTTCGGCGGGGTGCTGCTGTTCCTGCTGGCCCTGGAGATGGTGTTCGCCCGGGAGTCCGGCAGCCGGACCTCGAGAGACGAGCAGGCCGAGAGCCACCGCCGCGCCGATATCTCCGTCGTTCCCCTGGCTTTCCCCTTCATCTCGGGGCCCGGGGCCCTCGCCACCGTGCTGCTGTGGTTCGGCCCGTTGCATCCCCTGCACGACCCGTTGCTGTTTCTCAGCCTTTTCGCGGCGGTGCTGATCGTGCTCGCCATCACCCTGGTGATCATGTGGCTCGCCGATCCGCTGATGCGCATCATCGGGGTAACGGGGGTGAACGTTGCGGGTCGGCTCTTCGGGGTGGTGCTGGGCGCGCTCGCCGTGCAGTTCGTGGTCGACGGCTTCAAGGCCGCCTTCCTGCATGCGGGCTGAGCGGACGCGGCTAGACTCTGGCGAAGGCCAAGTCCCAGACGGAATGTCCCAACCGCTCGCCCCGCTGCTCGAATCGTGTCGCCTGGCGCTCCTCGGGACGCGGGACGAATCCCCCGTCGGGAGAGAGGTTGCGCAGGCGCGGCTCGGCGGACAGATGCGCGAGCATCTCCTCGCCGTAGGGCCCCCAGTCCGTTGCCAGACGCAAGGCGCCGCCGCTCCTTAAGCGATCCGCCAGAAGCCCCACGAACTCGGGTTGGATGAGTCGCCGCTTGTGGTGACGCTTCTTGGGCCAGGGATCGGGGAAGAGAATGAGGATCTCGTCCAGGCATCCGGCGCAGAGGCAGTGCTGCAGCACCTCGACCGCATCGTGACAGATCACCCGGACATTGCGCACGCCGCGCTCCTCGAGCCTGAGCAGCAATCGTCCGACCCCTGGTCGATGCACTTCGATCCCGAGAAAGTCCTGCTCGGGATGTGCGCTCGCGAGCGCGAGGAGGTTATCGCCGTTGCCGAAGCCGATCTCTGCGATCCGGCGTGCCCGGCGGCCGAACAGCGCGTCCAGATCGATCGGACCGGCCGGATCGACCCCGTACTTTGGCCAAAGCGTCGCAAGCGCTCGCTCCTGCGCGGGCGTGATACGCCCCGCGCGGGTCACGAACGAGCGGATGGCTCGGGGGTGATCAGGCTCGCTCAAACCCTGGATTCGCTAGCTGACGGTGGGCAGGCCCAGGGCCTTCCAGGCGGTAATGCCGCCGGCCATGTGCGCTGCCGGGTGACCCGTGGCCTTGCGCAGCCGTGCCGCGGTGAGCGAGCGCCCTCCGGCGGCGCAGTGAAACACGATCGCCAGCTCACCGGCCGGCAGCTGGGCGGCATCGAAGGTGGACAGCGGATAAAGCAATGCGCCGGGAATGCGCTCCATCGCGTACTCGTCCGGCTCACGGACGTCGATCAGCAGAATGCGGCTCTCATGCAGCAGGGCTTGGATGTCCTGGGGCGCGTACTCGACGACCCCGTCGGTGGTGACTCGGTTCATGAGCGCGATTCTAGCGGGTCGGACGCCCGCGGGTGCGGTCATCGACGAGGGTGTCGTATCAGGCCGTCCCGGTGAGCGCCGGCAATCGCTCGCGCACCAGGGTCTGTGCCAGGTCCATGTCAATCTCACCGTCCGGGGTTCGCCGGCGATCGAGGTCCTCGAGGATGGCCAACTGTGTTCGTCCGCGCCGCAGCGCTTCCAGATAGGGAATCTCGGAATGGAACATCACCATGGAGTAGCGCGGGATGAACCGGTCGGGGAACTGTCTCTCCAAGGCGAAGGCGAGCTGCTTGCGGCGCAGGAAGCTCGGGTCCCGGACGCTGTCGCGCATCTCGAGGTAATTCTCGAGCGCCATGGTCGCGATGGCCTCGGTGTTGGGACGGCGCAGCCGCTCGAATTCACTGAAGAGCTCCGGCCAGTCGGCGCACCCATCGAGGAGGCTCTCGAGGACCGAACAGTCCTCGAACCCGGCATTCATCCCCTGACCGTGGAACGGGACGATGGCATGCGCGGCATCGCCGAGCAGCAGCACCTTGCCGCCGAGGTGCCAACCCGAGGTGTGTACGGTGGCCAGCTGGCCCTGGGGATTGTGGTGGAAGTCCGCGAGCAGCCGCGGTAGATGCTCGCGCAGATCCGGGAATTGCTCGGCGAAGAACCGTGCCACGGCCGCGGGGGTGGACAGCTCCGCAAAGCTCTCGGCACCGGTGCGGGCCAAAAACAGCGTCACCGTGAAACTGCCGTCCGGGTTCGCAAGGGCGATCAGCATGAATCCGCCGCGGGGCCAGATGTGCAGCGCGCCCGGCGCGAGCAGGTGCCGGCCGGCGAGTCCCGGCAGAGTCATTTCCTTGTAGTCGTGATCGAGCGGCTCGATCCGCACCTCGGAAACACCGGCGGCGGCAAGACTGCCGCGCAGCGTGGAGCCGGCGCCATCCGCGGCGATGGCGGCTTCCAGGTCGGACTCGTACTCGCGGCCCGAACTCACATCTAGAAACCGCAATCGCCCGGTGCCCGGGTCGAGACCGAGGCAGCGATGCCCGAAACGCACCTCGACGCCGGCGCGTTCGGCCGCTTCGGTCAACACGCGGTTGAGCGCAGTCCGCCCGACCGAATAGTGAACCTCCTCGGGGCGCTGTCCGTACGCCTGCGCCGTCGAGCGCCCCGAGAGCTCGTGCACCATGCGCTCGCGCAGGGCGATCAGCCATGGCTCGACCCGGGAGAACACCCCACAGCGCTCGAGCGGCCGGATCCCGCGGGCCGACAGAGAAAGATTGATGGAGCGGCCCGCCTCACCCTGGGCCGCGCGCGGATCGGGCCTGCGCTCATGGAGCGTCACCGCGAAACCGCGCTGCGCCAACATGAGGGCGAGCAACGGTCCCGTGAGGCCCGCACCGACGATCGAGACCTTCCCGGGCTTCATCTGCCGCCCGTGGACCGCAGCGCGTCCTCGAGACGCGCCACGAAGTTGAAAACATCCTCGAATCCGTTGTAGAGCGGCGCGGGCGCGGCGCGAATGATGTCGGGCTCGCGCCAGTCGCAGAGCACGCCGTGGTCCGTGAGCCACTGGTGAACCCGCCGGCCGCGCTCGGGACCACCGCTCAAGCGCAGCGACAGCTGCGCCCCGCGGGATCCGGCCGCGCGCGGCGTGATCGAGCGGATCGCGGCAGTGCGCTCGGCAAGGAGCTCCTCCATGAACGCCGTCAGCGACGCGGACTTCTCGCGCAACCGTCCACTTCCCGCTTCGCGGAACAGCGCGAGCGAGGCGATCAGCGGCGCGGTGGAGAGAATGGACTGGTTGCTGAGGTGGAAGCCGGCCGCGCCATGCGCGGCCTGGAATTCGTGCGGCATCTGGAAACGACTCGAGCGCTCGTGCCCCCACCAGCCCCCCAGCCGGTGGCGCGATGGCCCGAAATGCCTGCGGTGCACGAAGCACCCGGCGATCGCACCCGGGCCGGCATTGAGGTACTTGTAGCTGCACCAGACCGCGAAATCGGCCTCCAGATCTCGCAGCGGCTCGGGCAGGTTGCCCACGGAATGGGCCAGGTCGAACCCGACGAGCGCCCCGGCGCGGTGCGCGGCCAGGGCGATGCGCGGCAGGTCGAAGGCCTGTCCCGTCAGGTACTGCACTCCGGGCCAGAGCACGAGCGCGACCTCCTCGCCACGCTGCGCGAGCAGGTTCTCGATGGACTCCTCCGCGATCAGGTCCTCATTCTCACGCGGCGCCAGCTCGATCAGGCATTCCCGGGGATCGAGGCCATGCCATTGAAGATGCGTGGCCACCGCGTAGCGATCGGAGGGAAACGCCCCTGCCTCGATGAGGATGGCGCGCCGCGCGCCCTCGGGGCGGTAGAAGCTCGCCAACATCAGGTGCAGGTTGACGGTGAGCGAGTTCATCACGGCGACTTCGTCCGCGCGGCAGCCGAGCAGCGCCGCCAGCTCCGGCGCGAGCGCATCGTGATACGGGATCCAGGGCCTGCGCGCATGCTCGTGACCGAGCACCGCCAGGCGCTCCCAGTCATCGAGCTCCTGGGCGATCTCGGCCCGCGCGGCGAGCGGCATCAGGCCGAGCGAATGGCCGCAGAGGTAGACGCAGGGGTCGCCCTGCGCCGTGCGCGGCATCCCGAAGCGCGCGCGCAGTGGCCGCAAGGGATCTGCGGCATCTCTCTCCAGGGCGCTCTCGAGCGCTGACTCCATGAGTCAGCCTCGCACCGCGCGGCGGTCGATGGCCATCACAGGGGTACCTCGGTCGCGCTACCGGCATCGTGACCGTCGTGGGCCGTGGGCCTCTTCAGCAACAGCAGGACCGGTGAAATCACCACAACGAATACCATCAGCGCCCAGAATACGTCATCGAACGACATCATCAACACTTGGCGCTGCATGAACGCATAGATCTGGCCGACGGCCATATGCGAGGCGGCTGCCGGCGATGCACCGCGAGCGGCGAACAGTCGGGTGAGAACGTGCACGGCGTGCTCGTAGGGTGGATTGAGCGGCTGCAACCGGCTCACCAGGCGGGCTTGGTGAAACTGCTCGCGGCGCGCGAGCAGCGCCTGCACCATGGCAATGCCGATGCTGCCCCCGACATTGCGTCCGACGGCAATCATGGCAGCGGCATTGCCCGTGCGGTCAGGCGGCAGGCCGACAAAGGCGGCCGCCATCAGCGGCACGAACAGGAACGGAATACCCGCGGACTGCCACGCGCGCGCATACGCCACCTGATAGAAGGTCACGGTGACGGCGAAGTGCGCCATCATCCACAATGACACGCAAATCACGGCGAACGCCATCCACATCATGTTGCGGGGCCGCATTCGCCCGGTCAGGATGCCGGCGAGCGGCATGGTGACCATGGTGATCATGCCGCCGAGAGTGAGCGCCATTCCCGCCTGCATCGCGGTATAGCCCAGCACCTGCTGCACCATCTGTGGCACGAACTGCGTGGTGCCGAACAGGATCACGCCGATGACCATGATGATGAACGTGCCGACGGCGAAGTTACGATGCTTGAACAGGCGCATCTCGAGCAGCGGCTCGGAAGCGAACAACTCCCACACCACGAATCCGATGATGCACACCGCCGCCATCACGGCCGCCGCGCGGATGATCGGACTCGCGAACCAGTCGTCCTGCACGCCGCGGTCGGTCATCACCTCGAGGGAGCCGAGCCCGAGGGCAATGAGCGCCGCGCCCGCGAAGTCGAAGCGTATGCCGCGTGCCCAGCGCATCTTGCGCTCCTCGAGCAGCAGCGGCGGCTCATCGACGAACGCCTCGACCAGCGTCAACGAGAGCAGCCCGATCGGCACGTTGATGAAGAAGATCCAGTGCCAGGAGAGCTGATCGGTGATATAGCCCCCGAGCAGAGGCCCGAGCATGGGCGCGAGGATGACCGTAAAGCCGTACACCGCCATCGCCTTGCCCCGGGAGGCCGGCGGAAACGAGTCGATCAGCATCGCCTGGGTGACCGGCGCGAGTCCGCCGCCGCCGATGCCCTGGGCGATGCGCGCCATGATGAGGAAGGTCAGCGATGGCGCCAGGCCGCACAGGAGCGACGACACCGTGAACAGCGCGACACTGATCATGTAGTAGCGCTTGCGGCCGATGACGTTGGAAAGCCAGCTGCTCGCGGGAACCACCACGGCGTTGGCGATGAGGTAGCTCGTGAGCACCCAGGTCGACTGGTCGTAGCTGGCCGACAGGGAACCGGCGATGTGTTGCAGCGACACGTTGGCGATGGCGGTGTCGAGCACCTCCATGAACGCCGAGATGGAGATGATGGTGGCGATCAGCCAGGGACTGTGCCGGCCGGCGGCCGAGCGGGCCGCCGTCCAGAGGTGCGCGGCCTTGCCCTGGGCGCCGGGCGCGGCCACCTCAATCGATCCTGATCTTCGGCTCGACCGACATGCCCGGACCGAGCACGCAGTCGCGCGGCAGCCTGTCGAACGTGATCCGCACCGGCACCCGCTGCACGATCTTGATGTAGTTGCCCGTGGCGTTCTGCGGCGGCAGCAGCGCGAAGGCCTCACCAGAGCCGCGTTGGATCGACTGGACGTGGCCGCGGACCTTGGCGCTCGGGCAGGCATCGATGTGGATGCTCGCGCGCTCGCCCGGGTGGATGAGATACAGGTCGGTCTCTTTGAGGTTCGCCGTCACCCACACCCCGAGCGGCACGAGCGCCATCAGTTCCTGGCCCCGGGAGACATAGTTGCCGACGGCCACGGATTTCTGTGCGACGTGGCCCGCCTGAGCGGCCCTGACGGTGGTGTACCCGAGATCGAGCCGCGCTGCCGCGACCTGCGCGTGGGCGTTCGCCACCCGAGCGGTCGCGCCGGCCACTGCCGCATGCGCCGCCTCGATCTGCGCTCGTGCGCCAACCACTTTCTGGCGCGCCGCGTTCAGCTCGGCACGCGCGCTACGCGCGGCGGCCTGCACCTGGTCGAGCTGCGTGCGGGCCAATGCCTTGATGTTGTGACGGCGCAGGAACAGATAACGATGCAGGTTGGCCATCGCGTTCTGCTCCTGGGCTTCGGCGCTGACGAGCGAAGCGCGCGCCTGCTCGAGCGCCGCGCTCGCGACCGCGACCTGGGCGCGGGACTGGCCGAGCCCGGTCCGCGCCAGCTGCTCGGCCGCCACGGCCTGCTGCAGCGCGAGGCGATAGGGAGTGGGGTCGATCTGCAGCAGCACCTGGCCGACGGCCACCTTCTCATTGTCCGTGACCGGCACCCCGATCACCTGCCCGGACACCCGCGGGGAGACCGCGACAGTCCGGCTGTCGACGAATGCGTCATCGGTGCTGATGAAGTGGCTCTCGTACCACCAGACCAGAGCGCCCGCGACGATCAGTATCACCAGCACCGCGCCCACGGCGGCGGTGATCGCGGCGCGGCCCCGTTGCCGCCGATCTCTGGCCGGATCCGGGCGTCCGCTGCCGCCCTCGACGCCCGCCTGAGGGCCCGATGTCTGTCCGGCTTCTGCGCCGGTGGTGGAAGAAGCCGGTTCCATAGCCTGTAAGCATAACTTAGGAGTGGCGCGTTCATCTTGCCCAAGTGCCCGGAGCCACTTCCGGCGCCGGACGATTTTCCGGCTCGGCTCGCCGCATTTTGACTTTGTGACGCAGAGTACTTGACGAAACTATTGACCGACCCTAGAGTCCACCCCTCATGCACGGCTCCGCCCCCAGGATGCGACCGAGCAGTCCAGTTGCGATGGACAGCCACGCGCTCGGGACGCTCAATTACATTCGCTCCTCGATAGAGGCGGCGGGCGCCTTCGCGGTTCCAGGCACCGCGGGCATCGCAATGGGCATCGTCGGGCTTGCCGCGGCGGCGCTCGCTTCGCTGCCGGCCCTTTCGGATCACTGGATCTGGATCTGGCTCGGCGCCGCGGTGCTCGCCTCGGGCGTCGGGATCGTGCTCATCGCCCGCCATCGCGCGGGCCACGGGCTGCCGCTGTACCGGGGACCGGCACGACGCTTCGTGCTGTGCCTGTGTCCGGCGCTCCTTGCCGGCGTCGTGCTCACCGGAGCGCTCGCGCGCGTCGGGGAGACCCGGCTCCTTCCCGGCATGTGGCTGCTGCTCTACGGCAGCGCCGTGCTCTCTGCGACGCTGCTCACCGCGCCGGCCATGATGCGCCTCGTCGGGATCATGGGCGCCTTGTTCGTGCTCTGGGGAAGCGCGGCCTTCGAGCTGCCCGCCCGCTGGCACAATTTGATTCTCGCCGGCGGCTTCGGAGTGCTTCACCTGGCGTTCGGGCTGCTCATCGGACGTATCGATGCCAAGACGCGTATCCAGCCATGAAGACCAACACCCGGAGACATGAGGCGCCGATGCGGGCACCCGACACCGGCAAGACCATGCACCGGCTCGTCGCGCGCGGCGGCGCCGAGGACTCGAAGTTCGACCGCCTGGTGTACGAGCGGGTGCGTCTTGGAATCATGAGCGCGCTGGCGGTGAATGAGCCGCTCACGTTCAACGAGCTCAAGGGACTGTTCGAGGTCAGCGACGGCAACCTCAGCGCCCACGCGCGCAAGCTCGAGGAGGCCGGCTACATCGCCTGCGAGAAGTCCTTCGCCGGCCGGCGGCCGAAATCCGAGTACCGGCTCACCGCCGCCGGTCGCCAGGCGCTCAACCGCTACCTCGACCACATCGAGGCGGTCATCAAGGCAACGAGGCGCTCATGAGCCTCCCGGGCAACCTGCACGTCGCCATCATCATGGACGGCAATGGCCGCTGGGCGCAGCTGCGCGGCATGCCGCGCAGCGCCGGACACATCCAGGGCGCCAAGACGGTGCGGCGCATCGTCGAGGCGAGCGCCCATGCGGGCATCCGTACGCTGACGCTGTACGCGTTCTCCTCGGACAACTGGGGCCGCCCGGGAACCGAGGTCGACTCCCTCCTGAAGCTCCTTCGCTGTTACCTCGCGACCGAGGCCCGCCGCTGTCTGCGCCATGCCATCCGCATCAACGTCATCGGCCGCCGTGACCGCCTGCCGCGCGATCTGGTGAGCGCGATCGAGCAGAGCGAGCGGCTCACCGCGGGCGGCTCGCGCATGCGCCTGCGGATCGCGGTGGATTACTCCTCCAAGCACAGCATCCTCGAGGCCGCGCGGCGGGCCTCGCGCAACGCGCTCTCCGTGCAGGATTTCCAGGAACTGCTCGCCGAAGTCGACCACGCGGTGCCGGAATCCGGCCCCGTGGATCTGCTCATCCGCACCGGCGGGGAGCAGCGGCTGTCGGATTTTCTGCTGTGGGACTGCGCCTACGCGGAGCTGTACTTCACCGACCACCTGTGGCCTGACTTCGGAGAAAGCGAGCTGCGCGAGGCGCTGACGGACTTCGCCCGGCGGCAGCGGCGCTTCGGCAAGGTCCTGGCCGAGACCGCCTGAGCGGGCGGCACCGCTGCCCGGGCGCCCCGCTCTCTCTCGAACGGGGGATGACAGACTCTCCCAGACGCGCTAGAAGTCGCGGCATTCTGCGGGCATTCCGCGGAAATGCATCACGGGAGACTGTTCATGAGCATCGAACTCACCGTGAACGGACAGGTCCGTCGTCTCGAGGCGGAGCCGGACATGCCGCTGCTTTGGGCGCTGCGCGATCACCTTGCGCTGACGGGCACGAAGTTCGGGTGCGGCATGTCGTTGTGCGGGGCGTGCACCGTGCACGTCGAAGGCCAGCCCACGCGGTCCTGTATCACGCCGCTCGCCGCTGTCGCCGGAAAACACATCACCACGATCGAGGGACTTGCAACGGCGGCCGGGCGGGCCGTTCAGCGGGCCTGGATCGAGCTGAACGTGCCCCAATGCGGCTACTGCCAGTCCGGCCAGATCATGTCCGCCGCGGCATTGCTCTCATCCAAGCCTCATCCCAGCGATGCCGATATCGATGGCGCGATGGCAGGCAACATCTGCCGCTGCGCCACCTACGTACGCATCCGTCAGGCCATTCACCGTGCGGCGGAGACACTCGCCGCGTCGGGCGCCGGCTGAAGCTTCCCTATCGCGAGTCGGAGGACATCATGGACTTCCGCAACAGTGAATCATGGACGGCGGCGCGCCGCCGCGCAGCGGCGCCAGGGATGACGCGGCGTCAATTCGTGAAGGTGACCACGGTCGCAGGCGCCGGACTGACATTGGGAATCGTGCTCCCCGGGTGCAGCCCGAAAAGCGGCGGCATCGTGGCGCGAAGCGGGATCGTCATGCCCTTCGTGCACATCGATCCCGACGATACGGTCACTGTGATCTGCAAGCACCTCGAGGCCGGCCAGGGCGTGTGGACCGGGCTGACGGCGATCGTGGCCGAAGAGCTCGATGCGGCCTGGAGCCAGATGCATGTGGCGGACGCTCCGGCCAAGGTGCCGATGTACGGCAATCTCGCTTTCAACCCCAAGGGGCTCGTGCAAGGCACCGGCGGCTCGACCTCGGTCGCCAACTCCTGGATGCAGCTTCGCCAGGCGGGTGCCACGGCGCGCACCATGCTCGTTCGGGCCGCCGCCAAGCGCTGGCACGTGGCCCCGGAAAACATCACGGTGAAGGAAGGCGTGGTATCGCATCCCGCTTCGGGACGCAAGGCCTCCTTCGGCGAGCTCGCGGACGGCGCCGCGCGGATGCCGGTGCCCCCGCACGTCAAACTGAAGGACCCGGACCAGTTCACCCTCATCGGGCGCAGGGATCTGCCGCGACTCGATGCCCGCGACAAGTCCGAGGGCAAGGAGCGCTATGCGATCGACGTCATGCTGCCGGGCATGATGACGGCGGTCGTACTGCGTTCGCCACGCTTCGGCGGCAAGGTCAAGTCGTTCGATGCATCCAAGGCCAAGGCGGTTCAAGGCGTCGTGGATGTCGTTGAAATTCCCAGCGGCGTGGCGGTCGTCGGGCGTGACACGTGGTCGGCGAAGAAGGGCCGCGATCTGCTCGCGGTGAGTTGGGACGATTCCACCGCCGAGAAGCGCGGCACCGCGCAACTAGTCGAGGACTTCCGGCGCCTCGCCTCGAGCAAGGAGGCGCTG
Source organism: Pseudomonadota bacterium (assembly GCA_021777555.1). Taxonomy (GTDB): domain Bacteria; phylum Pseudomonadota; class Gammaproteobacteria; order Steroidobacterales; family Steroidobacteraceae; genus 13-2-20CM-66-19. The sequence goes on along the minus strand of JAJYDK010000007.1, from coordinate 6,237 downwards.
ACGGCGGCCGAGCGTGGCAATGTCGATACGGCGCTCGAGCACGCGCAGAAGCGGATCGAGGCGGATTTCGAGTTCCCGTATCTGGCCCATGCGCCCATGGAAACGCTCACGGCGGTGTGCCGGTTGAGTCAGGACGCGTGCGAGATCTGGGCGGGCTGCCAGTTCCAGACCGTCGATCAGGCGAACGCCGCCAAGGTGACGGGCCTTAAGCCCCACCAGGTCTCGATCAACACGCTCGCGGCCGGCGGCACCTTCGGGCGACGAGCCAATTTCGAGTCGGATTACATCGTGGAAGTCGCCTCCATCGCCAAGGCGACCGGAGGTCGATATCCCGTGCGTCTGATATGGACGAGGGAAGATGATGTCCAGCACGGGAAATACCGCCCGCTCAATCTGCACCGCATCGCGGCCGGCGTGAGCCGCGAGGGCAAGGTGGCGTACCGCCAGCGCGTGGTCGGCCAGTCGATCATGGCCGGGGCGCCGTGGGGCGGCCCGAAGGGCGTCGACCCATCGGCGGTGGAAGGCAACGCCGCCGAGGAGTACGACCTCGAGCAGGTCAGCATCACCTGGAGCGATCCCAAGGCCGGCATCCCGGTGCTGTGGTGGCGGTCGGTCGGCCACACCCACATGGCTTTCTCCAAGGAGGTCATCATCGATGAGCTGGCCGAGGCGGCGGGCCAGGACCCGGTTGCCTTTCGCCTGGCGTTGCTCACCGGCCATCCGCGGCAGGCGGGAGTGCTCAAACTGGCCGCGGAGAAGGCCGGCTGGGACAAGCCGTTCCCTCGAGGAAAGGGGCGCGGACGCGGTGTCGCCGTTCACCACTCGTTCAATACCGCGGTCGCACAGGTGGCCGAAGTCACGATCTCCGGAAACGACATCCGCGTCGACCGCGTGGTGTGCGCCGTCGATTGCGGGATTGCGGTGACGCCGGAGATCATCGAGGCGCAGATGCAGAGCGCCATCGGCTACGGTCTCTCGGCGGCGCTCTGGGGCGCGATCACCCTCACCGAGGGCCGGGTCGATCAGACCAACTTCGATAACTACCGGGTCGCTCGAATCAACGAAATGCCGAAAGTCGAGGTGTACATCGTGCCCTCGACGGCTGCGCCGACGGGGGTCGGGGAGCCGGGCACGCCGCCCATTGCGCCCGCGGTAGCCAATGCGGTGCGTGCGGCGACGGGCATCCGGATTCGCAGGCTCCCATTCGATCTCGCCGCGGCGCGACGCGAACAGCGGGCCTGAACGGGGCGGAGGCGCAGGGAGCGCGCGCTACACAGCGGCGAAGCTGCGGAATGCCTCGCTCCAGGCGGGAGCGCGCTCGAGCGCGGCGGGCACCTCGTCCGGCTGTGCAACCACCTGCCACATCGCGAGGTGCCGCTCGTCCATGAACCGCTCGCGCACGGAGCGCTCGAGCATATCCAACAGTGGCTGGAAGTAGTCTCGCGTGTTCACGAGGACGATGGGGCCGGTATACAGGCCGAGGCGCTTCAGCGTGATGGCCTCGAGAAGTTCCTCGAAGGTGCCGCTGCCGCCGGGCAGCGCAATCGCCGCCTGCGCGCCGGTGAGCATCAGGTGCTTGCGGCTGCGCATGTCCTCGACGAGTTTGAGCTCCGTGAGTCCGGGGTGACCCCATTCGAGGTCGGCCATGAATCGCGGCAGGATGCCGACCACCCGCCCGCCGCGCCCGAGCGCCCCGTCCGCAAGCGCTCCCATGGAGCCCGCCGCGCCGCCGCCATAGATGATGGCGATACCGTGCGTCGCCAGGACCTCACCGAGACTGAACGCCGCCTGCCGGTAATCGGGGTGGGCACTGCGGCTCGATGCGCAGTAGACGCAGACGGATCGGGTGATCGTCTGCTCGGGCGTGACGCTCATGCGAGGATCGTGACAGCATTGCATCGGCTGTCAAGATGTTCCCTGGCCGCGCCGCTTCAACGCGGAGGGCGGCTGACCCAGGATGCGCAGGAAGCTGCGGCGCATGCGCTCCGGATCGCCGAAGCCGCACGATGCCGCCACGCGCTGCACGGATTGCGTGCCGCTTTCGAGCGCCGCCCGGGCCGCATCCACCCGCAGCCGCTCGATGGCCTTCGCCGGCCCCACGCCCGTCTCGGACTTGAAGCGGCGAGAGAAATGCCTCGGGCTCATGCAAGAGCGCTGCGCGAGTCGAGCCACATCGAACACCTCGTCCAGATGTGCGCGGACGTAATCGAGGAGCTCGCCGAAACGTCCATCACCCCGTTCCATCTCGAGCAGCGGCGAGAACTGCGACTGGCCGCCGGGCCGGCGGTGATAGACGACCAGCTGTTGTGCGACACGACGCGCGATCTTCTCCCCGAGATCCTCACCGATCAGTGCCAGTGACAGGTCGATGCCGGCGGTGATGCCGGCGGAGCTCCAGAGGTTTCCGTCCCTCACGAAAATGCGATCCGGATCGAGGCGGACCTGCGGAAAGCGGCGCGAGAAATCGGCAGTCCGGCTCCAGTGCGTGGTTGCGCGTTTGCCGTTCAGGAGCCCGGCCGCGGCGAGGATGTACGTTCCGCTGCAGACGCTGGCTACTCTGCGAGAGCGCTCGGCGCCGGCGCGAACGAAGCTTCTCGTTCTCGCACACGCGGCCGCCGTGCGTGAGCCCTCTCCTCCCGACACCATCAGCGTATCGATGGCGGCGACCCGGCCCAACCTCCCGGCCTGAAGACTCACGCCCGAGGAGCTTTTGACCTCTCCGGGCGTCGCGGCGATGACACTCAGTGTGTAGGTGCCCGGCCGATAGCGCTCGGCGATCTCGAAGGCCGCGATCGGGCCGGTCGTGTCCAGAATCTGAAAGCCGGGATAGATCAGGAAGGCGATGCGGCGCGGCATGGCACGAAAGGTGGTAATCCAGTCATTTACGCCGCCACTGTAGCCTGCCATGCTGGCCTCGGTCAAAGCCGGTCGCGCCAAAGGGGAGCAGCCATGAGCAGCGGGTTTTCAGTGGTATTCGCGCTTTATCCGGGGATCACCCAGCTCGATTTCACGGGCCCGTACGAAGTCTTTGCCCGATTGCCGGGCGCGCGCTGCCTGCTGGCATCCGTCGAGGGCGGAAGCCTCGCGGCGGATGCGGGCATGACGTTCGACGGCGTGAGGGCCCTGGAAGACATCGCAGCATGCGATTTGCTCTGCGTGCCAGGCGGCTTCGGCACAGTCGCGGCGCTCGAGGATCGCCGCTATCTCCGCGAGCTGCGGCGTCTCGCGCAGTCGGCCCGCTACGTCACCTCGGTCTGTACCGGCTCATTGCTGCTCGCTGCGGCGGGCCTGCTGACCGGGCGCCGCGCCGCCTGCCACTGGGCCTGGCGGGACGCTCTGGGTGAGTTCGGCGCGATCCCCGACCCGGGACGCGTGGTCCGGGAGGGCAATGTCTTCACCGGCGGCGGCGTCACGGCCGGGATCGACATGGCCTTGACCATCGTGGCGGAGATCGCCGGGACGGATTGCGCCGAGAGCGTGCAGCTCGCCATCGAGTACGCGCCCGCACCGCCATTCGATTCCGGGCGGCCTGAGCGGGCCCGGCCGGAAATCCTCGCCGCCGCGAACAGGCGCCTCGATGCCGTCCGTACGGAGCGGGATGCAGCCGTGCGGCGTGCCGCCGACGCACTCCGGGCCCTGCCGGCCTGAGCGCACCTCGAACAATCGATGCGCCAACGACCGGAATGCCACGGACGAGCGGGAGCGGATTGCCGGGCGAACGGCACCTCTCGTACAATGTCCTCTTCGGGCGCGCGGGTGTAGTTCAATGGTAGAACTGCAGCTTCCCAAGCTGCTAACGTGGGTTCGATTCCCATCACCCGCTCCATTCCCAGGCCATGCCGGGCAAGCTGCGGCAACAGCGGCGGCGGGAAATTTCTGATTGTTTGGGCAATTCCATGGCCAGAGCCCGTCGGGGCTCACCCGTGTCATTGCTGCGGATTGCCGGGCATGGCCCCAGCATTCGCACTCAGAGTCGCACTGGGCACTGGTCTCGGATTCCAAGTGCGAATCAGAGGCCGCGATAGCCATCCCTCAACTCATCATCAACCAACGACCCGAGACCGACGACGATTCGGAGCTTCCGCAATCGGCCGAAGCGGTCTTTCCTGGATCTGCTCGCTTGGCCATCGAATGTCCGGTTCTCCCAGCTCTTTTGCAGCGAGCGCTAAGCTGGAGTTATCCCTCGGCGCGCGAGAAAATCCGTTGTCGCTCAGCTAGTTGACGGATTATGCGCTGTGAACTGAGTGGCTACACGGTGATTTGCTGCAGCAGCTGCAGCGCGCGGTGTTGTGTGTCGGTGGCGGTCGTGACCATCTTAAAGGCGGGCGAGGCGGATTTCGTGCCGCGGGTGATGCAGGTGTTGCGCACGACGGTCGCGAGGTCCTGAAGCAGGGTGCGGAAGCTGTGCACTGGGGAGCCATCCTCGAGCGTCCGCTCGGCGATTTTCTCCAGTGCTTCCTGTGAGCGTTGGGCGGGGGCGACCGGATCGCGATCAGTCTTTGCCTCGAGGTCCTCGTCGGCAAAGAGCAGCTCGCGCCAGGCCTCCCGCATGTGCCACTCGACGTAGTAGGCGAGCATGCAAAGGAAGATGTGGGCGCGCACCCGGTCCTCGAGCCGGTGATGGATCGGACGGATCTTGAGGTCGACGGTTTTCAGCGACCGGAAGGCGCGCTCGACCTCACAGAGTCCCTTGTAGCTGCGCACGGCGTCGGCGGTGCCGAGTTGCTTCTTCGGCACGTTGGTTCGGATGACGTATATCCCATCGAGCGCCGCCTCGGCGGCGACCTTCTCGTTGAGGATCTTGAACCCGAAGCTGCGGTCCTCGACGGTGAGCTCGAAGTGCTTGGCGACCTTGTACTTGTTCACCACCCGTCCGATGCGCACCCCGATCTTCGCCTTGCCGCTCAAGCGCCCGGCGGTGACGCTCGCGCGCACCTTCTCGAGCTCCTTCTGCGTCGCCTCAAGGAGTGACTGGCGCTTGTGCGCGCGCAGCTTCGCGAGCTCCGGGTTGCGGCAGGCGATCAGCCGCTCCCCCGGATACTCTGTGTGCGTGAGCTCAAAGAGCTGCCGCTCATCGAAAAGCCCGAGCTGCAGCGCTTCCCCCTCAACGAGCGAGCGGATCTGGCTGCTTTTGAGCGCGGTGATCCAGGAGAACCCCTCGAGCTCACGCAGCTCCCCGATCGCCTTCTGCGAGATCATGCCCCGATCCCCGACCAGTACCACCCGCTCAAGTCCAAACTCCTCGCGCAGCTTCGTCACCTGCGGCATGAGCGTCTTGGCATCCCCGGTGTTGCCCTCGTACACGGACACCGCCACCGGACACCCCGCCCGGTTCGTCAGCAGCCCGTAGTTGACCTGGAGCTTGTTCTTCTTGCCGTCGCGGTTGTGACCGATCTTCGCCAGAGGACAGTGCGTGCCCTCGAAGTAGCTCGAGGACAGGTCATAAAGCGCCAGCGCCCCCTCGCGCAAATGCCGCGCGGCGAGCTTGCGCTCGATCGCCCCCTGGCGCTCGAGCAACCAGTCCATTGCGCCGTACAGATCGCGCTCATCGGCTCCCTCCACCCCGTACTCCTCGGCGAGCGTCGTCGTGTGCCACCAGCGCGTGGTGGCGAGCTTGGTGTGCGGCTCGAGCACCCGTGCGGCCACCATCGCGCACACCCGCTCGCGCTCGGGGCTCGCTCGCGAAGCGATCAGCCCTTCAAAACCCAGCCGCTGCATGGCTACACGCACCGCCTGCACCGCCCCGTGCGAGCGCGAGCGCACGACCTCGAACAGCTCTTGCGCCGGGCGCATGGCCACCCCGGCGAGCACCGCGCGGATCGCCTCGATCTGCTCATCGGGGAGCGCCGAGAGATTGGCCAGCGTGCGTTTACGGACCTTCTTGCCGATCCGGTACGACTCGCGCAGCAGGTACGTCGGGCGGGACGTGCGGTTCGGGACAGCATCGATGTGCATGGCTACATGATGCCGCAACTGCCGTCCGCATGCAAGCCGAACCCATCAAATTACATGGCTACATACTGCACCCGGAAAACCCCGCTTCGCTCGCTCAATCTACGGAAATCTCAGGGCTTTGGTCGCCTCACCCGTATGAGGACGGGAGATAACTCCAGCTTAGTCCACCGATTCGCGGCCGGGTTCGCGCCGCATTCCGTGCCTGATCTGGGGCCGCGGGGCCGGCAATGCAAGTCACCCGCCCCTCACCCCCCGGCCCGGCCACCGAGTGCAGCCGCTGAT
>JAJYDK010000079.1 GCA_021777555.1 Pseudomonadota bacterium | reverse complement strand
ATCGGCGCCGCTGCCGCAAACGCAGCCGCTGCCACCAGAGTGAAACGAATCGATTTCATGCGCAGCAGACCTTGTGATGACCGAAGTTTCTTGTGATCGACACGACGCTGTTCGGCGCCGTGGCCGCCGGGAATGAACCCGAATCGTTGCCAGAGCTTACTGGAAACGAAGATGTTGGAACAGAGGATATCCGCCGCGTCGAGAGCGATCGAACTTCCTCCGCTATGATCTGCATCAGGGAGGGAATTATTCCCGCCCGCGCACTCAACGTCGAAGCGCGCAAACATCCAAAAATATATTGGCACATCCCGGCCTCACATGACCTACACCTCAACGTGGCGACTGAACGTGTCGTCGCATTTTGTGCTCTAATGTCACGTTGTTCGCTTGTTCAATCACGAGAGAGTGCCGCATGCCACGCCTGATTGCCCTGCCGTCTCTGTGCCTGCTGCTGGTGTCCGTGACCGCATTCGCCGCGCCCGCGAAGCCCACCAAGACACCGTTCGTGCCGATACCCAAGGAACGCGCGGTCAGCACCCAGCACAGCGTGATGATCGGCGGCCAGACAATTCACTACACCGCCACCGCCGGCACGATACTGTTGCGCAACAAGGCCAATCAGCCGGTTGGGAGCATGTTTTACGTCGCTTATACCGAGAACGGCGTCCGCAATCCCGCCGATCGTCCGGTGACGTTCCTCTACAACGGAGGTCCCGGCGCATCCTCCGATTGGATTCAGATGGGTGGTCTCGGTCCGTACCGCGTGAACATGACGAACGGCAAAGCAACGCCGCCGGCACCCTATTCGATCACGCCGAGTCGCTACAGCCTACTTAACAAGTCCGACCTGGTCTTCATTGACGCGATTGGAACCGGCTACAGCCGCGTCGTGGGCAAGGGCACGGGCAAGATGTTCTGGGGCGTTGATCAGGACGTGAAGTCCTTCGGCCAGTTCATTTACCGGTATTTGAAGAAATACAACCGGTGGCAGTCGCCGAAATTTCTGTACGGGGAGAGCTACGGAACGACACGTTCGGCAGCGCTCGCCGACTATCTCCAGAATCAAGGCATCGCGCTCAATGGAGTCATCCTGCAGTCGTCGGTCCTGAACTACTTTGATTGGATGCCGGGCTCGGACAACAAGTACGTCTTTTATCTGCCCTCGTATGCCGCGATTGCGTGGTATCACGACCGATTGGCGCGCAAGCCCGCGAGTCTGTCCGCGTTCGTACAGCAGGCTCGCGAATTCGCGGATGGACCGTACGCGCAGGCATTGCGCCAGGGCGATCGCCTGCCGAAGAATCAGCTCGATGCGCTCGCTCAACAGCTGCATCAATTCACGGGGCTGCCGGTCGAGTATCTCGAGCGCGCCCATCTGCGCGTCACGCCTGCGCATTTCCGCAAGCAACTGCTGCTTCCTGAGGGAGAGCATATCGGCCGGTATGACGCCCGTTTCGCCGCCTCGGATAAGAGCGAGGTGAGTTCACGGAACTCGTTCGATCCGTCCAATCAATTCACCGGCGCACCGTTCACAGCCGCGTTCGAGTGGTACCTGCACAATGTCCTGAAGTACCACTCGGTCCGCATGTACAAGGAAGAGAGCAACCAGGCATTCAAGAAGTGGGATTGGAAACACGACCACCTGCCGATGCCGTACGTCGCGGGTAATCTGGCCTCAGCTCTGCGCAAGAATCCCTATCTGCGGGTGCTCTCGGAAAATGGCTATTTCGATCTCGCCACGCCGTTTCATGAGACTGAGTACGATTTGGATCACGCCATGCTGAGTTCGAAGCTGCGCAAGCACATCACATTCGCGTATTTCAAATCGGGACACATGATTTATCTGAATCCCAGCGCGCTGAAGGCGATGCACGCAGTCTTGAATCACTTCTACAGCAGTACTCTGAAGGCCGATCGGGTCGACGCTGCACATTAATTTCAGGAACAGACGCTCTTGCATTCGCCTCGGGTTGCGGGGTGGCACATCCCGTGCCGCCCCGCAACCCGATTGCGCGCACATTCCGCTGATTTGGACCCGCCCGCAGACGCCGGGGCGCACCGCGTCGCAATCCAAGCCCATCCACGCAAGTACCTCGAGCAGCCGCCTGCCGGAGCCATCCCCATCGCACGGGCCGGATGAGGCCGTCATCTCGGATTCCGCTGCCATGGCCTTGGGGCAACAGTGCTATGCGTTTGCGATCGCCCTGCTCTGCTCGTAGTGGCGTGCATGCACGTAGGATGAGTGTAGAGACATCCTGAGGCCCAGACCTCGCGACTGCCTCCGTACCTGAGCCGCCGACGTCCCATCCAGGATCACCGCGACGAACCTATTTGGACGGCGGCCGACGTAGCGACCCGCGCAGCGCTCGCATTGATCCAGTGCATCCGACGCGTAGCTGTATAGGTCAACCGGCCATGACCGTCGGGCTCGCCGACCGTGACTCACGATTGTCATAAATTGCGGATATCGTGGCGCGCAGCACCGTTTACACAGAAAGGTGCTGGTTTTCTACGACAGACGAGGCACTTCAAGCCTCTGCCGAGCAAGGGCCATGGGGTACCGAATACAAATGGACTTCCCGCGTCCACAGCACATGGAGAGCGCGGCGGTGATGTCCCCGCCGGCAAGTGTCCTGAGCGAAGCGCTCCTGCAGCACGCCCCTGCGAACCTGCAGGACCCCCTGTGGTCTAACCGAACACTCCCGGCGCATCCGGTGTACTCGCATCGCTCCCAAATGATTCACAGCACCCGCTCCGCGGACCCTCGCGATTGGATACTTTGCAGGGACGCGCGGCAAAGGCAGCAGGTGCGCCGACGTCGCAGCTGCCCAATAGCGCAGATCAACTGTCTGCGGGAGCAGACACTCGGCTCGGAGCCTGCTCCAAAATTCCGCTTCGGAATCCCGCGTTCGCCGCCATCGGCACGCCACGCGATTCACCGAGCCGCGGCGGGGCAGGAATACGGCGCGAATCCACTTCCCACGATCCGACGCTTCGGTATCCTATGACCCTCCCCTGCGCGCAGCCGATTTCGGCGATGACGTCGACGGTATCGCCGCGGGAGTCGATCCGACGAATCCCTGTTGAACCGAGCGGACCTGCCCGGCTTTCACGCCAGCCGCTCCCGCCCTATCGCGTCCATTGAAAGTCGAGAACCATGCGTTTCATTCAAATCCTCCGCAGCAGTGCTCCTATTCGAGTTTTTCTGGTCAGCGCCACGGTGATCCTGGGTGCGCTCGGGAGCGCACACGCTGCAAGCCTGCCGCAAATCGTGCACGCCCGTCAGGAACATTTCCGAATGCTCGGTCGAACCGCCAAGTCTCTGCGCGACCAGTTCGGCCGATCGCGCCTGAATTGGGCCGCGATCGGCAGCGACGCACAGGCGCTCGATCGTCTCGCCTCCGAGTTGCCGAGCTGGTTCCCGCCGGGCAGTGGCCAGGGGCATGGCGTGAAGACCCGGGCACGCGCAGTCATCTGGACGAACCCTCAGGCGTTCGCCCAGGCGGCACACATGCTGCTGTTCCGCGCGCAGGGCCTCACACAGGCCGCCGCACACCATGATCGGCGCGCATTGATGCTGAATGCCCGGGCGCTCGGTCACGCCTGCGGCAGCTGTCACAGCCGATTCCGCGCGCATAGCGGCTGGTGGTAACCCGTGGCTGATCAGATGCCGGCGGCTCGGCGAATCCGGGTCTGGGATCTGCCGACCCGGATCGCGCATTGGTCGATCGTGAGTCTATTCGCGGTCTGCTGGTGGACCGCGAAGAGCGATCACATGCAATGGCACCGCCTCGCCGGATACGGGATGCTCGCCGCCGTGTGGTTTCGACTCGCCTGGGGGTTCTGGGGCGGGGAGACCGCCCGGTTCGGGCACTTCGTACGAGGCCCCGGCACCACACTCCAGTACGTCCGCAAGCTCTTCGCACGCGGCGACGACGCCGCTCCGGCGCCCATCGGCCACAATCCGCTCGGTGCCCTGAGCATTCTCGCCATGGTCGGTCTGCTGCTGACGCAAACGACGTTCGGCCTGTTCGCCGTCAATGTCGACGGTTTTGCCTCCGGGCCACTATCAAGATGGGTGTCCTACAGCGCTGGTCGTCGTTTCGCCCATTGGCATGGCGCCAATTTCAATCTGCTACTGGTGGTCGTTGCCATACACCTGACAGCCATCGGATTTTATCGCTGGGTCCGCAAAGAACGGCTGATCCCGGCGATGATCCATGGTCACAAGACGGTGAGCGCACCGATTCAGGAACCATACTTCGTACCCTTGTGGCGCGCCATCGCTCTGGCCATCGGCATCGGCCTCTGCGTAGCGCTCATCGCCAACATTCGCTCACTCGCGTAAAATTTCGCCTTCAGCGCTCGAGGGCCGGCGTCGAACGGAGAGCGCAGGGGCGTTGCCGGAAGCTGGGCCAACACCATTGCTGACGGCGCAGTCGTCTCGGAAGCGCCACATCGCAATAGGGCATCGACATCGCATGGGCTCGTCACTACCCTCACCGCCCCGCGGCCCAGCATGATCACGACGAGAATTGACTTCGTAAATCCGCCGCTGCGCAGGCACCGCCGAGACGTCCGCTGTGAACACCAATGGCATTGCCAGCAACGCGTTCACCGGAGGGATGATCGGGTGAGATCGAGGTCGGACCTACGCTGTCAGACTCACGTCATCGCGAGATGAGGTTCGGACTGTGCCCCGCGGAGAACGCCGAACGCGTTCGCGACAGCTTTTTTAGTCGCAAAGCACATAGTGCCGGACATCTGTGCTGCGGATGACTGACATTGCAGCGCGACGTCACTGCCGGAGGCGTCCCTGCGGAACGTTCAAGAGTTGCTCTGATGCCTCTCAGAATCGGCCTCGTTGCGACGCAAGCGTCCGGCGGCCGGCAGATGCCAGCCGTGCTCGATGGCCATGTAGCGCAGCGCAAAGCATAGCAGTCCACCAACGATTGCCGTGGGCACCGGCGCAAGCGCAAGCCTCTGGCCTCCAACCGCCACTGCTGCTCCGGCGAGTGCCGCCAGCGCATAGAGATCCGCACGCAATACCGTAGGGATCTGGTTCACCAACACATCTCGCACCATGCCGCCACCGATACCCGTCAGCATGCCGAGCAGGGCCGCCATCACGGGATTCAGGCCATACACCAGTGCCTTCTGCGCGCCTGCCACCGCAAAAAACGCCAGACCGATTGCGTCAAACCAAAGCACCGGATTACTGAGCCGCGCAAGAAGTGGATACCAGAAGAAGACCACGAACCCCGCGAGAACGGACACTCCGAGGTACTTCCAATCAGCGAGCGCGGCCGGTGGCGTTGCTCCGATCAGAACGTCGCGGGTGATGCCGCCCGCATTGCCCGCAGCGAACGCCAGCACCATGATGCCGAAAATGTCGAGCTTGTGCTTAACCGCGGCGACTGCGCCACTGAGGGCAAATACGAACGTACCCCCGAGATCCAGGACCATCAGCAGAACATGTGTCACACGCATACGCTCCCCTTCGCGTTCATCGCCTGCCCTATGATGCGCTATCCGGCGCTCATAGCCTTCAGGCCGGCAACCACGCCAGTGTAGAGACCACCAACGCCTCCACGCCCGTTTCGAGAGTCGGATGGATCACCGGCAGGAATCGGGGATTGTGGTTCGTCGGGATTTCATTGATCCGATTCGCCGCCTTGGCCTTCGCGTAAGTTTCGGGATCGGTGCCGCCGACGAACCAGAAGACCGAAGGCGCCTTCCATTCAGCTCCGAACGACCCGAAGTCCTCGCTGGCCGTCGCCGGGCCGGTTTCCCTGACGCGGTCGGAGGAGAAATGCCGTCGGAAGGCCGCTGCGACCCGCTGACTTGCGTCCGGATCATTGACAGCGAGGGGGTACCGATCGAGCAACGTGATCTCTGGGGGCCGCGGCGCACCGGAGGCCGCCGCCTCGGCGTTGACGATCCGCTCGATGGCGGCAAGGACGCGCTTGCGCACATTTTCATCATAGGTCCGTACATTGAGCTTGATGATGGCCTCATCGGGAATGACATTTTCCTTCACACCAGCCTGAAGAGCGCCAATGGTGACGACGGCCGCCTCGGTAGCGGCCACCTCGCGCGACACAACGGTCTGCAGCCGCATGACCGTGGCGGCCGCCATCACGACGGGGTCAATGGCTGCCTGGGGCATTGAACCGTGGGCACCACGGCCAAAGAGCCTGATTTGGAGACTGTCCGCGGCGGAGGTAATCGGTCCGGCGCGACTGGCAACCGTACCCGCGGGGCCCACCATCACGTGCTGACCGAGGACCACATCGGGCTTGGGAAATCTCTCGAAGAGACCATCGTCGATCATCGCCTGCGCACCCTGCGCGGTCTCCTCCGCCGGTTGAAATACCACGAGCACCGTTCCGCGCCAGAATTTTCGGCCTTCGCCGAGCAGCGTCGCCGCCCCCACCAGCCACGCCACGTGCATGTCATGACCGCAGGCGTGCATCACCGGGACATCGTTCCCATCTGCGTCCTTCGCCTTGGCTGTGCTCGCATATGGAACGCCCGTCATTTCTTCGACGGGCAACGCATCCATGTCGGCGCGCAGCATGACCGTCGGCCCATCGCCATTTCGCAGGAGTCCGACGACACCGGTTTTCCCGACTGCGCTCGTTACTTCGTAGCCACTGGCACGCAGGCGCTTCGCCGCCAACGCCGCCGTGCGAGTCTCCTGCATCGAGAGCTCCGGGTGCGCATGTACGTCCCTGTAGAGGGCCTCGAGATCCGGAAGCAGATGCTCCAGATTTTCCAGCACTGACCTGGAACGTTCGGGAGATTCAACGCTCATGCGATTCCTCCTATACCGGGGCCGCGGAGCGTGCCCGTAGGTATGGCACGTGTACCACGGCATGTGAGATAGTTTAGTCCCGTTCGCGCGCCGCCGGCCGGTACACTGCAGTTCACCTGGACCAATCGATTCTGCACCGCACTCAAAGGCGCTTCTGGGGCGCTGCAACTGCCCGCCCAATCGTTCAATGATGCGTTTCTGTCCATACTCTGACTAGCGCGCAGACGCTACCAGCACTTTCGCCGCGCCACACCAACGAGTTCCGGGAGGCTATCAAAGCGCTCCTCCAGGCTGCCACGAGAACTTCCCACGAGAACCGCCGGTTCCGTACCATCCGCATGGTCATCTTGAGAGTTGCAGGCAAACTCGACGTCTCCCGCATCGACCTGAATGCCACCGCGCAGCAAAATCACGTCGGTTGACTCAGTAGAGAAGCGGGTCTCCGATGAAATAAGGCAAGCGCTACGGCAACGCGTACCAGGTCGAACGACCTCCGCCGTGGCGCACCAGGAGCCCCTTCTCGACCAGGCTGCTGAACGTGGCTTTCAGCGTGTTCGCACTGGAGCCGTATTCGCGCACCATGTCACGCGTCGCCACCCTTCCTAGAGTCCGGGCGTAGTCCAGAATCTTCGTCGCCAGATCGGACAACGTAACTGCAGACCTCTTCCGTTCAATCTTGATCGCCAGTCGATTCTTCTGCTGCTGCAATGCTCGCAGGAAACACAACAGCCAGGGCTGCCAGTTGGTGGTCGTGCCGTTCAGCGTGCTTTACGTCTGCCGCAGTGCCTGGAATACCGTCTCCATGACCGCGCCATAACTTGCCACCTGCTGCTCGTCGCGGGTGGCAAAGGACTGGATGTTCAGTCGACCCAGCAAGGTTTCCACCTCGCGGTCGGTGAGCCGGCTGCCTTCGATGCGCGTGGAAGATCCGATGCTTTCGACGGTGGCGATGCGCCGCAGGGCACTCAGCCGTTCGAGCGCGACGATGCCCAGCGCTCGCCAAGCGCGTTTGAACTCGTCCAGCTCCGATAGCAGTGCCAGGAGCTGGGGCCTGATCTCGCCGGTATCGATGTTGAACATACCCATTGATATACCGGATTACACCGGTTTCTACCGGATAGGCCATCGGAATACGCCTGAACGACCGGGGATACGGAGGCCACCGGGGGAGTGTCTGTTTTTTTGTGTTTGAGGCGGTTTTAAAAACTCCTGCCACAATAGCCGGCCGTGGTGGGCGAGACCATTGCGGCAGGAACAGTCTACTGCTATCCGAAGTTTCTCGTGAATCGA
>JAJYDK010000078.1 GCA_021777555.1 Pseudomonadota bacterium | reverse complement strand
CCACTTGCCGCGTGACGTCCGTTGCATTTGTCACGACTGAGCATAACGAAGCAGCACTGAGTCACGCCAAAATCACGCCAGGCTTTCACCGCGGCCGGGCACCACTCACCATTGCGCGACCTCGTACGAGCGGACAGGCGCGACCGGATTTAAGTTATCGAACACTACGAGATGCCCGTTCTCATGTTGCCGACCCCTTCCCCGGAGTCCCCGGCATTTCCTCGCGCATCGCTCCAGCGCCGAGATATCGCTCCGGCTGCGCCTCGAATTTATCGAGGCAGTCGCGCGAGCAGAAGCGCAATGTCTTCCGTCGATCGACGCTCGCGTAGCCGGTACCCGGTTCGACCTTCATGCCGCACACCGGATCGACTCCCGCATCGAGAACCTGTTGACTGGACGCGCTGCCTACCGGGTCACCTTCGCCGTCTCGCCGGGGAGAGTGGTCGCCATGACCGCCGTGACCCGCATGCGCGCCGCAGCCGAAGCGCATCATAAAAAAGAAGAGCGCCCCAAACAGTAGAAATGAAACAAGACCGCTCATTGTGAGATTCCCGGCCGCACCGCCACCAACGCTTATTGTCCTCCCTCCGCGCCTTGAATCCCGTAGGTAGAAGTCCTCATGGCATCGGGGAGTCAACGCAATAGGATTCCATGGGATATTACTCGCCTCCATCAAGCCGCCTCCAACGATGAATTCGCATCACACACACGGGCATAGCGACGATCCGACACTGCCTCAAATCGACTCCGAGGAAGGCGCGGCACGGGCGCCGGAGAAGGACCTGGCGGATCCGGTATGCGGCATGCGAGTCTCGCCGCACTCGCAGCACCTCTGGACTCACGCGGGTCAGCCCTACTTCTTTTGCTCGAACGGCTGTCTGGAAAAATTCCGGGCGGCGCCCGAACGGTATTTGAAAGGCGCTCGCGCGCCACCGACCGGACCGCAGCGTGCGTCAGCGGTGCCGTCGCCTGGAACGATCTACACCTGCCCTATGCACCCGCAGATTCGCCGCAACGCGCCGGGCCCCTGCCCCATCTGCGGAATGGCGCTCGAGCCCGTGCAGCCGGCCGCCGAGTCCGGTTCGAACCCGGAGCTTCGCGACATGACGCGGCGGTTCTGGATCGGCGCGGCACTCGCCGCTCCGGTGGTCCTCGTCGAAATGGCCGCAGATATCCCCGCGCTCGCGCTACATCGATTGATCTCTCCCGTCCTCGCGATTTGGATTCAGTTCGCACTCGGGACCCCCGTCGTGATCTGGACGGGATGGCCGCTGCTTCAGCGCGGGTGGGATTCGGTACGTCGTCGCTCGCTCAACATGTTCAGCCTCATCGGCCTCGGCGTCAGCGCCGCATATCTCTACAGCGTCCTGGCGATGTTCACGCCCGGTCTCTTTCCTCGAGGACTACGCAGCGAGAACGGTCTCATTCCCGTGTACTTCGAAGCCGCTGCGGTCATCACGGTGCTGGTGCTCCTCGGGCAGGTGCTCGAGCTGCGCGCGCGCGAAGCCACCGGCGGCGCCATTCGCGCCCTGCTGAATCTCGCACCAAAAATCGCCCGTCGCATCCACGACGGGCCGGCCGACGAGGAGGTTCCCCTGGATGCCGTGCGCGTCGGAGATCGTTTGCGGGTACGTCCCGGCGAAGCGGTGCCGGTGGACGGAGCGGTGCTGGAGGGCGCAAGCGCCGTCGATGAATCGATGGTCACCGGCGAGTCCATTCCGGTGGCCAAGGGTAGCGGAGCAAAGGTCATCGGCGGCACGATCAACGGGACCGGCGCGCTGATCGTGCGCGCCGAGCGCGTGGGCTCGGACACGATGCTCGCTCGAATCGTGCAGATGGTGGCCGAAGCGCAGCGCAGCCGTGCGCCCATTCAGCGGCTCGCCGACCTCGCCTCCTCTTGGTTTGTGCCGGCCGTGATGCTGGCCGCATTCCTCGCGTTCATCCTATGGATGCTGATCGGTCCGACGCCGCGGTTGGCGTACGCGCTAGTCGCAGCGGTCTCGGTGCTCATCATCGCCTGTCCCTGCGCTCTCGGGCTCGCAACACCGATGTCCATCATGGTCGGTGTCGGCAAGGGCGCCACGGCGGGCGTGCTGATCAAGAACGCCGAAGCCCTTGAGCGATTCGAAAAGATCGACACCCTCGTCGTGGACAAGACCGGAACGTTGACCGAGGGTAAGCCGCGATTGGTCGCCGTCGTACCGGGGGAAGGATACGATGAGGCCGCCGTGCTTACCTTCGCGGCGAGCCTCGAGCGCGCGAGCGAACATCCCCTCGCCGCGGCCGTTACCGCATCGGCGAACGAGAGAGGTCTTGCACTGCAAGCGGTGAGCGATTTTCGCTCGGAAACTGGCAAGGGCGTCTGCGGGACCGTCAATGGACACGCGGTCGCCGTGGGCAATGCCGTGCTTCTCGACTCTCTCTCGATTCCGCACGCAGGTCTCGAAGCGCCGGCGGAGCGCCTGCGAAGCGACGGAGCGACAGCGATGTTAGTCGCGATCGATGGTCGGCCCGCAGGCGTCGTCGCCATCGCCGACCCGGTGAAGTCGAGCACGCCCGGTGCCCTCGAGGCGCTCAGGCACGAGGGTATCCGGATCGTGATGGTTACGGGCGATCATCGCGCCACGGCTGAAGCCGTCGCGCGCCGGCTCGGGATCAACGACATCGAGGCGCAGGTGCTGCCGGATCACAAAAAAGCCATCGTGCAGCGCCTGCGCGACGAAGGACGAGCGGTCGCCATGGCAGGCGACGGCGTGAACGACGCGCCGGCTCTCGCCGCAGCCGAGGTCGGCATTGCGATGGGGACGGGAACCGACGTGGCCATGCAGAGCGCCGGTGTAACCCTCGTCAAGGGCGACCTGATAGGTATCGTGCGCGCCCGCATGCTCAGCCGGGCCACCATGCGCAACATTCGCCAGAACCTCTTCCTCGCCTTCATCTACAACGTGATCGGCATCCCGATCGCCGCTGGCGCGCTGTATCCGTCTCTCGGACTGCTCTTGAGCCCCATGATCGCCGCGGTCGCCATGAGCCTGAGCTCGGTGTCCGTCATCGGCAATGCGTTGAGGCTACGTTTGATTCATCTCGACACGACGCATCAGCTCCATACTCCGGTCGGTTGATCCGGCGGCCGCCCCGGGAAGAGTCTTGCGCCCGTTCATATGCCTCAGACCTTCACGCACGCTCGAAAGCGCGCTTGTCCCATCGGGGTCGCGATCGCGCGCTCTTACGATCGGTCAATATCCTCGCGCACCCCCGATGACCCTTCGGTACCGACACACACTCGTGAACCACCTGTCGATGTTTGCCCGACGAGAGCACGGGACGTGTGCCCGGCCGCAGCACGTGCGCCATTTCGCGCACAGCTCCGGATACGTCGGCGACGAAACAGAGCACGGGTGACCGCGACCACTACATCGACGCTCGCATCGGCAAATTGAATGCGCTCGATGCTGCCCTGCCAACTGTGGTCCTGACGCCCGCGTTCTCGGTTCGGCTCGTGAGCGCGCTGCGACCAGCACCGCTGGATCCGTATCGAGACCTGTCGTTACGGCGCCGCGCGAGGCCGCCTTACAGACCAGCGCGCCGTCGCCACCGCCATCATCGAGGACACAGGCATTGCGGAGGTCTGGCAACAGCCCGAACACGAGGTGCTGCCCGATCGCCTCGGTGATCAGGCCGAGCAAAGTCGCTCGCCAAGCCCCTCGGACTTTGGGACCGATCTACCCGGGACGGTCGTCCCGGTCACGCGAGCGGCCGATGCAGTCGATCGACGACTTCCTCGATCTCCTCCTCCGTCGTACCGCGCCCGAGACTGAAGCGGATCGCACCAGTGCCGATCTAGGGTGGAACTCCCATGGCCTCGAGCACTGGCGACAACATGATCCCAGCAGAGTGGCACGCCGAGCCGGTCGATGCGGCGACCTCCGGCATCCGAGTCAGGATGTCGGCGCCGACCTGCCCCGCGAACGACACGGTGAGCGTGTTCGGCAGCCGCGCATCGATGTGACCATTCAAGGCGACGCGATCGCCGAACATCGCGCGCAGGCGATCCCAGAACCGAACTTGCAGCCGACGCGTCGCCGGCACGCCGAGGTCGGGTCTTGCGATCTCGCACGCCTTGCCGAGACCAGCGGTCAACAGAGCGCTCTCGGTGCCCGCGCGACGCCCGCCCTCGTGCCCAGCACCGTGGATCAGGGGCTCGAGCACGATGCCGCGACGGATGTATAGGGCACCGATCCCCTTCGGTGCGTAGAGCTTGTGGCCGGCGATCGAGAGCAGATCGACGCCGAGCGCATCCACGTTGGTCGGTATCTTGCCGGCAGATTGCGCGGCGTCCGTGTACATGGGAACCCCGTGCGCACGCGCAACCTTCGCGATTTCGGCGATCGGCTGGATTGTACCGACCTCGTTGTTGGCATGCATGATGCTGTTGAGGAATGTGTCCCGGGTGATCGCCTTGCGGACGTCGTCGGGATCTACGCGGGCGCTCCCGTCCACCGGAACGCAGGGCACGTTCGCGCCCAGCCGCCCGAGAAACCGGCACGGTGCGAGGATGGCAGAATGCCCGATCCGCGAGGTGACGATGTGCGAGGGGCGATCGCGCTGCGGGAAGAAGAGGCCTTTGAGCGCTAGATTATTCGCCTCACTGCCGCCACTGGTGAACACGATCTCGTCGGCGGCGCAACCGAGGAGCGCTGCGACTCGCGAGCGGGCGCTATCCAGAACGGCCTTTGCCGGCGTGCCCGCCCAGTGGCCGCTCGAAGGATTGCCATAGGCGACCTCGAGAAGCGGTCACATGGCCGCCGCGACCGCCGGATCAATCGGCGTGCTTGCGTTATAGTCCAAGTAGATCGATTTCACGCCCGTCGATTGCCTTAGCGTGCTGCGCTCATCGTGGCTCCCGATGTCGGATTCTGCGCATCGACCTGCTGCCCGCCCCAGGCCCGGCTCGAACACCAGCGTCGTGTCGGCGCCGATCGTGGGCGCCGCAAGCTCATCCATCGAGCCGCGCCGGGCACCTCCGATCAGCTCGGCTTCAGTGAGTCCGCGCGCATCCATGCAGGTACCGCAGAGCAGAACCTCGTGAACACCGATCGTGAAACGCTTCAGCATGCGCTCCAGGTTGTAGTAACCCTCGGGTGTCTTCTGGCCCCTCTTGGCGCACGCGACGGCATCGGCCATGAAGAAAACCGACACACCAACCGTCGGGTCCTTTTTGCCGAGCGCATTGGCGAGGCGCAGCGCGTTGTAGCAGCGCTCCGTGCCGTAGGGTGGATCGTTGAGAATGAACAGGAGCTTCATGCGTGCGTCTCCATCTCTCGCTCCGATGATCACGTCGGCCGATGGTCAGGCGGACCGTGCGTCCGGAATGATCGATGATCAGATGCTTGACAGAGCCTCTCCATTCAATGACTCTATTGAATCATTGTCAAAGATGAGCCGTCATGCTCAAGCGGGAATCGCAAGGGTGCAGTGCTCGCAGGGTTGGCCGGTGTGGCCAAGACGCTCGGCCACCCTCAGCGGCTCGAGATCCTCGAGCATCTGGCGCAAGGGGAGCGCAGCGTCGAAGCGGTCGCCGCGTGTGTTGCCCTTTCGACCGCCAACGCCTCGCAGCACCTGCGGCTGATGCGCGGGGCGGGACTTCTCACCTCGTGGCGCGACGGCAAGCATATCCTCTACGGTCTGAGTGATCCGGCGGTGCTCAATGCATTGGCCGCGTTGAGCAGAGTCGCCGAACGCCATTCGGCGGAGGTGCGCGAGGTGATTGGCAGCTATCTCCACGTCCGCGATGCGCTGGAACCGGTGACCAGGAAGGAGCTCACCCGTCGCCTGAAGGGCGACCTCATCACCGTGCTCGATGTGCGGCCCGCGGACAAGTATGCGGCCGGGCATCTGCCGAAGGCTGTCAACATTCCTCTGCGCGAGCTTGCGCGTCGGCTGCGCGAGATACCGAGGGGCGGCGAGATCGTGGCCTACTGCCGCGGTCCGTACCGCGTGCTGGCTTTCGAAGCGGTGGCCTTGCTACGCACCCGCGGGTTCAAGGCCCGACGCCTGAAGGACGGCTATCCCGAATGGAGGGCCGCCGGGTTGCCCGCGACCTCCGGAACTTCGCCGCCGGCTTCGCGGCACATTCAACGAGCTCAATGAGCATCACGGGACGAATCGAATCCTATGCGCACGCCTGATTCTGTCTTCCCGGCAACAGCGATGCTCGACACCGATTGGTGGCAGGCGCTCTGGCCTGATCCCCATGACGTAATCCTTGCGCTCGGGATCGAGGCGCGCAGGGATGCGGCCGATCTGCGCTGCGGTAATGGCTGGTGCACAGAGCCCCCTACGGTCACCGCGCGATACGTCTTTGCCATCGACATCGATCCGCAGATGCTCGAGCAGACCAAGACTTAAGTGGTCCCCGTCGGTGCCGTAAACCATGAGTTCCTCCGCGCGGACGCCTACGATGTCGCGCGCATCGTGCCTCGACCGGTCGATTTCGTGCTGATGGCGAACACCTTGCACGGGGAGCTCGACAAAACCGCCTTGCGCGCCATCGCTGCGATTCTCCGGCCCGACGGCTTCGTCACTCGCGCGCGGTCGAGCTTCCGGCCCATCACTACGGTGCCCTCTTCGAGAAACCGGGGTTCGGCGGCCCGTGATCTGAGAACAACGTGCCGATAAAGCCCCCCAACCGACGGAGACGAACATGCCGCAAGATTGGTGGCCTATGCCTTGGTTCGGGATGATTTTCGGCCCGATTATCATGATCGTGTTCCTCGTGATTGCCGTGATGCTCGGTTTGGCGCTGATGCGCGCATTCGGCATGGCACCCCCCTGGTGGTCCCATCGGAGCGATCCACCCGGCCAAGAGTCAGGCGGGCGCGCGCTTGAGATTCTCGAGGAGTGCTTCGCCAAAGGTGAAATCGACAAGGAGGAATTCGC
Source organism: Pseudomonadota bacterium (assembly GCA_021777555.1). GTDB lineage: Bacteria > Pseudomonadota > Gammaproteobacteria > Steroidobacterales > Steroidobacteraceae > 13-2-20CM-66-19. Next base: position 1,202 of record JAJYDK010000078.1, on the reverse strand, counting down.
GGAGAAGAAGCGTCTGCTGTCCCGGTGACGTGAGCGCGGGGTGCACTCGAACCGGGACCGATCCGTGAGCGCAAGACACACTGTGCGCTCGGCAAACCCCAGCGAAGAGATCCAGGCGCTCTATTCGGACCTCGCGCCCCTATGGGGTGCGAATTCCGAAATCATAGCGTGAGCCGCCGCATACGCACAGTCCTGTGCTGACTACCGTGCTTGGTACCCTTTCTCGACGAATCGATCCTCCTTCGGAGTCATTGGGTCCTGGTGATCATCGACGTATTCATCCGCTACATCATCGGCTTTGGCATCGGCGGCGAATGCGTAGACGACCCGACCGCGTGCCGCATGTTCCATCAGTCCATAGCCGGCAACGTACCGCTGGCGCGAATCAGTAGCGATCCCGATCCCCTGTTCCGCTTTCACGGATGGCTCGCCAATCTACGGATTCTCAAGGTCGAGGAGATCAAGTCAGTGTCGTACACTCCGGCGTCGACCCCCTCGTCGAAGGACTGATCGGGACCATCCGGCGCGAATATATCGACCGCACGCTCTTCTGGAATTTGGTCAATCACCACCGGAAACTCGAAACCTTCCGCGCCTATTAGAACGGTGCTCGCGTCCACCGCTCCCTCAACGGCACCACGCCCGCGAATGGTGCCGGACATGCCTCACCATCGAAGGCGATCCTGGCTCGCCATGCCTGGAAGCAACATTGCAATGGACTATTCGAAACTCCCGTCGCTGCTTGATTGGGAATTCGCCTCCCACACGTTGGCGGAGATCCGTTGTGGTATCGAACTACTGACGGTCGTTATTCGCCGTGCTGAGCTCAACGAGTGGCTCCACCACAAGGTGCGACCCATGTTCGAGTAGCGCGTCTTAGCGATTACCGAGAACATCATGCGCAAATGGCGTCTCATGGTCGAGGAGGGCCGCAACGTCGGGCATACCTTCTCTCAGCCGGGACTTCCTTGTCGCCGCGACCGCGCGGCACCACGGGCTCACAGTCGTGTCACGCGATACGAAGGAGTACACCGCGGCGCGGGTGGCTGTCTTCAATCCATGGACCGGCCCGGTTCGTTCCGCCGTACTCTGATAGGCGCTTGGGATGTAAATTTCAATTTCATCGTGCGAACCGTGGTCTCCAATTACAACGCTCTTGCGCTACCTCTGAGAAAAAAGCCATGACTCGAACGTTCGAATGG
>JAJYDK010000006.1 GCA_021777555.1 Pseudomonadota bacterium | reverse complement strand
GACGATCCCTTCGCTTGCGCCCGGGGCGCGGCCGCCGGATCTCGGCGAGGCCGCCGCCCGGCTCGGCCGGCCCTGAGGGTGCCCGAACCGCCCAGGCCGAGGCCCACCTGGCCTTGCAATCGTCACGGTGGGCGCAATACCATGACATTCGTCAATTTAGGACGCTGGCGCGGGGGATGCCCGACCTGAGGGGGGCTCGCCGCCGGCACTTTGGAAGCAGCCGGGAGGAGATTGCCGGGACGGCCGCAAGGCCGGATCCATTCGAGCAACTTTTAGGCGAGTTCCAGCCACATGCCGTTTCTGCGCATCGTGATCTGTCCAAACTGCTCGCTGACCGTGCGAGGCGCTCTGGTCGTCTTTGCGAGCGCCTGCACGCTGTGCCTCGGCATCGCCGGGGCATTCACCTTCTTTGGACTCTGGCCGGTCCTGCCCGCCGCGGGCATGGAGATGATCGTCCTCGGCTGGGCGCTGCACGAGAGCCTCGCCCGGCGCTTCCAGGCCCAGACCCTCACCATCACCGAGTCCGACGTGAGCATTGAGTCGTGCGACCGCTCGAGCCGCCACGTGGTCGTGTTCCAGCGGTATTGGGCCCAGGTCAAATTGAGCTGTCCCGCATCGCGATGGCATCCGAGCCGGCTGACCATCGAGTCGCACGGGCGGGGATGCGAGCTCGGCGGGTTTCTGACGGAGGACGAGCGGCGTGGACTGGCGCTGAGGCTGAAGCGTCTGATCGGCCGAATCAACGAGTCGCCACCGCTGGTCCTCGGCCATTAGCGGCGGCCGATCGAGTTCGGTTTCGGTATTTTCGGTTCGCGCGCCGTCAGCAATCCTGCGGGCCGCGCGCTGAGGGCAAGACAACGATGAACAAATTGTCGGGAACAGCTTGTGACGCGCGTCAGCGCGGCCCCCGCCACAGCGGGGGCGAGGCCCAGGAAGGGCCGAGCCATGGCGCAAGACTCGGGAAATGGGCGGGCATGCTCTCGCTCGCCGCCGCCATGACCGGCACGCTGCCCGCCTTCGGCTCGGGCTGGGACCTGCTCAACATGCCGCGCGGCGTCACCAACGTGAGCACCCGGATCTACTCGCTGCACATGATGGCCTTCTGGGTCTGCGTGGTGCTCGCGGCCCTGGTGTTCGGCGTCATGATCTGGTCGCTCCTGTTCCACCGCAAATCGCGCGGCGCGGTGGCCGATGTGACCATGGTGCACAACACCAGGGTGGAGATCGTCTGGACGACCATCCCGGTGCTGATCCTGGTGGGGATGGCGATTCCGGCGGCGCGGCTCCTGGTCAGAATCAACAACAACACCGACTCCGAGCTCAGCATCCGCGTCAACGGTTTCCAGTGGGGCTGGCAGTACCAGTACCTCGGCACCAACGTGAGCATCGTCTCGAAGCTCGCCACGAGCAGCGACGCCGCCAGCATGCTCGATTCGCACATCAACCCGCGCAGCGTCCCCCACTATCTGCTCGACGTCGACCATCCACTGGTGGTGCCGGTCGGCGAGAAGGTCCGCCTGCTCATCACCTCGGTGGATGTGATCCACTCCTGGTGGGTGCCGGACCTCGGAGTCAAGAGATCCGCCATCCCGGGCTTCATCAATGAGGCATCCTTCACCATCGATCCCGACAAGCCCGGAGTCTATCGCGGGCAGTGCGCCGACCTCTGCGGGCGCGGCCACGCCTTCATGCCCATCGTGGTGCATGCGGTGAGCCCGGCCGCCTTCGAGACCTGGCTGAAGCAGCAGGAAAGCGCCGGGAAGCAGGTCTCCTCGGGTGAGCCCGCGCCCCCGGCGGCGAGCACCTGAGGTCCGTTCGCCGGGTTTCCCAGTTCTCAAAGATCCACCGCATTCGAGAGGTCGTCATGACCGAGTCGCACGAGACCGCCGTTCACGCCGAGCACGATCACAAGCCGCATGGCTGGCGACGTTGGGTATTCGCCACCAACCACAAGGACATCGGGACGATGTACCTGATCTTCTCCGGCGTGATGTTCTTCCTCGGCGGCGCCGCGGCGATGGGCATCCGCGCGCAGCTGTTCAAGTCGGGGCTCGAGCTGTTCGATCCCGCGGAGTTCAACCAGCTGCTCACCATGCACGCGCTGATGATGATCTTCGGCGCGGTGATGCCGGCGTGGGTGGGGCTCGCCAACTGGATGATTCCCCTGCAGATCGGCGCGCCTGACATGGCGCTGCCGCGCCTGAACAACTTGAGCTTCTGGATCCTGCCGTTCGCCGGTGCCCTGCTCATGTCGGCGTTCCTGGTGCCGGGGGGAGCGCCCGCCGGCGGCTGGACCATGTATCCGCCCCTGATGGAGCAGTTCGGCGCCTCCTTTCCGATGGTGATCTTCGCCATCCATCTGCTCGGCATCTCCTCCATCCTGGGGGCGATCAACGTCATCGTGACCATCATGAACCTGCGCGCCCCGGGCATGAGCCTGTTGCGGATGCCGCTGTTCGTGTGGACCTGGCTGATCACCGCCTTCCTGCTGATTGCGGTCATGCCGGTGCTGGCGGGTGCGGTGACCATGCTCCTCACCGATCACTTCTTCGGCACGAGCTTCTTCAATGCCGCAGGCGGCGGCGACCCGGTGCTGTTCCTGCACGTCTTCTGGTTCTTCGGGCACCCCGAGGTGTACATCCTCATCCTGCCGGCCTTCGGGGTGATCTCGGAGATCATCCCCACCTTCTCGCGCAAGCCCCTGTTCGGCTACGAGGCCATGGTGTACGCCACCGCCTCGATCGCCTTCCTGTCCTTCATCGTCTGGGGCCACCACATGTTCACCGTCGGCATGCCGGTGTCCGCGCAGCTGTTCTTCATGCTCTCGACCATGCTGATCGCGGTGCCGACGGGCGTGAAGGTGTTCAACTGGACGGCGACCATGTGGCGAGGGTCGCTGTCGTTCGAGCCGCCCATGCTGTTCGCGGTGGCCTTCCTGTTCCTGTTCACCATCGGCGGCTTCTCGGGGCTGATGCTGGCACTCGTGCCCTCCGACTACCAGTACCATGGCACCTACTTCGTGGTCGCCCACTTCCACTACGTGCTCGTGCCGGGCGCGGTCTTCGCGATCATGGGCGCGGTCTACTACTGGCTGCCCAAGTGGAGCGGCCGGATGTACGACATGCGCCTCGCCAAGTGGCATTTCTGGCTGTCGGCCATCTTCGTGAACGTGCTGTTCTTCCCGCAGCACTTCCTCGGCCTCGCCGGCATGCCGCGGCGCATCGCCGACTATGCGCCGCAGTTCACCGACTGGAACATGGTGTCCTCGATCGGCGGATTCGTATTCGGAGCCGCGCAACTGCTCTTCCCCTACATCGTGTGGCGGTGCGTCCGCTCCGGCAAGCCGGTCGGGGCCAACAAGCCCTGGGAGGGTGCGCGCGGCCTCGAGTGGGAGCTGCCCTCGCCGGCGCCGTACCACTCCTGGCAGGAGCCGCCGTCGGAGGCGGTGCTCGCCCACGGTGCCGAGCACTGAGGGCGGATCCGCATGAGTCCGACAGATTCCGCGCGCTCCGCCGCGCCTGAGATCTCCGTGCGGCAGCGCCGGGGGATCCGCCGCACCACGTGGGCCGTCTCGCTCCTCGCGCTGGCGGTCTACTTCGGCTACATGATCGTAACCTTCATGCACATGCACCGGTGAATGCCCGGGACACAGTCAGGAAAGTCCACACCATGACAGATGCACACGCAAACGCCGAGGGCGGCTACTACGTTCCCCACGGCAGCCCCTGGCCGATCATCGCCGCGGTGGCGCTGTTCTCCCTCATGCTGGGAGCGGTGCTGTTCCTCGACGGCGCGGCGCCGGCCTGGGCGCTCCTGCCGGGACCGCTGCTGCTCGCATTTCTCTTCGTCGGGTGGTTCTCCACCGTGGTCGGGGAGAATCAGAAGGGCATCTACAACCTGCGCGTGGACCGCTCATTCCGCATGGCGATGATGTGGTTCATCTTCTCGGAGGTGATGTTCTTCGCCGCGTTCTTCGGTGCGCTCTTCTACGCGCGCATGTTCTCGGTGCCGTGGCTGGGTGGGCAGGGCGTCAAGGCCATCACCAATTTCCTGCTGTGGCCGCACTACGAGGCGACCTGGCCGACCAACGGCCCGGGACACGTCGGCGGTGCGCACTTCGATTCTGCGCCGATGGGCATCGCGGCGCTGAATACGCTCATCCTGCTCACCAGCGGACTCACCGTCACCATCGCGCATCACGCGCTGCGCAGCGGCCATCGGGGCCGGCTCAAGCTGTTCCTCGCGCTGACGTTCCTGCTGGGATTCACCTTCGTCGCGCTGCAGGCGCACGAGTACGGTGAAGCCTACATGCACATGAACCTGAAGCTGACGACCGGGATCTACGGGACCACCTTCTTCATGCTCACCGGGTTCCACGGCCTGCACGTGACCATCGGCGCCATCATGCTGCTGGTGATCTGGTTCCGCGTGCTGCGCGGGCATTTCACGCCGGAGCGCCACTTCGCCTTCGAGGCGGTCTCCTGGTACTGGCACTTCGTCGACGTGGTCTGGCTCTGCCTGTTTATCTTCGTCTACTGGCTTTGATGAGTTGCGTACCGGGTTCGCCTGGCGATCCCGGGTACGAGCATCCATCCATCGCCCCATCGTCCGCCCGGGCGTTCACCCCCCTGGCGGCCTGCCCTGCGCGCGGCGCATCAATTGGGTATGGCCGCGTGGGGCGTGATCAGCCCCGCGTACCACGCGACCATCAGCAGCGCGAACAGCCCGAGGGACAGCGCGATGCGCAGGGTGAGCGCGCGCGCCATCTTGCGCGAGTCCTCGCCCGTGCCGCGCGACAGGTGAAACAGCGCCGAGCCGAGACTCGCGATGATGGCGCCGAGGGCGAGGATGACCAGCAGCCGAATCAAGGGTGGCATGGCACCATATTGCGCCAAGGACCACCCGATCGTCACCATGCAATTTCACCTGCGTCTCCGCCACCGCGTCTTCGCGCCTTCGCCTGCGCTGACGGTGCTCATGCTCCTGTTGATGGCCGTCTTTCTGTTTCTCGGCCGCTGGCAGTGGCGCATGGGCGATGCGCGCAGCGCCCAGTTCGAGCGTTTCAGACTCGGTGCCGACCGGGTGGTGGCGCTCGGTGGGGCTCCCCTTGGGGGGGAGCCTCTCTACCAACGCGTCCGCATCACCGGGCGCTATGACGGCGCTCACCAGTTCCTGCTCGACAACAGTCTCCAGGGTGGGATCGACGGGTATCAGGTGCTCACTCCACTGCGCCGCCCCGGGGGAGACATCGTGCTCGTCGACCGCGGCTGGGTGGCCTTCACCGGCAATCGCGCCCGCCTGCCGCAGGTCTCGCTGGGGGTGACCGGGCGGGTGACGGTGACCGGGCGCGTCGGCCGCCTGCCCGCATCGGGACTCTCGTTCGGCCGGGTGCCGCCCGCCTCCATCGGCCCGTGGCCCAGGGTGACCAGCTTCCCCACCGCCACGCAGCTGGCCGCCGCTCTCGGGCATCCGGTGGAGGGGCGCATCCTGCTGCTCGATCCGGGGGCGCCTTCGGGCTATGTGCGCGACTGGAGCCCGCCGGGCATACCGGCGCTGGAGAACTGGGGCTATGCCGTCCAATGGTGGGCGTTCGCGGCGGCGGCGCTCGTGATCTGGGCGGCGCTCGGCTTCAAGCGCCTTTAGGCCCCCGGGTACGGTGCGGATGCTAGGATTACGCACCCGAGATCACATCCACACCCACTTTCCTGGCGCACTGGAGCCGAATTTTGATCCCCGTATTCGTCAACCGCTGGATTCGAGGCCTGTCGCTCGCCGGGGTGCTGCTGTGCTTCGGGGTCATCGTGCTTGGCGCCTACACCCGCTTGACGAACGCGGGCATCAGCTGCCCGGACTGGCCGGAATGCTACGGCCACATCACGCCCGTGGGCGCCGCGGACAGCCCGACCGCCCAGGCGCGCTTCCCCGGCCGCCCGCTCAACGTCGGACGCGCCTGGCACGAGATGATTCATCGGTACGCCGCCGGCACCCTCGGGCTCATCATCATCGTGATCTCGGCGCTCGCCATTGCATCGCGCGGGCAGATCGTCGGGGTGGGGTATGGCCTGCTGCTCTTCGCCACGGTCATCGTCCAGGCCGTGCTCGGCATGTGGACCGTGACGTGGCTGCTGAAGCCTCTGATCGTGACGCTGCACCTGATTTTCGGAATGACGACGCTCGCGCTGCTGTGGTGGCTGTGGCTGGCGCTGCAGCGCGCGCCGATGCCCGGCTCCGGCCGCGCCGAGGCCACCGGGCCGTTGCGGCTCGCGTATGGGCTGTCCGTCCTGGGACTTGCGGTGCTCGCGGTGCAGTTTTTCCTCGGCGCCTGGACCAGCGCCAATTACGCCGCCTACGCCTGCCCGGACTTCCCGACCTGCCAGGGCGCGTGGTGGCCGCATGCCGACTTTCGCGACGCCTTCGTGTTGTGGCGGGGTCTCTGGGTCGACTACCAGGGCGGAATCCTGCCCAACGCGGCCCGGGTCGCCATCCATCTCACGCATCGATTGGGCGCGCTCGCGGTGACCCTGGCGCTGGGCGCGGCGTCGTTGTACGTCATCAGCCGGCGGGCGCTGCTCGAGGCGCGCGGGTACGCCTGCGCGGTGCTGGTCGCACTCATCCTGCAGCTCGCCATCGGGATTTCCATGGTCCTGAGGGCCTTTCCGCTCGGGATCACCACCGCGCACACGGCCGGGGCGGCGCTGCTGCTGATGGCGGCGCTGGCCCTCGTGCACAAGCTGCGCGCGATGCGCCTTGCGCAGGCCTAACGGGGGCGGCGCGGTGACGACGATCTCGGAATGGGCGGGCGTCAGGCCCACATCGTGGCGGCAATACCTGGAGTTGACCAAGCCGCGCATCTGCGCGCTCATCACCTTCACGGCGCTCGTCGGCACACTGCTCGCGAGCCCCGGCTGGCCGCCGCTGCGCGCGGTGTTTTTCGGCACGCTCGGCATCGGCCTCGCCTCCGCCTGCGCGGCGGCCGTCAATCACGTGCTCGATCGGCGCATCGATGAGCAGATGACGCGTACGCGCTCGCGCCCGCTGCCGAGGGGTCGGCTGACGGAGCGCAACGCCCTGATGTTCGCGGGCGGGCTCGGCCTGCTGGCCATGATCATCCTCTCGTTCCTGGTGAATCCGCTGACGGCGCTGCTCACCTTCGCGTCACTCATCGGTTATGCCGTCATCTACACCGCGTGGCTGAAGCGCGCGACCCCGCAGAACATCGTGATCGGTGGAGCGGCGGGCGCGGCGCCGCCGATCCTCGGCTGGGCGGCGGTGACCAACACCATAGATCCGCACGCGCTGCTGCTCTTCCTGATCATCTTCGTGTGGACGCCGCCGCACTTCTGGGCGCTCGCGATCGCACGCAAGGACGAATACGCTCGCGTCGGCATTCCCATGCTGCCGGTCACGCACGGTGTCGAGCACACCCGGCTGCAGATCCTGCTGTACTCGGTGCTGCTCGTTCTGGTGACGCTCATGCCGTTCATCACCGGCATGAGCGGACTCATCTACCTGGTATCGGCGCTCGCGCTCGATCTGCGCTTCCTCTACTACGCCTTGCGGCTGCAGTTCAGGCCGCGTCCGCAGCTGCCGATGCGGCTGTTCCGCTACTCGATCAGCTACCTGATGTGGCTGTTCGCGGCGTTGCTGATCGATCACTACATCCCGACGACCCAGTTCCTCCTGTCACGCGTCTGAGCAGCAGCTCCCACGAGGACAGCCGCCGCTCCTCGAGCAGCAGCACGCCCGAGGCCTGATAGGTGCCATGGTCTATCCGGCCGTAGTGCTCCGCGCCGTGATAGCCCGAAGGGGCGCACCGGTAGACCGACATGATCGATTTCTCCAGCACGGAATACGTGCCGTGGAGCTTGCCCAGGGTGGCGTTCTCGGACGTCCACTTGAGGCACGCCCCTTTGCGGCCGGGCGGCTCGATCGTGCAGGCGGTGAGGAATTCCACGGGCGGCGCGCCGAGAACCTTCAGGATGCCGCAGATCAACCAACATCCGTCCTGATGCGCGATCTCCGTCCGGGACTCCGCCGCCAGCGGCTCCCCGTCCTCCCTCCAGAACGTTCCTGCGCCCGTCCAGACTCCCGGCTCGTAGAGGTAGGTGTGTTTCATGCGGTCGGGGTGAGATCGATCGTGGCGCCGCCGCCGCAGGACTCGCGGACCACCAGGCGCGGCGGCAGGATCATGTTGTCCACCGGGCGACCGTTGATCTGGTGGATCAGGCTCGCGATCAGGGCCTCTCCGGCGCGCTTGGTGTCCTGGGCCACCGTGGTCAGCGACGGCCGGGTGACCGCGCCCATGGGGATGCCGTCGAACCCGACGACGGAGACGTCTTCCGGCACTCTGCGGCCGGCGGTGCGCAGCGCGCTCAGCGCGCCGATGGCAATGAGGTCGCTCGCGCCGAACACCGAATCGAACTCGACACCGCGCTCGAGCAGCTTGCGCAGACCTTCGCTTCCGGAGGCCTCGGTCGAGACGGCGGCCACCTGCAGCTGCGGGTCGGGAGTCAGGCCGGCCTCGATCAACGCCTCGCGGTAGCCGCGGTGGCGGTCTTCCATCTCCGGTGCCGAGGGCGCGCTTTCTCCGACGAAGGCAATGCGCCGCCGGCCGAGCGACAGCAGATGCTCGGCAGCCAGCCGTCCGCCGGCGAAATTGTCGCAACCGATCGAGACCCCCGGGTGATCGGGCAGCACCTGGCCCCAGCGCACGAGGTGTGCTCCATGCTCGATCAGCGCCTCGAGCCGGCCGCGGTAGGCGAGATAGTCGCCGTAGCCGAGCAGGATGATGCCGTCGGCCTTGTGGCTGTCCTCGTAATCGGCCAGCCAGTCGCGCAGCAGATCCTGGAAGGAGACCAGCAGGTCATACCCTTCCCGCGAGCACGCCCGGATGATCGAGCCCAGCATGGTGTGGAAGAAGGGGTTGATGGCCGAGTCATCGGCCGTCGGATCCTCGAAGAACAGCAGCGCCAGGGTGCCCGTATGCTGGCGGCGCAGGCTCGAAGCGTTCTTGTCGACGTGATAGTTGAGCTGGCGGGCCACAGCCAGGATGCGCTCGCGCGTGGTGGCCGAAACCATCGGGTCTCCGCGCAGTGCCCGGGATACGGTCGATTGGGAGACGCCGGCCAGGTGAGCGATGTCCCAGGAGTTGGCCTTGCGGCGCTTGTCACGCATGCGCGGCACCCCCGCCCGGGCGCGCGGTGTGCCTGCTATCGAATTGGCGGTCGCCGAAGCGCTCCGCCCCTGCATGCTTACGGCCCATCGGCCGCCCCCTCCAATTTTCTCGCCACCGGGCTAGTTTAAGTCATCCCTCGCTGTTGCCCAAAATCCATTCTGTTGCAAATGTGCAACAAATGGCGCGGCACCCGATGAGCCGGGTGCGGAGCGGCCCCGGATCGATGCCTGGGCCGCTCTAGAGCTGCGCGAACAGAGCGCCGTACGCCGGAAGGTGCGCCACGAGGCCATCGAGCCTTCCCGCGGGCAGGCCATGCCCCGTCAGCGGCCGTGGCGTGCCGAGCTCGGGCAGCCGGGCCTGCCGGGCCTCACCGGAGAGATTGAGGACCGTGAGCAGGGCGTGGTCCCCGGCGTGACGCGTGAAGGCGAGCAGTGGCTCGGGCAGCGGGATGAATCGAATGTCGCCCCAGCGCAGCGCGGGCTGGCCGTGGCGCCAGCGCAGGAAGCGCCGAAAGCCATTGAGCGGCGAGTCGGCTTCGGACTCCTGCCTCGAGACGGCCAGCGCCAGGTGCTCGGGAGGGATGGGCAGCCAGGGCGTGGCGGTGCTGAAGCCCCCGTCCGGGCTGTCCCGCCACGGCATGGGCGTGCGGCAGCCGTCGCGGCCCTTGAAGTTGGGCCAGAAGGCGATGCCGAAGGGATCGCGCATCGCCTCGAACGGCACGCCGGCCTCGGGCAGCCCGAGCTCCTCGCCCTGGTAGACACACACCGAGCCGCGCAGCGAGCAGGCCATGGCGCTCAGCATGGTCGCCATCCGCGGCGAGCCATTGGTTCCGCCCCAGCGGGTGAGCACGCGGGCCACATCGTGATTGGAGATGGTCCAGCACGGCCATCCCCGCGGCATCTGCCGCTCGAGCGCCTCGACGGTGTCGCGGATATGGATGGCGCCGTACTCCTCGGTCAGCAGCTCGAAGGAGTAGGCCATGTGCAGCCGCCGCTCGCCGACGTACTCGGCCATGGTCGCGAGGGAGTCCTCGGAGGAGATCTCCCCGAGCGCGGCCGTGCCGGGGTAGGCATCGAGGAGCGCGCGAATGCGCTCGATGAGGGCCAGGTTCTCCGGCTGGGTGTTGTTGTACCAGTGATATTGGTAGGCGTAGGGATTGTCGGGACTGAAGCCGCGGCCGCAGCGCTCGGTCTCGGGTTTCGCCGGGTTGTCGCGCAGCAGGCGGTCGTGATAGCAGAAATTGATCGCATCCAGGCGCACACCGTCGATGCCCCGGTCGAGCCAGAACCGGAGGTTCTCGAGCATCGCCGCCGGCACCCCGGGATTGTGGAAATTGAGGTCCGGCTGCGAATCGAGGAAATTGTGCAGATAGTACTGGCGGCGCCGGGGCTCCCAGCGCCACGCCGGACCTCCGAAAAGGGACTGCCAGTTGTTGGGAGGCGAGCCGTCATCGCGCGGGTCGGCCCACACGTACCAGTCCGCCTTGGGATTGGTCCGGCTCTCGCGGCTCTCGAGGAACCAGGGATGCTCGGCCGAGGTATGGCTCATCACCTGGTCGATCATCACCCTGAGGCCAAGGCGGTGCGCCTCGCCGACCAGCCGGTCGAAGTCCGCAAGACCGCCGAACAGCGGATCCACCGCGCGGAAGTCCGACACGTCGTAGCCGAAGTCCGCCATCGGAGACTTGAAGAACGGGGATACCCAGATGGCATCGACGCCCAGGCTCGCGACGTAGTCGAGCCTGCGTGCGATGCCGGGCAGGTCGCCGACTCCATCGCCGTTGCTGTCGAGAAAGCTACGCGGATAGATCTGATAGATCACCGCCCCCCGCCACCATGAATTGTCAGTCATGATCGTATTTTTCCGTTCCATCATCCTAATGTGACACAGCCCGGTGCGCGTTCGGGAGGCCGCCGGAGGCGTCGCATACGTATTCAGACGAAGTCTCGCATACGTATTCATGGGATGGCGAGCGATTCCGGGAGGGTATGAAGCCGCGCGCGGCATCCCAGAGACATGAATACGTATGCGGTCGCTTGCTTTCAACAGGGCCGTTACGAATCATTCACGACAGTTTCGTTACACCGGCGGACCGCGCCCTGCGCGCGCCCCGCCGGCCGCGAATCCGAATCCAGGGCCTCGAGGCCCGCCGTGTACGCCAATCATGTCCCGAGGGGGGATCGATAGTGATTACCAGACGCAAGCGCAGTATTCTCGAGATGGCGGTGGCCACCGCATGCTTCGGCGCCGCCGCGGTCGCGGCCGCCATGCCGGTCACGGCTCTCGCCGCTCCGCAGAACGGCAACGCGCAGACCTCCGTTCAGCAGAAAAAGACGAAAAAGGAGGTCGCCAACGAGAAGCTGCTGCCCATCGTGGTGGTCAACGGCTTCATCAGCAGCATCGCCAACTCAATCGCCATCCAGAAGAACTCCAACTCCATCGTGGAGGCGGTGTCCGCGGAGCAGATCGGCAAGCTGCCGGGATCGAGCATCGCGGACTCCCTGAGCCGCCTGCCCGGCGTGGCGGTGCAGACCTTCAACGGGCGCCCGCAGGATGTGAGCATCCACGGACTCGGCCCGGATTTCTCCAGCACGCTGCTGGACGGCACCCTGCAGCCGAGCACCGGTAACAACCGGGGCGTGCAGTTCGATCAGTATCCGGCCAGCTGGTTCAATGCCATCGTGGTGCACCTCACGCCGACCGCCGATCTTCTCGGCCAGGGGCTGGCGGGCACCGTCGACATGCAGACCGTCCGGCCGCTCGATGAGAAAGGCCCGAAGGCGACCATCAACGGCTACTACACCTGGCTCGGCTCGGGCGCCAAACTCATGCCCGGGCCCGGCGTCAGCAACCAGGGTCACGACATCAACGGCATCTTCACCGACCAGTTCTTCGATCACACCTTCGGGGTGAACCTCGGCATCGACCTCGAGACCTATCCGGCGCACATCAATCACCAGGGTCCGTGGGGCTATCCGACCGACGCCAACAACAACTATGTGATTGGCGGCTCGAAGAACTACAACATATCGGACCTGCTGAAGCGCAACGGCTATCTGGCGACGTTCGAGTATCGGCCCTCGAGCTCCTATACCAGCACGCTCGACCTCACCTACTCGAACTCCAACGAGACCCAGCAGGCGAAGGGCATCGAATTCCCGCTCAAGTGGTCGAGTGCGACGCTCGCCTCCGCGACGCCCGTCAATGGCTTCGACCAGAGCGGCCAGTACACCGGCGTATATCCGGTCATCCGCAACGACTATCAGGATTTCAAGTCGTACGTGTACAACGCCCTGTGGCGCAACCACTTCAAGCTGAGCCACAGCTGGACCGCGGACTTCAACGCGACCTACAGCCGCGCCGAGAGCGAGGACACACTGCTCGAGTCCTATTCCGGCTTCGGCTACGACGGCCCGGCCAACAGCGCCACCGTGCCGCCGAGCACCGTCAATTTCTATGAGGCCCCCACCGGCGAGCTGGTGCTCAACTCGCCGCAGAACTTCAACTCACCCTCCATCGTGCTGACCGATCCCCAGGGCTGGGGCGGCGGGCCGAACAACGGCAAGCTGGTGCAGGCCGGGTTCATCAATGCGCCGCACACGGAGGATTACCTGGCCAACTTCAAGCTGGCGGCGCAGCATTATTTCGCCCGCGGTCCGATCTCCAGCATGGAAATCGGTGTCGCCCGCACGAGCCGCAAGAAGAACTATCACATTTCCCAGAACTTCCTGTCGTTGCCCGGCGCCGCCTGCGGAGAGATATTCAGCGCGACGTGCACTCCGACGGAGACCGCGCCCATTCCGGCGAGCGCGCTCGAGCCGGCGACCAATGCGCTCGGCTTCATGGGCATCGGGCCGCAGGTGCTCTACAACCCGCTGGCGCTGATCGCGAGCGGCGCGCTGGTGGAGGTTCCGACCTTCATGTCGTCCCTGCCCATCCCGCCGAACTGGCTGGTGAAGGAGAACGACACGGACGGCTTCGTGCAGTTCAATATCGATACCAGCCTGACCTCCGAGATCGGGTTGCGCGGCAACTTCGGCGTGCAGATCGCCCATACTTCGCAGGGCGCCTACGGCGAGGCTCCGGTGCCGAATTCCTCGACGGGCGGAGCCGGTGTTCCCTCGCTCATCCCGGTTTCCGGCGGAACGAGCTACACGCGGGTGCTGCCGAGCCTGAACCTGGTGTTCTCGCTCCCCTACAACAACGATGTGCGCCTGGGCGTTGCGCGCACCATGGTCCGGCCGAGAATGGATCAGATCAATGCCGGCAACGTGGTGTCGTATAACACGACGAACCTGACGAGCACGAGCATCAGCAACGCGGCTCTGAGCGAGCAGGGCGGCAATCCCGAGCTGAAGCCGTACATGGCCACGAACTACAACTTCAGCGCGGAGCATTACTTCAAGGGGCCGGCGAGCGGGTACTCCTGCAATGGCAGCGACAAGAACTCGCCCCTGTGCTCGAACGGCACCGGATACGTGCAGTTTGCCGCCTACTACCTCAGCCTTTCCGATTACGTCAACCAGAACACGGCGTTCGTGAAGAACTTCGCGCCGTACGTGGCGGATTTTCCGATCAACCAGGCGCTGCTCGGCACGACCTATGGGTACTTCACCTACCCCTCGAACGACGGTCACGGGCATCTCGAGGGTCTGCAGCTCGCCACCAACATCCCGCTGGGGGACTTCACGCACTGGTTGAACGGCTTCGGCATCCTCGCCAGCGCCAACCGCAACATCAGCCACGTGGTGTATGCGGATGATCCGACCTCGATCCAGCAGATCGACGGCCAGTCGGAGTGGGTCCAGGACTACACCGCCTACTTCCAGTATTCCGGATTCCAGGCGCGCGTGAGCGATGAGATCCGCAGCACCTTCCTCGGACGCGTGTTCGGCATCAGCGCGTCCCGGACGGAGGCGGACATCCGGGGCTACAGCGAAATCGACGCGCAGCTGAGCTATGGCTTCGATTCGGGCAAGCTCAACGGCCTGACGCTGATCGCCACGGGCAGCAATCTGGGGCACCATGGAACCAAGGTGATCCAGAACGGCGATCCGCGGCAGGTGCTGTTGTGGGAGCAGTACCCGAGCACCTACCAGGTCGGGTTCTCGTACGACTTCCAGTGATCCCGGCCTGAAGGCCGCGAGGCAGCCCCGCCGGCTTTCGCCGGCGGGGACTCCTTATTCAAGGCGGGTGCGCGCCCGGAACCGTTGCGCGTGTATTAGCATGACGCCGGAACCTTGCACCCGGTGGAAGTCATGAGCACCTTGCCCATCAAGCGGGTGGTCATCGTCGGCGGCGGCACCGCCGGATGGATGGCCGCGTCCGTGCTGAGCCGCGCAATGGGCGCGAGCCTCGAGATCCGCGTGGTCGAGTCCGAAGCGATCGGGATCGTGGGCGTCGGCGAGGCGACCATCCCCCAGATCCGCAACGTGAACACTTTTCTTGGCATCGACGAGGACGCGATGCTCAAGGCGACCGGCGGGACGTTCAAGCTCGCCATCGAGTTCAACGACTGGGTGCGTTCGGGTCATTCCTACCTGCACGCCTTCGGCGAGGTGGGGCTGCCGTTCGGCCCGTCGCCCTTCCAGCATCATTGGCTGCGCAGCCGCGCCGCCGCCGGCGCGCCCGACTTGTGGGCGTACTCGCTCAATGCCTGCGCGGCCAAGCGTCACCGCTTCGACCGGTTCGAGAGGGTGGGTAACACGCCGGTCGCCGGGATGAAGTACGCATTTCACTTCGATGCCTCACTCTACGGCCGCATGTTGCGCGCCTATGCCGAGCAGCATGGGGTGAGGCGCACCGAAGGCAGGATCGTCGAGGTGAAGCTGCGGGGCGAGGACGGCTTCATCGAGGCGGTGTTGCTCGAGGGTGGCGAGCGCGTCGATGGGGAGCTGTTCATCGACTGCTCGGGCTTTCGCGCCCTGCTGATCGAGGGCGCGCTCGAGGCGGGGTTCGAGGACTGGCGGGCATGGCTCCCCTGCGACCGGGCGCTGGCGGTGGCCAGCGCGCCGATGCCTGCGATGCGCCCCTACACGCAGGCGAATGCCCGGCCAGCGGGCTGGCAGTGGCGGATCCCGCTGCAGCATCGCACGGGCAATGGGCACGTGTACTGCAGCGAGCACATGAGCGAGGACGAGGCCACGGCGCTGCTGCTCGGGAGCCTCGAGGGGGAGGCGCTCGGGGAGCCGCGGCCGATCCGCTTCACCTCCGGCGTGAGGCGCCGGCTCTGGTCGCGCAATTGCGTAGCGATCGGCCTCGCGGCCGGTTTCATCGAGCCGCTCGAGTCCACGGCCATCCATCTCATCCAGTCGGGCGTCAGCCGGCTGCTCGCGCTGTTTCCTGACCGGAGCTTCGATCCGGCGATCAGCGAGGAATACAACCGCAAGGTCCGCCAGGAGTACGAGCAGGTCCGGGATTTCCTCGTCCTGCACTACAGCGCGACCGAGCGGCGCGATACCCCGTTCTGGCGGCACTGCGCGGCGCTGCCGGCGCCCGAGGGCCTGCGAAGGAAGCTCGATCTGTTTCGCGCCACGGGGCAGATCTTCCGCGAGGACGAGGAGCTGTTCACCGAGCAGTCCTGGCTGCAGGTGATGGTGGGCCAGGGTGTGCTGCCCCGGCGTTACCACCCGGCGGCCGACGAGTTGCCCCAGGGGCAGCTCGAGGACTTCCTCGGCACCATCCGCAGCGTGATCGGCACGGCGGTGGAGCGCATGCCCACCCACGAAAGCTTCATTGCCGCGCACTGCGCGAGCGGGCGGCCCTAGCGGCAGGCCCTGCGGGGGCGGCAGACCCGCCGCTCACCTCGTGAGCAGCGCCGTTGCGCGGCAATGCCGCTCGACGTATTCCCGGTGGGTCGGCAGGGCGCGCGCCGCCTTTTCCAACACTTCGCGGATGCCCGCCAGGTGGCGTGGCGCATCGACCCCGGTATGAAGATCGACCAGCGGATGGTATCGCTCGGGCAGGACCTCCTGCCCGATGAGGACCGCCAGCCAGTTGGGGTTCTGGAACAGCTCGAAGGGCTCGGCCACGATGCGCCCCGAGTGGCGGAAGTGGTCGATCTTGTACTCAAGGGTCTGCGGCACGGCCATCGAGCGCGTGTAGCGCCAGAGCGGCTCCTCGCGCTCCTGGGCGTGGTAGTGCAGGATCAGAAAGTCGCGGATGCGCTCGTACTCGGTGTAGGTCAGCCGGTTGAATTCCCGCGCGAGAAGCGGGTTGCAATCCCTGTCGGGAAAGAGCGCGAGGAGCCGCGTGATCGACGATTGCACGAGATGCAGCGCGGTGGACTCGAGCGGCTCGATGAAACCGGCCGCGAGGCCGATCGCCACGCAATTGCGCGACCATGACTCGCGGCGGGCGCCGGTGGTGAAGCGGATCGGGCGCGGGTCCCCGAGCGGCTCGCCCTCGAGGTTTCCGAGCAGCAGCGCCGTGGCCTCGTCCTCGCCCATGTATTCGCTGCAATAGACATGGCCGTTGCCGACGCGATGTTGCAATGGAATCCGCCACTGCCAGCCCGCGGGGCGGGCCGTTGAGCGGGTGTAGGGCGGAAGCTCCGCGCCGACCGCGCAGCCGACCGCGATCGCCCGGTCGCAGGGCAGCCACTCGCGCCAGTCATCGAGGCGGCACTCGAGGGCGCCTTCGATCAGCACGCCGCGAAAGCCGGAGCAGTCGATGAACAGGTCGCCCTCGATTCGCCGTCCATCCTTGAGCAGGAGCGATTCTATGAAGCCGTCCTCGCCGCGCAGGCGCACGTCCACGACCTCGCCCTCCGTACGGATCACGCCGCGCTGTTGCGAGTAGCCGCGCAGATGGCGCGCATAGAGCGCGGCATCGAAGTGATAGGCGTAATCGAGCGTCGACAGCGCCAGCCGCGGGTCCCGCAGGGGCCGCTCGAACCGGCCGGCGCGGGCGGCGACCCACGCCATGGCGTATTCCTCCAGCGGAGTCTCGAGACCACGGCCGCGCTCGCGCAGCCAATAGTGATGCAGCGGGATGGTGTCGAAGTCGGGAGCGAATCGGCCGAACGGGTGGAAGTAACGGTGACCGGCCCGCGTCCAGCCGCAGAACTCGATGCCGAGCTTGAATGTGCCTCCCGCGGCGGCCATGAGCGCATTCTCGTCGAGGCCGAGCTGCTGATTGAACTGCCGTATCGGCGGGATGGTCGCCTCGCCGACGCCGATGGTGCCGATCGCGGCTGACTCGATGAGCTCGATGGGGCAGTTGCCGCGTGCCGCATCGGCCAGCGCCGCGGCGCACATCCATCCTGCGGATCCTCCACCCAGGATCACGATACGTCGTATGCGTCGTTCCGAGCTGTCATTCATGGCGGGTCACCGCGGTGGCGCGATTCGCAGGCGCCGCAGATCCGGCGCCGGGCGTCGAGTTTGCCATATTGCCCGCGTGGGCACAGGGTGCGATGCGCGCGCTTCGGGCCACGATATCCGCGAGGTGCTCCGGTCTTCCGCGAGTCATGAATACGTATGCGAAGCGTTGCCAAGGCGAGAGAGTGCGTCGCATTCTGCGGCACCGGCTCACGGGCCACCGTGAGCGTGGCCGCTCGGGGAGAGGTGTCGATTCGTGAAATCAGGACTTCGTGTTGCCGCCGGCCTCGCCGTGGCGGCGCTGGCGGCTTGTGCGGCACGCACGGCAGTCGCCTCCACGGTTCGCATTCTCCCAAACGGCGCCGACGTTCCACTCGAGGGCGGCGTGCTGGCCCTGCGCGTGGTGGGCAACGATGTGCTGCGCGTGCACTTCCTGCCGGCCGGTCGTGCCAGCGCACCGGCGCTGGTGATGGCGCCGGACGCCGCCCGCGCACCCGCGGATCCCGTCAAGGTGCGCCTCACGAATCACGACGTCGTGTTGCGCTGCGGTGCGCTTCGGGCCGTGCTCGATCGAAACACGAAGACCCTGGAGCTCTTTGACGGCGCCTCGCACGAGCCGTTGCTGCGCGAGACGGACATCGCAAGCCTTGCGCATGGCACGGCGCAGTTTCGCTTCGCGCCACACGCCGCGCTCTACGGCGTGCATGGCTTCGACGCCTTCCAGAAGGCTTCCTCCGGGCTGTTGCGCACGGGCCGCCAGCTCGCCACCGCGGGCGAACAGGGCGATGCCGGGGCGCCCTTCGTCTGGAGCACCTCCGGGTTCGGCGTCCTGGTCGACAGTCAGAAGACCCTATTCAACCTGTCTGACGGCGCGCTCGGGCTGCTGAAGCAGACCCGCCCCGATGTGGATGTCTATCTGATCGCCGGCGCCCCGAAGCGCATCTTCGCCGCCGTGGCCGATCTCACCGGACACGCGCCGCTCTTCCCCAAGTGGTCCCTCGGGTTCATCAACAGCCAGTGGGGTATGAACGAACAGGAGCTGCTGCGCATCGTGCGCCGCTACCGCAGGTTGCGCATTCCTCTCGATGCGTTCTCGCTCGACTTCGACTGGAAGGCCTGGGGCGAGGACCACTACGGGGAGTTCCGGTGGAACACCCGGAAATTCCCCGATGGCCCGAGCGGCAAGCTCGACCGTGAGCTGTCCGCCCTGGGCGTGCATCTCATCGGCATCATGAAGCCGCGCATCCACGTCGACACCGTGGAGGGCCGCTACGCGACCACGCATCACCTGTGGATCCCCGGGGAGAAGGCGACTCTCGACTACTTCTCGCACAAACCGGTCAAGACCCTCGATTTCGACAACCCCGCCACGCGCAAGTGGTTCTTCAACCCGGTGCTCGAGCACAGCTTCGAGACCGGCATCGTCGGCTGGTGGAACGATGAGGCCGATGAGACCGGGGACGACAAGCAGTTCCTCAACATGGAGCGTGCGCTGTACGACGGCCAGCGGGCCTTCACGGACCAGCGCGTCTTCTCGCTGAACCGCAACTTCTGGCTGGGCGCCCAGCGCTACGCCTACGGCCTGTGGTCCGGAGACATCGCGAGCGGCTTCGCGAGCATGGCGGCCCAGCGCCAGAGGATGCTGAGCGCCATCGACGTCGGGGAGATGTGGTGGGGCATGGACGGTGGGGGCTTCCACGGGCATCCCTCGGGCGAGAACTATGCCCGCTGGCTCGAGTTCGATGCCTTCGCGCCCATCTGCCGGGTGCATGGCGGCTACCTGCAGCGCCGCCAGCCGTGGATTTACGGAGTGACCGCCTCGCGTGCCGCCACCCACGCGCTCGATCTTCGCTACCGGCTGCTGCCCTATATCTACTCCTACGCCTGGAAGGATCACCTCTCGGGCGTGGGCCTGGTGCGTCCGCTCCTGTTCGCATGGCCTCACGATCCGCACCTGCGCAACGACGACCAGGCATGGCTGTTCGGCCAATGGCTGCTGGTCTCGCCCGTGGTGCACCGGCACCAGGGCGTGAAGCACCTGTATCTGCCGCCCGGAACCTGGACGGACTTCTTCACCGATCAGGTGTACCGCGGTGGCGCCACCATCGCCTTGCCGCTCGATGAGAAGACATGGCTGGACATTCCGCTGTTCGTGCGCCAGGGGGCCATCATCCCGATGCAGCCGCTGATGCAGTACGTCGGGGAGCATCCGGTGACCACCCTCACGGTGCAGGTGTTCCCGGCACGACGCGCCACGCACTTCGACTATTACGATGACAACGGCAAGACCTACGCCTACGAGCGCGGACGGTACTTTCTGCAGCGCCTCGGCACGCAGGCGCGGGACCGCGCCGTACGTCTCACCCTCGGCCCGGTTCGCGGCACGTACCGGCCCCCGCTGCGTCAGTATCTGTTCGTCGTACACCGGATTCAGGCCCGTGCGGTGAGCGTCGACGGCCACGAACTGACACCGGCCGCCGATCGGGCGGCCCTCAGCGGTTGCAGCAACGTCTGCTGGGCGCGCGGTCGCGATGGCGCCGGCGCCCTCACGTTCGTCGAACTGCCGGCCGGCGCACCCCACCGGGTGCGCATCGAGGAGGCGGGCCGCCGGGGCGGCCAGGCACCGAACTGAACGAGGCTCCCGCTGCGGTCGGTCCGGGGTCCCGGATCGGGCAGAGGCGCCCGGGGAACATCCGGATCAACCGGAGATGAGCCGCCGGCCGAGCGGACCGCGCCCGAGGAGGACGACCGGGAGGGAGCGCCCATGGATGGCCAACGTGGAGGGGTCACGACGATGAACCGTCAACACGTCCATCCGGGCGTCCGCCGATGGCGCCCGGCGCCAATCCTCATGCTCATCATGCTGAGCGGGGCGCTGCTCGGGGTCAGCGGCCGGGCACTCGCCTGCGGAAACAACAACAATGTCCACTGGGTCCAGCTGTTCCATGATCAGGGGCCGATGTTCGACAGCAATCCGGAGCCCGCGGACAATTCCTCCGTCACGCTGACCTTGCGCGTCTGCTATCACGACATCACCAGCGCCAACATCGTGTACTACGATCCGGCCACCGGCGCGGTGACCTGGGTGCCGATGAGCTGGGCCTCGACCGATCCGACCGGCCAGTTCGACTACTGGCAGGGCACGATCGGCGATGTCGGCGGCACGGCGCTGAAGTACTGGTTCCAGATCAACGATGGCTCGGCCACCGCGTGGTACAACGCCGCGGGTCCGAGCTCCACGGAGCCGGCCGCCGATGATGCCGACAATTTCTACATCATTCCGGGATTCTCGACCCCCGACTGGATGAAGAACGGCGTCGGCTACCAGATCTTCCCCGACCGTTTCTACGACGGCAACCCGGGGAACGACATCACCGCCGGAGAATTCACCTACGGCGGCTGCGAAACAGAGGCGCCCAGCTGGAGCAGCGGCTATACGAGTGTCGCCGCCACCGTCAGCGGCTGCAACAGCGAGGTGTTCTTCGGCGGCGACATCGCCGGCATCGGGGACAAGCTGTCCTACATCAAGCAGACCCTCGGCGCCGACATCATCTACCTCAACCCGATCTTCGAGTCGCCGACCAACCACAAGTATGACACGGCGGACTACTACGAGGTGGATCCCGCGTTCGGCACCAACGCCGATCTGCAGAACCTGATTTCCGCCATCCACAGCACCGGCAACGGGCCCAAGGGCTACCTCCTCCTGGACGGAGTGTTCAATCACACCGGAGACACGAACTGCTGGTTCGGCAAGTACACGTACTGGAATCTCACCTGCTCGGTGGCCGGCGCCTACCAGTCGCAGTCGAGCCCGTACTACGGCTACTACACCTTCCAGACCTGGCCGACGGATTACTACGATTTCCTGGGCGTGAGCCCGAACGGGATTCCGAGCATGCCCAAGCTCGACTACGGCTCGAGCGGCTCGGCGACGCGTGAGCAGATCTACGGCAGCTCCGGGTCGGTGGTCCAGACCTACCTCAAGTCGCCGTATGGCATCGACGGCTGGCGCCTGGATGCGGCCCAGTACCTCGATGCCGGCGGCAACGGCGGGAGCGATGCCACCAATCACCAGGTCATGCAGGAGTTGCGTACCGCCGTGACCTCGATCAACCCCGATGCCGAGATCCTCGGGGAGTACTGGGGTGATGCCTCGGCGTGGCTCGACGATGGCACGGAATGGGACAGCGCCATGAACTACAATGGCTTCACCAATCCGGTCTCGGAGTGGATCTGCGGTGTCGACGAGAACGGCAACAGCAACTCCATCGACACGGCCTCGTTCGCGAGCTGGCTGTGGGGCACCCGCGCCGATCTGCCGTGGAACGTTCAGGAAGTCATGACCAACGAGCTCGGTACCCACGATACCGAGCGCTTCGCGACGCGCTGTTCCTGGACCAATGGCTGGGGGACGTACGAGGCGCTGATCCTGCAGCTCACCTACGTCGGAACCCCGATGATCTACTACGGGGACGAGTACGGCATGCTGGGCGGGGCCGATCCTGAGAACCGGCATACGTTCGACTGGGCCGATGCCACCACCGCCAACGCGGGCGTCGCGCTGACCCGCAAGCTGATCGGCATCCGCAATCAATACCCCGAGCTGCGCACGGGCTCGATCCTGCCGGTGCTCCCGGACGATACCGGCAACCTGTACGGCACCAGCGGCATATACGCGTTCGCGCGCGTCGATCGGAGTCACCGCCTCGTCGTGGTGCTCAACAACACGAGCAGCACCCAGTCGAACGTGGCGGTACCGGTGTGGCTCGCGGGCGATGCGGTGGGCTCGACCGTCACCGATCTGATCACCGGCAATCAGTACACGGTGTACGCCAATGGCGGCGTGGCATACGTCAATGTGAGCCTCCAGGGGCATTACGGCGTCATCCTGGAGCAGTAGGTGGCAGCTGCTTCCCGGGTTGCCGCCGCTTCGGTCCCCCTCCGCGGCGGTGGCACCCGGGAAGTCAGCGGCGCGTGTCGCCGGCTTGAAATGGCGCCGCCGCAGGTCGACCTGATCAATGAGAGGAAATCGGATGTTTCAATCGGGCAATCGCGCTTTGTCGCTGCCGCGCAGGACGGCAGCCCTGCTGCTGGCCGGCATGCTCGCCGGGTGTGGCGGGGGCGCCGTCTCGAGTGGCGGCGCGGGTGGCGGATCCGCCAGCGCGAAGCTCATCGACACGGCGGACCTGTTTTCCGATCAGGGGTCGATGTACGACAGCGATCCCGAGCCCACCGCGACTCAATCCGTGACCGTCACGCTGCGCACCGGACACGGCAACGTCACGAGCGCCAATATCGAGTATTACGACGCCGCCGACGGGGCCTATCATTACGTGCCCATGAGCGTGACCTCGATGGATCCGACCGGAAGGTTCGACGATTGGCAGGGCACCATACCGGCAGGCGGCTCCGAGAAGCATTATCGCTTCGAGGTCATCAGCGGTGGCGAGACACTGTGGTACAACGCCGACGGTGCGAGTGCGATCCAGCCGACTTCTGGGGATTTCCTGGTCATCCCGGGATTCAAGACGCCGGACTGGATGAAGAACGGCGTGATGTACCAGATCTTCGTGGATCGCTTCTACGACGGCGATCCGGCCAACGACATCACCAATGGCCAGTATACCTATGGCGGCTGTGCGACCGAGCGGCATGCCTGGGGCACGAGCGTGTATGCCGAGGTCAGTGGGTGCAACTCGGAGGTGTTCTTCGGAGGCGACCTCGCCGGGATCGATGAGAAGCTGAGCTACATCAAAGGCACTCTCGGCGCCGACATCCTGTACCTGACGCCGATCTTCGAATCCCCGACCAACCACAAGTACGATACGGCCGACTACTACGCGATCGATCCGGCGTTCGGCACGGCGGACGATCTCGAGAAGCTCATCCAGGACGTGCACGGCAGCGTCAACGGACCGGAAGGCTACATGATTCTCGACGGCGTGTTCAATCACACCGGGGACACGAACTGCTGGTTCGGGAAGTCCACCTATGGCGGCGAAACGTGCCGTGTGGTTGGAGCGTACCAGTCGCAGTCGAGCCCCTACTACACCTGGTACACCTTCCAGGACTGGCCGGACCGCTATTCCACCTTTTTCGACCATGTGCCGAGCATGCCCAAGCTCGATTTCGGCGCGAGCGGCTCGGCCGTCCGGCAGCAGATCTACGCCAGCCCGACCTCGGTGGTGCAGACCTACCTCAAAGCGCCCTTTGGCATCGATGGCTGGCGGCTGGATTCGGGACAGATGCTCGATGCCGACGGCAACGACGGGAGCGATGCCACCAACCATCAGATCATGGAGGAGCTGCGCACGGCGGTGCACTCGGTCGATCCCGATGCCGAGATTCTCGGGGAATTCTGGGGAGATCCTGCGCCCTGGCTCGATGACGGCACCGAGTGGGACAGCGCCATGAACTACAACGGCTTCACCAACCCGCTCTCGGAGTGGCTTTGCGGCGAGGATGAGCACGGCAAAGCCGCCTCGATCGATGTCACCGCGTTCGACGCCTGGCTGCGTGCCGCGCGCGCCGATCTGCCTGTGAATGTCCAGGAGGTCATGACCAACGAGCTCGGCACGCACGATACGCCGCGCTTCGCCACGCGCTGCGGCGGGGATCTCACCAGGACCGAGCTCGCGGAGATCTTCCAGTTCACCTATGTCGGCACGCCTGGCATCTACTACGGCGATGAGTACGGCATGCAGGGTGGTAACGATCCCGACGACCGACGCACCTTCGACTGGTCGCAGGCCACCACGGCCAATGCGGCGGTCGCGCTGACTCGTAAGCTGATCTCCATCCGCAATCAGTACACGGCACTGCGCACCGGGTCGTTCATGACGCTGGTCACCGACGATACCGCCGACATTTACGCCTTCGGTCGCGTCGACGCGAGACACCGCATCGCGGTGGCACTGAACGCCGACAGCGCGACTCACATTGTCACGGTGCCGGCATGGCAGCTGAGCATGCCCGATGGATCGGCCGTGACCGATCTTCTGACGGGCAATACGTATACCGTGAGTGGTGGTAATGTCACGGTGAACGTTCCGGGCCATTACGGAGTCATCCTTGAGCAGTGAGCAAGAGCCATTCGGGAGTGGTTGCACCGCCCGAGGGAACGTTCCATGGGCGGCTGCCGTGGCCTGTGCAGCCATTGTTTCGCAGTCCGCGCTGGCCGCACCGCCCGCGTGGCATCACTCCCTCGAGTGGCGCGGACATGTCGCCCGGGTGGCCGTGGTGCCCGGCGGGTACGTGCTGCGAACGCCGGCCGGTGCGCGGACGATTCACCGGCAGCGGTTCCGGGCGCGCACCGCCAGTCCGCTGTTCGACGCCTTGTTCGCGATGGCGCAGTCGGACCTGAAGAAGGATTCGGTGAGCGTCATCGAGGATCCGGCCTTCAACCACGGCCACCCCATTCCCTGCCGCTGCTTCATCGCGGGCAAGGACTGGCCGTTCGCCTGGACACGCGACCTGTCGTACTCCACCGATCTCGGCCTGTGGCGGTTCGATCCGGTCCGGGCGCGGACCTCGCTGTCGTTCAAAGTCTCCCCGGTGCGCGCCACGGGCATCGCTCCCGGGGAATACGTGATGCAGGACACCGGCTCCGGCGGCAGCTGGCCGATCAGCACCGACCGCGTCGTGTGGTTCCTCGGCGCGAGGCACCTTCTCGAGGACAAGGGATTCGCCGCCACGGCTTTCCAGGCGTTGACCGATACGCTCGCTCAGGACCGGCGCTACACGTTCGACCCCGCGGTGGGTCTGTACCGCGGCGAGACTTCTTTCCTCGACTGGCGGCAACAGACTTACCCCGAATGGACCGCCGACGACGTGGTGTTCATCGCCCAGTCGTTCTCGCTCTCGACCAACGTGCTGCACTACGAGGCGCTGCGCCTCGCGGCGGCCCTGTCGGGGCAGCGCGGCCGGACCTTGGCCGCACGAGGCTATCAGGAGCAGGCGGCGGCGCTGGAGCGTGCCATCAACCTGCGGTTCTGGCGTCCCGGCCGGGGCCTGTACATGAGCTACATCGGCGGCCGGGTGGCGCCCGCGCCTTTCGACGCCTACGACCTGTTGGGACTGGACCTGGCGATCGTGAGCGGAGTGGCCGATCGCGCGCGCGCGGAGCGTGTGCTCGCGAGCTATCCGATCTGGCCGGCCGGCAGTCCGGTCATCTGGCCGGAACGGCGCGACCAGCCCATCTACCACAACAGCTCGATCTGGCCGTTCGTGAGCGAATACACCCTGCGCGCTGCGCGCCGCATCGAGGATGCGCCGTTGATCGCGAGCGAGATCCGCTCCCTGATGCGCGGTCCCGCGCTGAACGCCTCCAACATGGAGAATTACTCGCTGCTCGAGCAGTCGACCCACGTCCCGGGAAAGCTGGGCGGCCCGGTGGTCGACTCGCCGCGCCAGCTCTGGTCCGTGGCGGGCTACCTCGATATGGTGCTGCGCGGGGTGTTCGGCCTGCGGGACGACGGCAGCGTGCATCCCGAGCTGCCGGCGTCACTCGTGCCCATGCTGTTCGGGTCGGGTCGCTCGATCGCGCTCGATCTCGGCGCGCGCCGCATCGTGCTGAACCGTCCGGCGCGTCTCACCGGCAATCTGCTGGTGGCCGGCGCCGTGCGCCGGCAGGGCGGGCTGACCGAAGTGCAATTGATCGCGACCCGGGCGACGGAGCCGCCACCGCCCGCACACGCGCCGATGTACCTGCCGCCGACACCCGCCGCGCCCACGGTAGTCGCCGCGGGCGGCGATTGGCGGATCGATTCGCAGGTGCGCCGCGGGTTCCTGTATCTCAATGGCCGGCGGCTCGGGCCGATCTCCGCCCACCGTCGGATGGCGAGGGGAGGGGGCCTTGACTGCTTCAGCGTGACCGCGCGCGGCCGCGCCGGCCTCGAATCGCTGCACAGTCCCGAGACGTGCATCGGGCCCGAGCAGTCCGCGACCGGCCCCTGGCCGAGGCCCTGGACCGCGCCGCGCTCCGGGGTGTATACGGCATGGCTCACCTATGACAACCCCCATGGCCCGATCAGTACCGGCATCACCGCTGCGGTCCGGCTCATGATCATTCGCTGTGCGGGCAGCGCGTCCCGGGAGGCTCCGGTGGTGATGCCGCAGAGCCATGGCGATGAGTCCTCCACGGTGGTCCGCTTCGGCGCCCGGGCCGGGGCGCGGTGCCGGTTCTCGCTCGCCGGGGGATTCAACATGAGCGACCTGGCGCACTTCGCCTATTACACCGGCGGCCAGGGCGGCGCCACCGGTCCGCTCAACAGCGCGCGCATCGGCGATCTGCACGTCGCGCCCCTGTCCGGGGATCCGCCTTGAGCACGCGGCCCACGCTGTCCTTCCGGCAGATCTGGAACATCTCCTTCGGATTTCTCGGCATCCAGTTCGCCTACGGGCTGCAGAACGCCGATGTCAGCCGCATCTTCCAGACCCTCGGGGCGCGGATGCAGCAGATTCCCCTGCTCTGGGTGGCCGCACCGCTCACCGGGCTGCTGGTGCAGCCGCTCATCGGCTACGCCTCGGACCACACCTGGGGACGATTCGGCCGGCGGCGGCCGTATTTCCTCGTCGGGGCGATCCTGACCACCTTGGCGCTGCTGGCGATGCCGGACTCCCCGACGCTGTGGGTCGCGGCGCTGATGCTGTGGGTGCTGGACGCCTCGGTCAACATCTCGATGGAGCCGTTCCGCGCCTTTGTCGCGGATCAGCTGCCGGCCTCCCAGCGGCCGCTCGGATTCGTCGTGCAGAGTTTTTTCATCGGACTCGGCGCGGTGCTGGCCTCGATGCTGCCCTGGGTCCTCGCGAAACTCGGGGTCGCGAACGTGGCGCCGGCCGGGGAGATTCCTGCAACGGTGCGCATCGCCTTCTACACGGGCGGCGCGGTCCTCGTGGGTGCGGTGTTGTGGACGGTGCTGAGCACTCGAGAGTACCCGCCGGAGCGCCTGCGCGCCTTCGCCGACTCGCCTGCGATGCGGGAGGAAGCCGACGTATCGCGTGCCTGGCGGCCGGGCCTGCTCATGCTTGCGGTCGGTGTGGCCGGCGTGCTCCTCATCCATCATTTCTCCCTCAGCGGACAGCTGTATCTGCTCACCGCGGGGCTGGCGGTGGCGGGCGCCCTCTACCTGTGGCTGAGCCGCACGCGCAGCCGTGGCATGGCGCGGCAGGTCATGGCGGACCTCTACGGCATGCCGGAACCGATGCGCCGCCTCGCGTGGGTGCAGTTCTTTTCCTGGTTTCCGATGTTCGCCCTGTGGCTCTACACCACACCGACGGTGACCGCGGTGCAGTTCGGGAGCTCCAATCCGCTGTCGGCGGCCTACAATGCCGGCGCCAACTGGGTCGGGGTTCTCTTTGGCGCCTACAACGGATTCGCGATGCTGGCGGCCGTGCTCATCCCGCTCATGGTGCGCAAGGCCGGGCTTCGCTGGAGCCACGTGATCAACCTGACTCTGGCGGCGCTCGGGCTCCTCTCGTTCGCGTGGATCCGCAATCCACAGTGGCTGCTGCTGTCCATGCTCGGGGTCGGCTTCGGCTGGGCGTCCATCCTCTCGCTCCCCTACACCCTGCTGGCGGACAATCTGCCGGCCGAGAAGATGGGCGTGTACATGGGGATGTTCAATTTCTTCGTCACCATTCCGCAGATCTCGGCGGCGAGCGTCCTCGGCGTGCTGCTGCACGTGTTCTTCGGCGACCAGCCGGTGTTCGCGCTGGTGCTGGGCGGGGCGAGCCTGCTGATCGCGGGCGCGTGCACGCTGCGGGTCGCGGAGCCGGGTGCCGTGGCGGTCCCCGTGGCGGCGCGTGAGGCCTAGCGACCCGGCCGTCCGGGCGCCGATGGGCTATGCTGCGCTCATGGAGATCGAGCGCATCTGGTCGGGCAACGCGTACCGCAATTTCCACTATCTCATCGCCTGTCCCGAGACCGGCGAAGCTCTCGCCATCGACCCGCTGGAATGGCAGCTGTGCCTTGCCGCGGCGCGCACGCGCGGCTGGACCATCACGCAGATTCTCAATACCCACGAGCATCGCGACCATACCGGCGGCAATGCGGGCCTGGTGAGTGCCACGGGCGCCAGAGTCCTCGCGCATGCCGCGGCCGCCGGACGCATCGGAGGCGTGGATCGTGGCCTGCGCGAGGGCGATGTGATCCGCATCGGACGCCTCGAGCTCGAGTGCCTGGACACGCCAGGGCACACGATGGCGCACATCTGCGCGCTGGCGCATGCCGCGCAACCGGCGCTTTTCTGCGGCGATACCCTGTTCAATGCCGGCGCGGGGAATTGCCACAACGGGGGCCATCCCGAGCGGCTGTACGAGACCTTCGCCACGCGCCTGGCGAGGCTTCCCGATGAGACCCGGGTGTTCCCGGGGCACGACTACCTCACGCGCAATCTGGAGTTCACCCTGGACCGCGAGCCCGATAATGCCGCGGCCCGCGCTCTGCTCGATGCGATGCCGCAGGACGACCCGGCTGCCGCGCCGGTGACCACCCTGGGCGAGGAGAAGCGCATCAACACCTTTTTCCGGCTGACGAGCCCCACCGTGATCGCCCGGCTGCGCGAGGCGTTCCCGGACCTCGAGGAGCGGCCGGACGCGCGCAGCGTGTTCCTCAAGCTGCGGGAGCTGAGGAACCGGTGGTAGGTAGTAGAATGCAGGGTCCATGACCCTCGATCCCATCCTAGAGCCCTTGAATGAAGCCCAGCGGGCCGCGGTCACCGCGCCGCTCGCCCCCGTGCTGGTGCTCGCCGGCGCCGGCAGCGGCAAGACGCGGGTGCTCACCCACCGCATCGCCTGGCTGATCCAGGCCGAGGGGGCTTCGCCTCATTCCGTCCTGGCGGTGACCTTCACCAACAAGGCGGCCGGCGAGATGCGCACCCGGATCGAGCATCTGCTGGGCGTGCCGCCCGGGCAGCTCTGGATCGGGACCTTCCACGGCATCGCGCACCGGCTGCTGCGGCGCCACTGGCGCGAAGCCGGCCTCTCCGAGAGCTTCCAGATCCTCGACTCCGAGGACCAGCAGCGCCTCATCAAGAAGCTCCTGAAGGCACAGCAGCTCGACGAATCCCGCTGGGTGCCCCGCGAGGTGCAGTGGTTCATCAACTCGAACAAGGACGAGGGCCGGCGGCCGAAGGACCTCAAGGCCGGCAACGATCCGGTCCGTGCGCAGATGATCCGCCTGTATGGGCTCTACGAGGAGACTTGCGAGCGCAACGGCGTGGTCGATTTCGCGGAGCTGCTGCTGCGCTCCTTCGAGCTCCTGCGCGATCAGCCGGCGCTGCTGCAGCACTACCGGCAGCGGTTCCGCCACGTCCTGGTGGACGAGTTCCAGGACACCAACGCCATCCAGTACGCCTGGCTTCGGCTGATCGCAGGCGCCGACGGCCATCCGTACGTCGTCGGCGATGACGACCAGTCGGTCTACCGGTGGCGCGGCGCGCGTGTCGAGAACCTGCAGCAGTTCCAGCGCGATTTCGCCGGAGCGAAACTGTATCGCCTGGAGCAGAACTACCGTTCCACCGGGACCATTCTCGCCGCCGCCAACGGGCTCATCGCCAACAACTCGGGGCGCCTCGGCAAGACGCTGTGGACGAGCGGCGAGCGCGGCGAGCCGGTACGCCTCTATGCGGCGTTCAACGAGCGTGACGAGGCGGAGTTCGTCACGCAGCGCATCCGTGATCACGTGGCCCGGGGAGGGATGCGCCGCGACATCGCCATCCTGTACCGCTCCAACGCCCAGTCGCGAGTATTCGAAGAGGCGTTTCTCTCGGCTCGCATTCCCTACCGCGTCTACGGCGGACTGCGGTTCTTCGAGCGGGCGGAAATCAAGGATGCGCTCGCCTATCTGCGGCTGCTGGTGAACCGCCGCGATGACGCCTCATTCGAGCGCATCGTGAACCTGCCGACGCGCGGTATCGGCGCGAAGAGCCTGGACACGCTGCGCGAGGCGGCGAAGACGGCGGGCGGCTCGCTGTGGGAGGCGGCCGGCCTGTGCCTCGGCGCAGGGCTGGGTGCGAAGGCTTCCGCCGCGCTGCAGGGATTCATCGGGCTCATCGAGCGCCTGGCCGCGGAAGTCGCCGGGCTGGCGCTGCACGAGCAGGTCGATCGCATGCTCGCCGTCACCGGTCTCATCGAATTCCACCGGCGCGAGAAGGCCGACCGAGGCGAAGCGCGGGTCGAGAACCTCGAGGAGCTGGTCAGCGCCGCGCGCGGCTTCAGCGCTGATGGCGCCAATGCGGACTTGCCGCCGCTCGAGGCGTTTCTCGCTCACGCGGCGCTCGAGTCGGGCGAAGGCCAGGCGGACGCCTGGGAGGACTGCGTGCAGATGATGACGCTGCACACCGCCAAGGGACTCGAGTTTCCCATCGTGTTCCTGTCGGGCATGGAGGACGGCCTGTTTCCCCACCAGCGCTCCATCACGGATCTCGAGGGGCTCGAGGAGGAGCGCAGGCTCTGCTACGTGGGCATGACCCGCGCGATGAAGCAGCTCTACCTGACGTACGCCGAACAGCGCCGGCTGCACGGCATCGACAGCTACAGCCAGCCCTCGCGTTTCATCAAGGAAACCCCGGAAGAGCTGCTCGAGGAGATCCGCCCCCGCCTGCAGGTGATGCGGCCGGTCGCCGCCGGGCGATTCGCGCACGAGCGCGCGTTTGCCCGCCCCGGGGGCGCATACGCGCCGTCGTTCGCGGCAGGCCGGCTGCGCGGCGAATCCGAGGTGCCCGGCTTCCGTCTCGGCGCGCGGGTGCGCCATGGGAAGTTCGGCGAGGGCGTCATCCTCAGTCTCGAGGGCTCGGGTCCGCAGGCGCGCGTGCAGGTCAACTTCGAGCGCCAGGGAACCAAGTGGCTGGTCATGCAGTACGCGAACCTGGAGCCGTTGTAACCATGAAAATCCTCATCCTCGGCGCCGGCCAGGTGGGCCGCACGGTCGCCCGGCACTTCTCGCGCGAGGAAGCCAATGACGTCACCGTCGTCGACAACGACGAGGACGTGCTGCGCGACCTGCAGGACCGCCTCGATGTCCACACGGTGGTCGGCAATGCGGCCTATCCGAGCGTCCTGCAGGCCGCGGGCGCCGCCGAGGCCGACATCCTCGTCGCACTGACCAACAGCGACGAAGTCAACATGATGGCGTGCGAGGTGGCCTTCTGGCAGTTCCGCACGCCCACCAAGATCGCCCGCATCCGCTCCTCCGAATACACCGGAAGGCCTCAGCTCTTCAGCGAGCAGGCGATCGCGGTCGATGTGTTCATCAGCCCCGAGCAGCTGGTGACCGAGTACATCGAGCGGCTGATCCACAATCCAGGCGCGCTGCAGGTCCTCGAGTTCGCCGCGGGCCGGGTGCGTCTCGCGGGCGTGCGCGCCGCGCGCGGCGCTCCGCTGATCGGGCACAGCCTGCGCGAGCTGCCGGAGCACCTCGAGGAAGTCGAGACCCGCGTAGTAGCCATCTACCGCGGCGGGCGCAGCGTGCACCCCGACGGCGACACGGTGATCGAGGAGGGTGACGAGGTGTTCTTCCTCGCCGCGCGCGACCATGTCCACCGCGTCATCGCCGAGTTGCGCAAGGAGGACACACGGGTGCGCCGCGTGATGATCGCGGGGGGAGGCAACATCGGACTGCGCCTCGCCCGGGCGCTCGAGCCATCCACCCAGATCAAGCTGATCGAGCACGATGCGCGGCGTGCCCGGCTGGTGTCCGAGCAGCTGCAGAACGCCATCGTGCTGTGCGGTGACGCGGCGGACGAGGAGCTGCTGATCGAGGAGAACATCGACAGCACGGATGTGTTCGCGGCGGTCACCAACTCCGAGGAGGCGAACATCCTGTCCGCGATGCTCGCCAAGCGGCTCGGCGCGCGCAAGGTCATGGCGCTCGTCAACAGGCCCTCCTACGCGGATCTCGCCGAGAGCACCAGCATCGACGTGGCGATCGCGCCGCAGACCATCACCATCGGCTCTCTCCTTGCCCACGTCAGGCGGGGCGAGGTGGTCCGGGTGCATTCGTTGCGCCGCGGCGCCGCCGAGGCCATCGAGGCGATCGCGCGCGGCGAGGAGGTCAGCTCGCGCGTGGTGGGGCGCATGGTCGGGGAGATCGCACTGCCTGAAGGGGCCGCGATCGGCGCCCTCGTGCGCGGTGAGGAGGTGATCATCGCGCATCACGACACCCGGGTGCGGTCCAACGACCACCTGATCGTCTTCCTGTCCGACCGGCGGCACATCGAGGCAGTCGAGCGGCTGTTCACGCGGGCGGCTCCTTAGCCCCGGCTGCCCAGAAAGCGACGCATGCTCGGCGTGACGTATTTCCTCGGCCTGATTCTCGCGGCATTCGGCCTCGTGTACGCCCTGCCGATCGGCTGCTCGCTCGTGAACGGCGATGGGCTGTGGTCGAAGTTCCTGCTGTGCGCAACCCTCACGGTGCTCACGGGGCTGCTGCTCTCGGCCGCCACCTTCAGGCACCGGCGGGAGCTGAAGCCGCGCGATGGCTTCATGCTGGTGACCCTCGGCTGGGTGCTGCTGCCGGTGTCGGCGACCCTGCCGCTGCTCATGAGCATCCCGGGTCTCACCTTCACCCGGGCCCTGTTCGAGGCCATGTCCGGTCTCACGACCACCGGCTCCACGGTGCTCACCGGCCTCGACTCCCTCGCGCCCTCGCTCAACTTCTGGCGCGAATCGCTCACCTGGGTGGGCGGCCTCACCGGGATCGTGGTGGCCATGGGGGTCATGCCGCTGCTCGGGGTCGGCGGCATGCAGCTCTACAAGGCCGAGGCGCCCGGGCCGGTCAAGGACGAGAGGCTCGAGCCGCGCATCACCGAGGCGGTGCGCTCCGTCTGGCTCGTCTACGTGCTGCTCACCGTGGCGGGCATCGCGGGGCTCAGGCTTTCCGGCATGAGCTGGTTCGATGCGTTCTGCCACACCTTCTCGGCGGTGTCGCTCGGAGGATTCTCGACGCATGACGCCGGGATCGGCTATTTCCACTCGGCGGCCGTGGAAGCGGTGCTGATGGCGTTGATGCTGGCGGCGTCGCTCAATTTCACCCGTCATTTCGTGGCGCTGCGGCGCCTGACGCTCAAGCCCTACAGCAATGACCCGGAGTTCAAGGCGATGGCGGTGCTGCTCGTGGTCAGCATCGCCTTCATTGCCGCGATGCTGGCCGCCGAGGGCGTCTATCCGACGTTCAACATGGCGCTGCGCTACGCCGCCTTCAATGTCATTTCCATGGCGACCACCACGGGCTGGGTGTCGACGGGGCACGTCAGCTTCAGCGCCTGGCCGGTATTCGCGCCCATCTGGATGCTGTTCCTGTCGGGGATCGTGTGCAGCACCGGCACCTCGGGCGGTGGCATCAAGATGTTCCGAACGCTGGTGCTGGTGCGCCAGGCCAGCCGGGAGCTGAAGATGCTGGTGCACCCGAGCGCGGTGGCGCCGGTGCGCATCGGCGGCCGGCCGATCCCCGAGCGCGCCGCGGATGCGGTGCTCGCCTTCATCTTCCTCTACTTCATGGCGGTCGCGCTGCTGCTGTTCGCCATGCTGCTGACGGGCATGGATTTCGATTCCGCATTCCGGATCGTCGTCGCCTCGATCAACAACACGGCGTGCGGGCTGCCGGGACAGGGCGGGTGGAACCTGCACGCGCTCAACGCAGTGCAGATCTGGATCTGCACCGTGGCGATGCTGTTCGGACGCCTGGAGATCTTCAGCCTGATCGTGCTGTTCACGCGCACGTTCTGGCGAAAGTGATCGCTACGGGCTCGCGCCCCGCAACCCGAGCTCCCGGCTGTAGGTGACGTCCATGACGTTGTCGTACCAGCCTGTGACCCGCGGCTTGACCAGGTGTTTGCTCACGTAGAAATAGAGCGGGATCACCGGCTGATCGCGCAGCAGCAGCCGCTCGGCCCGCTCGAGCAGCGCGCGGCGCCTGGCGGGGCCGAGCTCGGCCTCGGCGTGATCGACCAGGGCGTCGTAGGCCGGATTGTCGTAGTGCGGCAGGTTGATGCCGAAGTCGCTCTTGAAGTACTGGGCGAACGTGTAGGGATCGTTGTAGTCGCCGATCCAGCTGGAGCGGAACATCTGGACGTTGCCGCGCTCGATGTCCTGCATCAGGGAGCTGAAGTCCTCGGCCCGCAACCGCACCCGCACGCCGAGCGCCCGCTGCCACATGGAGGCGACCGCGATCGCGATCTCGCTGTGCACCTCGCCGGTGTTGTACTTGAGCGTGAAGCGCAGCGGCCGGGCCGCCGAGTAGCCGGCCTCGGCGTACAGGCGGCGCGCCTCGGCGAGGCGCTGCGCCGCGCCGAGGCTCCGCCAGGCGGGTGACTGCGGCGTGTACCCGGCCATTCCCGGCGGCACCCAGCCATATGCCGGCTGCTCGCCGGTGCGCAGCACCAGCCGGGTCAGCTTGTCGCGGTCGATCACCATGGCGAGCGCGCGGCGCAGCCCGGGTTGTCCCTTGAACGGCGCACGGCGAAGATTGAACCCGTAGTAGTACGTGCCCACCCACGGGGCGATGTGCAGCTGGCTGCCGAGGTTGCGCCGGATCCAGCCGAACTCGCTGCGCGGGATCACGCCGATGACGTCGAGCTCGCCGGCGCGATACAGATTGAGCTCCGCGTTCTCATCGACGCTGATCAGGTATTTCACTCCATCGAGGCGCGTGGCGGAGTTCCGCCAGTAGTACGGGTTGCGCGTCAGGTCGATATAGGACCCGTGCGCCCATCGGGTGAGCACGAAAGCGCCGTCGGAAGGCAGATGTCCGGGGTGCGCATAGCTCTCGCCGTACCGGGCGAGCAGCGCGGGGTCGACCGGACAGGTGGCCGGGTGCGCCATCAGCGCGGGCAGATACGGGGCGGGCGTGCGCAGCTTCACGATGACGGTGTAGGGGTCGGGGGCGAGGACCCCGAGGCTCTCGAGCGGCCGGCGGCCGGCGATGATGCCGGGGGCATGTTCGATGACGCTCACCACCTCGGCGTAATCGGAGCCGGTATGCGGATCGACCAGGCGGCGCAGCCCCGCCACGAAGTCCTGCGCCACCACGGGCTGGCCCGTCGACCACCTGGCGTCGTGGCGCAGGAGAAACGTGTAGGTCTTGCCGTCGGCGCTCACCGTCCACTTCTCGGCGATGCCCGGGGCGACCGCGCCCTCGCGGTCGAGCGTGGTCAGTCCCTCGCAGATGTCCATCAGCACTCTCTGCGCCTCCACCGAGCGCGCCTTCTGCGCATCGAGGGAGTCCGGCTCCAGGTCGAGGCCGCGCAGCAGGATCGCCCGGCCCTGGGCCGGCGCCGCCGCGCCTCCCTGCGGGGAGCCCGAGCAGGCGGTGAGCGCGGCCAGCGCCAGGAGCGTCGCGCCGCGGCCGAGCGCGCGTCTCATGACCACTCAGCCCCCGGAGCGCCGCCGGTGGGCATTGATCTGGTCGCGCAGCTTCAGCGCCGCGGTCCTCGCCGCGGAGGCGTAATCGGCCTCGCCCGAGGCGTAGAGGATTCCCCGTGAGGAGCTGATCACGAGTCCGGCGCCGGTGGCGGTCTGGCCGTTGCGCACCGCCTCGGCCACGTCCCCTCCCTGGGCGCCGACGCCGGGGACGAGGAGCGGCATGTCGCCGACGATGGCGCGCACCTCTGCGAGCTCCCTGGGGTAGGTCGCCCCGACCACCAACATGCAGTTGCCCCGTGTGTTCCACTGGCGCGCGGCCAGTTCCGCCACGGCGTGGTACAGCCTCTGTCCGGAGGAGACGGTGAGGTCCTGCAGGTCCCGCGCGCCCGGGTTGGAGGTGCGGCAGAGTATGATCACGCCCCGATCCTCGTGTTTGAGGAACGGCTCGAGCGAGTCGCCGCCGAGATAGGGGTTGACCGTGACGGCGTCCGCGCCGTAGCGCTCGAAGGCTTCGATGGCGTAGCGCTCCGCCGTGTTGCCCACGTCGCCGCGCTTGGAGTCGAGAATGACCGGTACGCCGGGATAGGCGCCGTGGATGTACTCGATCGTGCGCTGCAGTTGATCCTCGGCCTCATATGCCGCGTAGTGCGCGAATTGCGGCTTGTAGGCGCACACCAGATCCGCCGTCGCGTCGATGATGGCCTTGTTGAACTGGAAGATGGGCGAGGCGTGCCCGGCGATCGCGGCGGGGAACCGCTCGATCTCCGGGTCGAGGCCGACGCACACCAGCGAGTCGCTGCGCTTCCAGCTGCTCTCGAGCCGGCTCAGGAAGGCGCTCATACACGCTCGCCGGCGGCCAGTCGGCGTTTCTTCATATGCACCAACAGCAAGGTGACCGCCGAGGGCGTCACGCCCGGCACGCGGCTCGCCTGCCCGAGCGTCGCCGGGCGGTATTCGGTGAGGCGGGCCCGCACCTCGTGCGAGAGGCCGGTGACCTCGGTGTAATCGATGTCTTCGGGCAATCGGGTCTCCTCGTTGCGGCGCTGGCGGTCGATTTCCTCGTGCTGGCGCTCGATGTAGCCGGCGTACTTCGCCCGCGCCTCCACCTGCACGCGAACCTGGGGAGGCAGCCGGTCATCCTGCTCGTCGGCCTCGAGCGAAGCCTGGCCCGCGACCTCGAGCAACACCTCATGGCTGACTTCGGGGCGGCGCAGCATCTCGAACGCCGAGACGTCGCGGCCGAGTGGGGCGCCGAGCACGCGATCGCACCATCGGGCGTCGATCGTCTCCGGTCGCAGCCGGATGGCTCGAAGGCGCTCGACTTCGCGATCGACCACCCGGCGTTTGGTCTCGAAGAGGCGCCAGCGCTCATCGTCCACCAGGCCGAGCTCTCTTCCGAGCGGTGTCAGGCGCAGGTCGGCATTGTCTTCCCGCAGCAGCAGACGGTGCTCGGCCCGGCTGGTGAACATGCGGTAGGGCTCGCGGGTGCCTCGCGTGACCAGATCGTCGACGAGCACACCGAGATACGCCTCGCTGCGCTTGGGCGTCCACGCGTCGCGTTCCCGGGCGGCGCGCGCGGCGTTGATGCCGGCGAGCAGGCCCTGGGCCGCGGCTTCCTCGTAACCGGTGGTGCCGTTGATCTGGCCGGCGAAGTACAGGCCGCCGAGCGCGCGCGTCTCGAGCGAGGGGCGCAGATCCCGGGGATCGAAGAAGTCGTATTCGATCGCATAGCCCGGCCGTGTCAGGTGCGCGTTCTCGAATCCCGGAATGCTGCGCACCAGCGCGTACTGCACATCGAACGGCAGGCTGGTGGAGATGCCGTTGGGATAGATCTCGTGGGTGGCGAGGCCTTCGGGCTCGACGAAGATCTGATGGGCGGTGCGGTCGGCGAAGCGCACGACCTTGTCCTCGATCGAGGGGCAGTAGCGGGGGCCGATGCCCTCGATCGCGCCGGTGAACATCGGCGAGCGGTCGGTCGCCGCGCGGATGATCTCGTGCGTCCGCTCGTTCGTGTGGGTGATGAAGCAGTCGACCTGTCGCGGATGCTCCGCGGTGCGGCCGAGAAACGAGAACACCGGCAGCGGATCGTCGCTCGCCTGGCGCGCCAGGGCGGCGTAATCGAGCGTGCGCCCGTCGAGGCGCGGCGGGGTGCCGGTCTTCAGCCGCCCGACCCGCAGCGGCAGCTCGCGCAGGCGCGCCGCCAGGCGGTTCGAGGGCGGGTCGCCGGCCCGGCCGCCGGAGTAGTGGTCGAGCCCCACGTGGATTCGCCCGCCGAGGAAGGTTCCCACGGTGAGCACGACGCACGGAGCCTCGAACACGATTCCCGTGACGGTAACGACACCCCGGACACTCTCACCTTCGACGACGAGGTCCGCCGCTTCCTGCTGAAACACGGACAGGGAAGGGGTGTTCTCGATGGCCGTGCGGATCGCCTGTTTGTAGAGCTGGCGGTCGGCCTGGGCTCGGGTGGCGCGCACCGCCGGGCCCTTGCTGCCGTTCAGCGTCCGGAATTGAATGCCCGACCGGTCGGTGGCGCGCGCCATCACGCCGCCCAGGGCGTCGATCTCGCGGACCAGGTGGCCCTTGCCGATACCGCCGATGGCCGGATTGCAGCTCATCTGCCCCAGGGTCTCGATGCTCTGGGTGAGCAGCAGGGTGCGCGCACCCATGCGGGCCGAGGCCAGC
Source organism: Pseudomonadota bacterium (assembly GCA_021777555.1). Classification (GTDB taxonomy): domain Bacteria; phylum Pseudomonadota; class Gammaproteobacteria; order Steroidobacterales; family Steroidobacteraceae; genus 13-2-20CM-66-19. Next base: position 81,804 of record JAJYDK010000006.1, on the reverse strand, counting down.
GCGGCTTCCGTGCCGGCATGGCCGCCGCCGATGACGATGACCTCGAAGGGGTGGGCGAAACGCATCGTCCTATTGTAAGGGTGTCCAGCCCGGTGAGCCAAAGCAGCGCTGCCGCAGGCCTTGCCTTAAGATGACGGGCCGTGCGATTCGCCATCCTCCTCATCAGCCTGGGGCTTGCCGCGAGCGCGGTCGGACGGAGCCTCGCGGCGCCGGGTCTGCCGCTCGCACCCTGCGACTTGCGGGCGACCGATGGCATGGCGCTGGTGAAGGCCGAGTGCGGTGTGCTGAGGGTGGCCGAAGATCCCGCCCGCCCGGGCGGGCGGCGGATCCCGCTGGCCGTGGCGGTGGTCCCGGCCGTGAGCACCTCCAAGCGCCCCGATCCGCTTTTCGTGCTGGCGGGAGGCCCGGGTGAGGCCGCGAGCGCCTTTTATGCGAGCGTCGCACCCGCGTTCGCCCGCATTCACCTCGATCGTGACATCGTCCTGGTCGATCAGCGCGGGACCGGGGGATCCAACGCGCTCGATTGCCGCGCCGGATCCGGCGGCGGCGGACCCCCGACCGAGGCGCAGCTCGCCGCCGAGACCGAGCGCTGCCTCGAGCAGTTGCGCTCGCATGCCCGGGTGCGCTTCTACACCACCGGACTCGCCGTGCGGGACCTCGACCGGGTGCGCGCGGCGCTCGGATATGCGCGAATCAACCTGTACGGATCCTCCTACGGCACCGTGGTCGCGCAGGAGTACATCCGCCGGTTCCCTCACCGGGTGCGCAGCGTCATCCTCGATGGCGTGGTGCCGCCGCAGGTGGCCATCGGCGCCCTGAGCGCCCTGAGCGCGCAGCAGGCGGTTCGACGCATCTTCGCCGGCTGCGCGCGTGAGAGCGCCTGCCGCACCCGGTTCGGCGATTCACAGCGCATCTACGAGAGCCTGCATGCCGCCCTCGCCGCCCATCCGGTGCCGCTCGTGCTGCCGGACCCGACGAGCGGCGCGCCGCGGCGACTGTCGTTCACCAACTATCAACTGGCGCAGGTGCTGCGGCTGGCGAGCTACACCCCGGAGCTCGCCGCCCTGCTGCCGCTCGATCTCAATGAGGCCGCCGCGGGGGACTACGCGCCGCTCGCCGGCCAGTTCCTGTTCATCGATCATCTCTACGGCAACGCCGTCGCCGAGGGGATGAACTACACCGTGGTGTGCTCCGAGGACGTGCCGTTCTATCACGTCACGGCCGCGCAGCGCGCACAGATGAGGCAGACCTTCCTCGGCACGGCGCCCATCGAGGAGCTGGCGCAGGTGTGCAAGCTGTGGCCCCGCGGCCCGGTGGCCCCGGATTTCCACGCGCCGCTGCATTCGCACGTGCCGGCCCTGCTGCTCTCGGGCGGCGACGATCCGATCACTCCCCCGCGCTATGCCGCCGAAGCCGCGCGCGGCTTCACGCACAGCCTGAGCCTGGTGATTCCCGGGTTCGCGCACGGACAGCTGTTGGATCCGTGCATGGGCCGGGTGATGGCGCGGTTCGTCCGGCGCGCCTCGGTCGCGGGGCTCGACACCGCCTGTGTGCGCCGCCTGCGGCCCATGCCGTTCTTCCTGACCCCGGGAGGACCTGCCCCGTGAGGCGCCCGCCATGATCGAAGCGCGCGCCCTGGTCAAACGGTTCGGCTCCGTCACCGCCGTCGATGGCGTGACGCTGTGTGCGCCCGATGCGCGCATCACGGGGCTCCTCGGTCCCAACGGCGCCGGCAAATCGACCACGCTGCGCATGCTCTATACGGTTCTCGCGCCGGATGGCGGCGAAGCGTGGATCGACGGCGCCAGTGTCGTGCGGGAGCCGATCGAGGCGCGGCGCCGGATGGGAGTGCTGCCGCACGGGGCGGGCCTGTATCCCAACCTGACGGCCCGGGAGAACATCCTGTACTTCGCCTCGCTCCACGGACTGCCGCGTGGCGAGGCGCGAGCCCGCGCCCGCCAGCTGATCGGCCAGCTCGAGATGGAGGAATTCGCGGATCGCGCGGCGAAAGGATTCTCACAGGGACAACGGCTGAAGACCGCGCTCGCCCGCGCGCTCATCCACCGGCCACGCAACGTGCTGCTCGATGAGCCGACCAACGGACTCGACGTCATGGCGGTGCGAACCCTGCGCCGGCTCCTGCGTCAGCTGCGCGAGCAGGGGCACTGCATTCTCCTCTCGAGCCACGTCATGCAGGAGGTGACCGCGCTCTGCGATGCGGTGATCGTCATCGCCCACGGCAGGGTGATCGCCATGGGCGCGCCGGATGAGCTGCGGGCGCGGGCCGGCGCGGAATCGCTCGAGGAGGCCTTCGTGAGGCTGATCGGCCTCGAGGGGCCGGAGAGTCTCTCGTGAACGCCATCTGGCGCGTATTCCGCAAGGAGTTTCGCGAGAACCTGCGCGACCGCCGCTCGCTCATCGCCTCGCTCGTCATCGGGCCGCTGCTCATGCCGGGCCTGCTCGCCGCCGCCTTGTCGATCGCGATTCATCACGGCGGACGGGAGAGCCGCCACCCGGTCCGATTGGCCGTGGCGCATTCGCGGCGCGCGCCGAATCTGCTGGCGTTCCTGCGTCAGTTCGAGGTGCGGCTCGAGCCCGTGAAGACGAGCCGGGCGGCGGCGCGCCACTGGGTTCGCAGCCGCCACGAGCCCCTGCTGTACGTCCCGCGCGATTTCGGCGCGAGACTCGCCGCCGGCAGGCCGGCCTCGCTCCGTCTGTATGCCGACGAATCGGACCGGGCCTCGCAGGAGGTGGTCGGACGGGTGGGCCGGGTGATCGGGCTCTACGGCGGCGCAGTCGCGAGACTGCGCCTGATGGCCCGCGGGCTCGATCCGCTGCTGCTCACGCCGATCGTCGTGCATCCCATCGACATCTCGACCCCGCAGAGCCGATCGGTGCTCGCGCTCGGCATGCTGAGCTACGTCATCCTGCTCACCATGCTGATGGGAGGGCTGTACGTGGCCATCGATGCCACCGCCGGAGAGCGCGAGCGAGGCTCGCTCGAGCCGTTGCTCACGGTGCCGGTCGAGCGCGAGCAGCTGGTCTACGGCAAGATGCTGGCCGCCTCCGCCATGATGCTGCTGTCTTTGACCCTCACCGTGACGGCCTTCGCCCTCACGCTGACGCATGTCGGGCTCGACCGTCTGGGCATGAGCGTGAAGTTCGACGCCGGCGTCGTCGCCACCATCGTGCTCTACAGCCTGCCCCTGATCCCGCTCGGGGCGGCATTGATGACGCTCGTGGCGTCCTTCACGCGCAGCTACCGCGAGGCGCAGACCTATGTGCCCCTGGTGCTGCTGATTCCTACCCTGCCGTTGATGTTCGCGAGTATTCTCGGTCTGCGCCCGAGTCCGGCGCTGATGGCGGTACCGTTCCTCGGCCAGCACTTCCTCATCATGAGCGTGCTGCGCGGCCAGCCGCTGCCCGCCGTGTATGCCGCCCTCTCGGTCGGCGTCTCGCTGCTGCCGGGCGTGGCGCTGGTGTGGCTGGCGGGGAGACTGTACCGGCGGGAAGGGCTGTTGGGTTGAGTCACCAGGAGCGACTTGGATGAAATACGCGGCGATATTCGCGCTGGCGGTGGTCTCGGTGCCGGCGCTTGCGGCGGCGCCCCCGGCTCCCTCCCCGGCTCCCTCCCCGGCGACCATCGAGGTCACGGCGAATTCCCGGGTGTCGAAGACACCGGACCGTGTCTACATCGATGTCGGTGTGGCCACGGAGGCGGCAAAGCCGCAGGAGGCCGTTGCGCGCAATGCGGCCCGCGTATCCGCGGTGCTCGCCACGCTGCGCACGGCGGCCGGTCCCGGCGCCCAGGTGATGACGACTCAGTATTCGGTCACGCCGAAATACCGGTACGCGGCCAACGGAACCCCGCCCAAGCTCGAAGGCTACACCGCCACCCACGTGCTTCAGGTGAGGCTCGATGCCCTCGACAGGATCGGACACGTCATCGATGCCGCGACCGGCGCCGGCGCCAATCTCCTGCAGGACATGCGATTCACGCTGCACAGCGAGGAGGCTGCCAGGACCGAGGCCCTGGGCAAGGCGGCGGTCCGGGCGCGCCGCGAGGCGCAGGCGCTCGCCGCCGCGCTCGGCCTGAGGATCGTGCGCATCGTCTCCGTAGAGGAGAGCCGGCCCGTGGTGGTGCCGGTCATGAGGGCGCAGATGGCTGGCATGCGATTTGCCCAGGCGAGGATTCCGACACCGATCGAGACGGGTCCCATCGAAGTGTCCGCCAGCGTCACGCTGACAGTGGCGGTCGCGCCGCTGGCGAGGTAGGCTTTTCGAGGGGCTCCACGGCGGGCCACGGCTGTGTGAAGAGGAGGTCGGCATGATCACCGTGCGATACCTGCTCGATCGCAAGAATCCGGCGATGTTCACCGTCGGTCCGGAGGACCCGGTCCTCGAGGCCATCCGCGCGATGGCCGAGCATCACGTCGGCGCGCTGCTCGTGATGCGCGGCGAGACGCTCGCCGGCATCGTGTCGGAACGCGACTACGCGCGAAAGGTCGTGCTGCTCGGGCGCTCCTCGGCCGAGACCCCGGTGTGGCAGATCATGAGTTCCCCCGTCGTCACGGTATCGCCCGACACGACGGTGCAGGACTGCATGGTGCTGGTCACGGAGAAGCGCATCCGCCACCTGCCGGTGATGGAGTCGGGGCGCGTGATCGGCATCATCTCGATCGGAGACCTGGTCAAGTCGGTCATCGAGGAGCAGCGGCGCACCATCGAGCAGCTCGAGAGTTACATTCACGGTTAGACCACCGAGGCCATTCGGGAGAGCCAGATGCAGCACCGCGTCGTGGGCACGACGATGCCCGCCATCGAATTCCTGCTCGATCACGGCGAGGCGATCGTGTCCGAGTCGGGTCAGCTGTCCTGGATGTCGGCGGCGATCCAGATGCGCACGCACACCCAGATGGCCGGCGGCGGGGGCTTCTTCGGAGCGCTGAAACGCGTGGCCGGCGGCGGGTCGCTGTTCATGACCGAATATCGCTCGATGGGCGGGGCGGGCGAGGTGGCATTCGCGGCCCGCATGCCGGGCCATATCGTGCCGGTGACGCTCGCCCCCGGGAGCGAGTACTTCATTCACCGCCACGGCTTTCTCTGTGCGACCGAGCAGGTGACGCTCGGGCTGGGCTTCCAGCAGTCCCTCGGCGCCGGCATCTTCGGGGGCGACGGCTTTCTCCTGCAGAAGGTGGGCGGCACCGGGACCGCCTGGCTCGAGCTCTCAGGGGAGGTCGTGGTCAAGGACCTGCGGCCGGGGGAGACGCTGCGGGTGCATCCGGGGCACGTGGGCGCATTCGAGTCGGGGGTGTCGTTTCAGATTGCGCGGGTGCCGGGGATCCGCAACGTGATCTTCGGCGGGGATGGCCTGTTTCTCGCTGCGCTCACCGGGCCGGGACGGGTGTGGCTGCAGACGCTGCCGCTCGCCAACCTGGCGCATGCGCTGCAGGACTACCTGCCGAGCGGTGGCAACGCGAAGGCGGCCGAGGCCGGCGTCGTGGGCGGCATCGTGGGCTCGCTGCTCGATGGCATGCGCTGAGCGCCCCTGACTAGGCCCCCAGAAACATCCGGTACGCCGGGTTGCCGGTTTCCTCCGCGTAGGCGTAATGCAGCTCGTTCAGATGCTGCAGGAAGTCGGCGTGCTCGCCCGGGGGCACCTGGATGCCCGCGAGCACGCGGCCGTAGTCCGCGCCCTGGTTGCGGTAGTGGAACAGGCTGATGTTCCAGCGTGAGCCGATCGCATCGAGGAATTTGAGCAGCGCCCCGGGGCGCTCGGGGAATTCGAACCGGTAGAGCAGCTCGTCGCGGATGCCACGGGCGCGGCCGCCGATCATGTAGCGGACGTGGAGCTTGGCCATCTCGTTGTCGCTCATGTCGGTGACCGGATAGCCCGCCGCGCGCAGGGCGCGCACCACGGCGTCCTTCTCCTCGCGACCGGCGGCGAGGCCGAAGCTGACGAAGATGTGGGCCGCCTCCTCGCTCTCGTACCGGTAGTTGAATTCCGTGATGCTGCGCCGGCCGAGCACTTCGCAGAAGCGCCGGAAGCTCCCCGGCTGCTCCGGGATGGTGACCGCGAGCAGCGCCTCGCGCTCGCCGCCGAGATCGGCGCGCTCGGCCACGTAACGCAGCCGGTCGAAGTTGATGTTGGCTCCGCTGTTGATGGCGGCGAGCCGCTTGCCGCGCCAGCCCTCGCGGGCCACGACCTTCTTCAGGCCTCCCACCGCCAGGGCGCCCGCCGGCTCGACGATCGAGCGGGTGTCCTCGAAGACGTCCTGAATGGCGGCGCAGATCTCGTCATTGTCGAGCAGCACGATCTCGTCGACGTACTTCCGGCACAGCTCGAACGTCTCATCACCGACGCGCCTCACCGCCACGCCGTCGGCGAATATGCCCACTCGCTCGAGGGTGACCCGCTGGCCGGCCTTGAGGGATTCATACATTCCGGCGGCGTCCTCGGGCTCCACGCCGATGATCCGGATGTTGGGATACAGGTACTTCAGGTACACGGCGACGCCGGCGATGAGGCCGCCGCCGCCCACCGGAACGAACAGTGCATCGAGATTGCCGCCGGTCTGCCGGGCCAGCTCCACGCCGATGGTGCCCTGTCCTGCGATGACGTCGGGATCGTCGAAAGGGTGCACGTAGACGAGGCCGCGCTCCCGGGCGAGCCGGGTCGCATGCTCGTACGCCGAGTCGTAGTCATCGCCGTGCAGCACGGCCTCGCCACCGAGGTCGATCACCGCCTGGACCTTGATGCGCGGTGTGGTCTGCGGCATCACGATCACTGCGGCAATGCCTCGCTTGCGCGCCGCCAGCGCGACGCCCTGGGCGTGATTGCCCGCCGAGGCGCACACCACGCCGCGCGCGGCCGCGGAGTCCGACAGCCTGGCGATGCGGTTGTAGGCGCCCCTGAGCTTGAAGGAAAACACCGGCTGCAGATCCTCGCGCTTCAGCAGGACGTGGTTGTCCAGCCGGCGCGAGAGGCGCGGGGCCTCCTCGAGCGGCGATTCGATCGCGACCTCGTACACGCGCGCCTTGAGGATGGCTTCGATGTAGGGACTGGGCTCGATGCTGCGATGGGTCATGACGTGGGGGAGCCTCGAGGCTCCTTAGCTGAGAAACTCTCTGATCGCCTCGGCGATGGCCCCGGGCGCCGTCTCGAACAGCGACAGCCCGCCGGGCAGTTCGCGCCGGGCGCGCACCGGGAGGTTGGCCACCTCCTTGGCGAGCGCCGGGGGCATCTCCGGGGGGCACAGGGCGAGGGCCGGTTGGGTGAGTCGCGCGAGCTGCGCACCGAGCGGGTACCCCCGTCCGGACGCCTCGGCCTCGCCGGGCGAGGGCGGCATCACGATCACGCGCCGCACCCCCGGACGGGAAAGTGCGAGATCGACCGCCACCAGGGCGCCGAGGCCGCAGCCAAGCAGATCGACCTGGCGCAGGCGCATGGACTCGAGGAAATCCCCGATCGCCGCCGCGAGATCGGTGACCGAAAGAGGCTCTGCCGGTGCGTCCGATTGGCCGTAACCCGGCAGATCCGGGGCGAATGCGGAGCGGTCGGCGCCCATCGCCGCCAAAAGGCCACTGAACATGCGACCGGTCGAAGTGGCGGCGTGCAGCGCCAGCAGGGTGGTGCCTTCCTCGAACCCGCCCCCCGGGGGCATCGCGTGATGCAGGTGCAACTGCCCGTACCGGCACTCGAAATACCCGCGCCGCACGCGGGTCGGGGCGGCCGCCGGGGGGCGGGGTTGGGATCGGTTTGCCATGGGGTGTTGCGCATTGTGCCGCAGGGGCGATTCGGGTTTAAGCTATTTTGACGCCACTGAGCGCCGGACCCGAGGAACTCGTTTCATGCGCAACCTCGAAGTCAGATTCAAGGGCGCGCCCGCGACACCCGGGGAGGTCGAGGTCGTGGCCGCCGAAGTCCCGCCGCTCACCAACGGCGGCATCCTCTGCCACGCCCACTGGCTGGCCGCCGACGCCCTCTTCGCGCCGCTCGCCGATCATCCAGCCGTCTTCGGCGGGGTGGTGCCGGCGCTGGGCGTGTACGAAGTGATCGAATCGCGTAATGACGTGTTCACCGTCGGGCAGCGCGTCGTCATCGATTGCGGCATGCGTGAGCTGTGCGCCACCGACGGACACAATGCCGTGGCGCTCTATCCCGGGCAGTCTCCGTCATCGACGGCTCTCGGGGTGCTCGGTCCGCCGGGCATGGCGGCCTACTTCGGGCTGATCGACCTGGGGGGCCTGCACGGCGGGCAGACCGTACTGGTTGCGGCGGCCTCGAGCACGGCCGGTGCCATGGCCGGCCAGATCGCCGCGCTCAAGGGTGCCCGCGCCATCGGCCTCGACGACTCGGCGGAGAAATGCTCATGGGCCACGCGTCATGCCCGGTTCGCCGCGTGCATCAACGTGAGTGCGGAGGACCTCAGCAAGCGCCTGTGGCAGCTCGCGCCCCAGGGGTGCGATCTCTTTTTCGATGCCGGGAAAGGGCAGCTGCTCGATGCCCTGCTGGGCGGACAGCATCTCGCGCCCGGGGCCCGCGTGGTGCTCGGCCCGCACAGCCCCCATCACGCGCAGCCGGCCCCGGGATCGTCTGAAGCCCGGGCCAGGGTGCGGATCCTGCGCCTGGATCCGCACGACTACGAGCGCCGCCGCGCCGAGTTCCTGAAGGAAGCGATCACGTGGTACGGCTCCGGGCGCCTGGTGTGCCGGGAGGACGTCATCGTGGGGCTGGAGAACGCGCCGGCGCACCTCGACAAGGTGCTCCGCGGCGAGCATTTCGGGCAGCCGCTGATCAAGGTCTAGGGGCCCCCGGCCGCAGGGCCCCCGGGGTCCGTCTCAGCGCCGGTCAGCGTCGCCGGGCCGGTGAGCGCTTGGCCTTTTTGACCGCCTTTCTCACGGATTTTCTCACGGCCTTCTTGACGGCTTTCTTCAGGACCTTCGGCCTGCGGGCCGCGCCCTTGGCGGCGCCGGATCGAGCGGCCGCCTTGGCCTTGCCGGTCTTGCGCACACGGCCTTTTGCGGCCGCGGGCCGCCGGGTGGCGCTTGCGCGGGCCGCGGTCCGGGCGGCGGGCTTGGGTTTGGCCCGCTTCGCGACCGGGCGCTTTTTCGCGGCCGGCTTGGGACGAGCAGCAGGTTTCGGCCGGGCAGTCGTGCCTGCGGCTGCGGTCTTGCGGGCGCGTGGCGCGGGGGTCCGGGCCGGCGCAACGGCCTTGGGCGGCTCGTGCAGCGCAATGGCGCCGCCTTGCGGATCGAGGATCCTCGCGACACGATCCCCGCCCGGCACCTCGTGCGGCTCCTGGAGGATCTGGCCTCCCGAGGCCCTGGCGGCGGAGACAGTGCCGTCCAGGGTGTCGACCTTCACGTAGGTCAGCCAGTAGGGCGGCTTGGAGGGGTCCTGCAGCCGGTACAGGCCGCCAACCTGCGCGCCGTTGTGCTCGATGATCTGGTAGCTGTTGCCGGCGCCCATGTCATGGGTCGGTCCACGGCTCCAGCCGAACAGCTGCGAGTAGAAATCCAGCGCCCCCTGCGGGTCGGTCGTGGCGAGCTCGTGCCAGGAGAAGGGAGAGGCGAGGCTCGGGGCGGCCGCGCCCGAGGGCGCCGACATGTCGGGTGTGAAGACCGCGAACGCCGCGCCCTGCGGATCGGACAGCACCGCGAAACGGCCGGTGCCCGGGATGTCGGTGGGTCCTTTGAGCATCCTGCCGCCGAGCCGCTGCGCGGCCTCGACGGTGGCATCGACGTCGGCCGTGCCCAGGTAGATGAGCCAGCTCGGCGGGGTCGCGGTTCCACGCACTTCATCGGGCTGCGTCATGAGCCCGCCCACCCCCATCGAGCCGCTCATCCACAGCCTGTAGCCGGGTGTGCTCGAGGGCTGTGTATGCCACGCGAAGAGTCCGGAGTAGAACGCGGCCGCGCCCTGCGGGTCGGTCGTCATCAACTCGTGCCAGACGAACAGCCCTAGAAGATCGGCGTTACTCATGGCGAGTGTCCCCCTGCCCGGGTGGTTGCGCGTATGCGGACTGGATCTGGAATCGGGCGATTCCAACTGCCCGCATTCTGCGCCGTCCGGCGTTACAGTTCCACCGTTGACGCCTCAGGGGGAGGCGATGGCGACGAACTCGCCCTCGAAACCGCCCATCCGCTCATTCCGGTAGGTGAGCTCGGCGCTCAACGTGAGGCGGGCCCGGCCGTGGCGCGCGAGCATGGCGCGAAAGCGGGTCCATCCAGCCTCGTCCGTGAACCGGCAGCGCGCCTCGAAGTCCCCGGGGACGGGCCGCTCGTATTGCATGCGGCTGCGCTGGATGACTGCGCGCGCGCGCAGTCCCTCTCGGGTCAGCCGAAGATGCAGCAGTGCCCAGGCCGCCAACGTGGCGAGCGAGGCGGCACTGCCGCCAAACACTGTCTCGCGGTGGTTGATGTTCGGCGCCAGGGGCGCCGAGAGCCTCACATCGTCGCAGGTGGCGTGCTCGACCCGCACACCCATGGCGGCGGAGAGCGGAATGTGCTCGTGCAGATAGTGCTCGAGCCGCGCTTCGGGGCTCTCGGTCGGCATGCCGGGGAGGGGGGTTACCAGCTGCCCACGTTGGGCATCGATTTCCACGGCTCGGCGGGCGGTAGCGGCTCCCCGCGCTGCAGCAGCTCGATCGAGATCGCATCCGGCGAGCGCACGAAGGCCATGTGGCCATCGCGCGGCGGGCGGTTGATCACCACGCCGTGCTCTTGCAGGCGCCGGCACGTCGCGTAGAGGTCATCGACCGCATAGGCCAGGTGGCCGAAATTGCGCCCCCCGGTGTAGGGCTGCGGATCCCAGTTGTGGGTGAGTTCCACCTGGGCCGATTCGTCTCCGGGGGCGGCGAGGAACACCAGGGTGAATCGGCCCTGGGGATAGTCCTTGCGCGAGAGCTCCTCGAGGCCGAGCGCATCGCAGTAGAAGCGCAGCGAGGCCGCAAGATCGGTGACGCGCACCATGGTGTGCAGGTATTTCATGGACGGCTCCCTAGAACATTTCCGACGGGTCGGGCGGCTTGATGTCCACCTTGCCGCGCGACGCGATGAACTCTCCGGTGATCATCCCGTCGTACCCCTGGCCGGGGGCGACCATGGGGTAGACGCCCGCGTCGGGGTCGATCATCACCTCGAGAAAGGCCGGGCCCTTGGAGGCGAGGAATTCGGCCACCACCCGCGGCACGTCCTCCTTGCGGTCGAGGCGCACGGCGTACGGAAAGCCGTCGGCCTGCGCGGCCTTGATGAAGTCCTTCTTGTGCAGCGAGCGGTCGCTCGCCGAGAGCCGGCCCTTGAAGAACAGCTTCTGCCACTGCTTGACCATGCCGTCGCCGAAGTTGTTGAGCACCACGATCTTGATCGGCAGATCGTAGGTGGTGACGGTCTCGAGCTCGCCGAGGTTCATGCGGATGCTCGAATCGCCGTCGATGTCCACGACCAGCGTGCGCGGATTGCCGAATTGCGCGCCGATCGCCGCAGGCAGGCCGAAGCCCATGGTGCCCATGCTGCCGGAGGTGAGCCACAGGCGCGGCCGGCGGAAGTCGCAGTATTGGGCCGCCCACATCTGATGCTGGCCGACGCCGGTGGAAATGATCGCCTCGCCGCGCGTCAGGCGGTTGATTTCCTCGATCACGTAGTACGGCTGGATGAGCGGACTCTTGCGGTCGTAATTCATGGCGTGACGGCGTTTGAGCTCCGCCAGGGCCGCATGCCAAGGCCCGAGGTCCTTGTGCAAACCCGCGCGCCGGCCGTACGCGGTGAGGGTGCGCAGCGCCTCCGGCAACATGCCCACGTGGCTCCAGTGCACGCGCTTGACCTTGTTGATCTCCGCGCGGTCGATGTCGAGGTGCGCGATCCGCTTGGCGCCGTGCGCGAACTTCGCCGGCACGGTGGCCACGCGATCATCGAATCGGGCGCCGGCGGCGATGAGGAAGTCGCAGTCTTCGACGGCGTAGTTGGCGAATGCCGCCCCGTGCATGCCCAACATGCGCATCGACAGGCGATGGGCGGTGTCGATCGCCCCTATGCCCATGAGCGTGGTCACCACCGGGATGTCGAAGGTGGTGGCGAACTCGGTGAGCTCCACGGCCGCCCCGCCGTGGATGACGCCACCGCCGGCGTAGATCAGCGGACGTTGCGATTCACCCAGCATGTCGAAGAAGCGCGCCGCCTCACGCTCATCGAGCGCGTGCTCGACCATCTCCTTCGTGCGGCGTCGATATCCAGGGATCGGCAGGCTGCCACCGCCCTGGAAGAGGCCTTCCCAGTTCTGCACGTCCTTGGGCACGTCCACCACGACCGGCCCCGGACGGCCGGTGCGGGCCAGCTCGAACGCGGTGCGCATCGTGGATTCGAGCCTCTCGGGCTCCGTCACGAGAAACACGTGCTTGGCGACCGAGCCCATGATGGCGGTGACCGGCGCTTCCTGGAAAGCGTCGGTGCCGATCGAGGCGCGCGCCACTTGCCCGCAGATGACCACGATGGGCACCGAGTCGGCCATCGAATCGCGGACCGGGGTGACGGTGTTCGTGGCGCCCGGCCCCGAGGTGACCAGGCACACGCCCACACGGCCCGTGGCGCGCGCGTAGCCGGCGGCCATGAAGCCCGCCCCCTGCTCGTTCGCGGGAACGATGAGCGGGATCTGCCTGCCACCGGCCCGCGACTGCTCCTCGTTGTAGAGGAACACGGCGTCATAGGTGGGCAGGATGGCGCCCCCGCTGTAGCCGAAGATCGCCTCGACCCCCTCATCGGCCAGCACTTGCATGATCATCCGGGCACCGGACATCTTTTGTCCGGCAAGCGGGTGCGCGCCGTGGCGGGGCTGGGCAATGGTCTCGGTCATGGGGGCGGTCTCATGTGGCGGCGATGGGCATCCGGAAAGGGGAGATGTCCCCGAGACTAGCAGCTCGCTCCGCCAGCGGAAAGTTTACCCGGGGCCCATCCCGGGCCCGGTGCGCTGCGCACCGGGTAGATCCGCGCCGCGCCGGTGTGTGGCGGGCGCTGGCGCCGCTGCGCTTGATCAGGCCTCAGAGGGCTTCGGGGCCAGACCCCGTGGCCGCTGCCGGGCGCATCCTTTATTCTCAAAGGGTCTTCGCCCCATCGATCCCCGAGGGACCATGCGTCACATCATCGCCATTCTGCTGCAGAACGAAGCCGGAGCCCTGATCCGGGTCGCGGGGCTGTTCTCCACCCGCGGCTACAACATCGAGTCGCTGTCGGTTGCGCCCACGGACGATCCGACCGTCTCGCGCCTGACGCTCGTCACCAAGGGCCCGGATACGGTCATCCACCAGATCGTCAATCAGCTCAACAAGCTCATCGACGTGGTCAACGTGGAGGACATGACGACGGGCGAGCATCTCGAGCGGGAGCTCATCCTGCTGAAGCTCAGGGTCCGGCCCGAGCAGACGGATGCGGTCCGCGGCTACGTGGTGCGCACCGGCGGGCGGGTGCTCGATCCGGCCGCAGACGGGTTCATCGTCGAGCTGACCGCGAGCGAGGCCGAGATCAACGCTTTCGCGGCCGATCTCGCCCGCAGCGCCGAGTTGCTCGAGGTGGTGCGCAGCGGCGCGCTCGGCATCGGGCGCAACGCGCGCCCGATGCGGGTGGTGCGTTAAAGCGCCGAGTCGTCGGTCTCGCCGGTGCGGATGCGGATGACGCGCTGGATGTCGGTGATGAAAATCTTGCCGTCGCCAACCTTGCCGGTCTTGGCGGACTTGAGGATGGCTTCGACGACCGCATCCACCAGGTCGGAGCGCACCGCCACCTCGATGCGGGTCTTCGGCACGAAGTCCACCACATACTCGGCGCCGCGGTAGAGCTCGGTATGGCCGCGCTGGCGGCCGAAGCCCTTGACCTCCGTCACCGTCATGCCCGAAACACCGATCTCGGACAGCGCGGCGCGCACGTCATCGAGCTTGAACGGTTTGATGATCGCGGTGACCAATTTCATGTGCGGGCTCTCCGGATAGGGGCGTTGTCTTCTAGATTAGCGTGCCACAGCGGCCGGCGCTGCAGGCGATCTGGCGGTCTGGGAGCCTGTCCGGCTCCCGGGCAGAGCCATTTTTGCAGTTTTCGTGCCATCTCGGAAATGAGGATAAATCGCTGAGTTGGCACGCCCGGGTGCCTCGCGCCCGGCGCCGGTGCACCATTATGGCGCAGCCTCGGCCGGGATTCGCTCTCCCATGGTGCGGGACTCCGGGGCGCTCCGGTAAGCTTGCTCCGCATGCTCGAAAACATCGTCATCGTGGGCGCCGGCCAGGCCGCCGTCCAGGCCATCGATACGCTGCGCCGCAAGGGCTTCGGCGGGAAGATCACGCTGGTGGGCGATGAGCCCTGGCTGCCCTACCAGCGACCCCCGCTCTCGAAGCAATACCTGGCCGGGGCGCTCGAGCCGCAGCGGCTGCTGTTGCGCCCGCAACGCTTTTACGAGGAGCACTCGATCGAGACGAGGCTGGGGCGGCGGGTCGCGGAGATTGCGCGGCGCGAGCAGCGCGTGCGCCTCGACGACGGCTCGACCCTCGCGTACGACGCGCTGCTGCTCGCCACGGGCTGCCGCTCGAGACCCCTCGAGGTGCCCGGCGCCGATCTCGAGGGTGTCCATACCCTGCGGACGATCGCGGACGTCGACCGGATCCGCCTGAGCCTCTCCCCTGGGACACGCCTGGTCGTCGTGGGGGGAGGCTACATCGGACTCGAGGTGGCGGCGACCGCGCGCGAGCGGGGTTTGTCGGTCACCGTGCTGGAGATGGCGGCCCGGATCCTGAACCGGGTGACCTGCACGGAGGTCTCGGCGTTCTATGAGGCCGAGCATGCGCGCCACGGCGTGAGCATCCACTGCAACACGAATGTCCAGGCGCTCCTCGCGCAGCCCGCAGGCCGGCAGGTGCGCGCCGTCGTGACCGGGGAGGGGCGGGAGCATCCGGCGGACCAGGTCATCGTCGGCGTGGGTGCGATACCCAACGTGGAGCTGGCCCTGGCGGCCGGGCTCGCCTGCGACAACGGTGTGGTGGTCGATGAGTACTGCCGCACGTCCGATCCCGCGATCTACGCCGCGGGGGACTGTTGCAACCATCCGAGCCCGCACTACGGCCGGCGGCTGCGCCTGGAATCGGTGGACAATGCGTTCGAGCAGGGCACCAGCGCCGCGCTCAATCTCCTCGGGGTCGTCACGGCGCACGACAAGGTGCCGTGGTTCTGGTCCGACCAGTATGACCTGAAGCTCCTCATCGTCGGCATCGCGCAGGGATACGACTCGGTGGTGCTGCGGGGAGATCCCGCCTCGCGCGCCTTCAGCGCCTGTTACCTGCGCGGTGGCGAGCTGATCGCCCTCGACAGCATCAACACCGCGAAGGACCAGATGGCCGCGCGCAGGCTGATCGCGGCCCGCGCGCGGCCGGACCCGGGCAGGCTGGCCGATCCCGGCATCCCGCTGAAGGAGGTCCGTTGAGCGTCGGTCCGGCGGCGGCCTGCGCGCGAGCTCTTTCGCCCCGGTCCGGCGATCATCGTCCTCACCTATGAAGTCCTTCTTTCTCGGCGGCGCCCGCAGCGGCAAGAGCACACTGGCTGCCCGCAAGGCAGCGCAATGCTCGAGCGATGTCTGCTGCATCGTCACCGCCACCGTGGCGGATCCGGAGATGGCCGCGCGCGTCGAGGCGCATCAACGCGAGCGTCCCGGTCATTGGCGAGTGCGCGAGGCGCCCGTTGGGCTCGCCGCGGCATTGCGCGAGGAGGCCGGCACCGCAGGAGTGCTGCTCATCGACTGCCTGACGCTCTGGGTGACCAACTGCCTGTGGCCCCCGCAGGAGGGATCGGGCGGCCCGGTGAGTGAGATGACGGCGGATCTCGCGGGCTGGCGGCGAGAGCGGGACGCCTTCATCGAGGCGCTCTCGAGCGCTCACTGTCCGGTGGTCCTCGTCAGTAACGAGGTCGGCGGCGGCATCGTACCCGCGAGCCCCGTCGCCCGGCTGTTCCGCGACGAGCAGGGTTGGCTCAATCAGGCCGTGGCGGCGGCCTGTGATGAGGTCTACCTCGTGGCGGCGGGATTGCCGCTGCGGCTGAGGTGAGGCGGCTGCGCACGCGCATCCCGACAGGACTTTCAGGTGCCGGCGAGCGCGAGTGCGACGATGAGCACGGTCTCGCACACCTCGATGCCGGCGCCGAGACAGTCGCCCGTCATGCCGCCGAGGCGCTTCTTCAGCCAATAACCCCACCCGGCGATCACGAGCGGCGCGACACACAGGATCGGCGCCAGCAGCACGCTGGCACCGAGCAGCACGATCATCCAGGCCACGAGCCAGCCGGCGTGCGGCGGTGACTGCGCGAAGCGCTCACCCTGGCCGGGCTTGAGGGGCTCGAGCCAGCGCCCCCAGAGGAGGGGACCCAGACGGGCCCAGGCCGGGATGAGGGCGACGGCGTAGAGGTTGAAACCGGAGGTCGAGGCGAGCGCGGCCGTCTTGACCAACAGCACCATCACCACGCTCACGACACCAAAGGTGCCGACGTGCGGATCCGAGAGCACGGTGAGGAAACGGTCGGGATCGCGGTGCGAGGCGGCGAGGGCATCGGTGAGATCCGCGAGCCCATCGAGATGCAGCGCCCCGGTCATCCAGGTCCACAGCAGCACCCCGAGCGCGGCGGCGAGCAACGGACGCTCGCCCACGAAGGCGGCGGGCAACAGCGTGACGGCGCCGATACCCAGGCCGATGACGGGGAACCAAAGCGCCGAGCGGGACAGCTCGCGCGGCGAGAAATCCTCGATCCGCCGCACGGGCAGACGGGTGAGAAACTGGGTGGCCAGTCTCAGGCTTCGCATCGGCTCGCCCGCCGCGGCTTCAGGGAGATTTTCCCGAGACGCCCGCTTCGGCGAAGGTGGCCATGTTGCGGTGCAGCGCGAGCGCCGCGCGCACGATGGGCAGCGCGAGCGCCGCGCCGGTTCCTTCTCCGAGACGCATGTCCAGATCCAACAGGGGAACGAGACCTAACGCCTCGAGCGCGATGCGGTGGCCCGGCTCCGCCGAGCGGTGGCCCGCCTGCATCCACTCACGGCTCGCGGGCTCGATGCGGGCGGCCGTCAGGGCCGCGGAGGTGGAGATGTAGCCGTCGACCAGCACCGGCGCGCCGAGTCGCGCCGCTTCCAGGTAGAAACCGGCGATGGCCGCGATCTCGAGCCCGCCGAGCTCGCCCAGCACCTGCGCTGGCGCCGGATGGCCGCCGTGGGCCTTCGCCACGCGCTCGAGCGCTCCGCGCACTACGGCGATCTTGTGCTTCAGGCCCGGATCGTCGACGCCCGTGCCGCGACCCACGACCTGGGCGGGCTCGCAGCCGGTGAAGGCGCAGATCAGGCAGGCCGCGGCCGTGGTGTTGGCGATGCCCATGTCGCCGGCGATCAGCAGCCGCGCGCCCCGATCCACCGCCCCGCGGGCGCACTGCGCACCCACCTCGAGGGCCTTGCGGGTTTCCTCCGCGGTCATGGCCGCCGTAGTCGACAGGTCGCGAGTCCCCGCACGCACGCGCTCGTTGCGCACGCCGGAGGGCGGTGGAGCATCGGTCGCAACGCCGACGTCCACCACCTCGATGCGGCAGTCGTGGAGCTTGGTCAGCACATTGATCGCGGCGCCGCCGGCGGCGAAGTTCGCGACCATCTGGCCCGTCACCGCCTGGGGAAACGCCGAGACGCCCTGGGCGGCCACGCCATGATCGCCGGCGAACACGACGACCTCGCAGCGCGGCATGTCAGGGATGGGCTGATGCAGCCGTCCGGCCAGCCAGCAGGCCAGGTCTTCGAGTCGCCCGAGCGAGCCCGGAGGCTTGGTGAGTTGGGATTGGCGTGCGCGGGCGGCGCTTTCGGCCGCTGCGTCCGGTGCCGGAACGGGCCGGGAAGGGAGATCGCTGTTCATCGCTGCCTGTTTTCGCGGTTCGGGACTCGAGACGGAGCGCGCCCGGGCTCGAAGCGCGCACCGACGCGGTCGGTTCTTGTGGGGGCGTAAGAGTGGCAGCGCCGGCCTGTTCCGTCCAGTCGCCGCAGGCGCCGCCGCCGCCGATGGTCAGGATCGGGCCGCTTTACGGCATGGCTGGATGAATGTACAGTCACGGCATGGCGGCACCCGGCGGCAAGGCGGATCAGAAACCCCTGAAGGGGCACGGGGCGCTCTCGAACCCCGCGGGTCGCTTCGAGCGGCGCCGGCTCGAAGCCGTGGACGATGGCTGGTACCGGGAGGAGGTGCCCGAGACCGTGCCGCTTTCCATCGAGCCCGACCATGCCCGCAGCCTCATCAGCACCAACGACTCGCCGGACATCCCGTTCGAGCAGTCGATCAATCCCTACCGCGGCTGCTCCCATGCCTGCAGTTACTGCTACGCCCGTCCGAGTCACAGTCATGTCGGCCTGTCTCCCGGGTTGGATTTCGAGACGAAGTTGTTCTACAAGCGGGACGCGGCCCGGCTTCTCGAGCGTGAGCTGTCGCGTCCCGGCTATGTCTGCAAGCCGATCAACATGGGCTCCAACACCGATCCCTATCAGCCGATCGAGCGGCGCATGCGCGTCACGCGCGAGCTCCTCGAGGTGCTCGTTCGCTGCCGCCACCCCGTCACCCTCATCACCAAGGGCGCGCTGGTGCTGCGGGATCTCGACCTGCTCGGGCAGCTCGCCCGCGACAACCTGGTCGGCGTCGGCATCAGCATCACCACGCTCGATGCCGGCCTCAAGCGCGCGATGGAGCCGCAGGCGGCCTCGCCCCAGGCACGGCTGGAGATCGTGCGCACCCTGAGCCAGGCCGGCGTGCCCACCGGAGTGTTGGTGGCGCCGGTGATCCCCGCGCTCACCGACCACGAGATGGAAAGCATTCTCGAGGCCGCCGCCGGCGCGGGGGCGCGATGGGCCACCTACATCCTGCTGCGCCTGCCTCATGAGGTGAAGGATCTGTTCAAGGAGTGGCTGGCCGCCCACTATCCCGATCGGGCGGAGCATGTGATGTCGCTCGTGCGGCAGATGCGCGGGGGCCGGGACAACGATCCGCGCTTCGGCTCGCGCATGCGCGGGGCCGGGCTGTTCGCAGAGCTCCTGCGCAGCCGCTTCCACATCGCCGCCCGGCGCCTCGGCCTGAACACCCAGCGCGCGGCGGGGCTCGAGCTCGGTCTGTTCAGGCCGCCGCGCGCGCCGGTGCCGCAGCTGTCGCTCGACCTGTGATGCGGCTGCCTCGGGCAGGCAAGCGCAGAACTTGATAAAACGGGCATTCCCTCTAGGGATTCGGACGCCCCGGGCCGCTGCGACGCGCGAGGCCCCCATCCCGCGGTACGATGCCACCCCATGACCGGGCTCAGACCCGGGGTCGGCGTGCAATTCCGGGGGTCGATCCATGTCGCGGGAACCGAATGATCCGTGCGCGGGGCGCCGGCAGGGCCGGGCGCCTGCGGCCGGGGTGCGCGCACGTTTCGGCGGGGCGCCCCGGGCGGGCCCGTTCGTGCGCGGGGCGTGCATCCTTCTGGCGCTCGCGCTCGGTCCGGCCGCCCACGCCCTGAACGGGCCCCTCTGGCCCACCTGCCGGGGGGCGAGCGGTCCCTTGGGCCTCGGCGAGATTCAGTTTCCCAACTCGGGAGCGCCTGCGGCGCAGCAGGAGTTCCTGCGCGGCGTACTGCTCCTATACAGCTTCGAGTATGGCGCGGCGCGCGATGCCTTCAGGGCCGCCGAGCACACCGATCCGAGCTTCGCCCTGGCCTATTGGGGCGACGCGTTGACTTACGACGAGACGCTCTGGCAGGAGGAGGACGTGGCGGGTGCGCGCAAGGCGCTCGACAGGTTGGCGCCCACTCCCGCACGGCGCGCGGCGAAGGCCGGGACGAACCGGGAGCGGATGTACCTGGCATCCGTCGAGGAGTTGTATGGCGCGGGGGACAAGGCACAACGCGACGCCCGCTACAGCGCCGCGCTGCAAGCGCTGGTGCGAAGATATCCGCACGATCTCAATGCCCGCACGTTCTATGCCCTGTCCCTGCTTGGATTGAGCAACGGCGTGCGCAACATCCCCGATTACATGCGCGCCGCTGCGCAAGCCGAAGAGGTGCTGCAGGTCGACCCGTGCCATCCGGGCGCATTGCACTACCTCATCCACGCCACCGATGATCCGGTGCACGCGGTCCTCGGCCTGCAGGCGGCCCGCCGGCTCGGCGAAGTGGCGCCCGAAGCGGAGCATGCGGTGCACATGCCGTCGCACATTTACATGGCACTCGGCATGTGGAACGACGTCATCCGCGCGAACCTCGCGTCGATCAGGGTTGCGCGCGCCAACCACATGACCGGCTATCACCAGATGATGTTCCTGATCTACGCCTACCTGCAGGAGAATGAGCGCGGGCAGGCCGAGAAGTGGATACGGCGGATCGCCCGGGATGCCGCCGCCGTCCCCGGTCGGGGAGCGAGGGCCACCGGAGGCAACGTGCCGGTCACGCTCTCGAATCTCGCCTCGGGCGCGGCCGAGGACGCCCGCATGAGGCTCGCGTACCTGCGCGCCATGTGGCTCATCGAGACGCGTGGCGCGCCCGGCGTCGAGGCTCGAACACCCGTTGACAGTCACGGCCTGCGGTCGATGCTGTACTTCGCTGCGCAGGACTTTGCCCGCGGGATTATGGCGGGTGAGGACATCGCCGCGGCGCGCGCAGCGCTGAGGCAGCTCAAAGCCCGCGTGGTCGCCGGGCGCAGGGCGCCTCATGGGGTGGCGACAGGCTGGCTCGACACGGTGACGCCTCTGCAGCTGAAGGACGCGACGCTGATGGCCGAGGCGCTCGCGGGTGTCATCCGATACCGGGAGGGCCATCGGCGCGCGGGTATCGCGAAGCTCGCCCGGGCCGCCGCGACTGCGGACCGCTTGCCCTACCAGTACGGGCCACCCTGGTCCGCCAAGCCGCTCGATGAGCTGCTCGGGGAGCTGTTGCTTGCCGACGGGCGACGCGCCGCGGCGCGCGCAGCGTTTGAAAAGACCCTGGCGCAATATCCGGGGCGACGTCTCGCCCTGAAGGATCTCGCGGCTTCGCAGGGGGCGCATTGAGACCCTCACGCGAAGACAGGCATCGGCAGGTACATGCATGAAGAAGATGACTCGGCGCACGCTCATCGCGGCAACCGCTGCCCTGTCGGGGTCGGGAGTGGGCTGGACGGCCGAGCCCTCAGGCCTGGGGGGCCGATTGCTCGGGGCCTGGCGACTGCTGGACGCGGTGACGGTATACGCCTCGGGCGCCACCGGCCCATGGTACGACCGTCCCGGTCCCTACCGCGGCGTGCTGACCTACTGCGCCTCGGGTGCGATGTCCGTCCAGATCGCGAGCGCGCGGTCTGCCGCCCGGAGTCCGCCGGCGTTCGCCGACATGCCAGTGGCCGGGCAATTGGGCTATCTGCACTCCTATTACGCCTACTTCGGCCGATTCGAAGTGGATGCGGCGAGCTCCGAGGTCCGTCACTTCGTCGACACGTCGCTCGATCCGACCGAGACGGGCGTCACCTACGTCCAGAAGCTCGCGCTGGAGCGCGGACGATTGACGCTGACGACACAGCCCTGGCGGGTGGGCGGGCAGTGGCGGCACAGCCGCCTGAGGTGGGCTCGCGCATGAGGCGGTGCGGCGAGAGGCCCGGCGCGCCTGCGCCGGACGCCGGACCGCCTCCGGTGCGCACGGCGAGTGTGCATCCCGCTCCCGGGGCTGAGAGGTGAGCCGGCGCCTGCCACCGCTCAATGCCATTCGCGCTTTCGAGGCTTGCGCCCGGCTCGGCAGCCTCGCGCTCGCCGCTGCCGAGCTCTGCGTGACCCCGGGCGCCGTGTCGCAGCAGATTCGCAAGCTCGAGGACTTCTACGGCCGGCAGCTGCTCATGCGCAAGGGCAATCAGCTGATCGCGACGGAAATCGGCCAATCCGTCTACGAGACCTGCGCCGAGTTCATCGGCGAGCTGGCGTCGATGACCCGGCACATCGTCGGCGGGCCGGCGCGAACGCGCCTGGTCGTGAGCGTGCTGCCGTCGGTCGCGGTTCGCTGGCTCAATCGGCGGTTGCCCGATTTCCTGAATGCGTACCCGGGGCTGCGAGTGGATCTGCGGATCGAGGATGATCCCGTCGATTTCTTCCGAGCCAGAATCGACGTGCGCCTTGCCTACGGAGCGCACTTCTATCCCGAGTTCGTTGGCGTGCCGTTCGCACGCGATCACGTGACGCCGATGTGCGCGCCGGCATGGATCGAGGCGGGACGAATCCAACCGGGAAATCCCGCCGCGCTCGCCGACGGGGATCTGGTGCACGTCCTGTGGCACACGGGGTTCTCGGCGTATCCGACCTGGGATGCCTGGTTTACCGCGGCGGGAGTCCCCCGGCGCGTGCGCGCCGAGCTGGGCCACCAGACGGACATGTCGAGCGCGGCGATCGATCTGGCACACTCCGGCGCCGGTGTCGCGCTCGGCCAGCGGCTGCTGGCGGCAGATGCCCTGGCAGGCGGGACTCTGGTTGCGCCATTCGAGACGGTGCTGGCGCTGCCGTATCAGTACTATGCCGTGCACACCCCCGGTGGCGCCCAGAACCCGACGGTCCGCGCCTTCATCGACTGGCTCGTGGCGAGCGGCGGACTTTAGTTCTTCTGCGGCGGCGCCCCGTTTTTCTCACGTTTCAATTCCCGCGTGCGATGGTAGTGTCGGCGCGACGAACCGGAGGCCCAGGCGATGCGCGACATTCTCGATCTCGAGCGCTATCCGATCGACCAGCCGCAGCGCCTCGAGCCGCTCGTGCGGTGGTGCCGGGCGGAGCTCGCCCGCGAGGGCATGTACAATCTTGAGGGTCTGGTGCGCCCCGAGGCGATCGCGCGCGCGGCGGCGGAGCTCGGGCCAAGGGCCGCCGAGACTTCGTACACGCACGCACGCCGGCACAATGTCTACTTTCGCGAGCGCCTCGAAGGTCTGGAGGAAGACCATCCGGCCCTGACCCGGTTCCAGACGATCAATCACACGCTGTGCGCGGATCAGCTCGCCGATACGATCGTCGGACGCATCTATGAATATCTCCCGCTGGTGGACTTCATCGCCCGCACCATCGGGGTGTCGCGGCTGTACCTCATGGACGATCCGCTCGCCCGCGCCAATGTGATGGAGTACCGGCCCGGCGAGGCGCTCAACTGGCATTTCGATCGGGCGCGCTACACGACCACGCTTCTGATCCAGTCGGCGCAGGCCGGGGGCGAATTCGAATACGCGACCGGCCTGCGCACCGACGACGATGAGAACTACGACGGGGTGGGCCAATTCCTCGGCGGCGAGAGCGGCGCGCCGCGCATCAACCCGCTGACCTCGGGGACATTGAACGTCTTTGCCGGCCGCAACACGCTGCATCGCGTCTCGACCGTTCAAGGGGACCGCTCCCGCCTGGTCGCGGTCTTCTCCTACTATGACCGGCCGGGCGTGCACTTCAGCGACGCGGAGCGTCTGGGATTCTACGGCCGCACCCGGCCGCTCGACTGATTCCCTCCATCCGCCCGGCGGCGTCTTCGCCGGCCGGATCTGCGGCGGTGCGGGAGGCTCGCGCGCAGCTGTGGTGCAACGAGGATCCCGCCTGCACTCAAAGTGTGCAGGTGCGGCCAGCCAGGTTGGCAGCGCGCGGCATGAGCGACCCCTGCCGCCGCCGAATCTTTGCAAACCGACATCAGCCCTAGGGATTCCGGCGCCTTGCGGCGCGCGGGCGCGAGAAGCCCGGCGGCGAGGGTAGGATGGCCCGCGCGATCACCGATCTCCTGGGGAGCGAGCCGTTGCTCGGGCACCGGATGAAGGGCCCGGCGAACAACGACCATTACCTCGGGCACGACAGGTACATCAGGCGGGGTAAGAATCATGCATTCGCGCACGAGAGTGGCGGCCGCGGTCGCGGCTGTTCTGAACGGTTCCGCACTGTGTGGCATCGCTCACGCGGCCAAGGCCGATGTCGGTCACAAGGCGCAGCAGGCGCTGCAGCTGCAGCAGATCGTGGTGACCGCGACCCGCACGCGCCAGACCATCCAGAACGTGCCGATCACGATGCGCGCGCTCTCCGCCGCGCAATTGAGCGCGCTCAATTCGCCGACCCTGAATCAGTTCGTCGAGTACCTGCCCAATGTCACCGCCGCCAACGACGGACCGGGGCAGACGAACGTCATCATCCGCGGTGTCTCGGTCGGGTCCGATGATATCCAGGGGACCGGCATCATCGGCTCGCTGCCGACGGTGGCGACCTACATCGACGACGAATCCGGGCAGGCTCCGGGTCGCAACCTCGATGTCTACGCGGCCGACCTGAACCGCATCGAAGTGCTGGAAGGACCGCAGGGCACGCTGTTCGGCGCCGGCGCCGAGGCCGGCGTGGTGCGCTACATCACCAACAAGCCGAAGCTCAACGTCACCGAAGGCGGCGTCACCGCCGACTACGAGGTGACCGCGCACGGCGATCCCAGCACCGGCGCCACCGGGGTCATCAACCTGCCCCTGGTGCGCGACCGGCTCGCGGCCCGCCTGGTGATCTACGACAACCACCAGGGCGGCTACATCAACAACATACCGGCGACCTTCACGCGCTCGCCAACCGATCTGGTGTCGGTCAACTATTTCGGCGGCACGACGCCGCCGAACTCCGGACCGATCAACAACTACGCGTTCGCGGGCCGGGCGATCAATCCCCTGAGCTACCAGGGCGCGCGCCTCGAGGTGCTCTACAAGATCAACGACGACTGGCGGGTACTGCTCACCCAGATGTATCAGAACATGGACGCCGAGGGGGTGTTCTGGCAGGAGGCGTACGACGGCCTCGGCAAGCCCCTGCCGCCGCTCTCGGTGGAGCTGTTCAATCCCGCCTACAACAAGGACCGGTTCGAGAACACCGCCTGGACGGTCCACGGGGCGGTCGGGCCCGTCCGGCTCCTCTACACGGGCTCGTATCTCGACCGCAACGTTCACCAGGAGCAGGACTACACGAACTACTCGCGCGGCGAATACGCCGGGTACTATCAGTGCAACTACCCCGGCTACCCGTTCAATTCGAGCGGCCAGCCGACCGCGGGCTCATCGGGGTACTGCTACTCGCCGCGCACCTTCTGGAGCGACATCGAGAACATGACGCATGAGCAGCAGGAGCTGCGCTTCAGCACCCCGAGCACCTGGCGGCTGCGCGGGGTGCTCGGTCTGTTCTACGAGAAGTATCACCTGAAGGAGAACACCGACTGGTTCTACGGCACCAGCCCGAACTTCAATCCCATCGGTCCGCCGACCATCGATCCGCAGACCGGGGGATACCTGCCGGCCACCTCGACCATTCCGGGGGTGCGGCCGGCGGGTGATGCGTTCTTCGTGGACGCCCAGCGCGGCTACAGCCAGAAGGCGGTGTACACGTCCTGGGATTTCGACCTGATCCCTCACGCGCTCACCATTACCGCGGGAACGCGCTATTACTATCTAGACACCTACGAGACGGGCTCGAGCGTGGGCAGCTTCGGATGCGAGGTGGGAGGGCCGTACGACGGTGGCTCCCCGCCCAACCCCTGCGTGAGCACGCCGCAGACCGGCGTGCTGAGCAATCTCGCCAATCTCACGGCCCGGAATCTGCGTGCGATCTATCAGGGCTGGCGCTCGAGCGCGACGCTGACCTGGCATGTCACGCCGGACAAGATGCTCTACGCCACCTGGTCGCAGGGCTATCGGCCGGGCGGCTTCAATCGCGGCCAGGGGGTGATCACTCCCAACTCACCGCTCTACGGCATCTATACCGTGCCGCTCTCGTACTCGCCGGATTCGCTCACCAACAGCGAGATCGGCTGGAAGACCGACTGGCTGCATCATCGGCTGCGCGTGAACGGCGCGTTCTACCAGGACTATTGGGACAACGTGCAGCTGTCGATCTTCGATCCGGGGGTGACGGGCAGCCAGGACTTCGTCGCCAACGGGCCGAACTACCGGATCCGGGGCGTGGAGCTGCAGGTCGATGCCATACCGGTCCGGGGCCTGACGCTGCGCGTGGCGGGCGCGTGGAACAGCAGCACCCTCATCAAGACGCAGAGCCTGATCGATCCGGCCACCGGCCAGCCGATCTCCATCGTCAATCCATTCGGTACGCTCGGCACGCCCCTCGCGAACTCCCCGCCGTTCAAGTTCAGCGCCGTGGCGCGCTATGCATTCCCGGTCGCCGTGCACTATCAGGGCTTCGTGCAGGCGGCGGTGACGCACATCGCGCACTCGCTCGCCTCGACCGATCTGATCAAGAAGACACTGCAGGGCCAGAGCGAGGCGTTCAACGACCCCGGTTACACGACCCTCGACGCGTCGGTGGGGGTCTCCCGCGACCGCTGGACGGTGACCCTCTACGGGGTCAATCTCACCAACAGGCTGGGCATCCAGTTCTCGAGCTACTCCCAGTGGGTCAAGGAGGAGGACGTCATCCGGCCGCGTACCATCGGCCTGAAGATCGGCTACAGCTTCCGCAACGCCGACTGAGCATCGCAGCCGGCGATAGCCCGCTCGGGATCCCCTCCGGGGAGGGCCTGGTCCCTCGCAGGGGCGGACTGCGGCTCGGCGAGCGGCCCGAGCGCCTCGCGCAGCGCAGCGAGCCACGGCTCGTAATGCCGCCATTGATCGAGGCCCTCGCGATAGAGGGGTCGGCGCACCTGCTCGGAGCTCGCGGTGCGCACGCTGCGGGCCGTCGTATGGAACTCGAGACAGGCCGGCTCGAAGGCCAGCCCGAGGTGGGCGAGGATCCGGCGCACCTGACCGTCCAAGTCATCGACCAGCTGCTCGTACTGCACGCGCAGCACCTTCCCGGGCAGCACGAGGTCCCAGTGGCGCATCAGCCGCTCGTACGTGCGGTAATAGCGGGCGAGGTCCTCGAGGCTGTAGGTGAACTCCTGCCCCGAGGCGAACAGCTGCTTGAAGTTGCTGAAGCAGCAGGCCATCGGGTGGCGCCGCGCATCGATGATCTTCGCGTTCGGCAGGATGAGCTGCAGCAGTCCGATGTGGCGCCAGTTGTTCGGCATCTTGTCGATGAAGAATGGCCGCTCGCCGCGGTACACCCGCGTGTCGCGCAGGTACTGCTCACCGAGGTCGCGGCACTCTTCGGGCGTCAGATCCACGAGCGCGTGCGGGTAGCGGCCCGGGGCGCCGCGCAGCTCGCGCCCGTTCAGCCGGTGCACGAGGCGCGGAATCTCCGCCAGCTCCATGGTGCCTTCCACGCACGAGTGCGAGGCGAGGATCTGCTCGATCAGCGTCGAGCCGGCCCGCGGCAGCCCCACGATGAAGATCGGGTCCGGCCGCGGGCAACCCCCGCCTTCCCGGGCGGGGAAGAACCCGCCGCCCGTGAGCTCGATCTGCCTTTCCACCCCGAGCTCGAGCGGCTCGATGTCGTAGCGAAGCTCGCTGCGTTTGAGGGCATTGCCCGCGGCATAGTAGTGGAACGACTCGCGGTACTCGGCGTTCTCCTCGAGCGCCTTGCCGAGCGCGAAGCACAAATGGTAGCGGTCCGCCGGCGCGAGCCTCGGGGAGGACTCCTCGGCGCGCATGCGGGCGATTTCGGCGTCCGGGAAGCGATAGGTCTTGAGATTGGCGAGACTCCAGTACGCATCGCCGAAGCTCGGTCGGGCCTGCGCGGCGCGTCGGTACGCCTCGATGGCCTGCTTCTGCTCACCGAGCGTCTTCAGCGCGTGACCCACCGAGAGGTGCAGCTCGGCATTGTCCGGATTCGCGGCGAGCAGTTCGCGGTAGATGCGCAGCGCCTCCTCGTGCCGGCCGAGACCGACGCAGCAGGTCGCATAGAGTGTGCGGTATGCCGCATGCCCCGGTTCGGCCTCGAGCAGCTCGCGCGCCTCTTCGAGCGCCTGCGCATGCCGCTGACGGCGGCTCAGGACCACGGCATGGTCGTAGTGCGCCAGCCGATGCCCGGGTCTCGCCGCCAAAACGTGCTCGAGCAGCGTCTCGGCGTCATCGAGCACCCCGAGTTGTATGCCGATCTGCGCCAACAGCCGCATCGCCTCGGGATGGTCGCCTTCGCGCAGCAGGAACTCGCGCAGCAGCCGCTCCGCGCCCGGCAACTCACCCTCGGCCAGCATGCCCGAAGCGGTGCGCACCGCGGGCGGCAGGCGCTCGAGCTCGGCGAGCTGCGCGGCGGCTGCCGCCGCCTCCTGCGGCTGTCGGGCCGAACGATGCAGCACGCTCAGCGCTTTCCAACTCGCCACCAGCGCCACATTGTGCGTAACGGCGCGCTGGTAGGCGCGCAGGGCGTCATGCGGCTCGCCGAGAGCCAGGTGGCAGTGACCCCGCTCCTGATGTCCCCGGCCGAACTGCGGGTGGAGGGTCTCGAGCCGTGTCAGCACCTCGAGGGCCTGGCGTGCACGGCCGAGATAACGCAGGGACACTGCGTTGAGATAGAGCGCGTCGCGATTCTCGGGGAGCTGCAGTGTCAGGGCCTGCGTCGCATCGAGCGCCGCATCGAAACGGCGCGCCTCGATGAGCTGGCGGATGCGCCGCAGCTCGGTCTCGGCCGCGGACCCGGCGGGCGCCGGGGCTGGTGCATCCATCGTCTCGCCCCTCAGGCGGGCGCGCCGCAGCGCGTCGAGTTCGTGCTCATCGAGACCATCTTACGCTGGCTGCGCGGGTGATGCGCCCCTCGAGGACCGCGATTGCCCCGGCCCCTACGCGCGCATGCGCGAGCCCTCGGGATCGAACGGTGGCTCACTCAGCACCGTCGCCGCGCGGCGCTCGCCCAGGATCTCGATCTCGAACGCGCGCTCGTGGAGCACGCCCGCGAGCTCGGCGGGGACATACCCCTGTGCCAGGGAGCGATCGATGCGATGCCCGTAACCACCGGAGGTGACCCATCCGATGACCTTGCCCTCGTGCCAGATGGGCTCATCGCCGAGCACGTCGGCATCGGTGGCCTCGACCGCAAAGCTCAGACGCCGCAGCCTGCCGCCCGCCTCGCGTTCCTGCACGGCGGCCGGGCGGCCGATGAACTCGGGCTTGCCGAGATCGACGAAACGCTCGAGCCCGGCCTCGAAGGGTCCATAGATCGGCCGCAGCTCCCGGTACCAGGTCGGATAGTTCTTCTCGAGCCGCATGCACAGCAGCGCCCGCATGCCAAAGAGCACGAGCCCGAGATCCCGGCCCGCGGAGCGGATTTCCTGGTACAGCCGCCGCTGGTGCTCGGGTGTCACCCAGATCTCGTATCCGAGCTCGCCGGTGTAGCTGACTCGGTTGATCATCGCCGGCACATTGGCCACATCGAAGGCGCGGTGATCCATGAACCTGAACGCCTCGTTCGAGACGTCCTCATCGGTCAGCCGGGCGAGCAGCTCGCGCGAGCGCGGACCGGCGATCGCAAGCCCGATCAACCCCTGGTCGAAGCGGCGGATGCGCACCGAGCCATCGGCGGGCAGGTGGCGCTCGAACCAGCGCATGTGATGGATCTGCGCCTGGGAGGAGCCCCACATCAGAAAGCGCTCGGCTGCGGCGCGCGCGATCGTGAAGTCGCCGATGAGCCTGCCCGCCTCGTTTAGCATCGGCGTGAGGATCATGCGGCCCTCGCGCGGGAGCTTGTTCGTCATGAGGAGGGTGAGGAAGCGCTCCGCGCCCGCGCCGGTGAACTCGTACTTGGCGAAATTCGCGATCTCGGTCACGCCGACCGCCGCGTGCACGCAGAGACATTCGGCCTTGACGTGCGGGAAGTCGTTCGAGCGGTGGAAGGAGATGATGTCGCGGGCCTGCACGCCCTTCGGGGCGAACCAAAGCGGCGTCTCCAGGCCCCAGCTGTCCCCCATCACCGCCCCCTCCGCCAGCATCGCGTCATAGAGCGGAGTGGTCTGTTGGGGCCGGGCCGCGGGAAGCTCCTCGTTCGGGAACCGGATCGAGAAGCGCCGCGAGTAGTTTTCGCGGACCTTCTCGTTGGTGTAGCGGCGCGTCGCCCACTCGCCGTAGCGGGCGACGTCCATTGCCCAGACATCGAAGCCCGGGTCGCCGTTGACCATCCACTGCGAGAGCGCGAGACCGACTCCGCCGCCCTGGCTGAACCCGGCCATGACGGCGCACGCGCACCAGAACCCGGGTTTGCCCTGAACCGGGCCCACGAGCGGGTTACCGTCGGGCGAAAAGGTGAACGGGCCGTTGATGATGCGCTTGATGCCGGCCTGGCGCATCGCCGGGAAATGCTCGAAGCCGAGCTCGAGGGAGGGCATGATGCGCTCGAGATCCGGCGGCAGCAGCTCGGCGCCGAAATCCCACGGCGTCGCGCGGGGCTGCCACGGCACGCAGGCCTTCTCGTAGGTGCCGAGGACGATGCCGTTGCGCTCCTGGCGCATGTAGATCTCGGCCTTGAAGTCGATCGCGTGCGGCATCTCGCGGCCGCGCGCGCGGTTGTATTCGATGACCTCGGGCATGTCGTCGGTCACGAGGTACATGTGCTCCATGGCGAGTACGGGCAGCTCGAGGCCGACCATGCGGCCCACCTCGCGCGCCCAGAGTCCGCCGGCGTTGACCACGTGCTCGGTGTTGATCGTGCCGGCGGTCGTCACGACGTCCCATGTGCCATTCGATCGCGGCGTGAGGGCGGTGACTCGCGTGTGCTCGTAGATCTCGGCGCCACCGATCCGGGCCGATTTCGCATAGGCATGCGTGGTGCCGTAGGGGTCCAGATTGCCGTCGGCGGCATCGAGCATGGCGCCGACGAAGTACTTGTCCTCGATCAGCGGCAGGAGGTCGCGGGCCTCGCGGGGGCCGAGGAGCGCGGTCTCGAGGCCGAGATAGCGCGCGCGGCCGTGCGCCATCTTGAGCCACTCCATGCGCTCGGGCGTATCGGCGAGCAACAGGCCCCCGGAGCGATGCAGCCCGCAGGCCTGGCCGGAGATCCTCTCGAGCTCATCGTACAGGCCGATGGTGTAGCCCTGGAGCTTGGCGACATTGGGGTCGCCATTCAGCGTGTGAAAGCCGCCCGCCGCGTGCCACGTCGATCCCGATGTCAGTTGATCACGCTCGACCAGCACGACATCCTTCCATCCCGCCTTCGTCAGGTGATAGAGAACGCTGCAGCCAACCACTCCGCCGCCCACCACCACCGCTTGTGCGTGAGATCTCATGCCGACTCCTGCCAATGTGCAGGCGGATCATAAGCGTGCGGGCCCGGATCGGGCGGACCGGACGGGAGTGTGCCGACCCATTTGTTAGGAATTCCGGCGATTTCGTGCACCGGCCCGGAGCCCGGCGGGAGGCGTCCGGCGGTTCGCGCGGTGGGCGTGGCGTGGACTCCAGGCCCGCCCCGACCGCCGGGGAGGGCGCGGAAGCCATTGCAAGTGGCCGCCCGAAATCCTAAATTCCAAGTGCATGCCATCGCCACACACCGCGACCCCCGGGCCCATCGGGCGGGACTTCACCGACGACCGACCGGAGACGCCCGTGGCGCCCGAGCAGGGCGGCCTCTTCCGCGCCTTTCTGGCCGGCCCGAGCGGCACTCTGGGGGATGCGTTCGCCAATCTCGAATTCTCGCCCGGAGTCCGGGTGATCGCCCGCCACCCGCGACGCAGCCTCCTCGGCGCCCGCATCGACTTTCCGCCGTGCGAGGGCGATGGGTACTGGGAGCTCACGCGGATCGGTGAGGACGTCTACGTGGTGGTCGCGAACGTGTCCTACAAGAGCTCGCGTCGCGAGCTCGTGCCCGGCGACGGGATGATCCAGTTCTATTTCAAGCTCTCCGGCGATCTCACCCTGGGGGTGAGCCAGACCGAGCCGTTGCGGCTCAACCGGCCGAGTCTGCTCGTGTACTTCCAACCTGTCGGATTCGACATGCACGAGTGGTCCGCGCCGCGTGTGCGCGAGCGCAGCGTCACCGTCAACGTGCGCACCGATTACCTGATCGAGAACTTCATGTCCTCCGTGGCGGAGCTGCCCCCGCAGCTGAGCGCGCTCCTGAGGGACTCGCCGCGCGAGTTCAACTACTGTCAGCTGCCGCTCAACTCGCGCATGTTCGAGCTCGCGGCGAAGCTGGTCGACAGCGTGTATACGGGAGTGCTCGCGCTCGTGCATACCGAGGCGCTCATTCTCGAGCTGCTGTGCGCCGCCGTCGCGGAATTCGGCGCCGTGGCCGCCGCGCCCATCGAGCAATTCAGCGAGCACGACCTGCGCTGCCTGCATGCCGCGCGCGGGCTGCTGCTCAAGCAGTTTGCCCCGGCGCCGACCATACGACAGGTGGCCAGGGCGGCGGGCATGAGCGAAACCACGCTCAAGCGCGGCTTCAAGAGCCTCTTCGGTGAGACCATTTTCGATTTCTCCGTGCGCTGCCGCATGCAGCACGCGCTCACTCTGTTGCGCGAGCGGCACATGCCGGTTGCGCGGGTCGCGGAGGCGGTCGGGTACAGTCACCAGACCTCGTTTGCAACGGCTTTTCACCGGCACTTCGGTCTGCGTCCCAAGGATGCGCGCGGCCACCGGACGCGTTGAGGCCGCGCGCCGCCCGCCTTCGCCGCCCCTGCGTGGGCGCGGGCCTCGGGCGGGGCGGCCGAAACCCAAGTTCCTAGCAAGCGCGCCTGAGCGCCAAGCATCGCGAATGGGCAACTGCGGTATGGTCGGCGGCACTTCTCGAGGCGGATCATGAAACCCAGTCGTCGCCACCCGGGGCAGGGCAATCGGCAGAGCGCGCAGGCTCGCCCGACCGCCTATCGGCAGCTGCGCAATCCATTCACGCCGCAGAGCGTGTTTTCCGAGGACGCGGTCGCGGCCATGCACGAGAGGGCTCTGCGGGTCAACGAGACGCTCGGCATCAAGGTGCTGCTGCCTGAGGCGCGCGCGCTCTACCGGCAGGCCGGCGCGCTGGTGGACGAAGAGACGCAGATGGTGCGCCTCGGGCGCGAGATCATCGCCGAGGCCCTGAAGAGCTGCCCCCGCTCCTTCAATGGCTTCGGGGGCGACCCGCGGCGCGCCGTCGACTTCACGCCGGGGTCGCTCATCTTCCTCGCGGGCTCGAGCTGCCCGAACGTCAGCGACCTCGAGCGCGGCCGCCGACCCGGCACGCTCGGGGACTATATCGAGCTCATCAAGATCTGCCAGCGCTTCGATGTGCTGCATCTCTCCGGCAATTACACCGAGGCGCAGGATGTGCCGGTGCACCTGCGTCACTACGCGGCGATGCGCGCGCAGCTGACGCTGTCCGACAAAATGCCGTTCGTGCACTCGCGCGGCCGGGAGCAGGTGGAAGACGCCTTCGCCATGATCCGCCTGGCGCGCGGGCTCGATGAGCGCGAGTTCCGCCAGGGGGTGTACGCTCACACCGTGATCAACAGCAATTCTCCGCGCGTGCTCGACAACTCCATGGCCCAGGGGCTGATCGATTTCGCCCGCCACGGGCAGGTGACGATCGTGACCCCGTTCTGCCTCGCCGGCGCCATGGCGCCGATCACCATCGCCGGGGCCCTGACGCTGCAGCATGCCGAGGCGCTCGCGGGCATCACGCTCGCTCAGCTGGCCCATCCGGGCGCGCCCGTGCTCTACGGCAGCTTCCTGTCCAACGTGGACATGAAGTCCGGCTCGCCCGCCTTCGGCACGCCCACCCACCTGCAGGCGACCCTCGGGGCCGGGCAGCTCGCCCGCCTGGTGGGCCTGCCGTGGCGCGCCGGCGCCGGCACCGCGGCCAACGGGGTCGATGCCCAGGCGGCCTGGGAGACCCAGTTCTCGCTGTGGGCGAGCGTGCTCGCCGGCGCGACCCTGTGCATCCACGCGGCGGGCTGGATGGAAGGCGGACTGACGCATTCCTACGAAAAGCTGATCGTGGACATCGAGGTGCTGCAGATGCTCGCGGAACTGTGCGTGGCGCCGCCGGCCGATGAGGATGCGCTCGGATTCGAGGCGATCGCCGAGGTGCAGCCCGGAGGACATTTCTTCGCCGCGGCGCACACCATGGCGCGCTATCGCACGGCGTTCTACGAGCCGCTGGTGGCGGATACGGCCAATTTCGGCACCTGGACGGAGCAGGGCGAGCGCACCGCGACGGTCCGCGCCCACGAGAAGTGGAAGCAGGTGCTGTCGGAATACACGCCACCGCCGGCCGCCGAAGCCTGCGCCGCGGCGCTCGATGCGTTCATCGAGCGCCGCACGAAAGAGGGCGGCGCGCCGCCCCTGTCCTGAGGCCAGGTCCGCGATGGCAAGCGCAATCCAGGCAGAACATCACAGCATCGATTTCATTCCGCTCACCGAGCGCTATGGCACGCCCTCGAGGCTGTTCACGCTCTGGTTCAGCGTCAATCTGCACATTCTCGGCGTCGCGCTCGGCGCGCTCGGCATCGCGGCGGGCCTGTCGCTCGGACAGGCGATCATCGCCTATGCGCTTGGCAACGCGATCGGCACGTTCATCATGGCCGCGCACGCGGCGCAGGGCCCCCAGCTCGGGATTCCGCAGATGATCCAGAGCCGGGCGCAATTCGGAGTGCTCGGCGCCGCGCTGCCCCTGGCGGCGGTGGTCGTAATGTACGTGCTGTACACGGCCGCGGACCTGTTGATCATGCAGGGCACGATGCACTCGCTGTTCTCACTCGGGCGCAACGGGTCGCTCGTGGCGGTTGCGCTCGCGACGCTGGTCATCGCCTACATCGGCTATGAGCTGATTCATCGCATCGGCAAGGTGATGACTTACCTGATGAGCGCGCTGTTTGCGGCAGCCACGGTGCTGCTCGTGGTGCGCCATCCGGGTGCGGTCGCGGCGGCGGCGCCGCCCGCGCATGTCGGCGCGGCATTCTCACTCGCGCTTGCGCAGGCGGCGTCCTGGTCATTCAGCTATGGGCCGTACGTCGCCGATTACTCGCGCTATCTGCCGCCGGACATCTCGCCCGCGAAGACCTTCTGGAGCACGGCGCTCGGGTGCTTTCTCGGCTCGACGCTGATCATGGCCTTCGGCGCGTATCTCGCCTCGATCACCCCGGATCTCGGCGCCAACCCCGCCGCGGCCGTCACCGGGCTGTTCGGGCCGCTGCGGCCCGTCGCGCAGCTGCTGCTGATCGTGGCGATCGTGTATGGCAATGTCATGAACCTGTACAGCGCCTACATGTCGAGCGCGACGATCTTCTCGGGATTTCACCGCATGCGCAGCATGGGCGGCGGGGGGAAGCTGCTCGTGATGTCTGCGACCATGGCGGCGGCGATCATGGTGTCGATCCTCTCGCAAGGCAATTTCCAGGGCTACTTCGCCAACGTGCTGAGCGCGCTCATCTACATGCTCGTGCCCTGGAGCGCGATCAATCTTGCCGACTTCTACCTGGTGCGCAAGGGCCGCTATGACATCGGCGCGATGTTCGATGTCGACGGGTGCTACGGTGCGTACCGCTGGCGTACGATCGCAGTGTTTCTGATCGGCATCGTAGCGCAGGAGCCGTTCATGAGCTTCACGTTCTATCACGGCTGGATCGCCTCGCGCCTGGGCGCCGACATCGCCTGGGTGCCGGGCTTTTTGATCCCGGGCGCGATGTATGTCCTGATCGAGCGTGGACGGGCGCTCGAGCCGACTCTCGCGCAGACCGAATGAGCGCCTGAGGCTGCGCCGGCCCCGCCCATGATGCGATATTCGCTCCCTCGGCTCGTTGGCCATGCGTTGCGCGACCGCCCCTGGCCGCGTGCCTGGCGGAAGGCGACGCCGCGTAGCCATTACGATGTGGTGATCGTCGGCGGCGGCGGGCACGGCCTCGCGACCGCCTATTATCTGGCCGCCAACCACGGCGTCCGGCGCGTCGCGGTGCTCGAGCGGTCCTACATCGGATCGGGCAACGTCGGGCGCAACACGACGTTGGTGCGCTCGAACTACATGATGAACGGCAGCACGCAGTTCTTCGAGTTCTCGCTGAAGCTCTGGGAAGGATTGTCGCAGGCGCTCAACTTCAACGTCATGCTCTCGCAGCGCGGGCAGATCGTGCTCGGGCATTCGCCCGCGCAGATGGATGGGCTCGCCCGCCGGGGCAATACCATGCTGCTCAACGGGATCGAGGCGGAACTCCTCGATCGGGGGCAGGTGCAGCGCCTGCTGCCCTATCTGGATTACTCGCCGGCGGCGCGTTTTCCCATCGCGGGCGGCCTCTTGCAGCGGCGTGCCGGGACCGTCCGCCACGATGCCGTGGCATGGGGGTATGCGCGCGCCGCCGATTCCCTGGGGGTCGACATCCTCGAGGGGTGTGAGGTCAGCGGCTTCCTGCTCGATGCGGGCGGCGTGCACGGGGTGCAGACGAGCCGCGGCAGGATCCTCGCGGACCGGGTGGCCCTCGCGGTCGCCGGGCACTCCTCCCAGCTCGCGGCGCTCGCGGGACTGCGGCTCCCGATCGAAAGTCACCTGCTGCAGGCCTTCGTGACCGAGCCGATCAAGCCCTTCGTCGACCATGTGATCTCCTTCGGCGCGGAGTTGTTCTATCTCTCGCAGTCGGACAAGGGCGGCCTCGTGTTTGGCGGCCATATCGACGGCTTCAACAGCTTCACCCAGCGCGGCCAGTTCCCGAAGGCACAGGGCGTGGCCCAGTGCGCCCTCGCCCTGATCCCCGGCATGTCGCGGCTGAAACTCCTGCGGCATTGGGCGGGCATCCAGGACATGACGCCCGACGGCGGACCGTTCATCTGCCGCACGCCGGTGCGGAACCTGTATTTCAACGGTGGCTGGTGCTACCAGGGATTCAAGGCGACGCCCGCGGTCGGCTGGTGCCTCGCCGATACGATCGCGCGCGATGAGGAGCATCCACTCGTGCGCTGCTACGGGCTCGAGCGCTTCGCGCAGGGGGGCGCGAGCCTCGATGAATATGGGCACGGCCACTGGACCTACAGGCACTGAAGCATGCTGCGCATTCACTGCCCTCTGTGCGGCGAGCGTCCCTACACCGAGTTTCGCTATGGCGGCGATGCGGGCAAGCACCGCCCGGTGCACGGCGCAGGCGGCATCGAGGCCTGGCACGACCATCTGTTTCTCTTCGAGAACGCCAAGGGTCCGCACCGGGAATTCTGGCAGCATGTCCAGGGGTGCCGGCAGTGGCTCATCGCCGTGCGTGACACGGCGACCAACATCGTGGCCGATGTGGCATTGGCGAGGGATGCGCGCGGGCTGGAGCCCCAAGGCCCGGGCGAGCGATGAGCGCCGGATCGCACAGGGTGCGCGCTGGCGGGCGCATCGATCGGAACGAGCCCCGGGTGTTTTCCCTGGATGGTCGCCGGTTGACCGGCTACCGGGGTGACACGCTGGCCTCGGCGCTGCTCGCGGCGGGCGTGTCGGTGGTGGGCCGGAGCTTCAAATACCACCGGCCGCGCGGTTTCGTCACGGCGGGCGTGGACGAGCCGAATGGGCTGTTCACCCTGGGCGAGGGCGGTCGCGCCGAGCCTAACGCCCAGGGCACCGTGGTGCAGCTGACGGACGGTCTGAGGGCCGCATCCCAGAATGCGTGGCCGTCGGTGCGCTTCGACTGGGGCGCGGTCAACTCCTGGATCGCCCCCGTGCTGCAGGCGGGCTTTTACTACAAGACGTTCATGGGGCCGACTCGGCGGGCCTGGATGTTCTACGAGCGCTTCATCCGCCGGGCCGCCGGCCTTGGCGCGGCGCGTCATGACCCGGACCCGGATCGCTACGACACGCACTACCTCTTTACCGATGTGCTCGTCATTGGCGCCGGTCCGGCCGGGCTCAGCGCCGCGCTGGCCGCCGGCAGATCGGGAGCGCGTGTGCTGCTCATCGAGCAGGATGGTCTGCTCGGCGGCACCCTGCTCAGCGACCCGGTGACCGGGCAGACCGAGCCATGGCGCGCACGGCTGGAGGCCGAGCTGCAGTCGCTCCCCGAAGTGCGGATCCTGAGGCATACCACGGCCCTGGGCGTCTACGACGGCAACACCGCCATCCTCCTCACGCGGCGCGATCATTGCGCGCCGGACCCCGGGAACGGCGAGGCGCTGCAGATCCTCACCAGCGTGCGGGCGAAGGCGGTGATTCACAGTACGGGCGCCACCGAGCGGCCGCTGGTCTTCCCGGACAATGACCGCCCCGGGGTCATGATGGCTTCCGCCGTACGGACCTATCTCAACCGCTACGCGGTGGCCTGCGGTCGGCACGCCGTCGTCCTCACCAACAACGACAGCGCTTATGCGGCGGCCTTCGACCTGGCGCCGCAGATCGATCGGGTGACGGTGGTCGATGTGCGCCGTGCCCTCCATCCGGCACTCACCGCGAAGGCAGCGTCACTGGGGGTCGAGGTGCATGCGGCAACGGCGGTGACCGGTGTGCTCGGTCGCACACGGGTGCGAGGCGTGACGCTGACGCCCATTGACGGCGCACGCAGCCGCTCGGCGCCATGCGACCTGTTGTGCGTGTCGGGGGGCTGGTCGCCCATGGTTCACTTGAGTTCCCATGGCGGCATCAGGCCCCGCTACCAGGCAGACAGCGCCGCCTTCGTTCCGGGGGGCTACGCGCCGGGGCACTTTGGCGCCGGCGCGCTCACCGGGCGGTTCTCTCTCGGCGAAGCGGTGCAGACCGGGTGGCGGGCGGGACTGCGGGCGGCGGCGGAATGTGGCTTCGAGCGCGTATCGGCGGACCCGCCGGCGGAGCCGGAGGGCGTGGCGCCGTGGGACACGGCGAATCACCGTATCGAGCCCGTCTGGGCACTGGGCGGCGCGCGAGCCGGCAAGGCCTTCGTCGACTTTCAGAACGACGTGACGGTCCGGGACCTCGCAATCGCGCACCAGGAAGGTTATGAGTCGGTGGAGCACTTGAAGCGCTTCACGACGCTCGGCATGGGCACCGATCAGGGCAAGACGAGCAACATCAACGCGCTCGCGATCATGGCGGGCCTGCGGGGCATCGAGCTGCCCGAGGCCGGCACCACGACGTTTCGACCGCCCTTCGTGCCTGCGCGGCTGGGCGCGTTGGCCGGCAGACACGTCGGGCAGCATTTCCGTCCCGTCAGGCGCTCGCCGTTGCATGCATGGCACCTCGGGCATGGGGCGCAGATGATCGAGGCGGGGCCCTGGCTGCGGCCGTGGTATTACCGCTGGGCGGGCGAGACGGTGGAGCGTGCCTACCTGGAGGAGATGCGGCGGGTTCGCGAGGCGGTCGGCCTTTCGGATGTCTCGACGCTGGGCAAGATCGATGTCCAGGGTCCCGATGCGGCAGAGTTTCTCGACCGCCTCTACGTGAACGGCTTTGCACGGCTGCCCGTGGGCAAGGCGCGCTATGGCGTCATGTTGAACGATGCCGGCACCATTCTCGATGACGGCACCACGACGCGCCTGGCCGAGACGCGCTATTTCATGACGACCACCACCGCTGGTGCCGCGGAGGTCATGTCCTGGCTCGAGTTCCTCGTGCAGACCGCGTGGCCCGAGCTGCGGGTGCACGTGTCGTCCGTGACGGATGAGTGGGCGGGGATCGCCGTGGCCGGACCGAAGGCGCGGGCGGTCCTGGAGCGGGCTCTGCCCGGATGGGATGTGTCGAATGAGGCCCTGCCGCACATGGGGTGCCTCGAGATCGAGTGGGATCGCATGCCCGTGCGGCTCATCCGCCTGAGCTTCTCCGGCGAGCTGGCGTACGAGCTGTACGTTCCCGCCGACTACGGTACGGCGTTCTGGGAGCATCTGCTCTCGAGCGGCGAGCCCTTCGGCATCCGGCCGTACGGACTCGAAGCGCTGGCGTCACTGCGCATCGAGAAGGGGCATGTTGCCGGAGCGGAGGTC
The DNA here is from genome assembly GCA_021777555.1 of Pseudomonadota bacterium. GTDB lineage: Bacteria > Pseudomonadota > Gammaproteobacteria > Steroidobacterales > Steroidobacteraceae > 13-2-20CM-66-19. Next base: position 42,110 of record JAJYDK010000006.1, on the reverse strand, counting down.
GATCCGCGCCTGACTTTGAATGACCTCGGTCTCGGGCGCATGGCGCGTCCCGAGAAGCCCTTCATCGGCCGTGAGCTCGCGGCGCGGCCGCTGTTGGATTCGCCCGAGCGCCCGTCGCTGGTCGGGCTGGAGTGCCTGGAGCCCGGACAGCGGCTGCGCGGGGGCGCGATTCTCTTCGCCGCCTCGGATGAGCTGAAAGGTCATGGCAGGGGGTATGTCACCTCCGTCACCTGGTCGCCGACGCTCGGAAAATTCATCGCCCTCGGTTTCTACGCCGGGGGCCTGCGCCACGTCGGCGAGGAGATCGTCTGCGCCTTTCCGCTCTACGGCGAGCGGGTGAGGGCGCGGATCACCTCGCCGGTCTTCCTGGACCCGAAAGGGGAGCGTCTGCATGCTTGAGCGCCGCTCCGCCTTGGAGTCCTCGGGCCCGCCGACCGGCAGGCGCGAGGCGCGACCGCTGGTCATCGGCGAAGTGCGCGGCTTCGCGCTGCTGCAGGCGGGGGCCTTCGTGGGTACCGTCGCGGCGCTCGAGCGCGCCGTGCGGTCCGCGTTGGGAGTCGACTTGCCGAAGCGCATGGACGCGCCCCGCCGGGCCAATGGCGTGTGTGCGTTCAAGACAGGTCCCGAGCAATTCTTACTCGTCGGCCCGGAGGATGCGCGGTCTGCATCGACGGAGCACGCCGGCCTGGAGTCGAGCTCGAGCCCCGTGCCGCTCTTCGCCGAAGACACTCGACTGTGCAAGGTCGGACCGGAGCAGGTCCGGCCTGCAGGCGCGCAGGGCTCGTGGATGGACGCCCTGCGGGAGGCCGTACCGTCCGCGATGGGATCCCTCACCCCACTGTCTCATGGCCGGACACGGCTGTTCCTCGAAGGAACGCCCGCGCGAGAGGTCTTGTCCACGGGCATCGCGATGGATCTGCACCCCGAGGTGTTTCGGTGCGATGGGTACGCGCTCACCGGCCTGGAGGACACCCCGGTTCTGCTCCACCGGACCGGGTCCCAAAGATACGAGCTGTATGTGCTCAGGACGTACGCGGGCTGGATCTGGGAATGGCTGACGGACGCCGCGCAGCCGTTCGGATACGACGTCGTCGAAAAGACGCACGTCTCTTTGCTCGCTGAGGCAGACGGTCGAATCTGACGTCTAAACATGCACGGCGCCAGATATGCGTCGTGATGCGCCTTTGTGCCAGCGGCAATTTTCCACGCATCCTGGGCAATCCGCCCGAGTTGCATAGACTGATGTGCGGGATCGAGATGCCTGCAATCCCAGTGACGCCGTTCTACACAACGGGGGCTTGGATGGGATATCGGGAATATGGCAGCACAACTCCAGGAGAGGTTCGTGGTCGACCACAGCGACAGCCGGCTCGAGTCGAGAGTCGCTCGGATAGAATCGGATGTTGCGAACGTCCGCGAGCGCATCAGCACAGTCGAGGTCCATCTGCGCGACCTTCGCGAGTCCGTCCGGTCCGAGATATCCACCTTGAAGATCATGATCATCCTGGTCGCCGTCGAGGTGCTGGCCACCGGTTGGCCTCGCCTGTATCAGGACATCTCAGGCATCCCGTGGCACCTGAAATAGCGGACTCGGAGCGGATCCTACGCCCGCTGGCGCCGGAACCGGGCGACGAGGCGATGCTGGTCGCAGGGGTAGATCAGGCGCACGTGCGTGATGCGCTGCTCATCGAGCCAGGTGTTGCGCTCGATGCACAGGCAGGCCCTGTGCCGCGGGATCTCGAGCCGGCGGGCAATGCTCGCGTCGGCGTTGAGCGCGCAGATCTGATGCTCGGCGTCCGTCCACGGGATGCGCTGCAGCAGCCACCGGCCCGGTGAGGTCCGGGAAAATCGTTCGCGTCTCGCCTCGGGCACGGCCCGCAGGTTGATGAGTCGCTCCTCCAGCGCATGCGGCCGGCCGTCGGCCCGGTGGAGGCCGATGAGCGAGAGCACGGGTGTGCCCGCCGTGACGCCGAGTGCGCCCGCATCGTCGGCGGTCGCGGGCCTGACCCGCCGGTCGAGACATTCGTAGTCGTAGGTCGAGCCGGCGGCCACGAGCTCCGCCTCGATGTCGTGAATCTCCAGCACCGATTCCTGGGGCCGCGGTGCGCTCACCGTCGTGCCGGCGCGCCGGCGACGGGTGATCAGCCGCTGCTCGGCGAGCGCGCCGAGGGCTTTGCTGATGGTCATCCGGGCGCAGCCAAAGGTTCTCGCCAGCTCGTGCTCGGACGGGAGCTTGTGCCCCGCCGGCCAGACGCCGGACACGATCTTCTGCCGCAGGGCGTCGTAGATTTCGCGATATCGCGGCAGCGCGCCGGCGTCGGAGGGTTTGAGCGGCTCGAGCGCAGTCATGTCAGATGCTCTGCAACAGCCGGGTCAGGGTGCGGCGGTAGGCCTTGTCGATGCGGTCGCGGTCGATGTGGCGCCGGTTTTCAACGACGGTTCGTCCAGCCGCGATGACATCGCGGATCAGAGAGCGGCCCGCGGTGAACACCCACGTGTCGATGACAGCGTCCTCGCCGCGTCCGGCGAGGTCCGGGTGGTCGGCGTCCAGGATCAGAAAGTCGGCCCGATGTCCCGCCGCAAGGGCGCCCACCGGCAGTGCGAGCGCCTGCGCGCCGCCCGAGAGGGCGCTCTGGTACAGGCTCTCGCCGGTGGAGGGCCGTGCCAGATCCGCCAGGACATTGCGCGAGCGGTGCAGCAGCCGCTGGCTGTATTCCAACTGGCGCAACTCGCCGGCGGCATCGAGCAGGATGTGCGAATCCGTGCCGACCGCCCAATGTCCCCGGGCGTCCCGGTAGGCTGCGGCCGGGAAAATCCCATCGCCGAGATTCGCCTCCGTCACCGGGCAGAGTCCGGCGACCGCGCCGCTCGCGGCCAGCTGCGTCGTTTCCTCGGGCGTGAGGTGGGTGGCATGCACCAGGCACCAGCGCGCCGTGACCCCGGCCTGGCGCAGCAGCCACTCGACCGGTCGCTGGCCGCAGAAGGCAAGGCACTCCTCGACCTCCTTCACCTGTTCCGCCGCATGGATGTGCAAGGGGCCCTCGGGGTACTGGCGAAGCAGGGCCTGCAACCGATCGCCCGTCACGGCCCGCAGCGAGTGGGGGGCGATGCCGACGGCGCGGTGCGCGGTCCGTCCCAGCCGGGTGCGCACGCGCTCGACGATCGCCGCAAACGTGTCGAGATCGGTGATGAAGCGGCGCTGGCCCGGCGTGGGCGGGGCGCCGCCGAACCGGCTGGACTCGTAGAACACCGGCAGCAGGGTGAGGCCGATGCCGGTCAGGTCGGCCGCCTCGGCATGGCGCAAGGCCAGCTCCGCCGGGTTCTCGTACGGTGTCCCCCCGGGGCTGCGGTGCAGGTAGTGGAATTCCCCGACGCTGGTGAACCCTGCCTCGAGCATGTCGGCGTAGGCGTACGCGGCGATGGCTTCCACATCATCCGGCTCCATCCCCGCGAGGAAGCGATACATCACCTCGCGCCAGGACCAGAAATCATCGTTCCCGGGGCCGAGCCGCTCGGCGAGACCGGCCATGGCGCGCTGGAAGGCGTGGCTGTGGACATTGGGCAGGCCCGGGATGGCCAGGGCGAAGCGCTCGTCCGCGGGTGCCGGTGCGGCCTCGGCGCTCACCCCCAGAATGACCCCGGAGCGCACCTCGATGCGCACGTTGCGCCGCCAGCCGCCCGGGAGCCAGGCGGAATCGAAGAAGAATGTCCGGTTCATGGCGCGCGCCTTCGGGATTCTCCGGGAGGGGTTCCCTGATATGTCTAGGCATATTATGATTTGCCTAGACAAAATAGAAGGCCCGGACTCCGTGCAATTCGATCGTCTCTGGCGCAACGCGAGGTTGGCGACCCTGGCGCCGCAACATCCAGGTGTCGGCCTGATCGAGCGCGGCGCCATCGGCGTCGCGCAAGGCCGTATCGTCTTCGTCGGCGCCGAAACGGATCTGCCTTCGGGAGCCGGCGCGAGAGAAGTCCTCGACCTCGAGGGACGACTGCTCACCCCGGGCCTGATCGACTGTCACACCCATCTCGTGTTCGGGGGCGATCGCAGCGGAGAGTTCGAGATGCGCCTCGCCGGCGCGGACTACCAGAGCATCGCCAAGGCCGGTGGAGGCATCCTCTCTACCGTGCGCGCCACGCGAGCGGCAAACGACGAGGAGCTCGCGGCCTCGGCGCTCGGGCGGCTGCGCTGTCTGCTCGCCGAAGGAGTGACCACCGTCGAGATCAAGTCGGGTTATGGCCTCGACCTCGACACGGAGCTGCGCATGTTGCGGGTCGCCCGCATGCTGAGCCGTCGTCACCCCGTCGATGTGGCGACGACGCTGCTCGCGGCCCACACCGTTCCGCCGGATCGCGATCGGGCGGAGTATCTCGACCTGATCGTGCGCGAGCTGATTCCGCAGGCCGCGCGTGAGGGACTGGCCGAGGCGGTCGACGGGTTCTGCGAAGGCATCGCGTTCACTCCCGCGGAGATCCGTCGCGTGTTCGAGGCGGCCCGCGCGGCGGGACTGCCGGTGAAGCTCCATGCCGATCAGCTCTCCGACTCGGGTGGCGCGGCTCTGGCGGCCGAGTTCCGGGCGCTCTCCGCCGATCACCTCGAGTGGACGGACGCGCAAGGGGTGGCGGCGCTGGCGCGCGCGGGCACCGTCGCGGTGCTGCTCCCCGGGGCGTTCTACAGCCTGAGGGAGCGCCGCTTGCCGCCCGTCGAGGCCCTGCGCCATGCGGGTGTGCGTATGGCGGTGGCCACCGACTGCAATCCGGGCACTTCCCCGCTGTTGTCCGTGCTCATGGCCCTGAATCTGGCGGCGGTACAGTTCGGACTCACCATCGAGGAGTGCCTCGCGGGCGTCACCCGCGAGGCGGCACACGCGCTCGGCCGTCAGCGCGACATCGGCACCCTCGAGCCGGGCAAGCGTGCGGACTTCGCCATCTGGAATGTGGAGCGGCCGGCGGAGCTCGTCTACTGGATCGGCCGCAATCCCTTGTACAACCGTGTCTGGAGGGGTGATTGAGCACCGTCGTTCTGCGACCTGGAAAAGTGACATTGGGCGAGTGGGCGGCCGTCTACCGTGGCGCCGGCGTTTCCCTGGATGAGTCGTGCTTCGCGCCCATCGCGCGTGGCGCCGAGGCGGTCGCGCGCATTCTGGCGCACGGCGAGCCGGTATACGGCATCAACACCGGTTTCGGGAAACTCGCGAGCGTGCGCATAGACACGGCGGATCTCGCGAAGCTGCAGAGCAACATCGTGCTGTCGCACTGCGTGGGCGTGGGCGAGCCCATGCCCGCCGCGGTGACCCGCCTGATGCTCGCGCTCAAGATCGCCAACGTGGCGCAGGGCGCCTCGGGGGTCAGGCCCGGGACGGTGAGGCTGATGTGCGCTTTGCTCGATCGCAACCTGACACCCGTCGTGCCCTCGCAGGGCTCGGTGGGCGCCTCCGGCGATCTGGCGCCGCTCGCGCACCTCGCGGGAGCGCTGATCGGCGTCGGTGAGATCGCACTCCCCACGGGGGAGCGCCGCCCGGCGCTCGAGGCGCTCGGGGCGGCGGGACTTGCGCCCCTCACGCTCGCGCCCAAAGAGGGCCTGGCGTTGCTGAACGGCACGCAGTTCTCCACCGCGAACGCGCTGGCCGCACTGTTCGAGATCGATACGGTGTTCCAGTCGGCGCTGGTGACCGGCGCGCTGTCGACGGAGGCGGCCAAGGGCTCGGACACGCCGTTCGATCCGCGCATCCACGTCCTGCGTGGACACCGCGGACAGATCGAGACCGCGCAGGCCCTGCGCGCGCTGATGGCCGGCTCGGCGATCCGGGCCTCCCACCGGGTCGGGGATCCACGCGTGCAGGATCCGTACTGCCTGCGCTGCCAGCCGCAGGTCATGGGGGCGGCGCTCGACCTGTTGCGCTACGCGGCGCGCACGCTCGACTGCGAGGCCAATGGGGTGTCCGACAACCCGCTGATCTTCGCGGATACCGACGAGGCGCTCTCCGGGGGCAACTTCCATGCCGAGCCCGTCGCCTTCGCCGCCGATGCCATGGCGATCGCGTTGTGCGAGGTGGGCTCGCTCTCGGAGCGGCGCATCGCCATGCTGGTCGATCCGGCGCTGTCGGGCCTGCCGGCCTTCCTCACGCCCCATCCCGGGCTCAACTCCGGACTGATGATGCCGCAGGTCACCGCCGCCGCGCTCGTCTCCGAGAACAAGCAGTGCGCCCATCCGGCGAGCGTCGACTCCATCCCGACTTCCGCGAACCAGGAGGATCATGTGTCGATGGCGGCGCATGGCGCGCGTCGGCTGCACCGCATGGCGGCCAACGCCGCGGCTGTCGTCGGTATCGAGCTCATTACCGCCGCCCAGGGCTGCGACTTCTACGGCGGCCTGCGCTCGAGCGCACCGCTCGAGGCGGCGCGCAAAGTGGTGCGCGCGCGCATCGCACCGCTCGCCGATGACCGCTACCTGCACAGCGATCTCCAGGCGGCGAGTGATCTCGTGCGCAGCCGGGCGCTGATCGAGGCGGTGCGCGCAGTGCCGCTGCCGGCGCTGGAGACCGCATGACCGGCTGGCTCGAGATCCATCGGGGTGAGGCCCCGCTGATCGTCAGCTTCCCGCACACGGGCACCGAGCTGCCGGCGGACATCGAGCCGCGTCTCGTGTCGCCGTGGCTGGCCCGGAAGGATGCGGATTGGTGGGTGCACCGGCTGTATGACATGGCCCGCGAGCTCGGCGCGACGACGGTGCGCACGGGCATCTCGCGCACCGTGATCGACGTCAATCGCGACCCCTCGGGCGCCTCGCTCTACCCGGGGCAGGCGACGACCGGCCTGTGCCCGCTCACCACATTCGATGGCGAGCCGCTCTATCGCGCCGGGCTGGAGCCGGATGCCGCCGCCATCGCCGTCCGGCGTGAGCGCTGGTTCGGCCCGTATCACGCGGCGCTCGGCGAGGAGCTGCGGCGCCTCAAGGCGAGGCATCGGTGCGTGGTGCTGTACGACGCGCACTCGATCCGGTCGCGCGTGCCGCGGCTGTTCGAAGGCGAGCTGCCCCATTTCAACATCGGCACCTACCACGGCGCGAGCTGTGACCCCGCCCTCAGGCGGGGTATCGAGGCCGCGTGCGCGGATCCGCGCTTCAGCAGCGTCACCGACGGCCGGTTCGTCGGCGGCTGGACGACGCGGCACTACGCGGATCCGGAGCACGGCGTACACACCGTGCAGATGGAGCTCGCCTGCCGCGGATATCTCGACGAGCCGGCCCTGCCCGACGGCGGCAATTGGCCTGCGCCCTACGACCCAGGCCGCGCCGCCCCCCTGCGCGCGCTGCTCGAGCGGGCGCTGCGGCACTGCATCGATTTCGCGAATTCTCAAGGAGCGCACCCATGACCTCGTCTCACGCCACCCGGACCCGAGTCGACACGACGCGGGTCATCCGAGCGCCCACCGGGACGCAGCGCACCGCCAAGAGCTGGCTGACGGAGGCGCCGCTGCGCATGCTGATGAACAATCTGGATCCGGACGTCGGCGAGCGGCCCTCGGAGCTCGTGGTGTACGGCGGCATCGGGCGCGCCGCGCGCGACTGGGAGAGCTACGACATCATCGTATCCACCCTCCGGCGGCTCGAAGCGGATCAGACACTGCTCATCCAGTCGGGCAAGCCGGTCGGGGTCTTCACCACCCACGCGGATGCGCCGCGCGTGCTCATCGCCAACTCCAACCTGGTGCCGCGCTGGGCCACCTGGGAGCACTTCAACGAGCTCGACCGCAAGGGGCTCATGATGTTCGGCCAGATGACCGCGGGCTCGTGGATCTACATCGGCAGCCAGGGCATCGTGCAGGGCACCTACGAGACCTTCGCCGAGATGGGCCGGCGCCACTACGGCGGCTCGCTCACCGGGCGCTGGCTGCTCACGGCGGGCCTCGGCGGCATGGGCGGCGCGCAGCCGCTCGCGGCGGTGATGGCGGGCGCCTCCTGCCTCGCCATCGAGTGCCAGCGCTCGCGCATCGACATGCGGCTGCGCTCGGGCTACCTCGATCACGCCACCGAGAGCCTGGATGAGGCGCTGGCGATCGTGCAGCGCGCCTGCGAGGGCGGCAGACCCGTGTCGGTGGGACTGCTCGGCAACGCCGCGGAAGTCCTGCCGCGGATCTTCGAGCGTGGCGTGCGCCCGAGTCTGCTCACCGATCAGACCTCGGCCCACGACCCGGTGAATGGCTACCTGCCGATCGGCTGGAGCGTCGAGCGCTGGGTGCAGATGCGCGAGCGCGATCCGAAGGCCGTGGCGCAGGCGGCGCGCGCCTCGATGGCCGCGCACGTGCGCACCATGTTGGATTTCCACGAGGCCGGGGTGCCCACCGTGGACTACGGCAACAACATCCGGCAGATGGCCCTCGAGGAGGGCGTGAAGAACGCCTTCGACTTCCCCGGCTTCGTGCCCGCCTACATCCGGCCGCTCTTCTGCCGCGGTGTGGGGCCGTTCCGCTGGGCGGCGCTCTCGGGGGACCCCGAGGACATCTACAAGACCGACGCCAAGGTGAAGGAGCTGCTGCCCCACGACCGGCAGCTGCATCATTGGCTCGACATGGCGCGCGAGAAGATCCACTTCCAGGGACTGCCGGCGCGCATCTGCTGGGTAGGTCTCGGCGAGCGGCACCGCCTCGGACTCGCTTTCAACGAGATGGTGGCGCGCGGGGAGCTCAAGGCGCCGGTGGTGATCGGGCGCGATCACCTCGACTCGGGCTCCGTGGCCTCGCCCAATCGCGAAACCGAAGCGATGCGCGACGGCTCGGATGCCGTGTCCGACTGGCCGCTGCTCAACGCGCTGCTCAACACCGCATCGGGCGCGACCTGGGTGTCGCTGCACCATGGCGGCGGTGTCGGCATGGGCTTTTCCCAACACGCGGGCCTGGTCATCGTGTGCGATGGCACGCCGGAGGCGGCGAAGCGGATTGCGCGCGTGCTGTGGAACGACCCGGCGAGCGGGGTCATGCGTCACGCCGATGCGGGCTATCCGGAAGCGATCGAATGCGCGCGCCAGCACGGCCTCGATCTGCCCGGCATCCTCGGTGAGTTGACATAAGCGGCGGCTGCGCCGCGGCGCATGACATATCGCGCCGCCCTTGAAACATAAGGGCGGCGCGCAGGCTCCGCGCACGTACGTAGTCCGCGCAGCTGAGAGTTGCGCCGCATTTCAGGCCTTGACTCTCTTGGGCACTACGCTGACACTTTGCGTCAGTGACAAAGGCAAACCCGTCGAAAGGCGGGGACGCAAAGCCACCGGTCTTCGGGACGATTCCCATGACGGCGGGGCCGCCACGATCGCACGCCGGTGCGATCGCTCGCTCCCCCTCCCGTCCGTGAGTCGCCGCAGGCCGGGGTCCAACGAGCGAGAGTCCGTACCCACATGACCCCAGCGGAAAATCTGGCGTCAGTCTCCGAGACCGACGCCGAGTCCCGGGAGGCAGCCGCCCCCCAGGCGGGCCCCTTCGTCATCAATCTGTGCTCTTCCAGCACGCCGATGGCCTTGCCGAAGGCGGATTTGCCGGAATTGCAGCGCTTCAACTTCTTCGTCAGCCGCCGCTTCGAGGAGGGACGCGAGCGCTTCCGGCTGCACATGGGTTACTTCGATACGCTCACCGAGGCGGAGGGCTGGCTCGGCCTGGTGCGTGAGATCTATCCGGGGGCCTGGGCCGGTGAGGCGCCCGGCAAGAAGCTGCGGGCTCGCGCGGCCGCTGCCGCCGCGGCTCAGGCCGCGCACGCCACCGGACCCCACGCGCTGAGCGCGCCTGCGCAGCAGCCGGAGGAGCCGTCGGCGGGCATTCCCGCCGACGTGGCGGCTCGAGTACCCACCCTGCATCCGCCCGAGGAAACGCACGCGAGCCTTCCCGAGGGGGTGGACCGCAAAGATGCCGTCTCCGCCGCACAGGCGCCCGTGACCCAGGAGCTCGAGCTCGAAGTCTCGCAGCCGCAGCTCGCCGAAGTGGTGAAACTGACGCCGCCAGCCAAGCCGCGAAGCGGTTCGGCCGCCGCCCGGCGCGCATCGCACGCCACCGCGCCGGCGCCCTCCGGGGCACCGCTGACGGATTCCAACATCAAGGAGGTGCTGGCGGCACTCGATGAGCCCGCCCGGGGACAGGCGCCGGCCGGGATTACCCGCGCGATGCCTGCCCCGGTGCTCAAGCCCGGCACCGCGACGCTGAGCGACCCGCAGGCGCTGCAGGTGCTCGAGGGCCGGACGCAGGAGGGCGCCAAGCCGGCGGCCTTCGCCGTGCAGCTGCACTGGTCGGTGCAGCCCATCCTGCTCGACAAAGTGCCGCCGCTCGCGATCTTCAGCGCCTATTCGCTCTATTGCATCGAGGGCAGCCGCCAAGGGCGCAAGTGGTATGGGCTGCGTCTCGGGTTCTTCAATGACCCCATCTCGGCCAAGCAGGTCGCCGGCTACGTGCGATCGGAGTTCGCCTCCGTGGCGGTGGTCCCGGTGAGCGCCGAGGAGCGCAAGCGGGTGAGCGGCGAGAACGCCAGCGTCCCGGTGCGCTCCGCGCCGAAGGCGCCCGAGAGACGCAGCGCGCTCGATTCGGGAGAATTCAAGCTCTTCGATCCGGATCACCCCGTCGCGAGCGGCACGAGCGCGACGGCAGCGACGCCGGCCGCCGCAAAGCCGCCGAGCGCCGCGGTGCGACAGCTGCGCCCGGTTGCCGCCTCACGCGCCGGTGGCAAGATCAACGCGCGCGAGCGCCGCGCGCCGCAGACTCTGGAGGAGACTCTGGAGATCCTGGGCGCGCACCAGCTCACCATCGATGAGAGCAAGCAGGGCGGCACGGGCACCGGCCCCGCACGCAAGGCCGAGAAGAGCGCGCCCTTCACGCGGCTGCTCGAGCGGTTGGGCGAGCGGGTGCGCAAGTCTTAGCGGCCCTCCTGGGCCGCTGCCGGCGAGTCAGCGCCCGAACAGCTTCTCGAGCTCCGCGCGGGCCCGGGCGACCTCCGCGGTGTTGGGGGCGATGTAGGCGGCCGGCCGGGGCTTGAAGAAATCGCAGAAGTTGGCGTGCTCCTTATCGCGCACCTCCTCGGCCGTCGGCTCGCGGCAGTGCTTGGCCACCTGGGTGTCGTAGTCGACACACATCCGGCAGACGTGCAGCTCCGCCCGGCATTTCTGGCATTCCTCCAGGCGCCGCAGCGGCAGCGTCAGCGCCGCGAGGGAGGCGCCGCACTTCCAACAGACCAGCTCGTGTGACATGCCAGGGGGCCTCCGCGCGGCCGTCGTGGCCGATGGGCCGGTACTTTACTCCTCGCGCCGCTGCTCGAGGAAATCCCGCAGCACCCGCCCGGTATGGGACTGCCGGGCGCGGCGCGCCACCTGCGCGGGGGCGCCCTGCGCCACGACCCGGCCGCCGCGCTCGCCCGCCTCCGGGCCCATGTCGACGATCCAGTCGGCCTCGGCCATCACATCGAGGTTGTGCTCGACCACGACCGCCGTGTTGCCGGCGTCGACCAACCTGTGCAGCACGTGAATCAGCTTCTCGACATCGGCCATGTGCAGGCCCACCGTGGGCTCATCGAGCACATACAGGGTGTGTCTCGGGATCTGCCGCGCGCCGCCGCGCGCGGGGCGCGGCGCATCGCTCGAGACCTTGGCGAGCTCCGTCACCAGCTTGATGCGCTGCGCCTCGCCGCCCGAGAGCGTCGGGCTCGGCTGGCCGAGGGTGAGATAGCCCAGCCCCACATCCTGCAGCAGCTTCAGCGCATGGTGGATGCGCGCGTGCGCCTGGAAGAACTCCACCGCCTCGTTCACATTCATCGCCAGGACATCGCCGATGCTCTTGTCCCGCCACAGCACCGACAGCGTCTCCGAGTTGAACCGTCTGCCGCCGCAGACATCGCACAGCACCTTCACATCCGGCAGAAAGCTCATCTCGATGGTGCGCACGCCCTGGCCCTCGCAGCCCTCGCAGCGGCCGCCCGCGGTGTTGAATGAGAAACGGCTGGCGGTGTAGCCGCGCAGGCGGGCCTCGCTGGTGGCGGCGAAGATGCGCCGGATGTCGTCCCAGAACCCGATATAGGTCGCCGGACAGGAGCGCGGGGTCTTGCCGATCGGAGTCTGATCCACCTCCAGGACCCGGGTGAGGTGATCGAGGCCCTGCATGGCGCGGCAGCCTGCCAGCGCCTCTTGGCGCGCACGCCTGCGCGCGGCCGGCGCCTTGGCGTTGGATCGGGCCGCGGAGCCGGTGGCGGCGGACCCGAGCAGGCGGCGGAGGTTGGTATAGAGCACGTCGCGGGCGACCGTCGACTTGCCCGAGCCCGATACCCCCGTGATGACGACCAGCCGGCCGAGCGGAATGCGCACGTCGGCCTTGACGTTGTGCATGGAGATTCCCTCGAGCTTCAGATCAGGCGTCCCGCCGTTGACGGGACGCCGGGGCTCGGCGGGATGGCGCAGCGGATGGCGCAGGAAGCGTCCGGTGGTTGAGTGCCGGTTATGGATCAGGTCCTGCACCGTACCGGCGCCCACGACCTCCCCGCCGAGCACGCCGGCGCCGGGTCCGAGATCGATCACGTGGTCGGCGCGGCGGATGGTCTCCTCGTCGTGCTCCACCACCACCAGAGTGTTGCGATGGCGGGCGAGCTCGGCGAGGGAGTCGAGCAGGATTTCGTTGTCGCGCGGGTGCAGGCCGATGGTCGGCTCATCGAGCACGTAGCACACGCCCTGCAGGTTCGAGCCGAGCTGGGCGGCGAGCCGAATGCGTTGCGCCTCTCCGCCCGAGAGCGTCGGCGCGGAGCGATCGAGCTGCAGGTAGCCGAGCCCCACGCGCTCGAGGAAGGCGAGACGTCCGCGAATCTCCGCCATCAGGTCGCGCGCGATCTGCTGCTCGCGCGAGGAGAGCTTGAGACGCTGCAGGAACCGCGCCGCGTGCTCCACCGGCTCCGAGGTGAGGTCCGCTATCGAGCGCTCGCGGAAGCGTACGTTGAGCGCCACGGGGTTGAGTCGCTTGCCGTGACACCTCGGGCACGGCTGCGGCTCGCCCTCGTACCAATCGTTCCACCAGTGCTCCTCGCCGCTCTGCTCGGCATCGAAGCCCGTCATGGCGAGTCCGGTGCCGAAGCAGCCTTCGCACCAGCCGTGCTTGGAATTGAAGGAAAAGAGCCGCGGGTCGGGCTCCGCGAAGCTGTGACCGCACGAGGGACAGGCTCGCTTGGTGGAAAACACCGTGACCCGCGCGGCGCCGGGCCCGAGCACGTGTACGAGGCCCTTGCCGAAGTCGAGCGCGCGGGCGAGCGACTGGTGCAACTCATGGTCGGTCCTGGCGCCGACCTCGATCTCGGCCACGGGCAGCTCGATCGTGTGCTCCTTGAAGCGCGACAGACGCGGCCACTGCGCGGTCGGGAGCGAAATGCCGTCGACGCGCAGGGTCTTGAAGCCTTTCTTGCCCGCCCACTTCGCGAGGTCCGTGTAGTAGCCCTTGCGCGCCACCACCAGCGGCGCGAGCAGCGTGATGCGCCGGCCCTTGTAATCCTTGAGCAGCCGCGCCGCGATGGATCCAGCGCTCTGCGGCTCGATGGCGACGTTGCAGTCCGGGCAGTACTGGACGCCGAGCTTCACGTAGAGCAGCCGCAGAAAGTGGTAGATCTCGGTCAGCGTCGCCACCGTGCTCTTGCGCCCGCCGCGGCTGGTGCGCTGCTCGATGGCAACCGTCGGCGGGATGCCGAAGATGGCGTCCACATCGGGACGCGCGGCCGGCTGCACGAACTGACGCGCATAGGCGTTCAGCGACTCGAGATACCGGCGCTGGCCTTCATTGAAGAGGATGTCGAACGCGAGGGTCGATTTCCCCGAGCCCGACACGCCGGTGATGACGGTGAAGCGGTCTCGCGGAATGCGCACATCGATGTTCTTGAGGTTATGTTCGCGCGCGTGGTGCACGACGATCGCATCGTGCGCGTCGTGATCGGCATCATACGGCGCCCGGGTCTCGGCCACCGCCGTGGCCGCGGAGCGTGCTGCCGCGGGCACCATGGCGCTCTCGCCGGAGAGCGTCTGCTCGTACTCGAGGAGCGCGCGGCCGGTATGCGAGGCGCTCTGGCGGCGCACATCCGCGGGCGTGCCCGTGCAGACGATCTGCCCACCCCCCGCACCGCCCTCGGGGCCGAGGTCGATGATCCAGTCGCAGGCGCGGATCACGTCGAGGTTGTGCTCGATGACCAGCAGCGAGTGGCCTGCGGCGAGCAGCTTGCGGAACGCCATCAGCAGCCGCGCCACGTCCTGGAAGTGCAGGCCGGTCGTGGGCTCATCGAACAGAAAGAGCTTGCCCTTGTGCGTGGTGCTCGAGAGCACCGAGCCGGCCTCGGCCAGGTGGCCGGCGAGCTTCAGCCGCTGCGCCTCGCCCCCGGAGAGGGTCGGTACCGGCTGGCCGAGCGTCACGTAATCGAGGCCAACGTCCGCCAGGGGCGCGAGGCGCGCGCACACCTCGCGGGAGTCGCGGAAGAATTCCATCGCCTCGGTCACGGTCATCCCGAGAACCTCGGCGATGCTCGCGCGCCGGCCGTTGGCCCCTTCGCGGCGGATGTCCAACACTTCATCGCGATAGCGGCGGCCGTTGCAATCGGGACAGCGCAGGTACACGTCCGAGAGAAACTGCATCTCGACGTGCTCGAAGCCGTTGCCGCTGCAGGTCGGACAGCGTCCGCTGCCCGAGTTGAAGCTGAATGTGCCGGCCGTGTACTTGCGCTCGAGCGCCGCCGGCTCCATCGCGAACAGTGCGCGGATGGCGTCGAAGGCGCCCACGTAGCTCGCGGGGTTGGAGCGGGTCGTGCGGCCGATCGGGCTCTGGTCGACCATGACCACATCGTCGATGAGCTCCGCGCCGACCAGCGCGGAAAACTCTCCCGGCGCCTCGGTGGGCTTGCCGTGGTACTTCAGCAGGGCCGGATGGAGCACGTCCTCGATGAGGGTGGACTTTCCGGAGCCGGAGACGCCCGTGACGCATACCAGGCGCTTCAGGGGGAATCGCACATCGACGTGCTTCAGGTTGTGTTGGGAGACGCCCCGCAGCTCCAGCCAGCGGTTCGAGCGCGCCTCGGCCACCACTTCGCTCGCCGGCGCCGCGGCAGCGGCCGTGCGCGGGCCCTCCGGGCCCGTCCGGACCGCCCCCACGGTCCGGCGGCCGCTCAGGTACTCGCCGGTGAGCGAGCGGGCGCTGCGGCGAATCTCGCGTGGCGTGCCGAAGAAGACGATCTCGCCCCCATGTTCGCCCGCCCCCGGCCCGAGGTCGAGGATGCGGTCGGCTTCGAGCATGATCTGCGGATCGTGCTCGACCACGAGCAGCGAGTTGCCGGCATCGCGCAGCCGTTTCATGACCGTGATCACCCGCTGCATGTCGCGCGGGTGCAATCCTATGGAGGGCTCATCGAGCACGAACAGCGTGTTGACGAGCGAAGTGCCGAGCGCCGTGGTGAGATTGATCCGCTGCACCTCGCCACCGGAGAGCGTGCGCGACTGCCGGTCGAGCGTGAGGTAGCCGAGTCCCACGTCGGCGAGATAGGCGAAGCGGGCGCGGATCTGTCCGAGCAGCAGATCGGCCGCCTCATCGAGCGGCCGAGGCAGTGTCAGATGCTCGAAGAACTCGCGCGCCCGCGCCACCGGCAGCAGCATCAGGTCGTGCACCGACAGGCCCGGGAGCGTGCGCAGCGTGTCCTCGCTCCAGCTCACTCCGCGGGGGCGGAACCGCTCGTCCGCGCTGAGGACCGCATCGGCGTGCTCCCGGCCCCCGAGGCGCCACAACAGCCCCTGGATCTTCAGGCGCGCGCCGCCGCAGGTCTCGCACGGTGTGTAGGCCCGGTAGCGCGACAGCAGCACCCGCACGTGCATTTTGTAGGATCGGGTCTCGAGCCAGGCGAAGAAGCGCCGGGCGCCGTACCAGACCCCCCGGCTCCAGTCCCCCTCGCCCTCGATCACCCAGCGGCGCTGCTCCGCGGAGAGCTCGCGCCAGGGTGTATCGAGCGGGATGCCTCGCTTGCGGGCGAACTTCTCCATGTCCTGCTGGCACTCGGCGTAGGAGCGGGTCTGCCACGGTTTGATGGCTCCACCGCGCAGCGACTTGCCGTCATCGGGCACGACCAGCCCGTAGTCGATGCCGATGACGCGGCCGAAGCCGCGGCAGGTCTCGCAGGCGCCGATCGGCGAGTTGAAGGAGAAGAGGCTGGGGGTCGGGTCCTGGTACGACAGGTCGCACTCGGCGCAGTGCAGGGCGCTCGAGTAGCGCCAGATGGCCTGTGTCTGGGGCGGATCGCTGTCATCGACGAGGTGGATGTTGAGACGTCCGCGGCCGACACGCAGGGCGGCCTCGAGGGATTCGAGGATGCGGCCGCGCTCGGTGCGGCCTGCGCGGAAGCGGTCCTGTACGACTTCCAGCGTCGTCTTCGCCGCGGTGCGCGTCTTGCCACGGGCCGCGCGCCCCCGTTTGCCGGCTGGGGCGGGCGCCGCGCTCGCGGCGCTTGCGATCGCGGACGGCTCGAGGAATCGGGTGTAGCCCTGCTTCTCGAGCAGGGCGCGGACCTCGCTCTCCTCGAAATTCTGCGGCACGGCCACGGGGAAGGTGAGCAGGAGCCGCGGATCGCCCGTGGCCGCGGTGCGCTCCATGAGATCGGCGTGAATGCTCGCCGCGGTGTCGCGGCGCACCGGCCGGCCGCAGTTCTGACAATGCAGGGACGCCGCCCGGGCGAACAGCAGCTTCAGATGATCGTTGAGTTCGGTCATCGTGCCCACGGTCGAGCGCGAGGTGCGCACCGGGTTGGTCTGGTCGATGGCGATGGCCGGCGGGATGCCGGCGATGCCATCGACCTGCGGCTTGTCCATGCGATCGAGGAACTGGCGCGCATAGGGCGAGAAGGTCTCGACATAACGCCGTTGTCCCTCTGCGTACAGCGTGTCGAACACCAGCGAGGACTTCCCGGAGCCGGAGACCCCGGTGACCACGATCAGCTCGTTGAGCGGGAAGTCGATGTCGAGGTTCTTGAGGTTGTTCTGGCGCGCGCCCCGCACCCGGATGGGGTCCGGTGCGGAGGTGTTGGCGCGGCGAGGGGCACGTCGGGCGTCGGTCATTCCTACACCAAGGGCAGTCTCGAAGGGGAGGGTTGGGAGCGCAGCGTGCGCAACGCCTGCGATTTTACCGGAACGCGCCCGTGAGGGGCCAACCGCCCTCGTCCAGCAAGGGCGGCGGCGAAATACTGTATGGCCGTGTCGTCTCTTCGGTACGATAGCCTCCCGTGGACAGTCATCGCCTGCAGCCGCATCCCCGGACCCCGGGTGAGTTCGTGCACGGGATCGAGGCCGGGGTGGCCCTCGAGCCCGGTGCGCTGCATTTTCGCTATCGCCTGGACTGCGATCCGCGACGGATCCGTCTGCCGACCGCGAGCGCCGCTGGGCGGACCGACGGTCTGTGGCGGCACACCTGCTTCGAGGCCTTCGTGCGCATCGAGGATGCACCGCAGTACCTCGAGCTGAATTTCGCCCCGTCCGGGCAATGGGCCGCGTACCGTTTCGAGGGGTATCGCGACGGCATGCGGCCGCTCGAGCTCGAGCCGCCCCGGATCCGCGTGCACGGTGAGGGAGCGCCTGCGCCCGAGGGGACTCGCTCCGGCCCGCTCGAGCTCGAAGCGCGGGTGCGCCTGCCCCAGTTCGCCGGGACAGCGGGGCGAAGGCTGCATCTGGGCCTGTGCGCGGTGGTGGAGGATGATGCCGGCGGACTGTCATACTGGGCGCTGCGGCACGCGCCGGGCCGGCCGGACTTCCATCATCCGCAGGCCTTTGCGCTCGAGCTGCCCGTCCCCGAAACCTCCTCGAATCCCGCCGCGCACCGCCCATAGTGTCATGAAGTTCGGTATCGATCGCCTCCTCACCCAACCGTCGCTGCGCAAGCCGCTCGCGGGACGACGCGTGGGGTTGCTCGCCCACCCGGCCTCCCTCACCCGCGATCTCACGCACAGCCTCGATGCCCTGGCGGCGCTCGGCACGCTGGAGCTGACCTGCGCCTTCGGGCCGCAGCACGGGCTGCGCGGCGACAAGCAGGACAACATGGTCGAGTCGGCCGACTTCACCGATCCGGTGCACGGCATCCCGGTGTTCAGCCTGTATGGCGAGGTGCGGCGTCCGACCGCGGCGATGATGGATGGCTTCGATGTGCTGCTCGTCGACCTTCAGGACGTGGGCTGCCGGGTCTACACATTCGTGACGACCCTGCGCTATGTCCTCGAGGAAGCGGCCCGGCATCGCAAGAGTGTGTGGGTGCTCGATCGGCCCAATCCCATCGGCCGGCCCGTCGAGGGCTTGAGGCTCCTCCCCGGTTGGGAGAGCTTCGTCGGTGCCGGTCCGATGCCGATGCGTCACGGGCTGACGCTCGGGGAGCTCGCGCGCTGGTTCGTGACGACGCTCAACCTGGATGTCGACTGTCAGGTCATCTCCATGGAGGGCTGGAACCCCTACGCCCCGCCGGGACACGGCTGGCCGCTCGGCTCGCGCACCTGGGTGAACCCCAGCCCCAACGCGCCCAACCTCTGGATGACGCGCTGCTATCCGGGCACCGTGATGCTCGAGGGCACGACCCTCTCGGAGGGCCGCGGCACGACCCGGCCGCTCGAGTTGTTCGGCGCGCCGGATCTCGATGCGCAGGAGTGGCTCGCCGCCATGCAGTTGCTCTCGGCGCAGTGGCTGCGCGGCTGCCGCCCGCGGACGTGCTGGTTCGAGCCGACTTTCCACAAGCACGCGGGCCTGCTCTGCGCCGGTGTCCAGGTGCATGTGGAGGACCCGCTCTACTATCAGCACGAGGCCTTCCGCCCCTGGCGCCTGCTGGCGCTCGCGTTCAAGGCGCTCAGGCGGTTGCGGCCGGACTATCCGCTCTGGCGGGATTTCCCGTACGAGTACGAGCGCGACCGGCTGGCGATCGACCTCATCAACGGCGGGGAGCTGCTGCGGCGCTGGGTGGATGACCCTGCGGCCACGAGCGGTGATCTCGATAAGCTCGCCGGCGCCGACGAGGCGTCCTGGCAGGCCGAGCGGCAGCCCTTTCTGATATACTGATCCACCCCGTTCGGCCGGCGGCCGGGTCTCGGTCCGCGCCGGGCCACCGCAGAGTCCTCGCTTCGTGCAACCCGCCCGCGACATCACCCGCTACCGCAAACACTGGGCGGAGCGCTTCGGCGCCGCCCCGTTCCTGCCCATGTCCCGGGCCGAGATGCTCGATCTCGGCTGGGACAGCTGCGACATCATCCTGGTCAGCGGCGATGCCTACGTCGATTTGCCCAGTTTCGGCATGGCCATCATCGGGCGCGTGCTCGAGGGGCAGGGGTTCCGGGTGGGCATCATCGCGCAGCCCGACTGGCACAGCGCGGATGCCTTCGCGGCCCTGGGACGACCGAACCTCTTCTTCGGCATCACCGCCGGCAACATGGACTCCATGGTCAATCGCTACACGGCCGACCGCCGGCTGCGCAGCGATGACGCGTATACGCCGGATGGCGCCGGTGGCAGGCGGCCGGATCGCTCGGTGATCGTGTACGCGCAACGCGTGCGGGAGGCCTTCAAGGACGTTCCCATCATCGTGGGCGGCATCGAGGCTTCACTGCGCCGCATCGCACACTTCGATTACTGGTCGGAGAAGGTGCGCCGCTCCGTCCTTCTCGATTCCAAGGCCGATCTGCTGGTGTACGGCAGCGGTGAGCGTCAGGTCTGCGAGATCGCACATCGGCTCGCCGCGGGTGAGCCCATCCGGGAGATCACCGACGTGCGCGGCACCGCCTTCGCGCGCAAGGGGCTGCCGGCCGACTGGATCGAGATCGACTCCACCTCCGTCGATGAGCCGGGACCGCTCGCGCCTCGGCCCGATCCC
Organism: Pseudomonadota bacterium; assembly: GCA_021777555.1. Taxonomy (GTDB): domain Bacteria; phylum Pseudomonadota; class Gammaproteobacteria; order Steroidobacterales; family Steroidobacteraceae; genus 13-2-20CM-66-19. The sequence goes on along the minus strand of JAJYDK010000006.1, from coordinate 22,247 downwards.
TACTCCATGGAGGCTCCGCCTCAGGCGGCGCCGCAAGCCGCGGTCCCCGCGTCGGGCACGGAGCAGGTGGTCCGGTTCACGCGGCGCGTGAAGAACGCGGATCGCTCCCGCAGCGTCATTCGCCTGCCGTCCTGCGAGCAGGTGGCCGCAGACCCGGTGTTGTATGCGCACGCGTCCCGTATCCTGCACCTCGAGGCCAACCCGGGCAACGCGCGCGCGCTCGTGCAGAGGCACGGCGACACCGACGTGTGGCTCAATCCGCCCCCCATCCCGCTCACCACTTCGGAAATGGACTGGGTGTACGAGCGCCCCTACAGCCGCCGTCCGCACCCGAGCTACGGCGAGGCCAACATCCCGGCCTACAAGATGATCCGCTTCTCGGTGGCCATCCAGCGCGGCTGCTTCGGCGGCTGCTCGTTCTGCTCGATCACCGAGCACGAGGGGCGCGTCATCCAGAACCGCTCGGAGCAGTCGGTGCTGCGCGAGGTGGAGGCCATCCGCGACCAGGTGCCGGGCTTCACCGGGGTGATCTCCGATCTCGGCGGTCCCACGGCCAACATGTATCGGCTCGCCTGCCGCAGCCGTGAGATCGAGAGCGCCTGCCGCAGGCCCTCCTGCGTGTATCCGGCCATCTGCCCCAACCTCGACACCGACCACGCGCCGCTCGTGCGCCTGTATCGCAAGGTGCGCGAGCTGCCCGGGATCCGCAAGGTGCTCATCGCCTCGGGCGTGCGCTACGACCTCGCGGTCGAATCGCCGGAGTACGTGAAGGAGCTGACGCAGCACCACGTCGGCGGCTACCTCAAGATCGCTCCCGAGGCGATCTCGGACGGACCGCTCTCGATGATGATGAAGCCGGGGATCGGGGCCTACTACCGCTTCAAGGAGCTCTTCGAGCGCTACTCGCGCGAGGCCGGCAAGGAGCAGTACCTCATCCCGTACTTCATCGCCGCGCACCCCGGGACGAGCGAGGAGGACATGCTCGAGCTCGCCCTGTGGCTGAAGCGCAATGGCTTCCGCGCCGATCAGGTGCAGGCCTTCCTGCCCTCGCCCATGGCGAGCGCCACGGCCATGTACCACTCGGGCAAGAATCCCCTGAAGCGCGTCAGCCGCTCGGGGGGCGATGTGCGCGTGCCCAAGGGCCTGAAGGTGCGGCGGCTCCACAAGGCGTTCCTGCGCTACCACGATCCCGACAACTGGCCGGTGCTGCGGGAGGCGCTGCGCCGCATGGGCCGCGCCGACCTGATCGGCAGCGGCCGCGAGCACCTGGTGCCGGCCTACCAGCCCGCCGGCACGGGCGGGGCGGGGCAGGGGCGCCAGCGCGGCGTCCCCCAGCGGCCCTTTCGCACCCAACACACCGGCCTGCCGCGCGTGCCGCGGGGGCGACGAGGCGCCCCATGATCACCTTTCGCGACCGGATGGCGCGCGGCACGAGCCGCACGGGTTGGCTCGAGAGCCGTCACAGCTTCTCCTTCGGCGAGTACCGCGACCCGCAGCACATGGGGTTCCGGAGCCTGCGCGTCATCAACGAGGACCGCGTCGTGCCGGGCGCCGGCTTCCCGACGCATGGCCACAGGGACATGGACATCCTCTCGATCGTTCTCGAGGGGACGCTCGAGCACAAGGACAGCCTCGGCAACGGCACGCGGATCAGGCCGGGCGAAGTGCAGCGCATGAGTGCCGGTACCGGCATACGACACAGCGAGTTCAATCCGTCGACGGCCGAGCCGGTGCACTTCCTGCAGATCTGGATCATCCCCGAGCGGAGCGGATTGCCGCCGAGCTACGAGCAGCGGGAGTTTCCTCTCGATGAGCGGCGGGGGTCGCTGCGGCTCGTGGCCTCACCCGATGGCGCGCAAGGCTCGCTCACCGTGCACCAGGATGCGCGCGTGTTCATCGGCAGCCTCGGCGCCGGCGAGAAGGTCACGTACGCGGTCGCGCCGGATCGGGGAGTCTGGCTGCAGGTCGCACGCGGTATCGTTGCGCTCAACGGCACGGAGATGCGCGAGGGCGATGGGGCGGCCGCGGAACACGAAACCGCGCTCGCGCTCGAGGCCGACACGGATACCGAGGTGCTGTTGTTCGATCTTGGTTGAGACCGAGGCGCGAAATCCAACGACGCCGATTCAATGAAAGGGGGGACGATGGGACTGAAAGTCATCGGGGCCGGATTCGGCCGGACCGGCACAATGTCGACGTTCGCGGCGCTCAACCGGCTCGGCTTCCCCTGCTACCACATGGAGGAAGTCATCCTCAATAAATCCAACAAGGGGCATTTGGAGTTCTGGCGCGCGGTGGCGAATTCCCCGCCTGGAACGCGCCACGACTGGAGCCGGGTGTTCGCCCGTTACGCGGCCACGGTGGACAATCCGGGCTGCTGCGTCTGGCGCGAGCTGCTCGCCGAGTACCCGCAAGCGAAAGTGCTCCTGACGCTGCATCCGCGTGGCCCGCAAGCCTGGTACGAGAGCACCATCGACACGATCTATTTCACCGAGACGCTCTGGCAGTTCAAGGTGCTGAAATGGCTCACGCCGTTCGGCCGGAAATTCGGCGACCTGTCGCGCAAGCTCATCTGGGGCCGGGCGCTCGAGGGCGTGATGGGCGACAGGGCAAAGGCCGTGGCGCGCTACAACGCCTACGTCGATGAGGTGACGGCGGCGGTTCCGCCCGATCGGCTGCTGGTGTTCAAGGTGACCGACGGCTGGGGTCCGCTGTGCCGGTTTCTCGGAGTGCCCGAGCCACAGGAGCCCTTTCCAAGCCTCAATGATCGCGACCAGATCAAGAAGGCGATCCGCGGCCTCGTGACAGGGTGCTATGTGACGCTCGGCGCTTACGTTGCCGGCGGCATGGTGGTGTTGGGCGGTCTGTGGTGGGCGCTGCGCTGACGTCCGCGTTCGGCAGGACCGGCATCGAGACAGACTAGCGCCCGAGCGTCCGTCGCCACACCAGAGTGCGATTGTGTGCGGGCATGGGGCGATCCTCCACCAGGTGCAGCCCGATCGATTGCGCCAGCGCCTCGACCGCCTCGAAGTCACGGATGCCGCTCTGCGGTGAGCGCTGTTTCAGCGACGCATCGAAGGCGGCGTTGCTCGGGCTGGTGAAGGCGCCGCCGTAATTGAATGGTCCGTACACGGCGAGCACGCCATCGTCTGCCATGATACCCGGTAGCGCGGCGAACACGGCGCGCACTCCCTCCCAGCTCATGATGTGCAAGGTGTTGGCGGTGAACACCGCGTCGAACCGCGCTTCGGGCCAGCGACCGAAGACATCCAGCGCAAGAGGGGGCGGCAGGTTGGCGAGTCCAGCCTCCTCGAGCCACAGTCGGATCCCCGGCAAGTTCGCCTCGAGGTCGGAGGTCTGCCAGGTGAGCCCGGGCAGAGCCGTGGCGAAGTGCACGGCGTGCTGTCCGGTGCCGCTGCCGATCTCGAGCGCGTGACGCCGGCCGGCGAAGTGCTCTCGCAGTACTTCGCGGATCGGATCGCGGTTGCGCTCGCAGGCTTCCGAGTACGGTCTGGCATCGGGCATGACCCACCTATCATAGCGATGCCGCGCATCCGGGATCCCACACCGGCAGCTTGCGGGGCATACTGATATCTGGTACCTTTTTTAATAAAGGTAGCTTGAAATGAACGAGGATCCGAAGCTCGGCGCCCTGCGCAAGGGATTCCTGGAATTCCTGGTGCTGCGCATCCTCAGCGGCACGACCGCCTATGCCGCCGACATCCTGAAGAAGCTGGCGGCGACGGACTTCGCGACGCAGGAAGGGACGCTCTACCCGCTGCTGAGCCGCCTGCGGCGGGAAGGATTGCTCGAGTACGACTGGCGGGAATCCGAGGCCGGTCCGCCCCGCAAGTACTACCGCCTCACCGCTGCCGGTCAGCGGCAGCTGGGCGAGTTCGACGCCTACTGGGCGCGGCTCAACCAGACGATCGATGCACTGGGGAGTTGATCCATGCGAACGGTCATATCCGTGAGCCTCAACGGCCGGGCCTACCCGCTCGAGGACGACGCGCACGCGGCGCTGGCGAATTATCTGGACTCGGCCGCGCGTGCCCTCGAGGGCAATCCGGACCAGACCGAGATCCTCGCCGATCTCGAGCAGGCGATCGCCGACAAGTGCGAGCGCTGCCTCACTGCGCACAAGACCGTCATCGTGCGCAGGGAGATCGAGCAGGTGATCCGCGAGATGGGGCCGGTGGACTCGGGCGGCAGAAGCGGTGCGCCGAATGACGATTCCACCCCGGGTCAGGGAGCGAAGGCGGATGCCGCGGCCGGCGGCAGCGCCGGAGTGGCCGGGCAGAGCGGCGCGGCGGCCCGCAAGCGTCTCTACCAGATCAGCGACGGCGCACTGATCAGCGGCGTGTGCAAAGGGATCGCGGTTTACCTGGATGTCGATGTGACGCTGGTGCGCCTCCTGTTCGTACTCGCAGCAATTCTCACCGGCGGCCTCGCGGTCCTCGCGTATGTCGCCATGATGTTCGTCGTGCCGTACGCCAACACGCCGGAGGAACACGCGGCGGCCAGGGGTTTGCCGTTCAACGCGCGCGTGCTGGTCGAGCAGGCCAAACTCAAGGCGGCGCAACTCGCGGATGCGGCCACGCACGCCGCGATGCACGGTGGCTCACCCGAGGCACGGGCGCAGTGGAAGGCGGAATGGCGCAGGAGCCGTGCCGAGTGGCGGCAGGAGTGGCGCAGGAGCCGAGCTCAATGGAAGGCCGAATGGCGCGCCCATCGCTGGACGGGTCTGCGACCCGCTCCCATCCCGCCCGCGCCGCCGCTCGCCCACTTCATCTCCGGCCTGATCTGGGCCGCGCTCGGCCTCGTGGCCGCGCTGGTGACTCTGGGGTGGCTCCTGGCGCTGTTCTCCCTGGTCACCACGGGCGCGATATTCGGCTGGTTTCCGTTCCACCTGCCGATGTGGATCGCCCTGATCCTCCTCATCCTCGTCTACCAGGCGGTGATCTGGCCGCTGCGGGCCGTACGCTTTGCCCTCATGCCGCGCTTCTACGGCTACGCGCAACCGTGGCACGCCTTCTGGGACGCGCTGGTGGGTCTGTGCCTGTTCGCGCTCATCGTCTGGTTCCTGACCCATCAAGGCCACGACCTGCGGCATTCCCTGGAAACGCTGCGGCAGAACGCGCAGCCGGCCTGGCAGCAGCTGCAGCAGGCGTGGCAGACATTGATCCGCGGTTCTCATTGAGCGACGTCCGAACGGCTGACCGGTACTCGACCGGAGGAGGTGGGGCATGGGCACTCAGGACGGCGGTTGTCTTTGGGGCACCATGCGCTTTCGCCTCACCGGCGCACCCTCGTTTTCGGTGATCTGTCACTGCCGCAGCTGTCGCAAGGCGAGCGGCGCGCCCTCCGTGGCATGGTTGACTGTCCCGCTGCGCAACTTCGAGATCCTGCGCGGCGCGCCGCGCAGCTTCGTCTCATCCCCCGGGATCGTGCGCACGTTCTGCCCGACCTGCGGAAGTCCGATCACGTACGCAACCGCCGAGAGTCCCGATACGATCGATCTCGCCACGGCCCTGCTCGATGACGCGATGGCGTTTCCGCCGGACCGGGAGATCTGGCTCGATCATCGGCTTGCCTGGGAGCCGATCGACCCGACCCGGACCCAGTGCCGGTGACACAGGAGCGGCTCCATCGACTATAGTCATTCGCGCGGCGTGGGTGTTGCGCGCCGGACCTACGGATCCTGACGAGGCGAAGGAGTCTGGTATGACACGCATCCTGGTCTCTTTCCCGGGAAGATGGCTCATGCTGACGGCACTCCCGATGGCGGCTTTGGCGATGACCTTTACCGCATTCGCGGCGCAGATCAGGCCGCTCAGCGCATCGTCCCGGCAGGTCGGCAACGTGCCGGCCGGCGTCCTTGAGGGTTATGCCGGTTCCTACGACTTCCTCGACGGTCGGGCGGTGATGACGGTCAAGGTCGATGGGACGCACCTCGTCACACGGCTGACGGGGCAGGGACCTGTGGGGTTCTACCCTGAGAGGGCGACCACCTTCTTCGCGAAGCTCCTCAAGGCGCAGATCACTTTCGTCGAGAGCGCCGACGGCGAGACCACGGCGTTGGTCCTGCGCCAGAACGGACACGCGGTCACCGCGCCGCGCATCGACCCGGCCACGGCCGCGCACATCCGCGACACCCTCAGGGCGCGGTACGAATCGCAGACCCCGGCTCCCGGAAGCGCTGCGGCGCTGCGCCACCTCATCGAGGGGTTGCGCTCCGGGCAGCCGGACTACGCTGCGATGACACCGCAGCTGGCGAAAGCGACCCGGGAGCAGCTCGCGCAGCTGCACGCGGGCCTCTCGCGTGCAGGCGCGATCGAATCCATCCGGTTCCTCGGCGTCACCCGCACCGGCGTCGACGTCTACGACGTCGAACAGGAGCACGGCATGACCCACTGGCACATCGTCCTCGATGGGGACGGCAAGGTCAGCGGCGCGTTCGTGCAGCCCGGGCCCTGAGCGCACGCGCGGTCGCATCATCCGGATCATCCCCGGGATACCGCCACTGCGCTTGGCGCTCCGCACGGCGCCCAATGCTGGTATCGTGCGCGCCGATGCAGGCTCCCTCCGACAATCTGCCCCGGCAGACGCCGCGCGCCGAAAAGGGGGCCGATGGAGCGGGCTCCGACGTCGTGCTCAGCGTCACGGAACTGCGCAAGAGCTATCCGGAGGTCGTGGCGGTCGAGCGGGTTTCCTTCGAGGTGCGCCGCCGCGAGGTGCTCGGGCTTCTGGGGCCCAACGGAGCCGGCAAGACGACCACGATCAACATGATCCTCGGGCTCCTCAGTCCCACCTCGGGGCGCATTCGCATCGCCGGAATAGACCTCGCGCGCGAGCGGGCGCGTGCCCTGGGCCAGGCGAACTTCTCGGCCGTCTATGCCTCTCTTCCGGGCAATCTCAGCGTCCGGCAGAACCTCATGTTTTTCGGGCTCGTGTACGGCATCCCGCGCCTCGCCGAGCGGGTGAGGGAGCTTCTCGGTGAGTTCGATCTCGAGCGTCTGAAGGATGCCAAGTGCGGTGTGCTCTCCTCGGGGGAGCAGACGCGGGTCGCGCTCGCCAAGGCGGTGCTCAATCGGCCGCGGCTGCTGTTGCTCGATGAGCCGACCGCCTCGCTCGATCCCTCCGCGGCGCAGACCTTCCGCTCGCGCATCCGCCGCCTCGCGACCGAGGGGGACTGCGGCATCCTCTGGACTTCCCACAACATGTACGAGGTCGAGGAGGTCTGCGACCGCGTGCTGTTCCTCTCCCATGGGCGGATCCTGCTCGAGGGCGACCCGCGGCGGCTGCCCTCGGAGCACGGCGCGCCGACGCTCGAGGAGCTGTTCATCCGTCTGGCGCGCGAGCCGCTCGCCCAGTCTCTGGAGCGCGCCCCGTGAGAGCCCGACCCGTCGCCGGCATCCTCCTGCGCCAGTTCTACCTGATCCGCGGCAGTCCGGTGCGCGCGCTGCCGATGTTCGCCTGGGTGGCGATCGATATCGTCATGTGGGGATTCATCACTCGGTATCTCAACTCGATGAGCGCCGGGCGTTTCAACTACGTGCCGAGCCTGCTCGGGGCGGTGCTGCTGTGGGATTTCTTCACCCGGATCATGCAGGGCGTGAGCACCGCGTTCCTGGAGGATGTCTGGTCGAGGAACTTTCTCAACCTCTTCGCCACGCCCCTCACCACGCCCGAGTACCTCACCGGGCTCGTGCTGACGAGCATCGGCACGAGCGCCGTGGGCCTCGCCGTGATGCTCGCATTGGCCACGGCGGTGTTCGGCCTGCCGTTCTTCTCGATGGGCCTCATGCTGATTCCCTTCCTGCTCGTCCTGTTCACCTTCGGCATCGCCCTCGGCATCCTCGCGAGCGGCCTCGTGCTGCGCCTGGGGCCGGCCTCCGAGTGGCTGGTGTGGCCGATGCCGGCACTGCTCTCGCCGTTCGTCGGGGTCTTCTATCCGCTCGCGACCCTGCCGCACTGGATGCAGGACGTCGGCCACCTGTTGCCCCCGTCGTACGTGTTCGAAGGCATGCGCGCCATTCTCGCGGGGCACGCCCTCGCGGCCGGCAACCTCGCGATTGGCGCCGCGCTTGCGGTGCTCGACATCGTGCTGGCGGGATACTTCTTCACGCGCGTGTTCCAATACGCCGTGCGCACCGGATTGCTGGCGCGATACAGCGCCGAGAGCGTGTCTTGAATCAGAGTGCCGTGCAGCGCGCGGGTCCGAGCTCCGCGGACATTCACCTGCGGCTCGACCGGCTGCCGATGTGCTGGCCGATCTGGCTGATCGTCGGCCAGCTGAGCTTCGCGTTCTTTCTCGAGCTGTACGATCTGTTCATGATCGGCTACATCTCCCCCGGCGTGGTGCATTCGGGGATCCTCACCGCCACCACCCGCGGACTCTTCGGCCTCACGGGAGTCGCCTCGTTCGTCGCGGCTCTGTTCGCCGGACTGTCGATCGGCACGCTCTCGAGCGGCTATCTCGCCGACCGGCTGGGGCGCCGCAGGCTGTTTCTCGCGGCAGTGCTCTGGTTCGGCTTGTTCGAGGCCGTGATGGCCGCGCAGCGCACGGCGCTCGGCCTGAATGCGGTGCACTTCATCGTCGGCATCGGGCTCGGCGTGGAGATGGTCACGATCGACACCTATATCGCCGAGATCGTGCCGGCGCAGGTGCGAGGTCGGGCCTACGCCTTCAATCAGACCATCGGCTTCGCCGCCGTGCCGGTAGTGGCCTTTCTCGCATGGTTCCTGGTGCCGAAGACCGTGTTCGGCCTCGCCGGCTGGCGCTGGGTGGTGCTGCTCGGGGCGAGCGGCGCACTGGCGGCTTTCGGGGTGGGGCTGTCGCTGCCGGAGAGTCCACGCTGGCTCGCCGCACGCGGGCGCCTGGCGGAGGCCGATCGGGTGGTGGAACGCCTCGAGCGGCGTGTGGCGCGGATCACCGGCCCGCTGCCGGGCGTTGCGGATGCGGCGCATTCTCCCCCGCGCAACACCTCCACGGGCCGCTTCGCCGATATCTGGCGCGGGCCGTTCCGCAGCCGCACGATCATGCTGGTGACGTTCAACATCTTCCAGACGGTGGGCTTCTTCGGCTTCGCCAACTGGGCGCCCACCCTGCTGATCGCTCGCGGCATGACCATCGTCCACAGCCTGAAGTACCTGAGCCTGATCGCGCTCGCCGCCCCCGTCGGGCCGCTCCTCGGGCTGCTCTTCGCCGACCGCTTCGAGCGCAAACACCTGATCATGCTGAGCGCGGCCCTGGTTGCGGCCCTGGGGCTGGTGTTCGGCGATGCCCGTTCGGCGGTGCTGGTCATCGTGACCGGCGTCGGCATCACGCTCTGCGAGAACATCCTCTCCTTCAGCTATCACACCTACCAGGCGGAGATCTACCCGACACCGATCCGCGCGAAGGCGGTGAGTTTCGTCTATGCGTGGAGCCGCATCTCCGCGATGTTCAGCGCCTTCATCATCGCCCGCGTGCTGCGCCTGGCGGGCGTCGGTGGCGTGTTCGTTCTGATCGCGGCGGCGATGGCCGTGGTGGTCGGGGTGATCGGGATATTCGGCCCGCGATCACTCGGGGTGTCGGTCGAGGGCGTCGCGGCGGACGGCGCCGGCCCTGAAACGGACCGGACGCCGCCGCTCGCGGAGCATGAGGGAGGCAGGCAGGCTCAGAACGGGATGGTGACGCCCGCGGTGAACAGATTCGAGCCGTACGAGTAGCCGGCATCCGTTCCGCCGGGCAGGTGCGTCCATTCGAGGTTGAGCCACAGATTCGACGCCAGGCGCACATCGCCGCCGAGGCCGGCCGAGAATCCCGTATCGGTCGTGTCGCCGTTCCCGAAATTGCGATGCAGCGACAGGGAGGCGATGCCGGCGACGGCATACACGGACACGGTGGGCGCAATCGCGACCGAGCCCTTGAGGTATCCGGCGGCGTAGAGCCCGGAGCTCACCGAGAAGCCCCGGGACTCATCGCTCGTCAACCCGGTGCCGAGCCGCCCCTCGAGGGCGAAATACGGGGACAGCGGCAGGCCGAGCCGCGCGAAGATGACACTGGGGCTGATCGTGTTGAGACCGCTCTCGTCATAGCGGAGCAGGCCCGCGTTCGCGCCCACGTACGGGGTCGTTTCGGGAATGCCGCCGCTCCAACGCACTTGACCAAACGCCGGGCCCGTCATCGCCCCCATGGCCAGTATCGCGACCGTCAATCCACGTGCATTCATTCTGCGAACCTCTTGGATGTTGGTGACAATGCGCGCAGAGCCTAGCATCGACACTGTCCAACTTCCAATGAGAGTTTGAAGTGGGTGTTGATTCTGTCTGCGGAAGGAGACATGTCAATGGAAACGACGCGCCATTCAGCCTGCGTTCAGCACGGTCATACGAGCCGATGGACCAACGTGGCGCGCGAGCTGGCCGCGCCGGAATAAAACAACATGCCGTGCATGCGGCGTGGCGGGTTGCGCGCCGGTCGCGCAGGTCCCTCGGGTTGGCGGCGATGCTCCGCGCCCCGGCCGGATTGCGCCCGCGGCCGCGGGCGAAGAGAATCTGCCGCGCGAGAGGACCTGGGGGTGGAACGCGCATGACTCGAGAGACGACCGGCCTGACCGGGGAACGTGAGGATCATCAGGGCATTGGCGTGCGGCCCGCGCGCGATGCGGACGCGCCGGAGCTGGCCCGGCTCTCGGGCGAGCTCGGCTACCCGGCCGGGGCCGCCGAGATGCGGCGGCGGCTCGCCCTCATCGAAACCCGCGCCGATCATGCGGTGTTCGTGGCGGAGCGCGACCGGCCGGACGGGCGGATTCTCGGCTGGATCCACGTCGGGTACGGGATCCAGCTCGAGTCCGGGGAGAGCGCGGAAATACTGGGTCTCGTCGTCGATCCGAGCGGCCGCCGGAGCGGGACCGGCCGGCGGCTCGTCGCGGCGGCCGAGGCGTGGGGCGTCGCGCTCGGTCTTGCGCGCATCGTCGTGTGCTCGAACGCGGCGCGCGAGGAGTCTCACCGGTTCTATCCGGCGATCGGCTACGCCCTCGCCAAGACGCAGCGCGTCTACCTCAAGCGGCTGGGTTGATTCGCCGGCATATCCGGCTCCGCCCGGAAAGAGTATCTTGACAGTCATGAGGGCATCGCTTCGCGCGCTTGCGCTGTCGGTGGCCGGGCTCGCGGCCGCCCCGGCCTTCACGTTTGCAGCCCCGCCATCGTCCTTGCCGGCGCAGGCACCCGCGCCCGCGGGAACGCCACGTGCGGCGACCGGACTCGAGATCCGCGGTGCGATCGGTCCGGCCACGGCGCGATACGTCGTGCAGGGGTTGCGCACCGCCGCGCGCCGGGACAGTCCGTTCGTGATTCTGCGCATGGACACTCCGGGCGGTCTCGAGTCCTCCATGAGGCAGATCATCAAGGCCATCCTGGCCTCGCCCATTCCCGTGGTCGGTTATGTCGCCCCCTCCGGCGCGCGCGCCGCGAGCGCCGGCACCTATATTCTGTACGCCTGCCACATCGCCGTCATGGCGCCGGCCACCAACCTCGGCGCGGCCACTCCGGTCTCTCTCGGGGGCTCGGAGCCGGCGCCCCCGGCGCAGGCCCCGAAAGCGCCCGCGCCGGGCAAGAAGGGCAAGAAGGGGAAAAAGGGTGAGCCGGGCAAGCCGGGCGAGCAGACCCCCTTGCCGCCCCCGCCGTCCCCGGCGCCGCGCATGAGCGCCGAGCAGCGCAAGGTCCTCAACGACTCCATCGCCTACATCCGCTCCCTTGCGGAGCTGCGGGGCCGCAATGCCGAATGGGCCGAGCAGGCCGTGCGGGGCGCGGCGAGTCTCCCGGCACAGGATGCGCGGGCGATGCACGTGATCGACTTCATTGCCCCGGACATGACGAGCCTGCTCGCGCAGTTGAACGGCCGCCAGGTGGAGGTCCGCGGGCATACGGTGCGCCTCGAGACCGCGGGCGTGCGGGTCGTGTGGCTCAAACCCACGCTGCGCACCCGGGTGCTCGCGGTCATCACCAATCCCATGATCGCCTACGGCCTGCTGCTGATCGGCATCTGGGGGCTGATCTTCGAGGGCTTGCATCCGGGCGGCGTGCTGCCGGGCGTGGTGGGCGTGGTCTCGCTCCTCGTCGCCCTGTTCGCCTTCCAGCTCCTGCCCACCGACTTCGCCGGACTGTCGCTGGTGCTGGTGGGGGCCGGCATGATGGTCGCGGAGTTCTTCTTTCCGACCTACGGCTCGCTCGGCATCGGCGGGCTCATCGCCTTCGTCGTCGGCTCGCTCATCCTGTTCGACTCGGACGTGCCGGGCATGCGCATCAGCCGCTCGCTGATCGGCGGGATCGCCACGGTCGGGGGGCTTATCATCCTCGGGATCGTGTATCTTGCCGGCCGCGCGCACCGCAGTCCGGTGGCAGTGGGCGTTGAGGCCATGCTCGGCGCCACGGTGGTGGCGGTGGAGGATTTCGCCTCGCGGGGGCGTGTGCGCTACCGCGGAGAATTGTGGAATGCCACGACCAGCGCGCCCTTGCAAGCGGGCCAGCGAGCGCGCATCGTGAAGATCGAAGGTCTCGGGTTGTGGGTCGAGCCGCTGTGACACCGCATGAAGTCGGGAGGGTCCCATGGTATTCGTGATCGTCGTCGTCGTGCTGCTCGCTCTGCTCGTGTTCAGCTCCATCCGGATCCTGAACGAGTACGAGCGGGCGGTGATGTTCACCCTGGGGCGGTTCACCGGCCTGCGCGGGCCGGGCATCATCTTCGTCTGGCCGATCCTGCAGCGAGCGAACAAGGTCGACCTGCGGGTCATCGTGCTCAACGTCCCCAAGCAGGATGTCATCACTCGCGACAACGTGTCCGTCAAGGTCAATGCGGTGGTCTACTTCCGCATCGTCGATGCCGGACGTGCCATCATTCAGGTGGCCAATGTCTGGGAGGCCACCAGTCAGGTGGCGCAGACCACGCTGCGCTCGGTGCTCGGCCAGCACGAGATGGACGAGTTGCTCTCGCAGCGTGACAAGATGAACGCCGACATCCAGAGGATCCTCGACGAGAGCACCGAAGCGTGGGGCGTCAAAGTCACCAATGTAGAGCTCAAGGACGTCGATCTCGATGAGAGCATGGTGCGCGCCATGGCCCGCCAGGCCGAGGCCGAGCGCAACCGGCGCGCGAAGGTCATCAACGCGGAGGGCGAGAAGCAGGCCGCGCAGAGCTTGGTCGAGGCGGCAAAACTGCTGGCGCAGCAATCGAGCGCCTTGCAGCTGCGCTATCTGCAGACGCTCGCCGATATCTCGCACGACAAGTCGCAGCTCATCATCTTCCCGCTGCCGCTCGATCTGATCCGGCCGCTGCTCGGCGGCCCTGGCGGCGGGCCGCAGCAGGGCTGAGGCAGGATGTCAGGCACCAGGTCCTGCGGCAGACTGCCACTTGCGGCCTCGGCGCTGCTGCTGGCACTCGCCACGATTGCGGGCGCGGTGGGCGCGCATGCGCTGCGGACCCGTTGGTCGGCTGAGCGTCTGCAGGTGTACGACACCGCGGTTCACTACCAGTTCTATCATTCGCTCGGGCTGCTCGGGATGGGACTGCTGCTGAGCAGGGATGGACTGCGGGTAATGGACCCTCGGCGTGCGGGGCCCGACCCGGGGTACTTGCGGGTGCTGCGCGCGGCCGCAGGGCTGGTATTGGCCGGTATCGTACTGTTCAGCGGCAGCCTCTACGCGTTGACGCTGGGTGCGCCGCGCTGGATGGGGATCCTGACGCCCGTCGGTGGCGTGGCGCTCATCGGCGGCTGGCTCCTGTTCGCGTACGGAATCTGCCGCGCCTGAGCGCCCCGCGAAACTCATGTCGAACTCCGGACTGCCTATCGACGAGGCGCTGCCGGCGCTGCGCCGCGCCCTGCTCGAGCACGTCTCCGCCGTGCTGACCGCGCCGCCCGGCGCCGGAAAGAGCACGGTGGTGCCGCTTGCGCTGCTGCAGGAGCCCTGGGCGGCCGGCAAACGCCTGCTCATGTTGGAGCCACGGCGCCTGGCCACCCGCGCGGTTGCGCAGCGCATGGCGAGGACGCTGGGTGAGCCTGTCGGACGCACCGTTGGATATCGCATGCGCCGTGATACGCGCGTGTCAGGTGACACGCGGATCGAGGTCGTCACCGAGGGCGTGCTCACACGGATGCTCCAGACCGACCCGGCACTCGAGGGAGTCGCGGCGGTGTTGTTCGACGAGTACCACGAGCGCAGCCTGCAGGCCGATCTCGGCCTGGCCCTGACGCTCGATGCGCGCGAGACCTTGCGGCCCGACTTGAGGGTCCTCGTCATGTCCGCGACGCTGGAGACCCAGGGCATCTCCCGGCTGCTCGGCGGCGCCTCGGTGACCTCGGAGGGGCGGACCTATCCGGTGGAGATGCGCTACGCGGGCAAGGGACTGCCGCTGCCGCCGGAGGGCCAGGCTCGCGGGGCGGAGAGCCCGGAGCAGGGGGTGACGCGGCTGATCCTGAGGGCGCTCGGCGAGGAAGAGGGCGATGTACTCGTCTTTCTACCCGGCGCGCGTGAGATCCGGCGGGTGAGCGCATTGCTCGAGACGGCCGGCGCACAGGCCCGCGTCCGGATCCTGCCGCTCTATGGCGAGCTCCCGGCCGAGGCGCAGGACGCGGCGCTCACCCCCACGCCGGGCGCCCGGCGAGTCGTGCTGGCGACCAACATCGCCGAGACCAGTCTCACCATCGAAGGCGTGCGCGTGGTGGTCGATTCGGGTCTGGTGCGGCGCCTCAAGTTCGATCCCGCCACCGGCATGAGCCGCTTGGAGGTGCAGCGCATCTCGCGCGCCTCCGCCGACCAGCGGCAGGGCCGCGCGGGGCGTCTCGGACCGGGAGTCTGCTACCGCGCCTGGAGCGAGGGGGCGCACCGGACCCTCGCGCCGTTCACGCCGGCCGAGATCCTCGAGGCGGATCTTGCACCCCTTGCGCTCGAGCTGGCGCAGTGGGGCGCGCGCGAGGCGAGCGACCTCAAATGGCTGGATCCACCCCCCTCGGCGACCCTCGCCAGCGCCCGCGATCTGCTCACGCGGCTCGGCGCGCTCGATCGCACCGGACGCCTGTCCGCCCACGGCCGCGAGATGGCACGCCTCGCTGTGCATCCGCGCCTGGCGCACATGCTGCTGCGCGGCCGATCGCTGGGGTGCCTCGGCCTGGCCGCCGATCTGGCGGCGCTCCTCTCGGAGCGGGACCTGCTGCGCGGCGCGGACGGGCGCGATGCGGACATCCGCAGCCGTCTCGAGATCCTCCAGGGCGAGGGCGGCTCGGGCGCCGATCGTTTCGTCCTCCAGAGCGTTCGCGGCGCGGCCCGCGATCTGGTGCGCCAGCTCACGCCCGCTCCCGGTGCCGCGAGCTCGGCTCGCTTGCCGGCCGCAGCGGAGGGCGGTCCCGTGGGCGCGCTCCTCGCGCTCGCCTTCCCCGACCGCGTCGGCCGGCGGCGCGCCGGCCAGGAGGGCCGCTTCACGCTCGCCAACGGCCGGGGCGCGCATTTCCCCGAGCCGCAGAGCCTCTCCAGGCAGGAGTTCATCGTCGCGGTGAGCCTGGATGACCGGGAGCGCGATGCGCGCATCCTGCTGGCCGCGCCGCTCGGCCGTGCAGAGCTCGAAGCCGTGCTGCCGGAGCGCCTCGAGTGGCGAGAGACCGTGGAGTGGAACCGGAGGGAGCAGGCTGTGCTGGCCCGGCGTGTGCTGCGGCTCGATGCACTGGAGCTGGAAGAGCGCGTGCTGTCCGATGTGCCGCCGGATCAGGCGCGCGAGGCCATGCTCGCGGGGCTGCGGGAGCTCGGGATCGAGTCGCTCCCCTGGACCCGGGAAGCCCGTGATCTGCAGGCGCGCGTCCACTTCGTGCGCCGCCTCGGCGATCCGTACCAGGACTGGCCCGAGCTCTGCGACGCGGCGCTCGCCGCCTCGATGGAGGAGTGGCTCTCGCCCTGGCTCGAGGGCGTGACCCGCCGGGAGCACCTGGCGCGGGTGCCGCTCGAGGAAGCGCTGCGGGCGCGCTTGAGTTGGGAGCAGCGGCGGGCGCTCGATGAGCTGGCGCCCACGCACCTCACCGTCCCGAGCGGCTCGCGCATCCGTATCGACTATCTCGATGAGAGCGCTCCGGCGGTCTCGGTCCGCCTGCAGGAAGTGTTCGGGCTGGAGGCGAGCCCGCGGCTCGGTGGGGGGCGGGTGCCGGTGACCTTCAAGCTGCTCTCGCCGGCGCAGCGCCCGGTGCAGGTGACGCGCGACCTCGCCGGGTTCTGGCGGGGCTCCTACAGCGAAGTGCGCAAGGACCTGCGCGGCCGCTACCCCAAGCATGCCTGGCCCGAGAATCCGCTCGAGGCCGAGCCCGTGCGGGGCGTGCGGCGGCGGCCCTGAGCCGGTACACTGCGCGCTGCGATCCACCTCTTCCGCTCACGCACCGCGCCAGGGACTCCATGACAACAGAGAGAGCCGAGGCCGCGCCGGCGCCGGCCATCGACATCCGTTTCGGTCAAGTGGGGCTGATCCAAGTGCTCATCTGGAGCACCGACCCGGGGGCCATCCTCGATGAGCTGACTGGAAGGGTTGCAACCGCGCCGAAGTTTTTTCAGCGCACCGCCGTGTCGCTCGACCTCGGGCCGCTCGGCCGGGAGCCCACGGTCGAGGAGATGCGTGGCGTGCTGGAGGCGGTGCGCCGCGCCGGCATGTGCCCGGTGGGGTTGGCGAGCGGTCCGGATGCCGCGCAGGCGCTCTCGAGGCCGCTCGATCTGCCGGTGCTGCCGCCGTTCCGGCAGTTTCGCCCGCCCATGCAGGCGGTGCCGCCGGCCGAGGCGCAGCCCGTCCCGCGCCCGACGCAACAGCCGGCGGAGGTGGCCGAGCAGGGCGCGGGCACGCAGCTGCATCATCAGCCCGTGCGCTCGGGTCAGCGCCTCTACGCGCGCGGCCGCGACCTCGTGATCAGCGCCACGGTCGGTGCCGGCGCGGAGGTGATCGCCGACGGGTGTGTGCACGTCTACGGCGCTCTGCGCGGGCGTGCGGTGGCGGGTGCGCGTGGCGAGGCCACGGCACGGGTGTTCTGTCAGGAATTTCGCGCGGAGCTGGTGTCGATCGCCGGCGTGTTCCGTGTGTTTGAAACGTTGCCGCCGGAGCTTGCCGGCAAGCCCGTGCAGGCGTGGCTGGATGGCGACGACTTGCATTTCGAGCGGCTGGGCGGTTGAGTGCGCCCGGCCCAACAGAATCGTCGAGGAGAGAAAATTGACTGAGATTATCGTGGTGACCTCGGGCAAAGGTGGGGTCGGCAAGACCACCACTTCGGCCAGCCTGGGGTGCGGGCTGGCCCGCCGCGGCAAGCGCGTGGCGCTGATCGACTTCGACATCGGTCTGCGCAATCTCGACCTGATCATGGGGTGTGAGCGGCGCGTGGTGTACGACTTCGTCAACGTGATCAACGGCGACTGCACGCTGAGGCAGGCGCTCATCAGGGACAAGCGGCTCGAGACTCTGCATGTGCTCGCAGCCTCGCAGACGCGCGACAAGGACGCACTGACCGAGGGCGGTGTGCAGCGCGTCCTCGATGAGCTCGTCGGTGACGGATTCGACTACATCATCTGCGATTCGCCCGCGGGCATCGAGAAGGGCGCGCACCTGGCGATGTACTTCGCCGACCGCGCCGTGGTGGTCGTGAACCCCGAGGTCTCATCCGTCCGCGACTCCGACCGGATCCTGGGGCTGCTCTCGAGCAAGACCCGGCGCGCCTCGAATGGCAACGGGGGCGTGAAGGAGCACCTGCTGCTCACCCGCTACAACCCGCGCCGCGTGGCCAATGGCGAGATGATGAGCGTCGATGACGTGAAGGAGATCCTCGGGCTGGATGTCATCGGCGTCGTGCCCGAGTCCACGGACGTCCTGGCGGCGTCGAACTCCGGCGTGCCGGTCATCCTCAACGACGAGAGCGATGCGGCCAGCGCCTATGACGATGCGGTCGCCCGCCTGCTCGGGGAGCAGTTACCGCTGCGGTTCCTCGAAGAGCGCAGGCGCGGGTTCTTCGCCCGCATGTTCGGAGGTTGAAATGGGACTGTTGGCCCTGTTTCGAAGCAAACCCTCCTCGGCCCGCATCGCCAAGGAGCGACTGCGCATCATCGTGGCGCAGGAACGCAGCACGCGCGATGCGCCGGACTTCCTGCCGCTGCTCAGGCGCGAGCTCCTGCAGGTGATCCACAAGTACGTCAACGTGGACCCGGAGGCGGTCCAGGTCAACCTCGAGCGCGAGGAAGGCCACGAAGTGCTCGAGCTCAGCGTCGCGCTGCCGGAAAAGCAGGGCGCCTGAGTTTCCCGCGACGGACTGTTGCGCCTGCGCGCCGGAGTCGATTGCCTGATCCGCCCCGAGATCGGATACTGTGGAATCGGCTGCGGATCCGGAGCGATCGGGACATGGCCCAGACGAACGCCGTACAGTCCGTGCAGGTGGGACAGGGGAGCGCATCCGCGCTCAAGGCCATCGGCTTCGGGGGCCTCGTCGCCGGGACGATCGACATCGGCTCGGCCTGTGTGATCAACGGGCTGTCCCCGATGGTCATCCTGCACGCGATCGCCAGCGGCCTCCTCGGCGCCGCCGCCTTCCGGGACGGATGGTCCGCCGCGCTCGCCGGCCTCGTTCTGCAATGGCTCATGTCGCTGTTGATCGCGGCCCTCTTCGTGGCGGCGGCGATCCGCCTCGCGTGGCTGGGGCGCCGCTGGATCGCGGCCGGCGTGGCCTATGGCGTGGTGATCTATCTGGTCATGAATCTCGTGGTCGTGCCGCTCTCGGCCGCGCCATTCCATCCGCATTTCATTCCGATGAAGGTTTTCGAGAACCTGCTCGCCATGATCCTCTTCGGACTCATCGTGTCGGGCTCGGCGAAGGCGTATCTGGGCCCAAGGCCCGCCGGGGGTTGAGCGCCGGGCTCTCTGACACGCTCGGACCGGTGCGCGCCCAACCGGACCTCGAGCCGCTCGTCCAGGACTTCGGGTGATGGGGCAAGCGCCGCAGGGCGAGCCCTCAGCGAGCGCTCAGCACACCCCGCCGCCTTCTTCCGCCGGTGCGGCGTTGGCGCGGAAGAGACGGAACAGCTCGCGGCCCATGCCGTAGTCGTTCCCCTCGAGGCTCGCGCTCGCCTGATGGCGCTTGCGCCACTCCGGCTCGCTCACCAGCGCCTCGAGCATTCCCTTGTGGCTGTCGAGGCGGATGACATCGCCGTCGCGTACCTTGCCGATGGGGCCGCCGCAGACGCATTCCGGCGTGAGATGGATCGCCGCCGGCACCACGCCCGAGGCGCCCGACATGCGGCCGTCGGTCACCAGCGCCACGTGATGCCCCTTGCTCTGCAGGGACGCGAGCGCCGGCGTCAGGCCGTGCAGTTCCGGCATGCCGTTGGCGCGAGGTCCCTGGAAGCGCACCACCACGACCACATCGCGCGACAGCTCGCCCTTCTTGAAGGCCTGCAGCACGGCTTCCTGGCTGTCGAAGACCCGGGCCGGCGCCTCGATGCGACGGTGCTCGGGCTTGACTGCGGAAACCTTGATGACCGAGCGGCCCAGGTTGCCGCGCAGGAGCTTGAGGCCTCCGTCGGCGCTGAAGGGATCGGTCACGCGCCGCAGCACCTCGAGGTCGCCACTGTTGGAGGGTGAGTCGCGCCAGTCGAGCCCCGCGGGCGAGAGCCACGGCTCGCGCGTGTAGGCGTCGAGTCCCTGGCCGGAGATGGTCCACACGTCCTCGTGCATGAGTCCGGCGAGCAGCAGCTCGCGGATCAGGAAGCCCATGCCGCCCGCGGCGTGGAAATGGTTCACATCGGCGCTGCCGTTGGGATAGATGCGCGCCAGCAGCGGCACCACCTCGGACAGATCGCTGAAGTCGTTCCAGTCGACGACGATCCCGGCCGCACGGGCGATCGCCACGATGTGCAGCGTATGGTTGGACGAGCCACCCGTGGCGAGCAGCCCCACGATGGCGTTGACGATGCTGCGCTCATCGAGCACCTGCGCAAGCGGCAGGGGGTTCTTGCCGAGGGCGGTGATCTGCGCCGCGCGGCGGGTGGCCGCGGCGGTGAGCGAGTCGCGCAACTGGGTGTTGGGCGGCACGAAGGCGGCGCCCGGCAGGTGCAGCCCCATCACCTCCATCAGCATCTGGTTGCTGTTGGCGGTGCCGTAGAAGGTGCAGGTGCCGGCGGAGTGGTAGCTGTCGGCCTCGGACTGCAGCAGCGCATCGCGCCCCGCCTTGCCCTCGGCGAACAGCTGCCGGATGCGCGCCTTTTCCTTGTTGGGCAGGCCCGAGGGCATGGGGCCCGCGGGCACGAACACCGTGGGGAGCTGCCCGAAGGCGAGCGCGCCGATCAGCAGTCCCGGCACGATCTTGTCGCACACCCCGAGGCAGAGCGCCGCATCGAACATGCCGTGCGAGAGCGCGACGCCGGTCGACATCGCGATCACGTCGCGGCTGAACAAGGACAACTCCATGCCCGGCTGGCCCTGCGTCACGCCGTCGCACATGGCGGGTACGCCGCCAGCGACCTGGGCGGTGGCGCAGGCATCGCGCGCGGCCTGGCGGATGAGGCCCGGGAAGCGCTCGAACGGCTGGTGGGCCGAGAGCATGTCGTTGTAGGAGGTGACGATGGCGAGGTTCGGCCAGCGCAGCCCCTTGAGCGCTTCCTTGTCGGGACCCGATGCCGCGAAGCCGTGGGCCAGGTTGGTGCAGGAGAGCTGCTTGCGGGCCGGCTCGCCGGCCTGCGCGCGCATGCGCTCGAGGTAGGCGGAGCGCTGCGTGCGGCTGCGCTCGCGGATGCGCTCGGTGACTTCGCGGACCTGGGGATTCAGCGGCGTCGGGGTCTCGGTCATCGGCCTCAACCCTCCTCGGGTGGCTTGAAGCCCTCGGGCCGGGTCGCGCCTCCCCCAAAGAAGAACTTCTCCATCTCGGCCTCGAGGAACTGGCGCGCCTTGGGCTCGATCGGGCTCAGGCGGTATTCGTTGATCAGCATGATCTGGTGCTGGATCCAGCGGGCCCAGGCCTCCCTCGAGACCTGCTCGTAGATCCGCTGGCCGAGCGCTCCGGGATAGGGCGGACGATCGAGGCCCGGCGCCTCGCGCTTGAGCATCACACACTGCACCATTCGGGGCACGGGGTTCTCCACGTCAATGTCAGGTCAATGTCAGGCCAAAAGCTGCGCCTGGACCGGCTCGCTCGCCAGGCGCCGCAGGAACTTCGAGATCGGAGCGGGGAGTCCGAGCGGGTCCGGCGCGCTGGCGCGGTACCAGGTGTTCCGCGCCGGGTCCGGTGCCCGAGTCCCCGAGCTCTGGGCCAGGAGCGGCGTGATCACGAGATCAAAATGGGTGAACGCGTGCTGCAGGGCCTGCAGGGGCCGGGGCGCCCCGGCGCAGTTCACGATATGTTTCAAATAATACTCGGCCTCGTCCGAGGTGTCGAACTGAGGCAGGCACCACAGGCCGCCCCAGATGCCGCTCTCGGGCCGTCGCTCGAGCAACACGCTGCCGTCCTGTCGCATCACCGCGACCATGACCACCTGTCGCAGCGGCCGCTCGGGCCGGCGTTTCGCAGTGGGCAGCTCGTGCTGCCGGCCGGTGAGGCGCGCGACGCAGTGCGCCGACACAGGGCACTGTCCGCAGGCCGGCTGGCGAGATGTGCACATCGTGGCGCCCAGATCCATGATGGCCTGCGTGTACACATCGACTTCCCTGGCGGGAGTGCACTCTTCCGAGAGCGCCCACAGGCGCTCCACGACGGCGCGATCCGTAGCGCTGCCCTCCACGCCGAAGTGACGTGACAGAACGCGCCGCACATTGCCGTCGAGAATCGGGAAGCGCTGGCCCAGGGCGAGCGCCAGAATCGCTCCCGCCGTGGAGCGGCCGATCCCCGGCAGGCCGGCCACCGCGTCGAAGCTTTCCGGAAACTGGCCGCCGTGCACGTCGCGCACCTGCACCGCGGCGCGATGGAGGTTGCGTGCCCGCGCGTAATAACCCAGGCCCGACCACAGGTGCAGCACGTCATCGAGCGGCGCATCCGCGAGTGCCACGACGTCCGGAAAGCGCTGCAGGAATCGCTCGTAGTACGGGATGACGGTGCCAACCTGGGTCTGCTGCAGCATGATCTCGGACACCCAGACCCGATAGGGGCTGCGCTGCCGCTGCCACGGCAGATCATGCCGGCCCCCGCGGCCGTGCCATTCGGTGAGCGCGGCCGCAAAGCGCGGTCCCGCACCGGGTGAGGCTCCAGTGGTATCCGAGCGCGCCATGCCTA
>JAJYDK010000077.1 GCA_021777555.1 Pseudomonadota bacterium | reverse complement strand
CCGGATGAGCCGAGGGACCCTGAATGGGGTCCACTC
Source organism: Pseudomonadota bacterium (assembly GCA_021777555.1). Classification (GTDB taxonomy): domain Bacteria; phylum Pseudomonadota; class Gammaproteobacteria; order Steroidobacterales; family Steroidobacteraceae; genus 13-2-20CM-66-19. The sequence continues at coordinate 8,247 of JAJYDK010000077.1, read as the reverse complement.
TACACCGACGATGAAGGGTTCGCGTGCCTTTCGGAATATACCGGCACCAAGGCGTCTGCCGACCTCCGCAGGACCAGTGGCTTGCGACGGAGCGGCGCTCGGCAGCGATAGGATGCGCAAGCGGACGCATATCCCTCTCGCGGGCGCGTGCAATAGGAAGCGACCTCCCCTCGGCGATCACCGCAACGGACTCTCGATGAAAAATGTGTGTGGCCCGTTCAGATGACGCCCCGCCGCCCATGCTCACGCTCACACCTCAGCTCGTCCTCGTACTCAGCACGTGAATACCCCGCTCCCGCACCACCGCCCCACTTTGTCGCCCCGGCTGGCGTCGTACGCATGCTGGTCTTTCAGCCCCTGCGGCGATTGACCGGAGCCCGCCGCCGTCGCTCTCCACGGTTCCTCGCGCGTCGCCACGTGATGCGCTGACACACCGGACCCCATCTCTTTGGGACATTCGACGGTTTCCACTGTCGCCTGGCAGTCGCGCACAACGCGGCCATTCAGTCCAGTTCTGTATCGGGGCATCACGAGTGTGCTCTGCACGGTGCAGCGAGTCGCAACCCCGCATCTCAATGCACAAATGACACGCCACTCCAGATAGATCGGGCCCGCAGAAGGCGCCGGAGCGCTCGTCGGACCTGTGCCGTCGACCCCAATTCTTTTGACCTTGGTTTTGGTCTAAAATGCGCACATGACGGGGCAGCAGACGCCCCTCTTCTTTTGCGGGTCGTGCGGCTCATACGTTGAATAAGATCCGAATAGAATCGCCAGACTCAGGTCGCATTTGCGCAGGCGTCTCGGGCCATTCCCGTGCGGATGCCGATGCGCCATTTATTTTGCCCAAGCGCATCGATACGCACCCCAGCGCACCGGCGTCACCGGCAGTCGCACCATCCATCGGGTGCACACTCGCATAACGGTTTGCACGGCAAACCTAGACTCCGAGACACACTCAAGAATCATCCAATGTGCTAGTGGCGCAAAAAACGGCAAAACGCTAGAGACAACAAAATAGTTCTGGATATCGGTCGTTTATCGCTTTCGTTTCGGCATCTGTTTGGACAGAAGTGATGGTCAATTAACAATCACTGAAGGGGAGAAACATGAAACACGTAAACGTTGTTCGAGGTCTTGTGGCCGGTCTTTCGCTGGCGGCACTCTCGGGCCTGGCCGTCGGCGCTCAATCCACCGTCGTAACGGTGGGTTCGGCCGGAGTCATCAGATACCTGGAGAAGGGTCAACCGCCCGTCGTCATTCACCCGACCGTAGAGCAAGCGCAGAGCATGCGTGAGGCGCACGCGGCTCACGGCAAGGGAGGCGGCGGCAGCACCACGAGCAATTTGATCTACAACGGCGGTACGGGTGGCATCGGAATTGAGACCGCCCCGAAGGTTTATCTGATTTTCTGGGGCTCGCAGTGGACGAACAACGACCCGAGCGGAGAGGCGAACCTTCTGATCTCGTTCCTCAACTCCATTGGCAGCAGTTCCTGGCTGAACACGGTGACCCAGTACTGCCAAGGTGTCGCCAGCGGCACCATCTTCTGCAACGGCGCCGGTACGCCCGTCGGCAACCAAGCCTATATGCTGGCCGGAAGCTGGTATGACAACGGCTCGGCCGCTCCGAATAAGCCGACGCAGTCTCAGATCGCAGCTGAGGCGGCGCGCGCGGCGCAATACTTCGGCAACACCGGAGCCGGAAGCAACGACACCACGCAGTATGTGATTGCCACCGCCAATGGATACAACTCCTCCGGCTTCGGAAAGCAATACTGCGCATACCATAGCTCCACGACCTCGAGCTCTGGAGACATCGCCTACACCAATCTTCCGTACATCACAGATGCGGGAGCGAGTTGCGGTGCAAACTTCAATGGCCTCGGCGCCGACGCCGGCATCACGATTGTCGAGGGACACGAGGCGGCCGAGACGATGACCGACCAGTTTCCGAGCACGGGATGGCTCGATTCCAGCGGCTCCGAAATCGGTGACAAGTGCGCTTGGATCTCCTCGGGCCAGGGGGCGTCGGCTGATGTGACGTTCCCGGACGGCATCACTTACCCTGTGCAGTCTCTGTGGAGCAACGCCTTCAACAGTGGCAGCGGAGGCTGCGTTCTGTCGTATTGATGAGTGACCTGGAAAGATAGGCTCATGTAGGCGCCGGCGATGCACGAAGCATCGCCGGCGCACCGAACAGGCATAACGCGCCAAAACAATAATCACGGGCGTCATGCACTTACCGTGAGAAATCGACGTTGAACTGCAGCGCTTTCCCAATCTGGCGCATGATTCCGCGGATCTCGCGTGTGCGATCCTCCTGTTGAACCGCGGTCACCTCGAATTCAAAGGTACGCGCTTATCGCACCTTCGCATTACCTCCTCCTGCTGCACGAGCACTGAAGACGACCTCTCCGCGTCTACGTGCGAATGGGACGATCGCTGACGACTGAACGTCTACGGAACGACACCGAAATGGATCCAGCGGGAATCGAACAGCGACAAAGTGAGCTGCAACGACAAACCATTTCGGCATCTTTTCGTTCTGGACGACCCACAAGAAGCCTTGGATCGCAACAGGCGACTTCTGCTGCGTCGCGGCATTTTCCCTCGACTGCAAAAGGGACTCGTTCCGAAAAGGCACGCTATGGATTCGAACAGAGGCCACAAAACGACCCGTGATATCCCTACGCGTCGGACTCTGTAACTGGGGCAGACCAGTGGGCAACGGATAAATATTGCCCTTGGCGTCCACGCCGCCGTTTCAGCGGAACCGAGCGGAGCACTCCTTTCCCAATTTGGGAAATCACTAACGGACGTCGCGCGGCACGTGACGTTGTCGAAGAGCATCGCGGGTTCGGTCGCACACCCACCGATAGAGATACAGGCTGGCGCCAGCCAAGAACTCCCGAAAAATTTGCTCTATACTCGGAAATTCGGATCTCGTTCCTTAAATCTCGCAAAGGATCTAATAAGACATGAAGCGACATAGAAAGGAAAGCCGTCTATCGAGAGCAATTACCCGTGCCGTTCGACACGTTCGGGGGTTTTCGCATCGGGATACGTTAATCAGGTTACGAGACAATTTCTCGTTCTCCCCAAGGGTGATTTACGACATTGGCGCGCATCAAGGGAAGTGGTCCACGGAAGTCTCCGCGCTATTTCCAGATGCGGAATTTTTTATGTTTGAGGCAAATCCCGCCAATCAACAAAGCTTAGTCGGATCTACCTCTCGTTACGTGATTGCGGCGCTATCTGATCAAGACGGACAGAAGCGGCAGTTTTTTACGCCAAAAACGGGCTCGAACACAGGCTCATCGCTGTATAAGGCTCAAAATGTCGATTTTAGAGACGATAACTTGGAAATTTTATCCGTAGAGACGCGACGACTTGATTCTCTCGTGAGAGAGAAGATGTTTCCGCGACCAGACTTTATGAAGCTCGACGTCCAGGGATCAGAACTTGAGGTGTTGCGCGGGGCCGGAGACCTGCTTTCAGACTGCATTGGACTCATTGCGGAACTCAGTTTTGTACAAGGAAATGAGGGTGCACCTCAATCTGGAGCCGTTTTAAGCGGAATAGAGGCGTTGGGCTTCGGATGTGTCGATTTGTGTAAAGCACGTCGCACTGTGATCGGAAGTGTTTGCGAGGTCGACCTTCTGTTCGTCAACAAAAGACTCTACGGAAGATATTTGGATGTGCAGTTGGGTCGAAACTTTACCGCTGCAACGCAGCAAATTTAGGCATGACGTAGCCTACCGCTTCGGGGTCGATCCATTTTTTGCGCACGATTGAATGATAAAACGTGGCCTTCAAAAGCACTTCAAGTGGTCAGTGTCGGCTGCCGGACACACCTGCGCCCGTGCGGCGATCACTGCTTTTTGCAAGCGAAGAGCTCGTGAATTATCAGAACGATACGTGAACGTTCCCTGTCAAATCCGCTTAAATGAATTGGGTTGCTCTGTAGGCGCGGCACTGGACGGAGATGTTCTACGAATGCGGCCGCCCAAGGGGGCGCTTGAAGCCAGCCGAGTTGCCGCAAGGCCGCAACGAAGTGATGTGTCGACAATTAGAGAGACGCCATGACACAGGACCCTGCGCGGGGGCTTTCGGGACCGAAGCACGAATTTCCGACGGCAGTCAATCCTAGAAATTGGCCCCGCTTTTGGCGCGAAGATCCGCTCTGGACGACCGCGAGCTTCCTGGGAGTTCCCATGATCATGGGTGCCACGTCTCTTCTTCCGCATCGATTCGCGGTCGACGCGCTGATCGGGTTTGGACTGCTGATCTTGGGGTGCCTGACCGTTGCGTGTGCCCGAAACATGAGCCGTCGCAGACATTCGATTCGGAACGGCTGACGACGGATCGCGCAAGAATCCCGCGCAACGCCGGCGGTACGGACGAGCGGATGCCGGAAAGCGTTGATGCGCCGCGATTCAGACGGCTGGTTCCGGCCATCGACGTACTCCTCCTGCATCGCGACCCTGCGCGTACCGGGTCCGAGCCCGGGCGCGAGGGATCGGGATGCCTGCACCCGTGTCTGACGCATCGGCGGACGAGTCGCGCCGAGAAACAGCGGATCGGCACTGACCCTCACCCGATGGCTACTCCGGAGTCGACCCGGCCTCGAACACCGCCCATTGCGCCGCGAATGCCCGTTGATACGCGGGACGCGCTTCGCCCCGCGCGACGTACGCGCCGAGCTGCGGATACTGATCGAGCAGGCCGGAGGGCTTCAACCTGAGCAGCACCGACACCATGAGCAGATCGCCGGCGCTGAACGTGCCGTTCAGCCACTCGGCATCCCCGAGGGACCTGCCAAGCTCACCGAGACGCTTTCGCACGCGCTCCTCGAGCAGAGGCAGGCGCTGCTCGTACCACGTCTCGTGGCGCTCCAGAATGCGCGCAAGACTGAGCTCCATGATCGGGGGCTCGATCGTATTGAGCGCGGCAAACATCCAGGTGATCGCGCGGGCCCGCGCATGCGCATCGCAGGGCAGCAGACCCTCAGACCGCTCGGCGAGATGAAGCACGATCGCGCCCGACTCGAACAGCACGAGCTCACCCTCTTCATATGTCGGAATCTGCCCGAACGGATGTCGGGCAAGATGGGCCGGCTCCTTCATCGCCTGAAACGACAGCAGACGGACATCGTACGGCTGCCCGACCTCTTCGAGCGCCCAGCGAACGCGCATATCGCGCGCCAGCCCCCTGCCGCGATCGGGCGAGTGCTCAAAGGCCGTGATGATCGGTGACATTGCGGGTCTCCACAGCGTTGATGACATGATCGCCGCGGCGCCCCCGCATCAGGGGGCCCCACGGATCCCGGGGCGCATCGCGATGCCGCCTGCGACCTCGGACAGGCATTCTCTCCTCCGGTATCGACGAACGACCATCGGTTCCATCGACAGGCTCGTCCAGACATGGTCACAGCGGCTCCGACACCGGTGCGGGCCACGCGCACCTCCGTCAGTGACCGGCATCCCGGCACGTGTCGGGGCGAGCGGCCCATCCTCTATACTTGACGCGTTCGACGCCGCCGAGTCAATTGAGGCCAAGCCATTGAAAATGCTAACGCCAGCCGTGCTGGACACGCTCTCTGACGCAGCGCGCGCCAGCCCGCGCCATCGAAGCCACCACAATCTGCACGCCTCGCTGGAAGCCCCCATCCAGCGCCTTGCGATTGCCATGGAGCCCGAGACGTACGTGCGGCCTCATCGTCACCCGCAGACCTGGGAGCTGCTGATTCCCCTGCGGGGGCGCTTTCTGTTCACGGCCTTCGATGAGCATGGCGCCGTGCGCTCGCGCCAGCTGCTCGGAGGCGCCGACGGGCTCGCCGCGTTCGAATTCGAAGCCGGAACCTGGCACACGGTCACCGCGTTGGAGCCGGGCAGCGTCATCTTCGAGGTCAAAGAGGGTCCGTACGTGCCCGTGCCGGCCTCGGACCTGGCGGCGTGGTCACCGTCGGAGGGCACTGCGCAGGCGGCGCAGTTCGTGGCCGAACACCGAGCCGCGGCCGGAGCACTGTCAGGGGCCGCACCTCGAACCGCGTGAGGCGGAAGGCGGGTTGCGCGCCCGCCGATCTGGCAGAATCCCGCTCGGCATCCGCGAGCGATATCGCGATGTGCGCCCGGGGGAGACCATGAGCAAGACGAGCAAGATCCTCGCAGTGCTGGCGGTGCTGGGGTGCGCGTCGGCACTCGCCGCAGCGGCACAGTCGACCCCGTCGGCGGCGCAGATTCTGGCCGAGTCCCCACCCTCGCAATGGCGTTACCCGAATCCCCAGGATCTGCTGGTGATGCAGCTGCCCGCCGGGCGGGTCGTCATGGAGCTCGATCCCGCCTACGCCCCGCTGCATGTCGCCAATATCAAAACGCTGGTCCGCGAACATTACTTCGACGGCCTGGCGATCGTCAGAGTGCAGGATAACTTCGTCGCGCAATGGGATGATCCGGCCGGCGATGACGGCGGCGATCCGCACAAGATCCGCTCCCTGGGGCGCGCAAAACAAACGCTGCCGCCAGAGTTCACCCGTGCGATCGCGCACTCGCTGCCCTGGGTCCGGCTCCCCGACGGCGACGTGTACGCCCCCGAGGTCGGATTCACTCGCGACTTCCCCGCCGCCCGCGATCCGGCTGACCATCAGACCTGGCTGGTGCACTGCTACGGGACACTGGCCGTCGCCCGGGACGACGCGCCGGATTCGGGCAACGGGAGCGCCCTGTACGTCGTCATCGGCCAGGCTCCGCGGTGGCTCGACCGGAATCTCACCGTGGTCGGCCGGGTCATCGAGGGCATGGACAGACTCTCCGCGCTCCCGCGCGGACACGGTCCGCTCGGGTTTTATGCTCACCCCGCGCATCGTGTCCCCATTGAGAGCATCCGGGTGGCGGCCGACCTGCCGCCGGCACAGCGGCCGGACGTGGAAATTCTGCGCACGCGCAGCCGTACCTTCCAACGACTGCTCGCAGCCAAGCGAGACCGCCATGACGCGTTCTTCGTCACTCCGCCGGGCAAGATCGACGTCTGCGGCCTCTCGGTGCCGGTTCGAAAGGGGCCCCGGCCCTGAAGGGCCGCGGGCGGACGCACGCCCGCGCCGCTGTGCAAACCCTCTCGTAGGTCTTCCGCTCCGTCCCGTCGACCCCTGGCTTCCCTCGGCGCTGGGAGGCGCCGCAGCCCCCTATTGCCTCATGCGTCGCATTTGTGCGACATTTCTGCCCGGACGGCGCGCATTTTGAGGACACAGCAGCGCGAGGAGGCGCTATGCGGGTCTGGGGAGGGCTGGCCGTGTTGGCCGGCATCGCGATCGTCGCGACGATCGCTGGAGTCGTCTTTAGAGCCAGAGCATCACGAGACGCGCCCACCGCGCGCCATCAATGCGATGCTTTCGTCCCCATAGGCGACGGAAAATTCCAATGCATTGAATGTGGCGCCATCATCGATGATGTTGGCGATCTGCCGTGAACAACAGCAGCGGTTGACCTCACCGTTGGACCTGGCCCCGTACGGCGCGGCACGTCGTCCTCACCTGAAACAGGACGACCTCGACGGGCGCGCCCGAATCGCCGTCTCAGCCTTCATCGGCCGCGACGGCGTCGACGGCGAGCGCGAGTTCCTCACAGAGAATCTCCCGCAGCAATCGGGCTCCGAGTGCAAACCCCGGCTGCGCACGACGCTCATCGACGGCCAGCCACACGGCGATGACTTCATCGAGGTTGAGCCCGACGACCGTCAGACACAGCGCGTTCACACCGTCACTGGTGATCCAGTAACTGCGCTGCGCCGCACCCTGCCAGCGCCACGTGAAGCACGGCTGCGCCAGTTCGGCGCAAATCTCTTGCGCATCGGGGACGTTCTGCAGGAGACGGGTCATGCCCGCCTGATCTGAAATGAGCGCGCGGAAAGACGAGATCCTGACGTCGTTCATTCGACGAGGCTTCCGGCGACTCTGGCAGCTCGGCCAATTGGCCGATGCGCGGGCGCCGAACTCGAGCGGCTCGGTCGCCATTCAGTCGAAGACGCACCGCCCCCGGCCGTACAGGCCAGGGGCGGCGCGCATTCAAGGCTGCGTATCAGTAGCGACGCGAACCGCCGCCGCGGTAGCCGCCGCCACCGCCGCCACCCGAGCGCTCACGCTCCTGGGCTTCGTTGACCTTCAGGGCGCGCCCGTCGAAGTCCTTGCCATTCAGCGCCTGCATGGCGCGCGAGGCATCGGCGCTCGACATCTCCACGAAGCCGAACCCGCGCG
>JAJYDK010000039.1 GCA_021777555.1 Pseudomonadota bacterium | reverse complement strand
GCGGCCCGCCGCTCCCGAGCCTGCCCCGCCCGACGGCGCGCCGCCTGCGGGCGATCCACCCGGCGCACCGCCCCCTGGAGAGCCGCCCCGGGACGCATCACTGCCGCCACCGCTTCTCCCGGACTGCGCGCGCACCGCGGATCCCACGCTCCGGGCCGCACGATAGGCAGCCCCTCCCGCACCCATCGCCGCGGCACCCGCGACGACCGCGGTACCGCCCGCGGCGAGTGCGGTACCGGCGGCGGCTCCAGCGCCGAGCTGCGGGGCGCCGGAGACGAGCCCCGTGGCAATCCCCGGCCCATAGATCCCGAGCCCGAGGAGCGAGAGTGCACCGAGCATGATCGCGAGTGCGTTGTCGATCGTGAGTGTCTGACCCGCGGGCGCGGTGAACTGACCAAAGAGATTCATGCCGATGCCGACGATCACCGCGAGCACCAGGATCTTGATCCCGGCGGAGACGACACTCCCGAGCACGCGCTCGGCGAGAAATGCGGTCTTGCCCCAGAGCGCAAACGGCACGAGCACGAAGCCCGCAAGCGTCGTCAGCTTGAACTCGATCAGCGTCACGAAGAGCTGTACGGCGAGGATGAAGAAGCTCAGGATCACGACGAGCCACGCCAATCCCAGCACCGCGATGGTGTCGAAGTTGGTGAAGAGACTCGGAAACCCGACGAGATCCCCGATCTGCGTGAGGATCGGCTGGCCGGCCGTCACCCCGACCGCCGCCAAGGCCCCCGGCCGCAGGAGATTGCCGGCGGTGAGCGTCGAGCCCGACGCCAAGAGCCCGAGCCCCGCGAACGAGCGCAGAAGGATGCCGGCGAGTGCGCTGAAGTTCGAGAGGATGTAGACGAAGGCCCCGATGTAGAGCGTCTTCTTGATGAGTCGCGCGATGATGTCGTCCGTCCCGCCCATCGCCCAGAAGAGCCCGGCGAGGGTGAGATCGATCCCAACGAGCGTCGCGGTGAGGAAATGCACCTCCCCCGAGAGCAGGCCAAAGCCGCTGTCGATGTACTGCGAGAAGACGTTCGTGAACTGATCGATGACACCGAGGTTGTTCACGCGTCAGCGCTCCTCTCAACGTGGGTTGCGCTCCCGGAATCGGCACCTTCGCTGCACACCGGTTGGAGCTTCCTGCGCATCACGGCCCCGAGAGATCGATGGTTTCAGGGGTGTAGGGCGTGCTCGGCGTCATGAACTGACTGCGCACCGCCCGCGCACGCGCTTCAGACTCGACGATTCGCGCCGCCTCGAGCGCGACCGCCCGGTCCTGGGCGATCGCGATCTGCTGGCTCTGCATGACCTGCCGGACGCGAAGGCCGAGAAGCTGATTGGTCGCCTGGATCGCCTGCAGGCTCCCAACCGCGGAGCTGCTGCGCGTGAGCACCTGGGCAAGCACGGAGGCATCGGACGGCAGTGTCTCACTCGCCTGGGATTGCACCTGGATCGCGGTATCGAGCGCATCGAGCGAGCCGGTCCAGCGCGCAAGCGATGCGGCATGGAGCGCACTCGCGCTCACCGCTGCGCCGTAGGCGGCCGGATACTGCTCGGCGAATTGCGTGCGCATCAGATTGAGATCAAACGAAAGACCCTGCGCATTGGTGAGCAACTGCTCGGTTGCCGCGTACGTCGCCTCGAGCTGCGTGAGCGCGGAGAAGTTGAGGCCCTGCAGGTTCTTCGCCTGGTTCATGAGCATCTGCGCCTGGTTCTCGAGCTCCATCACCTGGTTCTCGACCTGCGTCAGCGTGTGCAGCTCGGTGAGCATGTTCTCGATGAAGTTCGAGGGATCGAACACCACCCACTGCGCGAGCGCCTGCGGCGAGACCACCCCGAGAGAGAGGACGCCGAGCAGGGCGACCAGGATCTTCTTCATGGGACGCTCCTTCCGACACGACTGCCGAATCGGTCTCACGTCACTCATGACACGCTCCGCCGATCACACTCGTTTGCAATGAGCTGCGCCGCCCAGGTGAGTCCGCGTCGCTCGAGCCACGCGGCGGCGAAGCGCTCGCCGGGCGCGCTCGCTGCGACCTCCTCGATCGCGCGCTGGTCCTCGGGCGTCGAAGCCGCGACGAAGGCGAGCGCCACAGGACCCAATCCAAGATCAAACAGCCGGCAGCCGAGACGCGACTGGTAGTAGTACTCGCGCTTCGGCCGCGCGTGGGCGAGGATGTCGATCTGCCGCTCGTTGAGTCCAAAGCCCTCGTACACCGTGCGCAGCTGCGGCTCGCCCGCCTGGGGTGAGGGCAGGAAGATGCGCGTCGGGCAGCTCTCGATCAGCGCCGGTGCGATAGCGGAGCGCTGGATGTCGGCGAGCGACTGGGTGGCAAAGAGCACCGAGACGTTCTTCTTGCGCAGCGTCTTCAACCACTCCCGGATCCGCCCGGCAAAGAGCGGATCATCGAGAAACACCCACGCCTCATCGAGGACCAGCAGCGTCGGGGCACCGGTGAACCGATCCTCCAGGCGATGGAAAAGATAGGTGAGCGCAGGGAGCACCGCGCTGCGGGTCTGCATGAGCTCCTCCATCTCGAAGGCCTGCACGGACGCCCCGCCCAGGTGCTCCTCCTCCGCATCGAGCAGCCGCCCGAAGGGACCATTCAGCGTGTAGGGCGCGAGCGCCTGACGCAGCGTGTTCGACTGCAGCAGCACCGAAAGTCCCGTCAGCGTGCGCTCGCATCGGGGCGCCGACGCCAGACTCCCGAGCGCGGACCACACCGCATCCTTCACCTCGGGTGCGAGCCCGACGCCCTCGTGCTGCAGGAGTCCCGCAACCCAGTCCGCCGCCCAGGCGCGCTCGGAGGCCTCATCGATCGCCGCGAGCGGCTGGAACGCGATCGCCCCGTCCGCGCCGAGATCGTAGTGCACGCCACTGAGCCCCAGCACCGTCGCGCGCACCGATGCGCCCTTATCGAAGACGACGATCTGCGCGCCGGGGTAGCGACGAAACTGCAGGATGAGCGTCGCGAGCAACACCGATTTGCCGGCGCCGGTCGGTCCCACGATGAGGGTGTGACCGACATCCCCGACATGGGTCACGAGCCGAAACGGTGTCGAGCCTTCGGTGCGCGTCACGATGAGCGGGGGACCTACCAAATGCGCATTGCGCTCAGGCCCCGCCCAGACGGCAGAGAGCGGCATAAGATGCGCGAGGTTTGCCGTGGAAACGAGTCCCTGGCGCACGTTCGCGTACACCTGCCCCGGAATCGAGCCGAGCCAGGCCTCGACGGCATTCAGCGTCTCGGCGAGCGCGACGAACCCTCGCCCCTGAACGACCCGCTCGACGGACTTGCGCTGCTCCTCGACCGCCGCCAGATCGCGGTCCGCGACCACGACGCAGGTCGTGACGTACCCAAAGCCCACCGCATCGCTGCCGAGCGCCTGCAGCGCGCCATCCGCATCCACCGCCTTGTTGGCCGCATCCGAATCGACGAGCGGACTTTCCTGCTGGAAGATCGTCTCGCGCAGGAGTGTCACGATCCCCTTGCGCTTGGCGAACCACTGCCGGCGGATCCGGGTGAGTTCCTTGAGTGCGGCCGCCTTGTCGAGAAAGAGAAACCGCGTCATCCAGCGGTAGCCAAAGCCGAGGCGGTTCAACTCATCCAGCATCCCGGGCCAGGTCGAGGCCGGCAGACCCCGCACGGTGACCGCGCGCAGGTGGGTGTCGCCGAGCATTGGGGCGAGGCCCCCCGTGAACGGCTCATCCGTGAGCAGCGCATCGAGCGCGAAGGGCACCTCGGGAACACTCACCGGATGCCGGCACGTCGAGACCGTGGCGTGCAGATAGGTCAGTGTCTCGGCATCGTCGAGCCACCGGCCCTCGGGCATGACCGCATCGAGGAGCCCCAGGAAGCGATCCGTCTCCGTGAGAAAGCCGGCGAGCTGATCGCGCCAGTCGACCGTTGAGCGCTCAGGAGATTCGTAGAGAAGACGCCCGGCACGGGCCTTGACCTCCGCCGGGGGCAGGTAGAGAAGCGTCAGGGTGTAGGCGCTCTCGAAATGCGAGCCCGCTTCCTCGAAGCCCCCGCGACGCTCCTGATCCACGAGCCAGGAGAGCGGATCGGGGAAAGCTGAGACCGGATAACCCTCGGCCTCGCGCCGATCGGCCTCGACGAAGAGCGCCCAGCCACTTCCTAACCGCTTCAGCGCATTGTTGATGCGAGACGTCGCGAGGGTGAGCTCCGACTCGGTCGAGCTGTCGAGATCCGGCCCCCGAAAGCGCGCACAACGCAAGAACGAGCCGTCCTTGTTCAGCACCACGCCCGGTGCGACGAGTGCCGCCCAGGGTAGGAAGTCGGCGAGACACTCGGGACGTTTGCGGTATTCGGCGAGGTTGATCATGTCGCGTACGTCGCTACGGCGCGAGATGACTCGGGTACTTGACGTGCCGGGCGAAGACCTCGACGAACTGCGCATCGGTGCGCGCCGCCCACACGGCAAGCGTGTGACTGATCGCGAAGAGCACGAGACCGGGGAGCCAGAGCTGCAGCCCGATCCCCACCGCGGCGGCGAGCGTGCCGTTCACGATTGCGACGGTGCGCGGGACACCGGCGAGAAAGATCGGCTCGGTGAGCGCGCGATGCAGCGGCACTTCAAAGTCATCGGTGAGCATGCAGACGTCCTCGCACCGCTCAGGAGACGATGGCGCCGCCGGCGAAGTTGAAGAAGGTGAGGAAGAAGGAGCTCGCGGCAAACGCGATCGAGAGTCCGAAGACGATCTGGATGAGCCGCCGAAAGCCGCCGGAGCTGTCGCCGAAGGCGAGCGTGAGTCCGGTCACGATGATGATGATCACCGCGACGATGCGCGCCACGGGACCCTGGATGGACTGCAGGATGGACTCGAGCGGCGCCTCCCAGGGCATGTTGGAGCCGGCGGCGAAGGCGGGTGCGCCGTAGAGCAGTGAGCCGAGCATCGCGGTGAGATAAGCGAGTGCCCGATGCAGTCGAGAAGAGCGAGGCGTGGAGGTCATGATCGGTGTCCGTGGCGGTGAGAGGTGGGATCAGGAAGGACCGGCTCGAGGTGATAGCCCTGCGCGTCGAATCCGGTGACGCGCACGAGCTCCTCGACACGCCGGGCGCGCCCGCGCCCGGCGAGAAAGACGATGAGATCGGCCGCCTCGGCGATGAGCGCACGCGGCACGGTGACGACGACCTCCTGGATCAACTGCTCGAGGCGGGTGAGCGCACCGCGCGCGGAGCCCGCATGAAGCGTCGCGATGCCTCCCGGATGCCCGGTCCCCCAGGCTTTGAGCAAATCGAGCGCCTCCCCGCCGCGCACTTCCCCCACCACGATCCGATCGGGCCTCAAGCGCAGCGCCGAGCGCACGAGATCGGCCATGGAGGCGAGTCCCCGCCGGGTCTGCAGCGAGACGTGATCGTCCGCCCGGCACTGCAGCTCCACGGTGTCCTCCAGCATCAGGACCCGATCGCCGGTCGCGGCGATCTCAAGGAGCAGCGCATTGGCCAGTGTCGTTTTGCCCGTGGAGGTTCCGCCGGCAATCAAAATGTTTTGTCGCGCCCGAACGGCCTCCACCAGAACCTGCGCCTCGCCTTCCGTGAGAATCCCGTCCGTCACGTAATGGGTGAGCGGGATGACGCCCGCGGTGCGCTTTCGGATTGAGAAGGTGGGACCGCGCACGATGGGCGGGAGCACCCCCTCGAAGCGCTCACCGGTCTCGGGCAACACGGCGGAGAGAATCGGTGCCCCGGGATGCACCTCGAGGCGCAGGTGCGCGGCGACCAAGCGAATTATGCGATCGCCGTCCTCGCCCGAGAGACAGATGCCGGAGCGGCACCGCCCCGTGTCGAGCCGATCGAACCAGAGCGTCCCGTCCGGATTGAGGAGAATCTCGACGACCTCCGGGTCCTCGAGCGCACCAGCGATCGCCTCCCCCATCGCCGTGCGCAGCATCCGGGTCTGCCGGCTCGTCATCACGGCCAGCGGCGAGCGGTGCTCGGCGCGCCGCGGCTGGCCGGCCTTCGGCTGGGCGACATCCGTCATGGTGTGCCCTCCCCAATCGCCTGTGCGGCATCGTCGGCCGCCTTCGTGTACTCGCGCCCCTCGGCGCCGAGCTCCTCCGTCACCCGCCGCGCGAGGCTGTGACCGCGATGCAGGTGACGGCCCAGCTGCTCGACGAACTGCTCGAAGCGCGCCCGCCCCTGCGCGCGCACCGCGTCCTGATGGGCCGCTGGCACAGGCGTCGAGACGGTGAGGTAGTGGCGGATGAAGAGCGCAACGGTCTCGATGAGGATCGTCTGGTCCCGATCGAGGAGATCGAACTGGTGCGTGAGCCGATCGAGGCGGCGCGCGATCATGGCTTCCCGCTGATCGGCTCCATCCGGCGAGAGGAACGAGGCGAGCGCTGCGGCGACGATGGCGGATTTCGAGAGCCCCCGCATGGTCGCAAGCTCAGTGAGACGCTGCGCGTGCGCGGGCTGCAGATACAGGTTGAGGCGCGCGCGACTCACAGCGGCAGTCCGTCATCCGGATCGAGCGGCGCCAGACGCGCCGCCCGCGCGAGGGCGGGCTCCGCACCGAACGACTCTCCGGCGAAGTCCGGATCGAACCCGAGCTCTCCGATGTCCTTCACCGGCCGCTCCCCGAGGTCCGAGGCGTCGACGCCCCCCTCCCGGGAAAGGCCGCCGCCCTCGTCCTCGACGCCTGCGATCACCGCTCCCGGGAACTGCTGGCGGTTGCGGGACGGGAGAGCGGCCAGCCAGTCGTGGGGATGTGGGGAGGGACGATCACAGGTGCCGGCAGCCGAGGGCGAAGGCGGCGGCAAAAGGCGTTCGGTGAAGTTGCGATCCTCGAAGTAGCGCAGCTTCTTCGCCCGCACCGGCGGGTGACCGGAGATCATGAGGATCTCCTCATCGGGCGGCAGCTGCATGATCTCCCCCGGGGTCAGGAGCGCGCGGGCCGTCTCCTGGCGCGACACCATCAGGTGCCCGAGCCAGGGCGAGAGCCGGTGTCCGGCATAGTTACGCTGCGCGCGCAGTTCCGTCGTCGTACCGAGGGCATCGGAGATGCGCTTCGCGGTACGCTCGTCATTGGTCGCAAACGCCACCCGCACGTGGCAGTTGTCGAGGATCGAGTGGTTCGGGCCGTAGGCCTTCTCGATCTGGTTCAACGACTGCGCGATGAGAAAGGCGCGAAGCCCGTAGCCCGCCATGAAGGACAGCGCCGACTCGAAGAAGTCGAGTCGCCCGAGTGCGGGGAACTCATCGAGCATGAAGAGCACGCGCCGGCGCTTCGGCCGCCCGTGCTGCAGTTCGAGGGTCTCGGTCAGCCGCCGCCCGATCTGGTTCAGAAGCAGCCGGATGAGCGGCTTCGTGCGCACGATGTCGGCGGGCGGCACGACGAGGTAAAGGGAGACCGGGTGCTCGGCATCGGTGAGGTCCGCGATCCGCCAGTCGCACCGGCGAGTCACCTCGGCGACCGTGGGATCTCGGTACAGTCCCAAAAAGCTCATCGCCGTCGAGAGCACGCCCGAGCGCTCGTTATCCGCCTTGTTCAGCACCTCCCGGGCGGCACTCGCGACGACGGGATGCGGACGATCCCCGAGATGGTTCGTCGTCATCATCGCTCGGAGCGTGCGTTCGATGGGCTGAGCGGGGTCGGAGAGGAAATTGGCGACGCCGCTCAGCGTCTTGTCTTCACAGGCGTAGAGAACATGCAGAATCGTGCCGACGAGGAGCGAGTGACTCGTCTTCTCCCAGTGATTGCGTCGCTCGAGCGCGCCCTCGGGATCGACCAGGATGTCGGCGATGTTTTGCACATCGCGCACCTCCTGCGCTCCGCGACGCACCTCGAGAAGCGGGTTGTACGCCGCGGAGCGCGCATCGACGGGATTGAAGAGCAGGCAATGAGAGAAGCGCGAGCGCCAGCCGGCCGAGAGTTGGAAGTTCTCTCCTTTGATGTCGTGGATAACCGCCGAATCCGGCCAGGTGAGAAGCGTCGGGATCACGAGCCCGACGCCCTTCCCCGAGCGGGTCGGTGCAAACACCATGACGTGCTCGGGACCATCGTGCCGGAGATATCGTTGACCGATCCGGCCGAGGAACACGCCTGCGGGCCGAATAAGTCCGGCGAGTTTGAGATCTCGAGACGTCGCCCAGCGCGCCGATCCGTAAGTGGTCACGAGCCGTGACTGGCGAGCGCGCCAGACCGAGCCCACGATCGCAGCCAGTGCCGCCAAGATTCCGCTCCCGGCTGCAATCGCTCCGCCGGTATCGAAGACGTCCGGAGCATAGGGCTCGTAGGCGTACCACCACTCGAAAAGCCGCCAGGGGTAGTACACGGGTACGCCGCGGAGGACGAACCACGGTGCACTGAGACGCATCTGGAATCCCAGCGCTCCGGCGGTCCACTCGGTCGCGGACCACACCCCAGCCAGCACGATCCCGAGGACGATCAGGATCTGCCCGATGAGGATCTTGGTGGGGGTCACGCCGAAATACCTCCGCTGCGAGTGCCGGCAAAGTGCTTGCCAGCGCGGGGGGAGAGGATTTCGTATGGTTCAGGTCAGGTCAAAGTCGATCTTTGCAACAAATGTGCTCAAGATGAAATCAATGGAAGCCTCTGCGAACCACCGAGAATCGAAGAGAACCGCAGAGCGCGTCGCAACCGCGCAATCGATCCGGTCGCGCCCGGCTGCACCCGCAATTACAGCCGCTCCGCCCATCCCGGAACTCCTTCCAAATGCCGAATTGGATCTGATCCGATATGTCGGGACAGTGCCTCGTCGACGCGAGGAGCACAATGGCAGCAAATCTGCCGCCCGCGAGCAGGCAACCTTTAGTTCGTTAGCCCCTCGGGCTCAGGGTACGCAGGCTAACTCTCAATGAATCGCCGCGCGCGCGCTGCCAGATCCTGGCAATAAGCTTGGTTCGACCGAATCCACAGTGCGAGGAAAGCCCCGCGAACGATGGTTTCTGAAACAAAGCCTATCTTGATTCCAACTTGATTGAAGATAAGATGTGGATCACGATTCGTTCTTGAAACCACTTCAATGGATTGACGCACCATCTCCTGTGCTTCAGGCGCACGCTGGCAGGAAACCGTTAGAACCGCCAAATCTTCACCAAGGCGGTCACATACACTCTTGAAGACGGAGAGTTCGGGCTGTGCGCCAGGAAGTCGGATCACCCCCGCATCGCGATCTTCTTGCTGACGCGAATCACCGTCGATCACGCATAAGGACCGAAAAGTGACGGCGGGATTCGAAACGTGACCGTGGTGCGTGGCAACCGCATTTCCGTCGCCATGCACCGCATGAACTTCAACTTGATCATAGTCGTGGCCAAGCGTCTCCCGAAGGATTGCGTCAACCCAGGCCTTCGCAAACTCGTCTTCTACGAATATGGCAAGTTTCTTGTCGACCCGACCCGAAACTGCTCGCAGAGCTTCCACGGACAGTTTGCCCTGGCGGAGACGACCATCAACAGACGCCCAGATGGCTTCGTTCGGCAATGGCGAGAGAGCGTAATCACTATGTGTCGTGAATATGGTTTGTATCGATCTTCTCTCTGCCACATCAATCAGATACTCGACCATACGACGAGTCGCGACTGGGTGAAGTCCGTTCTCAATTTCTTCGATCAGAATCAAACTGTTTTCCGGAGCCTTCTCAATTCGCGCAATCATGCGAATTATCGATGATTCGCCAGCACCGAAGTGAAACTCTGAATAGTTATTTTTCCCAGTTCGGCCCACGAGGAACGTGTCATCGGATCCGTATTGGGTAACCCGATAATCGGCGACAGACTTCCCGAGAATGTGTTCGACCTGGTCAGCAACATCCTTATCCATCGGCTTTAATGGGGGTTTGTGATGATAGGTTGAGCGCTTCAGCGCCCTATATCGGGTCTTTTCCCCGGCAGGGACGGTGCGCTCTATTCCGAAATACAGAACGTCACGATCTGCGACGTCACCACGAACCCACTTCGCCTGCCTGAAATTCGATGTACGCTTGATCAGCTGGCGGGGGCTTGACTTCTTGTCAATTAGTTCGTACTCGATGCGCCATCCCGCCATCGATTCATCACCGACCGCACTTTTCGGAAAGAACGTGCCAGGTTTGACCGGCTTGTAGGCGCAGCCGGCGGCGCCCAAAACGGCTGACTTTCCACTGCCATTTGGACCGATCAACGCCGTGACTGGGAAGTCGAAGATAATGTCCTCGCCTGAAAATCCACGCAGACGCAAGAGGCTTGCCTTGAAAAGGTATCGACCATAGTCGTGTCGGCGAACCTTATCCAGAAGTTGCACCTTGGTGGATTCTCGGATTTCGCTGTACGACATCGTCTTTATTGTTCAGATCTTTTCATAAGCAACATTGTACACGCCTGAGGCCTAGCCTCGATTTTTACGCTTCCTGCCGACGTGGAACGGCGGCGGCGGGGTGAAACCGCGGAATCCCGGGCGATTCTGCTTTAGCGCGTCGTTGTGCTCCTGCACGAAGTCGAGGCACCGTTGCGACGGCGCGCAGAACGAGAACACGGTAACGCCGCCCCGATTGGTGATCGCAAAGTCACCGATCGTGATGATGTCCATCCCGATCAATACGTCAATCCCGTCGGTGATACTCCCTTTGGTGGCTTTGATGTTCGGAATCGCAACCTGGTTGAGCAGGCCGACATTAACGAGGTGGGTCTCCGACATCTTGGCCGAATCGAAGCTCTGAACTCGCGTCATGCCGATGGGCTGGAGGTGTAGCGTATCCACCACCCGCTGGGTGATAACGGAGTTCGTAGCCCCCGTATCCCAGATTGCCTGGAACTCGTGAAATTGCGGATATGACTGCGGAGCGGTATTCGGGTCAAACGCTTCAGCGACGCGGCAAGCAGTTTGAAGGACGCGGAGCGTCCCCCCGTTAGCTCTAACGGTGAAGCTGCTGGACTTCTGCATTCTCGGCCAGGAATGCTACACGAGAATGGAAAGTCTGTGTATAAGCCCCTTCGCCCGGCTCCACCTTCTGTACTAGGAAGGTACCGAGGCGGTGTGTCTTCTGAGTCTCGGTGACCGCGGCCAACTCGGAGTCGTAGACGCCAACGACGTCGCCGTCCTTAAGCACGACGAACTTTCCATTGTACCGGGAGACCATCTCAGCCTGATGGGCTAGGTAATATTCGAACTCTTTTTGTAACGGGGAGGCCATCGCGGCGGCTCCATCTCCGCGCTTCGCGCGGGGCTTCGGTTCAGAGTGGGTCTGGCCGGTTCGGCTGCTCATCATGCTCGGCCGGCGCAACGCAGCCGACCGGGAACGCTACGGGCGGCGGGCACAGCGCGGCCCAGTGGTTCTCGGCCTGCCATAGCGTTACCTGCGCGGACGACGCGTCTCCCAACCACGGACCGGGGTTCCACAGGTCAATCGGGTCACGAGGCATGTTGATACCCCTTGCACTTCTCTGCGAGCTTCTCGACCTCGGCCGTGTCCAATGATGGTCGGTCCTTGTGAATTTCCTGTAACACCTGGATTATACCGTCCTCGACGAACTTGATGCCCCCGCCGTTAATCACGGCGACGTCCGTCACCTTCCCCACACCGGGGGCGACCTCGGAGGCGAGCTTCGCCTCGTAGACGTTATGCAACGCCTGCGCGAGACTGCTGGTGCTCTTGTGCCGCGCGAGCGACATACGGATGGACGCGTGCATCCCACCTGACCCGATACTGACCGTGCCGACAGTATCCATCGACATGACGGTCCCGGGATGTGAAACGACGTGCAGATGCGCACCGTCGGCGTCCACGCCGGCGATCATTATGTCAAGTCCGAGGTTGTGCTGACTGAGCAACCCGAGCACCTGGGCCATCACCTGAGACGACGCCGATTGAGCGGCGAGCGCCTGGAACCCTGCAAAGTCTATGCCAAGGAACGGCCTCAGGATCGCCTCCTCGGCGCGCCGCTTCTTGTGCGCTATGTACACCCCGCCGGCGGTCGTGGCGATCGTCTTGACATCTGGGTGCAGGGTGGCAATCACGCCGGCCTTGGTGCGGCTGAAAACCTCTTCGCCGTCCGGTACGGACCCCGAGAACAGCATCACGCACTGCGGCGTAAGTTGAAAAATCTTCCGGACCGCTCCTTCCGCCTGGAGGTTCATCGGCGGCCCGTAGGTCATCATGCGATCGGCGGAGACGACCACCGCCTTGCCACCCTCGCAGATGGCTCCTACGCAGACAGTCATTGGTTCCCCGCAGAGTTCGTCGTTGTTATTGGCCGGCAGTGTAGCGCGTTGCACCGCGAGGCAAAAGCCCGAGCAGACGGTGCGTTGCGCATGCGCAACGGCAGTCACCGAGTTGTCAGCGCCCTGTAGATCGACACCCCGTCGGCGTCGACGACGTAGACCGTCACCCGGGGGAGCAGTTCTCGTCGTGTTCGGCCTTGAGGCGATCCGCTTCCCGCCAAGCGCTCGCGATCACGGCGAAGGTCACCGGTAAATCTTCGATAGACATCGCGCCGCCGCGGCGGTGCGGAACCACCCCGCGGGCTGCAGTCGATGAGTACCCGCTCGAACTGCTGACGGTCGCCGGGGCTGAGGGGGTGACCGCGCGATGGGCGGGCGCGGAACAACTCACAACTTCGCCTCCGAGTCGTCGAGGAGGCGCCGAGCGAGCGCGAGACTGCGTCCCGCCTGCTCGGCTGGGGCTTGATGAGATACGCCTCGCGGAAGGCCTCACGCGGCGCGCTATCGCGTCCCGTGAGTTCCCGATGGAGCGCGTGCGCGTCCTGATTGAGGGGCGCGGCATCGAGGATTTTCGCCACCTTTCGCCACGCCGCAAAGGTCGGGCCGGCGAAGGTACGCCCCAGCAGATTCGTGTCGAGCATCGAATCGTAAAGCGGCTTCACGGAGACACCTCCGCAGGAAGACCAGTGCCTTTACCGATGGACAACTCTGCTTGCGAGCCGCGCTCGGAGGTCCGCAATAGTGTCGTTTGCGGCCTATGCCATATCCTGTGCGAGCTTCTCCGGCAGGTCGTCCTTCGGCACAGAAGTTCGCGCCTTGCCGCCGTGTGGGCTGACGAGAATGCACAACGCTAACGCGACATGCCGCGCTGGCGCGAGAGAGTCCATGAGATGTGGTCGCCTCGCGTGACCGCCGTTAAGACCTGGCCAACGCGTCCTTCGATCACAGGCCGCCACGGAACCAGGCTGAACCCCACACCGTCGTCCAGCATTGCGGATCGCCCGCCTGCCAGAACCACGGATCGCCGGAGGACACCCGAGACGGGTTCACCGTCGACGACCGGGTGATAGACGAGCCCGGTCTCGGTCTGAATCTTTTCAGCGGCACTCGCGAGTTCGCGCGCCGTCAGCGTCGCGAGAAGGTTTGGTGCGAGAGTAATCCGCTGCCTGCGACGCTGGGCCAAGCCTTCTCGGACAAGGAAACCCTCCCGCTCGGCGAGCGCCGCGCGCACCTCGGCGCCGAATCCCGTCGCCGACAGGTCATCGCGTTGATCCACCAGAAGACGATCCAACCAGGTCGCCCCGACTGCCCGTGCTTGCCGCTCGATCGGAAAGTAGGACTTGACCTCAACCTGGATGCCTCCGGAGCGCCGGGCGTCATACGCTCGCCCGCGTTCGACCAGGTCCTTGGGCACGCGCCAGACGCCCTCCTCCAGTCGCTCGACGATGCAAGCACGACGCAACGCTTCCAGTCGCCGCACATGCGCCTCGACAAATGCCTCGGGATCGTGCCCTGGCCGAACATCGTCTCGCGCTACCGCGAGGTGCTCGGAGGTTCGGTAGATACCATCGCGCGCGTGCTCCGCGATCGTCCGATCGGCTGGACGCGGCTTTGGCCCGTTCGTCACGGTGACGATCGCTCCGACCGGCAGTTCGCGGAGGTCGACTCGAGAGTGCGCCGCGATGTGGTAGGCCCGGCCGTCGATACCGTCGACGATGAGGTATTCGCGGTCGTATACGGGCTCGATGATGCCCTTCGCGGCCAGGCGGCCGGTGATGGACTCGGGAGCCTCCGTATTGCCGAAGGCACCGAGTTCGCGGCGCTTGTCCCCGAGCGCGCGCTGCATGCGGCGGATGATGTCGCCCCGCTCACCCATGGCCCGCAGCAGCCGCTCAAAATCGGGTGAGAGTTGCCAGCGGTCCGGCGCGAGGCGCTCGGCGAGGCCAAGTTCCCCGAGACGCTGCAAGCGCCCGATCAGGAGCGCCCGATGCTCTCGGTCCCGGACAGCGTCGGAAAGAACCGCCAAGTCCAAGCGACTGTCCTGTGCGCTCCGCTGCAGAGCCTGATCCAGACTCGTCCACCGTTCCTGTTCGACCTCCCGTGTCAAACTCTCCCGGATCTCCCGTTCCGTCCGCGGCCCGAGCCAGCGCGTGGCGAGCTCTGCGGCGCGATGGCGCATACCGTGGGCGATGTAGTTGCCGGCGATAACGAGATCCTCGCCGGCCTCGTCCTTGCCGCGCAGCAGGATGTGGATGTGGGGATTGTCGGTGTCCCAGTGATCTGTCGCCACCCACTCGAGCCGCGTCCCGAGATCCCGTTCCACCTGCGCCATCAGCTCACGCGTATAGGCCTTGAGGTCCCCGATCTGCGTGGCATCCTCGGGCGATACGATGATCTTGAAGTGATGGCGGTCATTCTCGATCCGGCGGGCGAAGGATTCGGCATCGATCCGTTCGCGATCCTCCGCCTCGAGGTGAGCGCGACGACCATCCGGCTGGACAACTTCCCGCTCGATGTAGCCGAGATTCTCCCTGAGAGCCGAAGGGTGGATGCCGGCGTGTCTGACGATGCGGAACTTGACGATTGCCCGCCGCGACCGAGGTCCGAGCGCCCGGCCCGTGAGTTGTGCGGCCGCGTGCCCTCGCCCGAGCCGAGTGCCGGGGCGGGCTCGTGCCGCACGGTACCCCAGTGACTTCCCTGAACGCGACGCGGCGCGAATCACCCGGGCAATGAGTCGTGGGCGGGTTGCCTTACCCCGGTCTCGCGGCGGTCCGACGCGAGGCCGGAACCGCCCCTCGCGATCCCGGCTCATGGCGAACCCCAGGAGCATCCGAGCGCGCCGCAGCGTAGGCGGCACCCGGGAACTGCTTGAATCATAGGCGGTTGCCGCAAGCCGCGGCACTCCCCTCCTGCGCCGTGGTGCCGCGCAAACCGATGTGCAGACAAAGGCTTGGCGGCGCGGCGGTGCCGCGACCTTCTATCTTGCTTCCGCGTCTTCCTCGTGCCACTTCCGGCCTCTACGCTCCCTGTCATGCCCATTGAATGCATGGCAACACGCATTCCGACGGTCATTTCTGCCGCTCCGTGGCTGGCCGTTGAACAGGCGAGAGCGGCACAAAGAGTTGAGCATCGAGATGCCCATGTGTCGCACGATCCACATTCTCCGGGTCGGACGAGACCACGACGAAGAGCGGACTCGCGGCAGACGCTGTAGGTAATCGGTCCGGAGAGGATTCCGCGTCAATTCGCTCAATCATCCGCCGGACGCGCGCGACGTACTCGATCGTCACCCGCGGGAGTGGTCGTGCGCCGCGCATGAATTCCTCATACCGCCCGGGGCCCGCCTGATATGCCGCGAGAAATCCGTTCCATCCATATCGCCGATAGAGCGCATGCAGGTACGCGGCGCCGGCGAGGATGTTGTCGCGGGACTGGTAAGGATCCTCAGCGAGTCCGAGTCGTGCCCGGTACTCTCGCCATGTCGCCGGCATCAGCTGCATCAATCCCATCGCGCCCACCGCAGAGACCGTGGGCTTGCCGTTGAGCGTAGGACAGCCGGCGCTCTCCGCGAGGATTACCGCGTCCAACCAGGCACGCGGAAGATCGAAGCGATGCGCGGCTTCACGAACGATCGGTTGCCACGGATCGGTCCCGCACAACTGTGGCCGGTCGGCAGCGAAGGCGTTGCGACCCGCGAGGCCGGTGAAAAGGGCCACCATGCACCCAGCGAATATCCACCCTCGATTCATCGCCATGTCCACAGCGGGATGGCGCGCCCGAGGATGGCACGTGCCGTCACCGGCCCGAAATAGCGGCTGTCGTACGAATCCGGTGCGCCGTCTCCCAGCAGCAGATACTCACTGCGCGAGAGAGTTCGACACCCGGACCATACGGGAAGGGGACGCCCCTGCGAGTCCTGAATGAGTGCGCGGGCGACTGGCAGACCGTCGATGGAGAGGACCCGAGAATGCTCGCAGATGCGCTCCCCGTGATCCGCCGCGATGCGTTTGACGATCGGAACGGCGATCGGAAGGTAGCCCCGCTCAGCGGCGAGCGTGGCAGCCGCTGGCGGAAGATGCGCGACCACGAACATCCCGACCGTCAGGCGACTCGGTGGGACCATCAGATACCAGCCCAGGGCGACGCTCGGGCTCGCGTTGTACACCAATCGGACAGGGGGATGAAGCCACGACACGGCGATGCACATCGATGCGCCAAGCAGCGTCACAGCCAGCACGAGAAAGTGTCGGAATGCGCCGCCCCCTCCTCGAGATGCCGCTCGAGAGGCTCTCGCCGAGATGAAAGTCGGGCAATCCGTCGCCGCGCAGCCAGCGTTTCGATCGCCGCTCTCTTCCTCGTCCGGTTGCCCACGACGGATGCGCACCGGATTCATCGCGTGCCGTCCGGGACGCGATCCCGTCGCTCAGAATCCAGCCGCTCGGAGTTATTCGACCGGCCCTCTTCCGTTATGACAGATCCGAAGGATCTGTAAGTTATGAGAGTTAAGGTCCGGAATCCGCTAGGCAGACCAAGGACTTGCGCGCGTTCTTGCGCCTGATAGCACGATAGTCGTGCGCCTGATAGCACGATACCCCGTGCGCCTGATAGCACGTGTCTATTCACAGCTTATCCCCAACCCGGAATCTCGCGGCGAGCTCAGACACGGTGCGGTCGATCCGATGCGTGGGCGCCGCCCGAACGTGCAGGATCTCGGCCCCGCGGCGCGAGCGCTCGATGTCGACTCGGTAGCCGAGCAGTGATTCCGAGCGGGCGATCCGCCGAAGGTCGACGGCGAAGTCGGCGTACCGCGCGAGGCTCCCGGACCGGGCGTGAAGATGACGAAAGTCGAACCGCCAGCCGTCCGGCTGTTTGCCGGCATGCTTGCGGGCGAGGCGATAGAGCCAGCGCGCAATGCCGCCCGTGAGCCGGAAGTACGCCCGATCGAGCGTGAGGACACGGCTCGAGTCGAGTACCGTCGCGTAGAACCAGTCCGGGACGACGAGCTCGAGCCCCACCGGCCGGCCCTCCCCGCTCGAACGCTCCTTCCACTCGTTGAGCCAGGAGAAGCGGTGCAGACGGCGGCTCGACGGCATGCGGATCGACGTGGCGACGGACGTCGACTGAAGCCGGTCGAGGGCCGCCTTGAGTCTCAGATAATCCCGTCCGCTCGTTCCCCGGCCGGCGAAGTTCAGGATTTCGTAGGGAGTCGCGACCAGCAGCCGTGAGGTCTCGATCCCGGCATCCCGTGCCTCGATGATCTGCGAGGCGGCCCAGATGAGCACGTCCGCGTCCCAGATGGTCGCAAGACCATGTTCCGTGGTCCCCTCGACCCGGATCGTGACATCGCCCGCGTGATAGTCGATCGGCCGGATGCGCTTGGTCTTCGTGAGGGAAAAGAACGGATAGGACATGAGGTCCTGCAGGTCCCGAGGAGCGAGATCGGCTGCGAGCGCCCGGAACGCCTCGAGCCGATCTCGAGGGGATTCCGAATTCGATCCGGTGAGCACAGCGAAGGCCCCGTCGAGGGCCGCTCGTCACCGCAGGGCGACGTACCCAGGGTCCGAGGTGCTCTCGCATACCCGTGCGTTCGCCCAAGTCTCGAGGTCCTCCCTCGCATAAATGACGCGGCTGCCGAACTTGCGAAACCGTGGTCCGCCGCCGTTCACGCGGAGCTTCTCGAGCGTGCGGGGCGAGAGCTTCAAAACCGCGGCGGCCTCGGAATTCGTGAGGTAGCGGTCGCCAGCCGGCGGGCTTGAGTTTTCCATTGCATCGTCCTCCAAGGTTTTGGGTCGCTCGCGGGCGCGGTGTTGCCCGTCGCGAGCAGTCTCGGCGCAGCAGAAGGCGTTGAGCAGGGAGAAAGTGAGCGCTGCGCGATTTCTCCCTCCCCCACGACGCCTCCAAGTCCGAGCGTCTCAAGCATGGCGATCCGCAAGTCGTTCGATGAATCCAGGCTCGCCGAGCTCAGGCGGATGTCGAGCGAACAGGTCTTGCTACGGCTTTCCATCCAAGTGAGGTCGAACTTGACGTTCGTGCCGCGCAAGAGTTGACAACGCCGCCACTGGCAGCGCCTCACGGGTCTGGGAGATTTCGAGATCCTGACGACGGGACGCTTGTGGTTCGACACGCGAGAGCGACGCGGCGGTGGCAACGCGATCGACCTCGCAATGCACCTGCTCGGCGTTTCATTCGTCGAAGCCGTGAGGCGCCTGAGCCAAGAGCGCCCTACGGTCGATGATCGCAGGGCTCCCCAGGCGGAACCCTGCATCGCCCGTGCGCCAATCGACACGCCGAAATGGCGCGGTTGCCGTACGAAAGAGGACCGGCGCGACCCATGATGACTGGCCGCGCCGGCTCAAGGCGCGTCGGCTACGTGACGATGCGCCGGCGAAGTGCGGCTTCGGCCGCATAGGCCGAAAGCGGGCGGTCAGCCGTAAAGTGAAGGTCGCGCTCGACGGGAAGCCCGAGCCGTCCGCGGACGCTCGCGAGCTCGGTGAGGTGAGGCTCACGGACCCGATCTCGGGGTCGCCGAGTCCGAGATCGCAGAGGCCGAAGGCTCGTTCCGGGTCCTCCGGATCGAGCTCCGTGAGGAGCCAGGTGGCGCCGGCGTCGGGCGTGAAGAGCTTGACAACCGGGAGAGGATCGATCGGATTGCCGGCCGCGGATCGCTGGCCGTTTGCGAGCAGCTCGCGGCGCTGTGCTTCGGTCAAGAGTTTCATCGGAAAGCTCCTTTCGGTTGCGGTTCTCGCCCGCGACCCGGACCGCAACCGAAAGGGGCATGAAACAATGATCCGAAGCACCGCAGTCACCGACCGCAGAGAGAGGTCTCCGGTCTCTAGATCTTCACGGTGCGTGACAGCTTGCTGGCGCGGATCGTGATCTCATCGGGAGTTTCCGCACTCCCTGGGATCGGTGGCGCTGCACAAGAAAAGACGAGCCAACAGGAGACAGGCCTCGCGATCTCCCCTCTTTACCCGCTCAGCCGATAGGTTCAGGGCAGGCGCATTGCGAAGAAGAACAGCACCGCGACGATCGGGGTGAGAACGCTTCGCACGGTTTCGATGACGAAGCGGCGATAGGCCGGGAACATGAGCGCCAGTACGGCAGCCGCCAGGAAGAGATGATGCCAAGTCACGGCGAATTCCTCGAATCGTTAGGGCAGCGCGTTCAGGGTGCCGAATGACCCAAACACGCTACCGCCGGATCCCCACGTCAGTCAATGTCGGCAACGGCGACGAACTGCCAGTCACCATGCGCTCAACCCTGGAGTGTCTCCCGAAAAAGCTCCAGAGCATCCGCGTCAACCGCCTTCGCGATGGCGATGAACTCCGCGACATCCAACCGCCGCTCAAGGGCCTCAATGCGCTGGATCCAGTTCGGCGGCTCGCGCAGCTTCTCGGACAGCTGCCTCTGGGAAAGCCCCGCCGCTTCCCGAGCTTTGCGCAGCGCAGCGACGATGGCCCTCTGGCGAGTCGGATACTTCATGGCACCCCCGGTCAGTGATGGAGGTGCTCCTAATACCGTATCACCCCTATTGATACGAAAACAGTATCAGTATAACATGCTCAGTGATACATATTTCGTAGCGCACGAAACCATCGGGAAGTGCCTATGGCTGCTCAAATGCCGGCTCGCAGGAGTCTCGCTCGGGCAAGTCCCGGGCATGGGACCCGGCGTCGCAAGCCGACGAAGAATGCGACGGCGCGATCGCCGTCGGACTCCGCGGCTCCGGATATCATGGTCCTACTCGGCGACCTTTCGGATGCCATCTCGGTGGTGACGGTCGTTCACCACGCACTGGCAGCCAAGGAACACGCGGGACTGGGCGATGAGGAAGTGGCTCTTCGATATGCGCTAACCCTGCTTCAGACGGCATACAGCGCATTCGATTTGGCTTTTCTTCGTCTGTCCTGATGACCGCATTCCACGCGTCAATCAACTGTTCGGTGACCTGTCATGCAACACACTGAGGCCAGGACGATTCTCATGTCCCTGATCGAAGGGCGCAATCCATGCTCCGGAGAGCAGCTCCCGTCCGACTGTGTCGTCCATAGCTCCGATGTCCTGCGCGCCTTACTCGCGGGCGTCGGTGCGATCGACGCCGTAGATGCGCGTACGAGGCGCCGGGCGCTACTCCCCGAGAATGTCGGCCGGGACTGGACGATCAAGGAAGAGGAGCAGTTGCGCACGGAGTTCGCGGCGAAAGAGCCCCCGGAGGCCATTGCGGCCCGGCACGGGCGCACCCTGCGTGCGATCGAGGCTCGGCTGCAGCGCATGGGGCTGATCACGGCCGATCAGCGCACCACCCGAGGTGGGTTCTCCGAGCAGGAATGAGGGAAGGCTGCGGCTGAGAGCGAGACCGTGCGGCCCGCCTGCCGGGCAGAGCCGCGGCGGTCCAGGCGCCCGCAGGCTTGCAAGGATCGATGGAGACGACACGTCCGCCCATGGAGACCCCATCTCGTGCGCGGTCGCGTGACGATTACGGCGGTCGCCTCCCGGCCTGGAAGGCTCGCCACCCATCGGCCGGGACCGCGGTCCCGACCACATCCAGCCAGTAGGCACGCTCCGCTCGGGTGAGTTCGTTCCACCAGAGCATCCCGACCAGCGCGTCGGCCGGGCAGCGGTCTTCCCGGGCCGCGGGCCTGACGATCAGATGGTGCCAGGCATCCTTCGGGCCGGCCCGATCAGGGCAAGCGATCGCCTGAGAGACGCGCGTGAGATGACCGGTGTGGGAGATGGTGGCGCGGATGCCCAGAAGACTCACCGCGCCTCGCCCTGCACCCCATGGAGCTGGCGATCGGCCGCGTCGAGCTCGTCATAGACGGCATCGAGCGCGGCGAGACCGGTCTTGAGCACCACGGCCTCGGGGTAAGCGTCCGTCCGGTCATCGGCCTCGAGGCTGCGCTGTGCGACCGTGATGAGCGCCTGGGCGCGTCCGAGCCGCGCCATGATCGCGTGGACATCGGGACCGGTCGGCCTGAGCCGGGACCGCTGCCGCTTGCGCCGGCTAGAATGCGCGGGTCGTGAACCCATGACTGCGTACCTCTGATACGTGGTTGTGGCAGGCCCTCGGGGCGGGTACCAACCGCTCCGAGGGCCGCTTGCTAGAAAAGCGAGTACACTACTCCCTTAATCAGGCAACGTCTAGCAATTGCTAGACATTTGGGAATACCGTGGTGCGATCCGCCAGCCGAAAATTGGGACTGGGTGTCTCTGTGGAGATGGCCGACCGGCTCAAGGAGCTCTCGGAGCAGACGGATATCCCCCAGACGCGGCTGCTGCGGCAAGCCCTAGAGCTGCTCTTCGCGAAATACGCCGATGTGCTTCGGGAGCCGAAGCCCACCAAGGGTCGGAAGTAGGCGAGCCCAGCCTTCGCTGGCGGACACGGCGTACGCAGATCGTATGTGCACTCAGAGCGCCCTGTCTCCAAGTCTATGGGCGGCGGAGAAGCTGAGACCATGATGAAGAATGCGGGTCCGCAGACCCCGAACCCCGGTCGCGTGGCGATTGTCACCGGTGCAGGACGCGGCATCGGCCGGGCGATGACGCTAGGCCTGGCGCGAGCCGGGATCCGAGTCGTGGCGACCTCGGCCCGCGAGCGCTCGGAGATTGACGCCGTGGCTGCCGAAGCAGGCACCGACCGGGTCATCCCCGTTCTCGCCGACGTCACCCGCGAAGTCGACGCACAACGCGTCGTCACTGCCGCGCTGGAACGGTTCGGCCAACTGGACATCTTGGTGAACAATGCCGGCCGGGGCATGAGGTACGTCAGCGAATCCTTCATGACCCAACCGACCCGATTCTGGGAGGTCGAGCCCGAGACCTGGCGGATGGTGATCGACACCAACGTCAACGGCCCGTTCCTGATGGCACGCGCGGCGACACCGCACATGCTGCGCGCGGGATGGGGCCGCATCGTGAATGTCTCGATCAGTCACTCGACCATGCGCCGGACCGGGTTCTCGCCCTATGGCCCGTCGAAGGCCGCTCTGGAGTCCGAAACCATAATCTGGGCTGAGGATCTGCGCGGCACCGGGGTGACAGTCAATGCCCTGCTTCCGGGTGGCGCGACGCTGACTGGGATGGTTCCCGCTGGTTTCCCCGAGAGTGCCCGAGGCCAGCTCCTCGACCCGGCAATCATGGTGCCGCCGCTGCTCTGGCTCCTTTCCGACCAGGCGAACGCGATCTCCGGACACCGCATGATCGCCAACCATTGGGATGGCAACAATCCTCTTGCAGCGACCGAAGGCGCTGGCTGGGGCAGCGAAGTAGCGGGCCCAGCTGCCCGCTGACCGGCGACAGAGCCCCTCCGATGTCCGGAGAACCCCCGCGAGCGAGAGGTTAAAACGCGACCATGCCGACGGATTCAAATGAAAGCCGACGATCCCGACTCCGACCTAGACCGGAGCCGGGAATTATGTTGCGTCAGAGCAGGCCACGGTCGGCAAAGCTGATACATCCAGCACCCGCGACAACGAGGTGATCGAGCACCCGGATATCGACAAGCTGCAAGGCGGCCTTCAGCTGCCGGGTGATCAGCTCGTCAGCCGGGCTGGGCTCGGCAACGCCGCTGGGATGATTGTGCGCCAGGAGGCAGGCGGCGGCATTTCGCCTCAGAGCTTCCTTCACCACTTCCCGCGGATGGACGCTCGCGCTGTCGATCGTGCCGCGGAAGAGATCCTGGCACTCGATCACGCGATGTCGGCTGTCGAGGTAGATCACGCAAAAGACTTCGTGCGGCAACGCAGCGAAGTGCAGGACGAGATAGTCCCGAGCCGCGGTGGGCGACGAGAGCGATGCGCCCCGGCGCATTCTGTGCGCTACGCAGACGCGGGCGGCTGAGATGATTTCATCGGCCGTCGCCTTGCGCACGGTACCGAGGTCGTGATCATGGATGAGAAGCGAATTGAGCATGCTCATGAGCGAGCTCCGTCTTGATCTCGGGCGGGATTGCCCGAGGACGAAGCCCCACGCCGCAGCGCACCGGTCCAGGCCGCGGCTCTGCGCGCGTGCGAGCACGGCCGTCCGCGGCCATGCGAAGGCCTGGACGGGTGCGACCGGCGTGGTAAACTGACAAAACATAGGCAAGCCTGCCCCTCTGCATCATCTTCTCTCGAGTCTCAACGTCTTACTCTCTCGAACGCATGCGTACCGAGCGGGCAATTCGGGTCGTTGCCGAAACGGCAAGAAGATCACGGAACCTTCACAGTTAGTGTGATTCTCGCTCAGCAAAATCAAGAACCAGACTTGCAGCAGCTCAGTCGAGTCAATTGGACGATGGCCGAAACCGACGACGATCTACGATTCTGCGCGAACGCTGGTTAACGACTCGCGGCTGCTGGTCACGGAGAGCGGCTCAACGTTGGCTGCGAGAATCAACTTCTCTCGCAGGCCGCTTGAAGGGAAGGTCATCGCCCGTGTCAACGATCAGGACCGCTTCCTAGTAGTGGTGGCTGGCCAATCGCAGTCCGCCACGGCGACGATCGCTGGAGCGCGCGTGCACGGCGGGCACCATCTCGCTGATGATCAAGCCACGTTCGGCAGTCAGCGCATCGATAATCGGGAACGCCGCGGCCGTGCGCTCCGGTGTGTCGATCACGATTGTAAGCGTGGGCACGTGCCGTGCCACCTGCAGCGGCCGATCCCCATGTGGAGCGTGATCGCCGTGAAAGCCCCAAATCCCGCGAAGGCTTGTCGTCCCGCTTGATCCGGTCGCACGAAGCTGCCGGGTGATCGCACGGTAGACCGGCTGTCCTCCGTGCTGGGCCGCCGCCGAGGTGATGATGCTCAGCTTCTGCCACAACGCCATTCCGTGTTGGTCGGTTCCGGGCAGCTCGTGCGGCCGCTCCAGCAGCTCCCCGTCGCGCTTGCAGATACGCACCCGCTCCAGGCTGATCAGTGGAGTGCGCAGCAGCGCACCCAATTCGGGCAAGACTCGGGTGATGCTGGGGCCTGAGCCAATCGCCATGACCATCATCGGCACCTCGGCGTTGCGGCCGAAAAACTGGGCGCGTTCACGCTGGCCGTGGCGCGTGCCATCGACCCCGAGCAGCACCGTGGCTCCGGCGATGCCTCGACGGTGCAGCAGCTCGCACACGCCAACGTAGGCCGGTACCCGGTAGGTGCGTTCTTGACGCCCGAGGTAAACGGTCAGCTTGGTTGCTTCGTGCAGACTCTCTGGCAGTGAAATCGGCCCGATGTCACCTTGTATCAGTCGCGCCCGCTCTAGCGTCACCAGGCCGACGTTCTCGATGCCGGCGACTTCGTCGAGGATTGATTCGATGCGCGCTCGCGAATCCACGGCAATCGCGACCGCGGGCAGATCCTCCGACAGCGTCAGCGAACTATCGCTGCGCAAATGATGCTTCAGCCCGAACCCCTCCACACCGCGCAGCATGATGCTCGAGGCAATCTCGTTGCGACCGTAGATGTCCAATAGGCGATCCGCGACAAACCGGCCGGCGCTGCGGTGGCGTTCGCCAAAATAGCACGTCAGTTTGAGGCAGTCCTCGTTCACAAATCAGCTCCGATCACCCTCCCGACGGCCGCTGCCGCGACGCCGAGAACGAGACTGAGTACTACGTTCACCGCAGCGGTCCAGGACCGGCGCTCTTCGGCGAGCCGCTCTGATTCAAACATCCATGTCGAGAAAGTCGTATAGGACCCGACCGCAGCGGTGCCAGCGAGGAGCGACGCCCGTCCACTGAGCGCCAAGCCCGTCAAGAGGCCAAGGACGAGCGCGCCGCTGATGTTGATGACCATCGTTCCGTAGGGGAAGTCTCGCTTCCGACGCGACGCCACCACACCGTCGACCACAAAGCGCAGCACTGATCCCGCACCGCCGATGAGCACCACGCCCACCCAGACCAGCACCGTCACGCGCCCACCCAAACCCTTCGCGACACCGCCGTCGCGACATAAATGGCAGCGAACCCGCAGACGATGCTCGCCGCCGCGTAGAGATCCGCCAGAACATACGCGCGTGCATCGATCATTTTCAACAACTCGACCTGCATCGTCGAGAAAGTCGACAACCCGCCGCAAAGGCCGGTACCGAGCAGGGGCCGTCGATAGCTCGACAAAGGCAACCGCTCTTGCAGCCGAGTCACAAAATAGCCTAGCAGGAACGCAGCTACGATGTTGACCACGAACGTGGGCCACGGCCAGCTGGTCGGCGAGTGCGGGAAAGCCACCGCCAACCAGGCTCGAAGCAGCGTCCCGATCGCGCCACCGGCGAAGATTGCGGTAACCTCCCGGATATCCAGGCGAGGCAGCAGCCGGGCGCGGGACGGCGGCGCGGTGCCGTCAGGAACAGTGTCACCGCGGGCATCTAAACTGATGGCCGAATTTGACACAGCGACGGTGTCCTCCACATGAAAAGCCGGGCAAAAGCGGAAGCCATCATCCGTTATCACAGCGATTCGCGAGCCGCCGGTCCCGTCGCCACCAGAACTTCATCTCGGCACACACATCTAATCGCAATTGGAAACGCACACCAGCGCATCCGCGCAGTGGGCGTTGACCATGTATTCGACCGAATCGGCGATCAGGTCTCGCGAGGGCAGGCTGTAAAGCACTGTCTTGCCCCATAGTAATTCCATCGTGCACTGCTATGGTGTTGAACTCCCACGCCACACCGTCCGCCTCAGTGATTTCCTGTGCGATGAACCGTCCGCCGACGTCTCGCGAATGCACGTGATCGGCCACGAATTGATTGCATGAATTCGAAATCCCAATGACCGGCTTGCCGAAATCCTCATCGTTCATACCCGTGGCGTACGACAACCAATGGGCGCCCGCCATATTGCGGCTGCAAATCGTCGTGCGGGACCGGTAAGGGGTCATGCGCTTCGCTCCCGCGGAAGGCGGGACGCCTTCATCCGAGCAGTACGAAGCCTCGCAGCCTTTGCGTCAATCCCATCGCCCGGGAGGACGACACAAGGGTGACATCGGATTTGAGACAGTTCCGGCATCGGCATACCTCCAAAGTGTCTCCCACGTAACTCTATGGGAGACGACATCTGATAGGCATCATCAGCCGGTTGCCGGCGGTTTTTTTGGCGGGAGGAATGCCATCTCCCTCGTGTGAAATATACGGATATGCCGCACGAACGGCAAGCGCCTGCGTGTGAATTCCGTTCGGCATCAATGAGACGGGGGCGCATCGGCGCGGTTCGGCTCGCCGTTCACTGCGGAGATGCGGCCCCTGCGCGCGGCGGAGATCGCGCTCACTCGCTCTTCGCGGTGACGCAGAGACGCTATTTCATGGGGCAGTTCGGCTCTGCGTGCAGCTGCGCACCCCGGCGCTTGACGTAGCTCGGCTGGGCACTTGAAGGCACGCTGCAACCCTCTGGTCGTCGCGGCGACCCACCCCGTCGCGTCGACGCACACGTCTTCGACTCTCTGAGCGGTGCATCACTCGAAACGCCGACGGATTCTGCACGCGTGCACTTGGACCTGATCGAGCGTGCCTTCTCCGGCTTAGCTCTCGTTCCGAGCGCCGCCTATTACTTGCACGAACGAGTGATCGCGCAGCTTCAATCGCAAACGAGGAGTCGCGGGATGAGGCAAAAGGCGGTACACGTGTCGCGCCGCGCGAAGGGACGAGCGGCTACGATCGCCGACCGCGCGAGCGTTCTGCAGCGAGTATTGGCCGATGACAAGGTCAATCTCTTCGCCGGTCAGAGCGGGAGCTTGCTCGTTCGATGCGCATCGTCATTGGCGCGTGGCGTCGCCCTCGCGAGGGCGAGGAATATTGCAAGGTCACGCGGGTCGCCTTCACCAATGTTGCCGCGGATCCCGCTCACAAGTCGCGCCCGCTGCCAATGGAGGATTGATCCGATGCACCGCCGCCGAGGCTGCCGGTTGCCGTCACGGGAACTCATAAATCCCCTGCGGCACAGATATCGCCGGCCGGCCTCGAGATGTAACTGCAATCCAGGTGCTCTTGACTTCGCAGCCAGGGTACAATTCGAGGGCCAGGCAGAGCGACTGGCAACAGCAGATACCTTCTGCGGCGTGACTCACGCTGAAGAAGCCGCGATGCCCAACGACCGAGAGGCCGCCCCGCAATGCAAGGGTCATTCTTTCGCTTCTACGTTCACGAAAATCATCGCCATCACGGCCGGCTCGTGTGGGAATGGCTGCTCGAACACGGCAACAAGCTCGGTATGCGCGGCGGCTCTGCGTTCACGGCGATGGCGGGCTTCGGCCGGCACCACGTATTACGCGAAGCGCGATTCTTCGAGCTCGCCGGCAACCTCACGGTGGAAGTGGAGTTCATTGCGACACAGGAGGAAGCTCAGAAACTTCTCGACCTGCTGAATCAGGAGAAGATCCGCCTGTTTTATGCCTACACACCGGCGTCCTTCGGAGTGATCAACCCCGATGCGTCGGATCCACCGACCGCGGGCGACTGCTGATGCCGCTGAACCGGCGTGCCCGGTCCGACGGTGCGGGCGCCCCTGCAACATTGCCGCGCTGGAACTCTTCCACGTGGGCCGCCGAAATCGGGCGAAGCATGCCGAGCGCCTCGTAGCGCACGGCGGCTTCGGCATCAACGCACATCACGCTCACCAAGGGCCCGTGCTTGCACCAATAGCGGGAATCCCGCGCAAGGTCAGTGCACATCACGATCCAACCTGGCCGGCCGCGTGCCGCTTCGACCAGCTTGTGCGCGGCCTGCGCCTCGAATGGCGGCAACCGGAGACACCTGCACCGCTCGTCCAGCAGACGACGAAGCTGCATCGCCGTTGCCAGTGGCATGCGCACGGACATCGCGCCATAGCGCCACGGTCGCATCCGGTTGCGCTCTCTCTCATCGTCGACGTCAACTGCCGTCAACACTCCCGCGATCTTGCCGTGAAGTCTCCGCAGGAAGGACACCATTGCGCTGCCGTTGCAGTGGAAGTGATCGAGCAGCAGTACACCCGCCCGGCGATCCGCGGCATTCCACAGCCGAAAGCGGGCGGTGCGACGGCCGACCTCACGCGTATCCACCCCTGGGTAGGCACGCTCCAAGGTCTGAGTGATGTCATCGAGAGTCGCCGTGGAAATCGAGTATGCGCAGGGGATAGCGGCGGCTCCTAACCGCGATTGCACCTGCAAGAGCACCGTGGACTTGCCGCTGCCACGCGGACCGCACAGCGTCAAGTGCTCGCCCTGCAACAGCCGCCGCGTCAGTTGCGTGGTCCATTCCGATAAATGGGGGTGCATGAGTCCACCTGCTCGCTTTCGCCCGGGAACACTCCCGCTGCAGGCATCATCAGCCGCTGTCGCGACATTTAGGGGAGGCATGCCATCTCCCATCCAAGATAGAGAGTCTAGGACTGCCGAGGCTCTCTCGGCAAGCGCTGGACGAAGAGGCCGAGCTTGCTGGCCTATCCGCCCCTGTGTATATTGAATCGCAGGGAGATGGCATGCCTCCCGTAACAAGAACTGCCGCCTACGGCTGATGATGCCTACCCGAACCGTTGTAGGAGCGGTGGAGTGGTAGCGCATGAGACCTGAGCGAGTCCCGAGTCCGGCGCCTAGACTGCGCACGCAGTTCCTGCTGTGTCTTAGGTCGCGAACCCGCTTCCAGGCAAGCCACCTGCGGCACATGCCTGAAAAGGCAGCCAGGTGACCCGTCCGATCTTCCTGCAGATCGCTCAAGTTTGCGCCGTGCTGGCGATCGCCCCACTTCTGCAGGGCATCATCCTGCAATGGGAAGAGCGCGTGCAGCGAGCGCAGGGACCGGGCATCTTCCAGCCCTACCGCGACCTGTGGAAGCTGTTCCACAAGCAGCTCGTGGTGCCCGAGACCGCGAGTTTCATCTACTGGGCTGCACCCATCGTCGCCTTCACCTGCATGCTGACGGTGCCGATCCTGATCCCAGTCCTGACGAACTTCCCGCTCCCGCTTTCGGACATGGGCGACATCCTCGGTGGCGGTCTCATTTTGACCCTGGGCTCGTTCTTCATCACGCTCGGGGGACTCGACTCCGGCAGCGCCTACGGCGGCATCGGCGCGGCGCGCTCCGTGATGCTCGGCATTCTCGCCGAGCCGACACTGATCCTCGTGTTCGTCGGCATCACGCTGCTCGCCAAATCGATGTTGCCCTTCGTGGTCAATCACCTGCTCGCCGGCCAGTCCGCCGTGTATTGGGGTCCGGCACACCTTTTCCTGGTCGGGGCCTTTTTCATCCTGCTGCTCGTCGAGACCGATCGGTTGCCCATCCACTCGAGCACCCACATCGAGGTGTACATGATCGAGGAGGGACGCATCCTCGAGTACTCGGGGCCCTTGCTGGCGCTTCTGCGCTGGGCGTCGGCGATGAAACAGTTCATTCTCTACACCATTTTCTGCAATGTGCTGCTGTTGCCTTGGGGACTGTCGCTGCAGGGAACGGCCCTCGGGGCGCTCGGCGCGGCCGGCGGGCTGTTTCTGAAGTTTTCGGTCGTCGGCGCGGTAGTGGTGGCGGTCGAGACGGCCCAATCGCGCCTGCGCTACTACCGGTATCAGGAACCGCTCGCCGCCTCGTTCGTACTCGCAATCCTCGCGATCGTGGCCAATCAACTGAGATGATGATGTTCGCCGCCCATCTGCCACCCCTTGCGCGATCGCTCTTCAGCCTGCTCACCATCACGAGCCTGCTGCTCGCCTTCGTGATGCTCGGCTCGCGTTGGCTCAACGCCTACCTAGGCGCGTTCGCACTGCAATCCTGGCTGATCGCGGTCCTCTCGGCCGCCGTCGCCTATTACGGTGGTTATCCCGAGCTGTACGGGATCGCAGTGCTGACCGCGCTGTTTCGGGGTCTGCTGCTGCCCTACCTGCTGCTTCGCATCACGCGACGTCTCAAGGTCGACCGCGAACTGCACGAGCGGCTCGCACCGAGCTCGAGCCTGGTGGTGGGCGGGCTGCTGGTCGTGTTCGCATTCGTCGTCTCGGCCCACCTCGGTGCCACGCTCGGGCTCACCGGTACCATCGCGGTGCTCGCCCTCACCACCATGCTTTCAATGAAGCTCATCGGTTTTCTCATGCTGATGGTGCGCAGCGAAGTGGTGAGTCAGATCTTAGGACTCCTAGTGATCGAGAACGGTATCTTCCTCGGCTCTCAGATCCTGGTACCGGGCATGCCACTGCTGATCGAGCTGGTGATCCTCTTTGACCTGCTGGTGGTGGTGGCCTGCCTCGGTGTGCTCGTGCGCTACCTCACCGTGCATGCCGGCACCACGAGCACCCGGGATCTGACGAGGCTGGTCGGATGAGTCCAGCGATTGTGGTGGCCGTCGCTCTGCTCTCGCCGCTCGCAGGGGCCGTGGGCTGCCAGCTTATCCGCTCGCCGCGCGTCGCCGAATACCTGAACCTCGCCGCCTCCGTTATCGTCTTCGTAGCGATACTGCGGCTTCTGCCGATCGCTCTCCACGGACCCTACACGCTGCTGCATGGCTACCTCATCGTCGATCCGCTGGGAGCGTGGGTGCTCCTGTCGGTCGCAGCCGTGTATCTTCTCGCCTCGCTGTATTCGATCGGATACATGCGCACGCTCCATACGCCGGCGCGCCTGCACCGTTTCTACGCCCTGTTCGCCGGATTCGCGCTGACGATGCTGCTTGGACCGCTGATGAACAACATTGGGGTCTACTGGATCGCGATCGAGCTCACCACGCTGGTGAGCACCTTCCTCGTAGGGTTCGAGAAAACGCGCGAGAGCATCGAGGCGGCCTGGAAATATATCGTGGTGGTTTCGGCGGGCATCAGCCTCGCGCTACTCGGGATCATCCTGTACTACTGGGGCGGCAGCCTCATCCTGGGGCCCACTTACGCGCTGACGTGGGGCACGCTGCGCTCGGTCGCGCCGCATCTGAACCCGACGATCGCGCTGACGGCCTTTTTGCTCGTCTTCATCGGCTTTGGCACCAAGGTGGGACTTGCCCCGATGCACACCTGGCTGCCGGATGCGCACAGCGAAGGTCCGGCGCCGGTCTCGGCGATGCTCTCCGGTGCGCTGCTCAACACCGCAATGATCGGCATCGTGCGCTTCATCCAGGTGATCGACGCGGTACGCCTCGGCGCGCTGCCCCAAACGGTGGTCGTGGCGATCGGGGCGCTCTCGCTCGCAATCGCTGCACTCTTCATCACGCGACAGACGGACATCAAGCGACTGATGGCCTACTCCAGCGTCGAGCATATGGGCGTCATGACGCTCGGATTCGGTTTCGGCGGACCGTTAGGGGTCGCGGGCGCGCTCTATCACATGCTCAATCACTCGTTGAACAAATCGCTGATGTTCTTTGGCTCCGGCAATGCCATGCACGCCTTCCGTAGCAAGCGCCTCGGGCGCATCCATCACGTGCTCTCGGTCATGCCCATTGCCGGGGTGCTGTGGTTGGCCGGCGCGGTGGCCATCACCGGCGCACCGCCCTTCGGACTGTTTTTGAGCGAGTTCACGATTCTGCGCGCCGGCCTCGCCGGTGCCAACGCCTGGGCGGTATTCGTCATGCTGGCACTGCTGGTGGTGATCTTCATCGGGTTCCTCAACCACTTCCGCGCCATGTACTTCGGCGAGAACCCGCAGGTTGCAGCCGCCACCTCTTGCGGGCAGCCGGACGCGGCGGATCGCTTCTGGCGCGTGCTGCCGATGTGGCTGGCACTCATACCGCTGCTCGCCATGGGCCTGTGGTGGCCGAGCACGCTCAGCCATTATTTTGCGGTCATCGCTACGCAGCTGAGCGGAGACGCTCGATGACTGGGGCGCCCCTCGCGGTCACCATGCAAGACATCGCACCGGCGGAGCTTTCGGCGCGCTGCGCGGCGGCTCTCGGCGCAGGAGCACGCATGCAGTTCATGTATGCATGGTTCCCTACGGGTTCCGATGCGCCCGAGCTGCGCTATGTGCTACATCCGGGCCGCGGCCAAACCCCGCACATCTGGCGCTGCCGCTCCGGAGCGGAGTCACCACCGAGCCTCGCGCCGGCCGCACCGCTCCTGTCTTGGTACGAGCGGGAGACGACCGACCTGTGCGGCGTCGCCTTCCGAGACCAGCCCGTTCCTGACCCGCTGGTGCTGCTGCCCGGCGCGGCGGCCGAGCGCCCCCCTTTAATGCCCGGACCACTGCCGCACCTGAGCTATACGCCCGTGCCGCTCCCCATGCCAGACCTCGCCGGCACCACGCGCGAGGACGTGCAGCTGCTGCCCTTCGGACCGGTCCGAGCCGACGTGCTGGAGTCGACTCAGCTCGCCTTCTATTACATCGGCGAGGCGATCCTGCACTACCAGCCGCGGCTTTTTTTCAAGCACAGGGGAATGGAGAAGCGCTTCGAAGGACTCTCACCGGCACTCGGCACTGTTCTCGCCGAACGCGTCTCCGGGGTCGGCAGCGTGGCGCATGCTCTCGCCTACTGTCACGCCTTGGAGGCTGCGTCACGGTGCGAAGTGCCGTCTCGCGCCACCTGGCTGCGCGTGTTGCTCGCCGAGCTGGAGCGGCTTTACAACCACCTGCATTACCTGGGATATCTGTGTCATACGACCACGCTCAAGGTCGGTGAGGCACAAGGGAAGTACCTCGAGGAGCTCGCCAAGCAGGTGAACTGCCAAATCAGCGGGAGCCGGCTGCTGCGGGGACTCGTTGTCCCGGGCGGTGTGCGGCGCGAGCCTACGCTGTTGACGCTCGCCGAGGACCTGGTGCGAATCGAACACGAATTGCGACGCTACGCGGACCAGCTGGCTGCGACCAGCAGCCATCTCGACCGATTGATCACCACCGGTGTGCTCGACCGGCAGCTCGCTTTCGACCAAGGCGCCACGGGCCCCGTGGAGCGGGCTTCGGGAATCGATCGCGATTCGCGGCGAGACCAGCCCTACGGGGCCTACGACGAGTTGCCCTTGAGCGTCGCGGTGCGGGACGGCTGCGATGCTCACGCGCGCCAACAGGTGCGCGTCGAGGAGATCACCCACAGCATCGCCCTGATCCGCGCCGTTCTCGACGGGCTGCCCGAGGGCTCGCTGCGGGCAGACTGCCGCCCTCCGCCGGGCGGCGAAGGGCTCGGTTGGGCTGAAACTCCGCGCGGCACCGCGTACTACGCGGTGCATCTCGATACCGCGGGCCGGCTCGCCCGGGTCAAGATCAAATCACCCAGCTTCTCGAACTGGCGCGTCTTCCCCTACACCGTGCATGGCACGAATATGATGGACTACGCGATCAACGAGGCCAGCTTCGGTCTGACGGTGGCGGGCTGTGATCGCTGACGGAGAGCGTCCATGGCTATGAAGGTGATCCCGCTCTGGA
Organism: Pseudomonadota bacterium; assembly: GCA_021777555.1. Classification (GTDB taxonomy): domain Bacteria; phylum Pseudomonadota; class Gammaproteobacteria; order Steroidobacterales; family Steroidobacteraceae; genus 13-2-20CM-66-19. The sequence continues at coordinate 3,355 of JAJYDK010000039.1, read as the reverse complement.
CACTCTACGGTCTTGCGCGCGGCAAGGCGACGACACGCTGGTGCGGGGAAGACGCCGAGCCAGGGCAAGCCGGATATCTCGGCATGCCGCGCTTTGATCAGGCGAAATGCCAGCAGGGTTGCCGGGAATGTGTGGACACTTGTCTGCCCGGCGCCATCACTTTCTGCCCCGACGCAAGCAAGCAACGCCTGACAGTGGACTACGGGCGCTGCGTCGTCTGTCAGCTCTGTGTCGAAGCGTGTCCGACGGGCGCGCTCACTTCGTCTACAGACTGGGCATTCGGTAGCCGCAGGCGCGAGGATCTGGTCTGGACGCGCGCCGCCGCTTCTACGGATGGGATGACGCTAAAGCGCGAGATCCGGCGCGTTTTCGGACGGAGTCTGCACATTCGGCATGTCGATGCCGGTTCCTGCAACGGTTGCGAATCGGAGCTACAGGCGCTCAACAACCCGTACTACAACCTGCATCGCTTCGGTGTGTTCTTCACACCCTCGCCACGGTTCGCCGACCTGCTGCTCGTCACGGGACCGGTGACCTATGCGATGCGCGGACCCCTGCTCGAGGCCTATGAGGCGATGCCGGATCCGAGATTCGTGATGGCCGCGGGCACTTGTGCGGTCTCCGGCGGAACCAACGGAGGCGGCTACGCCTGCGACAATGGGCTGGAAGAGCTGCTGCCGGTGGATGTGTTCCTGCCAGGCTGCCCGCCCAATCCACCGGCCATCATCCATGCGCTACTGATGCTGCTGCAGCGCTCGCCGCAGCGCGTGCAAGGCGGCCAGATAGGTCCGGCCGACGAACATCCGGAAGACGATTATGCCTGAACTCTTGATTGCGGCATTCTGGCTGTGGGCGGCGGGTCTGCTGTTCGCGCTGGCGCGTATGACCGGTGTGGCTCGGTGGCTGATCGTGCTCGGGGTGACCTCGGGCCTCTGGAGCGCCTTTGGCGCGCTTCCAGCAGGCGGCGGCTGGCTGAACTTGCCGGTTGCCTTGGCGGATCAGGTGGTACGGCTGCACTACTCGCCCGAGGCGCTGTGGCTGATGGGCTTTGGCCTGGTGCCCGCCGCGCTCGCCGCCGCGCTCTGTACTCCGATCCAGCGTGCGCGGCCCGCATGGCTCGTCGGTGCAGCGCTTTCGCTCCTCGGCGCTCTCGGCATATACGGCGTGCAGGACGCCTACTCCTTTCTCATCGCCTGGGAACTGATGAGCTTGGGCGGCGCGGTCATGATCCTCTCCGAGAGTACCTCGCTCGAGGCAGGGCGGCGGACGCTCTACATGCTGGCGCTCCTCGAGGTCGGCGCCGTGTCCATCCTGCTCGCGCTGCTGCTGCTGGCGCAACACGACGGCGGCGCCGTGGCGTTTGACGGCTTCGCGCTCGGCGCACACACACTCTCCACAAGCGCACGCATTGTCATCGGGGTGCTGGCGCTCTTCGGCTTCGGGGCCAAACTCGGCCTGCTGCCCTTCTACGAGTGGTTCCCCGGCGCCTACGGCAACGGCAGCGGCGCCACGGGCGCGATCCTCTCCGGTGTGGTGCTGAACGCGGCCTTTTTCGCCCTTTCGCGCACGCTCGTGGATTGGCTCGGAAGCGGCAGCGGGTTGTCTACCCTCGGTATCATCGTCACGACGATCGGTACGCTGACCTCGATCCTCGCGGCCTTGTATGCCTTCCAGCAGGACGATTGGCGGCGCCTGCTTGCGTTCTCTTCGGCCGAGAATGCCGCGATCGCGGTCACCGCCATCGGAGCCAGCATCCTGTTCCGGGCCGGCGGGGAAAATGCCCTGGCGGGCCTCGCGTGGACGGTGGCCGTCCTCCATTTGTCGGGACATGCGCTCGCCAAAGGTGGAATGTTCGTCGGTGCCGACGGCGTGTATTCGGCGGGCGGCACGTACCGGCTCGCCCAGCGCGGATGGCTGCGCAGAGCGAACTGGGTTTTCGGCCTCGGAACACTGTTCGCGGCGATGAGTCTCTCGGCCATGCCGCCCCAGATCGGCTTCGTGACCGAGTGGTTCACGTTTCAGACGCTCTTCCAGGGCTTCCATCTGGCCACGCTCGGCGGGCGGTTGACGCTGGCGCTCGCCGGCGCGGGCCTCGCGCTCACAGCGGCGATCGCCTTCGCGACCTTTATTAAGGCATTCGGTATCGGACTGCTCGGCGATGGGCACAGGCCGCAAGCTGCGCGTATCGGATCGGGTTACGCCTCCGCAGCGCTCCTCCTGGGCCTTGCGGTGCTCGCCGCGGCTGTCGGGATGCCGCTGTGGCTGCATGGCCTGGAAGGCGCCAATGTGACGCAGTTCGGGGCGAACGCGGCACGGGCCATGACCACTGGCTGGCTGCTCGTGCCCCTCACGGACACATTTGCCTTCATCTCCCCCACGTTGCTCGTCATCGTCATGCCGCTGATCGCCCTCCTGCCGCTGTTACTGTTGCTCAATGGCCGCCGACACGCCGTCAGGCGCGCACGGGTCTGGTATGGAGGGCTGCAGGAAGATCCTGAGCGCTCGGCGACGACATCCCTCACGTTCTCCAACGCGATGCGCACGTTCTATAGCTTCATTTACCGTCCGACGGCTGATACGGCACGCGAGCACCGTGCCGTCGCCTACTTCATCAGCAAGCTGCAATTCGAGCACGACGTGGCCGATGTATTCGGCCCGGCGTTGTTCGATCCCATCCGTAAAGCCGTCTGGCGGCTCGCTGGAAGGCTGCGCGCACTGCAGTCAGGGGACCTGAATTTCTACCTGGGACTGATCGGTGCGCTGCTCATCGTGATTCTCGCTCTCACCCTGCGCTGAGGAAGAGTCATCGCTACCCGCGCCCCGCTGCGCGGGGCTTGCGCCTCATGCACTCGTTGCGAACACCTGAGCATAGACATGAGGTCCATAGCCCTCGCATTGCGGGGGGGCCATAGCTGCTCGACAAAGGCACACCTTCGGGGTGCTTGAAAGTCCGCCGTCCGTCGGGCAAGCGCTCGGTGCGCAGGATTAGCGTTGGACTCGCGCCGCACAGTGATTCGCAGAATGCGATCCGTGATCGAAGCAACTGATTACCGGGCGCGCTGGAAGCCCGTTCGGGGCTCGCAGCCGTCCGGCACGCCTGAGGCCGGTAGGCACGAAGACTACTGCGATTTTCTGTTTGCCCAGCTGAAGACTCGGTGCGCACCGGTCCGCCTGCCGCTGGTCACTCAATGGTCACTCAAGGGTGCCAGAGTCGGACGGCGGATTCATAAGTGCTTGATTTTATGGCGCGCCCGGAGAGATTCGAACTCCCGACCTCATGGTTCGTAGCCATGCGCTCTATCCAACTGAGCTACGGGCGCACCGTCGCCACCGCGTCGGCCGGGACCACCTGGCG
>JAJYDK010000076.1 GCA_021777555.1 Pseudomonadota bacterium | reverse complement strand
AGATGGCGGATTTGACGCCCAAACAGCGAGAGGCGTTGAAGGAGCGCATCAAAGACGAGCTGAAAGCGAGGCGCAAGACATGAGAAAGAAGCGCAATCTATTCGATGAGCTGATGGAGGGGTTTGACGCCCTGGCTGATCAGCGTGCCGGCAAACGAACGCTTCGGACGCATGCTGTGAAACCGAAGCCGGTGCCGGAGATCCGCGCTGATGAACTCACGAAAGTCCGGGAGGACATGAAGCTCTCCCGCAGCCTTTTCGCGCAATACCTGCGCACCAACGTCCGCACGCTGGAAAATTGGGAGCAGGGACGGGCCAAGCCCAACGCGCAAGCGGCGCTGCTCATTCGCCTCGTGCAGCGCTATCCCGATACCGTACGGCGTCTCGCTGAGATCTAACGCGGCGTCTCATCGGTACGACCGAGCGCCGATGGCTCAGTGCAAATTCAGTGCACTGAGGTACTCTTCGAGACTCGTCGGCACCCTTCCTGCCGCTCCTCGGCGCTTCACTATATTTCCGTAAATCAAGCACTTGCGATGTGCCAGACTGCCCGCGCGAAGGCCGCCGGTGTCCGCGCCATGCTGTGGGACGGGACCGACCCGGCAAGGGGGCATGGAAGGCGAGACGTTGGGGGCATTGGCCGCCGCCTGGGCGACTAAGCAAGCCTGGGCACCCGGGACCGAGAAGCGGGAGCGGTATCTACTCGCGCAGTGGACCCCGAAGCTGGGGGACATTCCGGCCCGAGCCCGCCAAGCGGCTCGCTGTGCAACTTGGCCGCCTGGACGGCGCGACCTGCTCGGACGATATGAACATGCCCGGCTGGCGCTTCCAAGGCCTGCACGGAAACCTTGCCGGGCACTACGCGGTTTCGGTGAGCGGCAATTGGCGGCTCACGTTCAAGTTCGAGGGCAAGGATGCCGTGCTGGTCGATTATCAGGACTATCACTGACGGAGACACCTATGACTCGCATGAACAACCCACCGCATCCCGGCGCGGTCCTGGCGGATACCGTATTGCGCAAGAATGGCGGTATCACCGTGACGGAGTTCGCCAAGCGGCTGCGTGTATCGCGCGTTGCGCTCTCGCGCGTGGTCAACGGACGCGCTGCGGTGAGCGCAGAGCTTGCAATCCGGCTTGCTGCCGCACTCGGCGGCTCAGCGGAATCGTGGCTCAATATGCAGACCGCCTATGACCTGTGGCACGCCGAAAAGAAACGGCGCCCTAAGATTGCACCGATCCGCGAAGCAACGGTCTGACCTAACAGACGAACCTGTCGCGCCTAGGGTAGCTCCCGAAAGGGCCGCATCCTGACGGCTCTGGCGCGGCGGCTCCATCAGGAAGCGTCTACAGGAGGCGCGCATGGCGAAGCGAACGGCGGCACATCGCGGGCATACCGCAAAGCAACCGAACCCATGCCGCTTCTGCTGCGCCGCGCACTGGCGCAATTGCGCGGCGATCCGCCCGAGAGCTGGCCCAGCATTGGGGAGGCGTATTTGACGCACTAGCCTTTCCCGATGACATTGAACATGCTGGGTGCTGACCATCCCTTGAACGGCGCCGCACCCCAAGCCGACTTGCTCGCCATACTCGCCCGGTCAGATCGAGCCGACATTGGCCGCGCGTGGAACATCTTCAATGAGCGTTGCTTCGCCACCGAGTTCGATCCTGGCGGCACGATGCTGTTCATACTCATCGATGCAGTGGTACCCGTGCGCTCCGTGCGCATCGGCTGCCGCACACGATGGAGGTGGGCGACGCTGAAGGTATGTTGGCCTGGGGGTGCGAACAGGAAGCCAACAAATTAAATCGGTCCAAAAGGCGAAAAGATACGGAAACCGGAAAAGACTACACCGAGACATTGAAAGGCATGGCCGTGACGCCGAAACCGCGCGCCCCTTGGCTGATCTGTAGTGAGCCGACCGCCGAGGGGCTGCACTGGGTTCCTCTCGGACGCAGAGCGCGCTGCGCTGCTGCATGCGTGCGCCAACTCTGAATGGGTGCCGCTTCACGCCCTCGTGCTGCTCGCGATCACGACCGGCGCGCGTCGCGGCGAACTGCTGTCCCTCAATGGGTCGATGTGGACCTCAATGCCGGCCGCGCGACGCTTCACGACACGCAGAATGGAGAACAGCGAACGCTACCGCTCGCAGGCAAGGCGCTGGAAGCGTTACGGCAGCTCAAACTTCAGCACTCGGCGCGCAGTGAGTACCTGTTTCCCTCGCCGACCGTGGTACTCGATCCCAAGACCGGCAAACCGCACCTCGATGCGCCCTATGAGCACTTCGACGCGCACTGGTACGCCGCACTCACCCGTACTTGCTCAGCGTGAATGGTGTCACTTGGGCGCTGCGATCCGGCGCCGTGAACGGGCTCGCGGCCGCTGTCTTCGACTCTCCATGCGGAGAGTTGCTGATTCACGAGCCGTCCTTCCTGGCTTGGTTCCTTGGGTTCAGCGGACGTGCCAAGCCGCGCGCCGGGCGCAGGACGGGGCGCCGCCTGCAGGGACCGATGGACCTCGAGAACAATCGTGGCGGGCCCTGCTGAAGAAGCAAGGATTTCAGCTCCGCACGGCGGGCTGGACTGCGCGCGGCGGAACGGTTCCCAGAACCCCGCATCGAGGGGCGCGCTCGGGGACGGGTACGCGCATCTCGTGCGCTTTCAAGGGGTTGTCGCATCCGATAAGACCCTTGAAAAGCGCGATAATCATATCTATAATTAGCACCGAATTAGGAGCTTAATTATGCACGCCATCTTTGCCGATACGGCGATCAGCATGTCGGAGTTCAAGAAGAACCCCGCAGCGGTACTTCGTGAGGCGGGAAGCCGCCCGGTGGCGGTACTCAACCACAATAGGCCGGCGTTTTATATGGTGGACCCGGCGCTCATGGAAGCCATGCTCGAGGCACTTGGCGATCGGGAGTTGCTCAATCTGGTGCGCACCCGGATGAACGATGGTGCCGAGCCGATCGAGGTCGATATTGACGAGCTCTGAACAGCGGCCCGAGCGCAAATACCGCCTGCTGTTTCACCCCGAGGCTCTGAAGGAGTGGAACGCTCTTGATGGCTCGATCAAGAAGACGCTGAAAAAGCTGCTTGCGAAGCGGCTCGACAACCCACACGTGCCGGGCGGCTGCTTGCACGGCGATCTGATTGGCTGTTACAAAATCAAGCTCAATAAGCAAGGCGTCCGGTTGGTCTACCGCGTCGAAGACAATGCGCTGATCGTGATGGTGATGACCGTAGACCGTCGCGAGGAGAGCCTCGTGTATCGGTCCGCGCTCGCTCGTTTGGTAGACACAGTCAAGACATCGGCCAACACTGCGAAAACGACACGTCCACGAGAAGCTCCGGCGCGGCCCGTAAGCCGGCCCTCCAATCGCGCGAAGAAGTAGTCGCCAAATCCTCTCACCCAGGCGGGTTGATCTTGCCAAACACACCCCGGGTCATTTTGTCGAGCGCCGCGGTATAGGCCGCCGTGGACACCGAAGAAGAACTCGCGGGAGCCCTGGCTGCCCTGCAGCGTCGCAGCCCGGAGGAACTTGCCGCCTTCATCGTTTCCTTGCTTTGCGGCGCGCCTCCGGGCGTCCAGTCCTATACCGAGGCCTTCATCGCTGCGGCGGATTCCTCTAAGGTCGCGACCCTCGTTCGCCGCGAGATCAGCGCGCTCCGCGTGGGCGAGCGCGAGTACGACGTGCGCCACCGTCGCGGCGCCGAGATCGTCGCCCGCGCAGGCTACGCCCTCGGAACCATCGAACGGGTCGTGCTGCCGAGCGATGGAGCGCTCGCTCGAGAGCTTCTCGGCGAGTTGCTCGACGCGGAGCAGCAGATTGCGGAGCAGGCCTGCGAGGACGATTACGGCGCTGAGGTGCTATTTGCGCGGGTGCGGAGCCTGCTCAGCGTGACCACCGAGCGCTGATGGCTCAGTGCAAATTCAGTGCAGTGAGCTACTCGTCAAGTCTCGCCGCCACCCCGTCGTGCGCTCGCGAATATTTCTGAATATGCCATTAAATCAATGACGTGTGAGGTGCCGGACGGCGTGTGCTTGAGCCCCGGCGAGCATCCCCTACGACTCTTAATCTCTTGGTCGTAGGTTCGATCCCTACACGGCCCACCGATTTAGTGTCCCGGGGATCTGCGCCCCGCCCCGTGAAGTCCGGGCACCCCAAATTCCGTATGAATTGCGACGACGCAGGCGGATGATTGCGACTGCCCTCTGAACGGCCACATCAGGGTCACGACGCTTCCGCATGGACGCTGAGTCATGTCGTTCGTTGACAAGTATTCTCATTCACTGTCCGCATCGACTTCGTCAATAATAATTCGCGACGTGCCTCGAACACGTTCGGAAGCATCTTTCCGGAGAATTTATGATGTGGCCAATTCGCTCGATATTTTCAGGCACGCAGTATTGCTGGCGACTGACAGGGAGCCTCGTGGCGAGCCTGGTGTTGACCGTGCTGGCCTTGGTGTTTGCGGAATCGGATCTGGCGGGTCTGCTGGCTGTCGCGATGACGCTCATCACGGTTGTGTTGCTGATCATCGTTGCAGTCGTGACCCAGGGCGGGCGCCGCCGGGTCACCCTGTCGGCGTTGATGGTCTATGTTCTGGTGCCTACGGTTCTACTGGCCCACTTTTGGGAATTCCGGGATCACGCGCGATGGTTCCTGCTGTCGGGTGCGTATGAAGCCAAGGTGTTGGCGCAGCCGGCCGCCGCAAACGGTGAATTGAAGCATGTCGTGTGGGACGGCGCTGGGTTTGCGGGACAGGATACGGATATTTATCTGGTCTTCGATCCGACGAATTCTCTGGCGGCGAGTGTGGGTGGGCGGCCGCCGGTGCTCGCCGCGGGTCTGCCGTGTGGCGTGGATCGCGTCACGCGTCTGGAAAGCCATTGGTACGCCGTGGCGTTTTACACCGATATTTTTTGGGTCCATGGCGAATGTACGTGAACGGACGACGTTAGAAGGGATGCGCAAAGCGACGTGCTGTTGGCGCGTGTGAACGGCTCGGACCGTCTCGCGAGTCGAAGTGCTCGGGCGGTTCATTCTGCCGTAAAAGCGACTCAGGCCGATCCAGCGGGCGGACTCTGGGTTCATTCGGGACCAACCGGAACGGCACTGCAGCGCGCGGTCTCATGGCCCTCGGCCCGCGCAGCGTGGACACTCCTGTCGTAGCGGAATCCCCTCACGCGGCGGCGCAGCGCCGGGACTGAACTGCGGTATCATTCAGGTTGTCGCGAAATGTGCGGACCATTTTGACAGAACCCTCCGAAGTGCCCGGTGCGCTGTCCCACGTAAAGGTGCTCGATCTTTCGCGGGTCCTTGCCGGCCCCTGGGCCACGCAGATTCTGGGCGATCTCGGTGCCGAGGTATACAAGATCGAGCGGCCGGGAAGCGGGGATGAGACCCGCGCGTGGGGCCCGCCCTTCGTCAGTGGCCCGGACGGCACACAGGCAGATGCGGCGTACTATCTGTGCGCCAACCGCAACAAGAAGTCTCTGACGGTCGACTTCACGACCGAGGAAGGTCGGCAGATCGTGTGGGACCTCGCGGCCGGCGCAGATGTCGTGATCGAGAATTTCAAGGTCGGCGGTCTGGCCGCGCGCGGTCTCGACTATGAGAGTCTGCGCGGCGTGAATCCCCGTCTGATCTACTGCTCCATCACCGGATTCGGACAGACCGGTCCCTACGCGGCTCGGCCTGGCTATGATTTCCTCATCCAGGCGATGAGCGGCCTGATGAGCCTCACGGGCGGGCGTGACGGACAGCGCGGGGCGGGCCCGCTCAAGACGGGTGTCGCGATTTCCGACATCCTCACCGGTCTCTATGCGACGGTCGCGATCCTGGCGGCGCTGGCGCACCGGGAGCGAACCGGTGAGGGGCAGTACATCGACCTGGCGTTGTATGACGTGCAGGTGGCGTGTCTCGCCAATCAGGCGATGAATTACCTCGTCGGCGGTGACGTCCCGCCCCGCATGGGCAACGCGCACCCGAATATTGCGCCCTACGAGGAGTTTCCGACGGCTGATGGCCAAATGATCATTGCAGTCGGGAATGACGGTCAGTTCGCCCGTCTGGCGGCTGAACTCGGTCACCCGGAGTGGGCCGAAGAGGATCGGTTCGCATCGAACGGTGCGCGGGTTGTGCACCGGGAGGCCCTGGGCACGCTGATGCGCGCAGTGTTGGGAACGGGTTCGACGGCACAGTGGCTGCAGAGGCTCGAGCGTGCGCAGGTGCCCTGCGGGCCCGTCAATACCCTGGATGCCGTGTTTGCCGATCCGCAGGTCCGGGCGCGCGGCATGCAATTCGAGTTGTCTCGGGGGGAGGGGACGACCGTTGCCCAGGTGGCAAGTCCGCTGCGGCTCTCGCGCTCGCCGGTCCGCTACGAACGGGCGCCGCCGACCCTAGGTGAGCATACGCGTGCGGTGTTGCGTGAGGTGCTGGGTCTGGCGCCGGAGCGCATCGATGATCTTGCGGCCCGCGGAGTGATCTGAGCGGCGCTCAGCGAGCTGGGAGTGGCCCGCTCACGGGGCGGCGCTGCGCCATTGGTCGGCCTGGTGGCGGATCTCCGTCCGCTGCGCTGCGCTCAGGCGGGCGAGATTGCGGACCTGAAGCACGGTGCGAGGGTTTGCCGCGAGTGCGGCCTCGTGGCGCAGTAAAAAGTCCCAGTAGAGCAGCGTATAGGGGCAGGCGCGCGCACCCGTGCGTTGCCCCGGATCGAAGCGACAGTGCCGGCAATAGGCCCCGGCGCTCATGCGCTTGATGTACTGCCCGCTGGCGATATAGGGCTTGCTCGCCATGAGGCCGCCGTCGGCGAACTGGCTCATCCCGAGCACATTGGGCATCTCCACCCATTCGACCGCATCGACATAGACGGCGAGAAACCAGCGATGCACCTCCTGCGGCCGTACACCGAGCAGCAGTGCGTACAGGCCGATCACCATCAGCCGCTGGATGTGGTGCGCATAGCCGCCGCGCAGCGTTTGGCGCAGTGCATCGGCGAGGCAGGGCATGGGTGCATCGCCCGTCCAATAAAACCCCGGCAGATCCGCCTCGGCACCGAACGCGTTGCGCTCGGCGTACTGCGGCATCTGTGTCCAGTAGACGCCGCGTACGTATTCACGCCAACCGAGGATCTGGCGGATGAAGCCCTCGGCACTGGACAGAGGGACTGAGCCTGTCCGCCAAGCGGCCTCGGCCGCCTGGACCGCGGCGCGCGGATCGAGCAGTTTCAAGTTCAGTGCCGCAGAGAGCCGCGCATGCCACAGCCCGGGCTCTGCGGGCCAGAGTGCGTCCTGCCAGCGCCCGAACGGGCCGAGACGCTCCCGGATGAATGTCTCGAGCGCCTGGTGCGCCTGCTCGGGCGTCACCGGCCAGGCGAATCCCTCCAAGGTCCCCGGATGGGCACTGAAGCGCCGGCGAACCAGCGCCATGACCTCACCGGTGAGCGCGTCCGGCGTGAATCTCGGGGCCGCAGGTATCGCTCCGGGGCCACTGGCGGGAAATGACTCCCGGTTCTCGGCATCGAAGTTCCATTGCCCGCCGGCCGGCGCATCGCCCTGCATCAGCACGTCGTGGCGGCGGCGCTGTTCGCGGTAGAAATACTCCATGCGCAATTGGCGACGGTCGCGGGCATGGCGCGCGAACTCGCGCACGCTGACATAGAAATGACGGTCCGGACACAGCTCGAGCGGCACGCCCGCCGCCTCGGCGGCGGCGCGCAGCGCCTGAAGGACGCGCCAGTCCCCGGGCGCGGTGAGGCGCAGCGTCGAGGGGCGTAGACGCTGCAGCGCCCGGCCGAGCTCTCCGGCCAGTGTGCCGGTGTTCTCAGCGGCGTCGAGTGCGCTGTAGTGAACCGTCCACCCGGCCTCACGGCGCGCGGCGGCAAAGTGGCGCATGGCGCTCAGGAACAATGCGATGCGCTGCTGGGCCGACCACACGTGCGTCGACTCTTCCTGGACTTCGGCCATCCAGATCGCATCGTGGTCCGGATCGCAACCGTCGAACGCGGCTGCGCCGGCGTCGAGCTGATCGCCCAACACCAGCACGAGATGGCGCGGCTGCGCAGCGCCGGCCGCCCCGGCCCTCATGGCGGCTGCACTGCGCCGCGGGTGCGGCGGCGCCGGCAGGCTTGTGAGCAATAGCGCACCGCCGTCCAGTTCTTCGCCCACGCCCGCCGCCAGCTCATCGGGCGCCCGCACACGGCGCAGGGCTTGCTCGGGAGGGCCGTCTTGTTGCCACGGAACTCACGGCTACCCATGGCTACCCATGGCTACCCATGGCCGATGGCGATCGCGCTGGATCGTGCAGTGCGGAGCGGGGCCGGCGCGCGGATGTCCATGGACGCCATCATGCCGCAAGAGGGCGCGGCGCGCCGTCCCTCAGGTGAGCTCGCCGAGCGCTGGCGGACTAAACCCATGCAGAGCGGCGAGCTCGTCGCGATGGACCTTTGCGGCCCAATGCGGGTCCGCGA
>JAJYDK010000038.1 GCA_021777555.1 Pseudomonadota bacterium | reverse complement strand
TACCTCGCCTGGGGCTGGCTCACCATGGGCCAGGCGCTGTCCGCGCCCATGATCCTCATCGGCCTCGGATGCCTCGTGTACGCCGCCAAGGCGCGCATTCGCTCGGGCAATTTCGCCATCGCGTAGCGGACGGTATCCGATGAGGCCCTACCTCGATCTGATGCGCCGCATCCTGGAGAGCGGCACGCCCAAGGGCGATCGCACGGGGACCGGCACTCTCTCGAGGTTCGGCGAGCAGCTGCGCTTCGATCTGAGCCAGGGCTTCCCTCTGATGACCACCAAGCGCATCCATCTGCGCTCGGTCATCTACGAGCTGTTGTGGTTCCTGCGTGGCGATACCAACGTCGCCTGGCTGCACGAGCACGGCGTCAGTATCTGGGACGAATGGGCGGATGAGCACGGCGAGCTGGGTCCGGTGTACGGCAGGCAGTGGCGCGCCTGGCCGGCGGGCGGCGGGACCGTCGATCAGATCAGCGGCGCGCTCGATCTGATCCGCCACAATCCCGACTCGCGGCGCATCGTGGTGAGCGCCTGGAATGTCGGGGAGCTCGAACGCATGCGCCTCATGCCCTGCCACGCGCTCTTTCAGTTCCACGTGGCCGCCGGCCGGCTCTCCTGCCAGCTCTATCAGCGCAGCGCCGACGTGTTTCTCGGCGTGCCCTTCAATATCGCCAGCTACGCGCTGCTCACCCACATGTTCGCCCAGCAGTGCGACCTCGAGCCCGGCGATTTCATCTGGACCGGCGGCGACTGCCACCTGTACCTGAATCATCTCGATCAGGCCCGCGAGCAGCTCTCACGCGAGCCCTATCCGCCGCCGCGGCTGAATATCCGGCGGCGTCCCCCGAGTCTTTTCGACTACGCGTTCGAGGATTTCGAGTTCGTGAACTACCAGCATCATCCCGCGATCAGCGCACCGGTGGCCATATGAGCGCGCCCATGGCGAACGCGCGATCCTCACGGCGTGCACCCTGGTTCAAAGTGCGCAAATCATCCGTGCATGGCATGGGCGCCTTCGCGCTGCGGCGCATCCGCAAAGGCACGCGGATCGTCGAGTATCTCGGCGAGCGGGTTTCGCATGAGGAAGCCGACCGGCGCTACGAGATCAAGAACGAGAACGACAGCCACACGTTCCTCTTCGTCGTCGATTCGAAGACGGTCATTGACGGGGGGACCGCGGGGAATGAGGCGCGGTTCATCAACCACTCCTGCGATCCCAACTGTGAATCGGTGATCGAGAGCAAGCGGGTGTTCATCGAGGCGGTGCGCACCATTCAGCCCGGCGAGGAGCTGAGCTACGACTATCAGCTCGGGCGCGATGACGACGATCCGCCGAATGTCGATCAGATCTACGCCTGCCGCTGCGGTCATGCCAGTTGCCGCGGCACCATGCTCTGGCCGCCCAAGCGGCCGCAGCGTGCCGCCAGGCCGCGCAAGCCCGCCCGCAAGACCGCCGCGGCGAAACGTGAAGCCGCGGCCAAGCGATCGACGCGGCGCGCGCACCTCAAGGCGTCCCGACGGTGAGATCGTGAGCGCGAGGGCGCACGGCCAGCATCGCGGATGGACTCTGGCGGCGATCATCAGCGCCACCGGCATCGTCTACGGCGACATCGGCACGAGCCCCCTGTATGCGCTGGAGTCGACCCTGACCGAGGCCGGCCGCTTCGACCGCCTGGCGGTGCTCGGATCGCTGTCACTGATTCTTTGGGCCCTGACTCTGTCGGTCACGATCAAGTACGTCAGCGTCATCATGCGTGCCGACAACGAGGGCGAGGGCGGGATACTCGCCATGTTCGCCCTGGCGCAGCGGCAATGCGTCGCAGGCAGCCTCTGGTCGCGCATGGTGGTATGGCTGGCGCTCGCCGGCACGGCATTCTTCTTCTGCGACTCCCTGATCACCCCGGCCGTCACGGTGCTGAGCGCGGTGGAAGGCTTGAGGGTGATGGACCCCGGCCTGCAGCACGCGATCATACCGATCACCGTCGGCATCATCGTGGGGCTGTTCGCCTATCAGCGCCGCGGCACGGCCAGGGTTGGCGCGCTGTTCGGACCCGTCATGATCGTGTGGTTCCTGGTCCTGGCGCTCACGGGCGCGGAGGCGATCCGCGCCGACCCCGGGGTGCTCTACGCGATCGATCCGCTCTACGGCGTCGAACTGCTGGTGCAGCGCCCGGAGGCCTCTCTCGGCATCATCGGCGGGGTGTTTCTCGCCATCACCGGCGGCGAGGCGCTGTATGCGGACATGGGCCACTTCGGCAAGGAACCGGTGCGCATCGCGTGGTTCATGCTCGTCTGGCCGGCGCTGCTCATCAACTACTTCGGCCAGGGCGCGCTGCAGCTCGCGCACGGACGCTTCATTCCGCAGACGCTCTATTACATGGTCTCCCCCGGAGCGCTGCCCTGGATGGTCATCCTCGCCACCGCGGCCAGCGTCATCGCCTCGCAGGCGGTGATATCGGGAGCGTTTTCCATAGCGCGTCAGGCGGTGCAGCTCGATCTGCTGCCGCGCATCCGGGTGCTGCAGACTTCCGCCACGGAGCTCGGACAGATCTACGTTCCCGTGGTCAACTGGCTGGTGTGCGTTGCCGTGATCTGCTTCGTCGTCGGCTTCGGCTCCTCGGATGCGCTCACGGGCGCATACGGCTCGGCCGTCGTCGGCACGATGCTGATCACGACCATCCTCGGGGCCTTCGTCGCGCTCGATCGGTGGAACTGGCCCAGGCCGGTCGTTGGGCTGCTGTTCGGCCTGATGTTCGTGGTCGACAGCGTCTTCGCCGTCGGCAACATGTCCAAGGTGCCCAACGGCGGCTGGATTCCGCTCGCGCTCGCGGCCGTCCTGTTCATGGGGTTCATGACCTGGCGCAACGGCCGCATCGAGCTGCGCGCGGCGCTCGCCCGGCAGGCCATCCCGCGCAGCGAGCTGGCGAAACTGCTGGCGAGCGCCAAGCGCGTGCCCGGCACCGCCGTGTTCCTCGCCAGCACCCCGGACCTCGTACCCTCCGCGCTGATCCGCAATCTCGAGCACAACCGCGTGGTGCACGAGCGGCTCATCATCCTCAACCTGGAGATCGTGCGCACCCCGCGCCAGGACGCGGCGCATCGTGTCGACATCGACGAGGTGCTCCCCGGGGTGTACCTGGTGACGGCGCGATTCGGCTTCATGGAAACGCCCGATGTCGGTGAAGCGCTCAAGGCCTGCCGCACGCGAGGCCTGAAAGTCTTCATGGACGAGAGCTCCTTCTTCGTGGGACAGCACGTGGTGCGCGCCCGGGCCCTGCCGGGCTGGGCGGGATTGCAGCGAAATCTCTTTGCGCGCATGCAGCGCCACAGCACGCAGGCGGCGGAATTCTTCCGCATGCCCTCCCGCGGCGTGGTGGTCCTGAATACCGTGGTCGAGATTTAGGCTCCCGCCATGCGCATGCACCCTTTTCCGCCGAGCCCGACCCGGCCGTGGCGGCCATGACGATACTGCGCCAGCCACTCGTCTCGCTCATCGTGGCGATGGCGGAAAACGGCTGCATCGGCCGCGACAAAGGCCTGCCCTGGCGGCTGCCGGATGACCTCAGGCGCTTCAAGGCCGTGACGCTCGGCAAACCCGTGTTGATGGGCCGCAGAACCTTCGAATCGATCGGCCGGCCGCTGCCCGGCCGCCAGAATCTGGTGTTGACGCGCGATCGGGGCTGGCGGGCCGAAGGCGTGCTCGCCGTACACTCCCTCGGACAGGCGCTCGGCTGCGCACGGGACGCCGCGGAGGTGGTCGGTATCGGGGGGGCGGAAATCTACCGGCTGTTGATGCCCTTCGCGCGCCGCATCTACCTGACGCTGGTGCACGCCGACATCCAGGGAGACACCTTCTTTCCCGCGCTCGATCCCACCCAATGGGCCGACGTCGAGTGCCACCGCCAGCCGGCGAACGAGCGCAATCCCTATGCGCTCACCTTCATGACGCTCGAGCGCAAGGGCGCGCCCCACGCCCCCGGGGCGTATTGAGGCAACTCAGCGGCGCCGGCTAGCCCACCGCCTTGGCCACCGCCTCGGCGAAATATGGGATGTTCTCGTGCCGCAGGCCGGCGATGTTGATGCGGCTGTCGTCGGTCATGTAGACATGGTGCTGGTCGCGCAGCCGATGCACCGTCTCCTGGTCGATGCCGAGGTAGGAGAACATGCCGCGCTGGCGGACGATGTGGCTGAAGTCCCTGCGTGAGCCTGTCCCGGCCAGCGCGCGCACCGTCTCGGCGCGCAGCCGAGCGATACGCTCGCGCATCGAGCCGAGTTCCCGCTCCCATTGGCCGCGCAGCCCGCTGCCGAGAATGCGCGCAACGATGGCGGCACCGTGATCCGGCGGCATGGAGTACAGACCGCGCGCGATGCGCACCAGCTGGCTGAGAGCGGCATCCGCCGCCGCTCCCGTCTCGCTGAGCGTCAGCAGCGCCCCGACACGCTCACGGTAAAGGCCGAAATTCTTGGAACTGGACACCGCGACCAGCGCCTCGGGCAGGTCCGCACACATCAGCCGTGCGGCGAAGGCATCTTCAGCCAGGCCGCGGCCGAGCCCCTGGTAGGCGATGTCGATGAACGGGAGCAGCGAGCGGCGCCGCAAGACCGAGAGGACCTCGCGCCACTGCCCATCCTCGAGATCCGCGCCCGTCGGGTTGTGACATGAGGCATGCAGAAGCACGACGGAGCGTGCCGGCAAAGCATCGAGCGCGCCCATCATCGCCTCGAAATCGACCCCGCCGGTGGCCGCATCGAAATAGGGATACCGCTCGAGCTTGAGTCCGCAGTTCGAGAGCAGCGGCACGTGATTGGCCCAGGTAGGGGTGCTCACGTGGACGACGGCATCCGGCGCCGCAGCCCGGATCAGCTCCGCACCGAGACGCAGCGCGCCACAGCCCCCTGGGGCCTGGACCGCGCGCAAGCGCCCGGCCAATGCTGCATGACCGTCTCCCAAGACCAGCTGCCCAATGGCATCGTTGAACGCTGGATTGCCGGCCGGGGCGACGTAGGTCTTGGTCGTCTGCCGCTCGAGCACTTCCCGCTCGGCCTCGCGCACCGCCTGCATGACCGGCGTTTCACCGCGCTCATCCCGGTACACCCCGACCCCCAGGTCCACCTTGTGTGGATCGGTATCCGCGCGGAACGCGGCCATCAGGCCAAGAATAGGGTCAGGCGACAGTCGGTCGAGATGCTCGAGCACAGGGACACTCCTCGCCGCAAGCCACACGCGGCGTCCCTCGAAGTTTACACGGGCCGGATCACATTTCAGGCACCCGGCGGTTCAAGAAGCCGCTTCCGCCGCCGATACTGGATGCAGTACCGCGGTGGTGGACCGGATCGTCCGTGCCGGGGCCAGGGAGTCCGCGCGGCATCCAGCAAAGGCTTAGGCAGCACGTGATCCAGATCATCGGTAGTGTCGTCGTCCTGGCCTGCGTGGCCGTGGGCTTCATGATCGAGGGCGGGAAACTGCTCGCCCTGTGGCATCCGGCGGAGTTCATCATCATCGTCGGCGCCGCCCTGGGCGC
Source organism: Pseudomonadota bacterium (assembly GCA_021777555.1). Lineage (GTDB taxonomy): Bacteria > Pseudomonadota > Gammaproteobacteria > Steroidobacterales > Steroidobacteraceae > 13-2-20CM-66-19. Next base: position 31,699 of record JAJYDK010000038.1, on the reverse strand, counting down.
GTTCGTCACCAGCAACCCCGTCAAGATCCTCAAGGCCACGCTCGCCGACATCGGCGCGCTCGTGAAGCAGGAGCGCTACGAGCACGACGACTACGTCTCGCTCCTGAAGCTGCTCTACGACATCCTGGTGAAGATCCGCAAGGAAGGCCTGATGGCGATCGAGTCGGACCTCGACGCGCCACACGGTGGGCAGCTGTTCAAGAAGTACCCCCGCATCGCGCAAGACCATCACCTGCGCCAGTTCATCACCGACAGCCTGCGCCTGATGGTCACCGGCAACCTCGACCCGCATGAGTTCGAGAGTCTGCTCGACCAGGAGCTCGAGACCTTTCAACAGGAGATCCACGAGCCCTCGCACGCCGTGCAGCGCCTTGCGGACTCCCTCCCGGGCTTCGGGATCGTCGCCGCCGTGCTCGGCATCGTCAACACCATGGCGTCCATCGCCGGCGCCGATACGTCCACCATTGGCGAACGGGTGGCCTCGGCGCTGGTCGGCACCTTCCTTGGCATCCTGGTCTCCTACGGCTTCGCCGGCCCCCTGGCGGCGGCCATGGCGCACGCCGCCAACGATGAGGCCAAGGCCTTCGAGCTGGTGAAAATGGCCCTGGTGGCGAGCGTGCGCGGTTATGTGCCGGCGATGGCCATCGAGTTCTCGCGCAAGCTCCTCTTCAGCGATGTCCGCCCGAGCTTTGCCGATCTCGAATCTCAGTTGAAGGGCAAGGGCAAGCCGGGGGCGGCCAAGCCGGCCGCCGCCGCGAGCGCCCCGCCGGCCGCCGCCGCCAAGGCGAGCACCTGATGGCCGGGAAACGCGACGAGAGGCCCCTCATCGTCGTCAAGCGCCGCAAGAGCCGCGGCGAGGCGCACCACGGTGGCGTATGGAAAATCGCCTACGCCGACTTCGTCACCGCCATGATGGCGTTCTTCCTGGTCATGTGGATCGTCACCGCCGTCAACAAGCAGGAACGGGCCGCGATCTTCGATTATTTCAAGAACCCGAGCATGCAAGCCGGGCACAGCGTGCGGGCGGCCCCAGGGCAGATGGGCCCCGGCGGCGCCAGCACCAGCCCCATCGACCTGGGCGGCGCACTGGATGCCGAGCGCTCGCGCGCCAGCCAGGTCCTCGACCTCGAATCGCGGGCATCGGCGCATTCGGTCGCCGGCCAGCAGCAATCCACCCCCCCGTCGCAGCGCATCACCGCCACGCCGCAGACGCCACCGAAGTCCCCTGCCAGCCTGAAGGCGGCCAGAGACCGGGTGGCGAGCGCCGATCACCGCCGCCTCGAGTCCCTGATGGCGCAGCTGCGCAAGGCGGTCAATCACAGCCAGGCGCTGAAACCGTTCAAGAACCAGCTGCTGCTCGACATCACGCCGCGGGGCGTGCGCATCCAGATCGTCGATGCGAAGAACCGGCCCATGTTCGATCTGGGCAGCGCGACCCTGCGCGGCTACACGCGCCGCATTCTCGAGACGCTCGCCCCCTACCTGAACACCGTGCCCAACCAGATCAGCATCATCGGCCACACCGACGCCCATCCCTATCCAGGCCACAATCATTACACCAATTGGGAGCTGTCCGCCGATCGGGCCAACGCCGCGCGGCGCGCGCTCGTGCTGGGTGGCCTTTCTTCCGGCAAGATCGCCCGGGTCGTGGGACTCGCCTCCACGGTGCTGTTCGACAAGGCCAATCCCTTCGACCCGATCAACCGGCGCATCAGCATCATCGTCATGACGCACCGGGAGGCGGAGGAGGCGTTGCGCGCCGATATGGCCTCGAACGGTCCGCCGGTCGAGAGCCCCGCCGCGGCGCCCCCGGGAGCGGTCGCGCCGCCTTCCGGCGGCGTCTCCCACGGGGCGGGAGCGACCATGCGCTGAGCGCTTTTCTCATCACCGGCTCACACGCGCCGGCGTAATTTTCGACGCGCACACCGGGGGGCCGTGCACCATCATGGCCCGACCGGCGCACCATCGCGGTGCGGGCCCGACCCGGGGCGTTTCGAACTGTTGGATTTTCCTGGAGTTGCGCATGCGGCCAGGTTGGCACGGCAGATGCTAGGGCATTGAGGTCCGAACATCACGACCATCAGAAAGGCTCCGCATGCACAAGCTCCTGAGGCAGACTCTCCCCCTCCTGGCGGCATCCGCCGTGGCGGTCGCCGTGCCGGCCGGCGCGCACGCCGCCGGCTCGCCGGCCGAGACGCTCGCGCAGATGCTGGCCGCCTCGGGCCTCACCGAGTCCGGCTATGTCGCCGCCTCCTACTACGACTCCTCGGGCGGCAACACCTATCACCAGTTCGACACGGAGCACGATTCCTTTCAACTGGACCAGGCGGGACTCACGCTGGCGTACCAGCCCCAGCAGGGATTCGGCGCCGTGGTGAACGTGATCGCGGGCAATGACGCCAAGATCGTCAACGCCGCCGAGAGCGCCTCCGCCACCAGCTCCGACAGCTTCGACCTCCTGCAAGGCTTCATCCAGTACGCGAGCGGCGCGCTCACCGTGCAGGCCGGGAAGTTCACCACGCTCGCAGGCGCCGAGGTCATCGCTCCGACCGGCAACACGAGCTTCTCGCGCTCGCTGCTCTTCTACGCCGAGCCGATGACGCACACGGGACTGCGCGCCACCTACGCCGTCAACAGCACGCTCAGCGTCATCGTCGGCATCAACAACGGATGGAACTACACGAGCATCAATGCGGGATCGAAAACGGGCGAGTTCGGCATTGCGCTCGCCCCGCTCAAGCCTCTGTCGATCACGGCACAAGCCTACATCGGCACGGATCCGGTGGATCTCGCCAGGCGCACGCTCTTCGACACGGTGTGGACCTATGACGCCACCCCGGCCCTGTCGTTCATCGTGAGCTACGATTGGGGCAAGCAGGATGCGAGTGGCGTGACGAGCGGCGGCGAATGGGACGGCATCGCCGGCTACGCGAACTACCAGATCAGCACTGAGTGGCGCGTATCGGTGCGCGGCGAGGAGCTCGACGACAAGGATGGCTTCATCCTCGGCAGCGCCCAGAAGGTCAAGGAAGGCACCGTGACGCTCGGCTACGACCCGGTGCCCGCCTTCGAGCTGCGCATCGAAGGCCGGTACGACACCTCGAACCACCCCACGTTCACCTATACGCACTCGAGCGCGGCCACCGGCAGTACCGTGACCCGGTACAGCGCTCACCAGAGCGAGCTCGCGCTGCAGGGGGTGTACCGGTTCTGATCGGGTGGCGGCGACCGCGTCCCGCGGTTGCCGCAGACCCCCGGCGAGGCGGCGCTCCCGGGCCACGGGCGCAGGGGCGATCCGGGCCCTCACTGGACCGATTCCACACCCCGGGCAAGCACGGAACGTGCTATGGTGATTCGGATTATCGTTAACCGGCCTCAGGCCCCCCGTCAAATCCATGCCAGATTCTTCCGCTGCCGCGAGCACGCCGCCCATGGAAGCGCGGGCGCCCTTCGTTTGGACCAATATCCTATTGTTTTCATTGACGTTCCTGGCCGCCCTGGTGGTCGTGCCCTGGTACGGACTGAAGCATGGCTATTCGGTGGGTGCATGGGTGCTGCTCGGGGTCTTCTGGGCGGCGAACGAGCTGTCGATCACCGCCGGTTACCACCGGCTCTGGGCGCACCGCACGTACGAAGCGCACTGGAGCCTGCGGGTGATCTTCATGCTGTTCGGCACCATGGCGCTGCAGAACACCGCTTGGGCGTGGTGCAGCGGCCATCGCCGGCACCATCTGTACGTCGATGACGTGGACCGCGACCCGTATGCGGCCCCGCGCGGCTTCTGGTTCTCGCACATCGGCTGGATGATCCGCGAATATCCGAGCGGACAGACGGACTTCAGCAACATTCCCGACCTGCGGCGCGATCCCATTCTCGCATTCCAGCAGCGCTTCTACCTGCCGCTGGTGCTGCTCACCAACATCGGCCTGCCGCTCGCCGCCGGCGCCCTGCTCGGCGATGTGTGGGGCGTGTTCCTGCTCGCGGGCGTGCTGCGCCTGGTGCTCAGCCACCATTTCACGTTCTTCATCAATTCCCTTGCCCACATGTGGGGCTCGCGCCCGTACACCGAGGAGAACACCGCACGCGACAATCCCGTGCTGGCGGTGCTGACCTTCGGCGAGGGCTATCACAACTTCCACCACATCTTCGCGCATGACTACCGAAACGGCGTGCGCTGGTGGCAGTGGGATCCGACCAAGTGGCTGATCGCGAGCCTGCATCTGGTCGGGCTCACGCGCAAGCTCAAGCGCACGCCCGTCTTCCAGATCCAGCGCGCATTGCTCGCCATGCAGTTCACTCGTGCGCAGAGACTGCTCGACCGCGTTCCGGCAACTCAGGCTTCTTCGCGTGTCAGCGCATTGCGCCAGCACGTCGCGCACGAGTACGAGAGTTTCCTGGCCGCGGTCGCCGATTGGGCCAGGATCAAGGAACAATGGCTGGCCGAGAAGAGGCGCGCCGTTGCCGAGCACTGGGAACAGACCAGCTTCCAGCTGCGCCTGAAGGAACTCGAGCAGCGGCTGCGGCTGCAGCGGCGGCGCCTGCGCGTGCTGCAGGCCCAGCTCGTCTGATCGCCCGCCCGATCACCCGCCTGATCGCTCGGTAGGCCCCGTGGGACGCATTTTCGAAGTCCGCAAGCACACGATGTTTGCGCGCTGGAACCGCATGGCGAAGCAATTCGCGCGGATCGCCAAGGACATCACCATGGCGGTGAAGGCGGGCGGAACCGACCCGGGGAGCAACCCCGCGCTGCGTCGGGTGATCCAGAACGCCCGCGCGGTCAACATGCCCAAGGACAAGGTCGAGGCCGCCATCAAGCGCGCCAGCGGCCGCGATGCAACCAACTACCAGGAAGTGCACTACGAGGCGTATGCACCGCACGGCGTCGCGCTGCTGGTGGAGGCGGCGACCGACAACCCCACGCGGACGGTGGCGGCGGTGCGCAATATCGTCACCAAGGGCGGCGGCAACCTCGCCACCTCGGGCAGCGTCGGCTTCCTGTTCAAGCACATGGGCGTGTTCCGTCTGGATCCGACCGGAGTCGACCAGGACGATCTCGAGCTGTACCTGATCGATCATGGACTCGAGGAGATGGGCGAGAGCGCCGGCGAGAAGGGCGAGCCGCAGCTCGTCATCCGCTGCGCGTTCGCGGACTTCGGCAAGCTCCAGGAGGCGCTCGAGGCCCGCGGCCTCACGCCGCTCTCCGCCGAACACGAATACATCTGCACCGTCCCGACCGAGCTCCCCGAGGAGCAGGCCCAGGAAGTTCTGACCCTGATCGATAAGCTGGAGCAGGACGATGACGTGCAGCGGGTGTTTCACACGCTGGCCTGAACGCCTGGACCGATCCCGACGGCCGGAGCGGTCTAATCTGGCATCGGCGTCATCCGACCGGCAAGCGCCTCCTCGAATCCGAACTGATGCAGGTCGCGGATGCGCTGCGGGTAGAGAATCCCATCGAGGTGGTCCACCTCGTGCTGCACCACCCGTGCATGAAAACCCTCCACGGTGCGCTCGATGGGCTGGCCTTGCGCATCGAACCCCCGGTAGCGCAGCCGTCTGAACCGCGGCACGAGTCCCCGCAGCCCCGGCACTGACAGGCACCCCTCCCAACCCTCCTCCTGATCGTCCCCGAGGGGAGTGAGCTCGGGATTCACGAGCACGGTGTACGGCACGGGCGAGACGTGCGCATAGCGGGGATTGACGGTCACCTCGAATACCACGACTCGCAGGCTCACGCCGATCTGGGGCGCGGCCAGGCCCGCGCCGCTCAGCGCCTGCATGGTGTCGTTCATATCCGCCACCAGGGAGGCGAGCTCGGCATCGAAGCGCTCGACCGGGGCCGCCACCACCGCAAGCAGCGGCTCACCCATCTTCAGGACCCGTCGGACAGCCATGGTCAGGAGCCTCTGATTACGGAGGCCCCTTAAGTTACAATATTTTCATCTTCCCCGCCGCGCGGAGAGCCTACCGATGTGGAACAGCACCGACCCCGAAGAGTCCTTCCGCAACAAAGTCATCTGGTGGTCGGCCGTCATCGTGGGGGCCGCCCTCATCGGCGTCGGTGCGTACTATCGATTCCGCTCACCACAACCGGCACCGGCTCAGCCTGCGCAGACTCCCGCCCCGCCGCAGCAGAGCGCCGCACCGATTCCCGCCACCCCTCCGGCGGCGGCGATCGAGCATCCGATCCCCGCCTCGGGCGGGCAGGCCGCATCCACCACCCTGCCTTCGCTCGATGGCAGCGATCCGACGGTGATCGATGCGCTCACCAAGCTCATGGGACAGCCGGCGGTCTCCCGCCTCCTGGTGCCCAAAGCGATCATCCGGCACGTCGTGGTCACGGTGGACAACCTGCCCCGCGCAAAGGTGGCGGCGGATCTGCGACCCGTGCAGCCGACGCCCGGCCAGACGATCGTGAATCAACAGGGCGGAACCACGTTCCTCAGTCGGCGCAATTACGCCCGCTATACGCCCTTCGTGGACGCGGTTCGCGCCCTGAGCATGAAGTCGCTGGCGTCCCTGTACTTCCGCCTCTATCCGCTCTTCCAGCAGGCGTACCAGAGCCTCGGCTACCCCAACCAGTACTTCAATGACCGCCTGGTCGCGGCCATCGACAGCATGCTCGCGACGCCTCAGGTGCAGGGTCCGGTCCCGCTGGTCCAGGGAAAGGTGTTCTGGCAGTTCGCGAATCCCCAGCTCGAGGCATTGCCGGCCGGCCAGAAACTGCTGCTGCGCATGGGACCGCAGAACGCCACGGTCATCGAAAGCCAGCTGCGCAAGCTGCGCAAGCTCATCGTCAACCCACCGAACTGACTCAGGCGGCGCGGGCTAAGCGCCGCGGGCAAGCTCGCGGCGCAGACCCTCGATCAGATCGCGGCACGCGAGCGGATCGAACGCCGGCGCGGCTTGCCAATCGTAGGTCCAGGGATGCGCGGTGCGCAGCGCCGGCGGCTCCTCGGCATATCGCGGGACGACGTGCGCATGCAGCGCCGGCTCCAGGTTTCCAAAGATCGCGTAGTTGATGCGCACGGCTCCGGTGACCGCGAGCACCGCGTCACCGAGCCTCGCGAGATCCCCGAGAAAGGCGGAGCGCTCATCGGGCCCGAGCGCGTTCAGATGAGGCACCACCGGGTCGGGCAGCAGCAGCGCATAGCCGCGCAGAAACTGCCGTTCCCCGAGCACGGCCCAGCCGCTCGCCATGCGCGCCACGACGCGAGGGTCGCTTGCCGCCCGCGCCGCCTCCACCTGCCGATGGATCGCGGTCAGCATGCCACGCCCAGCGCCCGCAGTGCGCCGGCCGTCGAAGCATGGCCACTGTGCTCGATCGCCTGCCAGCCACGGCGGCGGGCGGCCTGGACATTCTCGGCGCGATCGTCGATGAACACCGTCTGCGCCGGCTCGAGTGCAAACCTGCGCTCGGCCTCGACGTAGATCCCCTCATCGGGCTTCATGACCCCGGCCAGGAACGATGGCAGTGCGCCATGCCCGATGCGATGCAGTCCGTATTCGCGTGACAGATGGGCCCAGTGCAGGTCGCCGATGTTGGACAGTAGAAAGACCCGATGCCGCTCGCTCAGTCGATGCGCCAGCTCGACCATTGCGGGCTGGTATTCGAACATGTCCACCCAGTGCGCATGGGCCTCATCGAGGTCCATCGGCCGGCGGGCGAGCGAGGCGAATCGCTCGAGAAGTCCCCGGCCGTCCAGCCGCCCGCACTCGTGATCCCACAGGGCGACACGGGTGAGCACCGTGTGCAGATCGTGGACCTCCGCCTCGTGCGCTCTCAGGAACTCCAGGAAGGGCCCGGAGTCGAGGTGGACGAACACCCATCCGATATCAAAAACCACATTGCGGATCACCCGATAATCCTCCGCCCGGGCGTTATGTGCGGCGCTCCGGGGCAACCCATCCGGTCACGGCTCCGATTACAGTGGAAACGGCATGACCGTACCGGTACCGCCGGGAGTCAGGTTCACGGCGACCACGGTGGGCTTGGGAAAGAAATTGAATTCCGAGGCGCTCGCCCAGGTGTAGGCCCCCATGGCACGGCCCACGATCAGATCGCCGGCCTCGAGTTTCGGCAGCAGCAGGTTCTCGGCGATCACGTCGATGCTGTCGCACGTCGGGCCCGCCAACACCGATGGCAGCCGCTCGCTCCCGTCCTTCAGCGGCTCGACCGGGTAGCGGGCATGGTCATAGAGCTGTCCGCTGTAGGAGCCGTAGAGACCGTCATCGAGGTAGTACCACCAGTGGCCCTCGCGACGCGCCCGTCCCATGACGGAGGCGACCCCGATGACCGCCGGTCCCACGATGAACCGGCCCGGTTCGGCGATGACCCGCACGCGCTTTGGCAGCTTCTCGAGCGCCTCGCGCAAGGGCTCGCAGAACCGGCCGATATCCTGCACGGGCTGGCTGTAGTCGATCGGGAACCCGCCGCCGATGTCCAGCGTATCGAGCACCCCGAGCTTCGCTCGCCGGCCCGCGGCCATGAGCCGCGCACAGGCGTGGAGAGCCTCGACGTGCTTGGCCGAATCCGCCGCCTGCGACCCCACGTGAAATGACAGACCCCGCACGGTGACGCCGAGCTCGGCGGCAAGCTGCGCGAGCGACAGCGCATCCTCCGGGTCACAGCCGAATTTGCGCGACAGATCGCACACGGCGCCGGGACTGCGGAACGAGACCCGGATCAGCAGCTCGGCATCGCCGGCCAGCCGTTCGAATTTGCGCACTTCGTCCGCGTTATCGACCACGAAGGTGCGCACGCCGTACTCCAGCGCGTTGCGGATGTCCTGCGGACGTTTGATCGGATGAGTGTGAATGCAGCGCGTGGGGTCGACGCCCAGGCGCCGCACGAGCTGCACTTCGCCGGTCGTCGCGAGATCGAGTGAGCCACCCTCCTCCAGCACGGTGCGCACCACCGCGGCATGGGGCATCGGCTTGAGCGCATAGTGCAGCGCGACGCGCGGCAAAGCGGCCTGCAGCTTCCGGTACTGCACGCGCACGCGCTCGCAGTCGAGAATGAGCAGCGGAGTGCCGAACTCGCGCACCAGGCGCCGGATCTCCGCGGGCTGAAAGGGATCGACGAACCGACTCCGGCGCGCAATCACGTTGCCTCCACCTCTGTCTCCGCATCCTCGAGCCCGGCGCCCGCGGCTGCACGCCGCAGCCGGTCCCGGATGGCCACCCAATCCTCGCCCTCCGGCACCTCCTGAACGAGGATCCGCCGGCACCCGGCCTTGTCCAGCGTACGAAGATGATTGTAGAGATCGTGCCCGTACCGCGCCGCAATCTTGCCGGCGTTGATCCAGGTGACCGCCGCAAGCGCCTCAAGTGGCGGGCGCCACGCGAGCACCGCCACGGGAGCGCTGCGCGCCGAGGCGGCTACCTGCGCATCGAGCTGTGCGGCGGGCACGATGGTCAGCGGCGTCGCGGGCGCATAGTGCGCGGCCGTACTGCCGGGGACCCGCGGCGAAGCCTCATCCGCCCCGACCTCCAATTCACCCACCACCTGTCTGATCTGCTCCGCGGTCACCGCACCTGGGCGCAGCAGACGCGCCCGCCCGACCTGGAAGGAGACGATGGTCGACTCGAGCCCGATCGGACAGTCGCCGCCATCGAGGATGACCTTGACCGCCGACCCGAGCTCCTCGCGCACGTGCTCGGCCCGGGTCGGCGACACCCTGCCGTAGCGATTGGCGGACGGGGCGGCGATCCCGCTCTGAAAAGCCACCAGCAACTGCTGCGCCATCGGGTGCGAGGGGACACGCAGGGCCACGGTATCCTGTCCCCCGGTCACCGCATCGCTCACACCGGGCGCACGGGGCAGAACCAGGGTGAGCGGTCCCGGCCAGAAACGCTGCGCGAGCAGCAGGGCCGCAGGCGGAACATCCCGGGCCCAATCCCGCAGCTGACCTAGGCGGGCCAGATGCACGATCACCGGATGATGGGCGGGACGGCCCTTGACCTCGAATATCCTGCGCACCGCCGCGGGGTTGCGCGCATCCGCGCCAAGACCGTAGACGGTCTCCGTGGGGAAAGCGACGAGCTCGCCGGCACGCAGGCTCGCTACCGCCGCTTCGAGTTGCTCGGGCGTCGCTGTGAGCTCGGCGGCCATGGTGCTCAATCGAGCGGGCGGCGCACCCAGTCGGCGCCGGTTCTCACCAGCTCGTACGACGGCCAGTAGCGCTTGTCGAGCTTCAGCGTGATCACCTGTGGCGCGTTGTTCCAGGTGAGGGTGGTCAGCCGGACCGATGAATGGTTCGGCCGTCCGGCCACCGCGTGGAGAAACGCGCCGAGGTCCGGCGTCGGCACACCATCCACCGCCACGATCCGCAGTCCCGGATACAGGCCATAGCGGGCCGCGGGCGAGCCGTAATCGAAATAATCGACGTACACGCCGATCGGGGGAACGCCTCGCTGCGCCAGCATCGAATGAAATGGGTCCTGCAGCGTGGCACCGGCCCATTCCACCACCTGGTGAAGCCCGGTCCCGGAAAGCTCCACCGTCGGCACCGTCAGAGCCAGCGCCTGCTGCCCCCGCCACACGGTCACCTGGACCTCCGGTCGCTGCGCGGTCGCCCGTTCGACCTCGCGGAAGGTCGTCACTTCGCGGCCGTCTATCGCGAGCAGCAGATCCCCCGGATCGAGCAGCTTCTGGGCGGGAGAGCCGCCGGTCGTGCGCACGATGGTGAGGACTTCGCGCCGGGTGGCGCCCCGGGAGGCGAGCTTGCGCGCCCACGAGGCCGGCAATCCGATCAGCCGGGCGCTCGAGAGCGGCGTCAATGACAACTCGACATCGAGCGAGTGCAGCGACTGGCCGCTGCGGATCCGTTGCAGCATGTCCTCAACTGGCGCGATCGGCACGCCCTGCAGGTCCTGGCCCACGCCCTTGGCCGTATCGTAGGCGAAGCTCGACCACAGCCCCACGACCTCACCCTGGCCATTGGTCAGCACGCCGTCGAAATCCGCCGGCGGATTGACGAGCTGGATGCTCTCGATGTTGGTGTCGCGGAAGCGCATGGTGCGCGACAGCGGCAGCTCCAGCGGCTCGATACTGGCGACCTGCGTGTGGCGGAAATGCAGATCGTTGTCGCCGCCGATACCCACCACGTCGATGGGCTCCCCGGGGGCAAGCGGCTCGGATTTGAGCATCGCCGGGCGCACCGGGGTGGAGCCGATCAGCCTCGGGTCATAGGCGACCACCGCGAGATTGTGGATCGGGCTGACGTACACGACCCGTCCGGGCACCTGCACGGTGCCGGCGAAGGTCACCGTGACATCGCCGAGCGGTACGGGCACCGTATTGCGATCGACCACCACCAGCCCGCGTTTGGCGTCCACCACCACGCCCGTGCCGTGATAGTAGTGCTCGGTCACACCCGATACCGAGTACGGCATGCTGAAGGTCACCGTCACCAGCGAGGGCGCAAGGTGGGTCATCACTGGGTTGTGGTAGACCGGGAAGCGCGTGGAATTGACCGGCAGCGGCGGCGGCGGCGGACCCGGTGAGAGGGGCGTGCACGGCCAGACACCCTGGCTGTCGTCGCGCACGCAATACGCCGCCGGGAACCAGCGGCGGCTCATGCGGAAGTAGCCGAGCTCGCTGCTGTTGGGGTCGGCAGCGATCGTGAAGCGCACCGTGGCGTACTGCCCGTCCGCGAGCCTCGACAGCGCGCGCCTGAAGTCCTGCAGGTTGTCGATGGGCCAGGAGTCGATGGCATGGATCACCGCACCCCGCGGCACGCCGGCGGCGCCGAACACATAGCCCGGATTGGCGACCCACACGCCGCGCGGCGGCACATTGAGCTGCAGCGCCATCTCGTAGGACAGTGTATTCACCACCGCATCGCCGAACTGGACGAAGGCGTCCGGGGTGATGGCCTCGAGGTCGCCCACCGGCAGGGCGACGGATACCGGCTGTCCGCCGCGTTCCAACTCCAGGTGAACCTGGCGGCCGACGGACTCATCCAGGATCCGCTCCAGCGGCCCGAACGTCGTCACGTAATGCCCGTTGATGCGCACCAGGATGTCGCCCGGCTCGAGCGCCCGGCTGCTCGGAGAGCCCGCGAGTACGGTGCGCACCACGAGCATGCCGGTGCGTTGCGGAAACGTCTTGCGAACCTCCGTCTCCACCGGGCGTGGCAGGCCCAGGCGCTCCAGCTCATCGAACGGGGTGTAGTCGAACACGCTGTACAGCGTGCCGCGCGTGACGGGCTTGCCCTGCTGGATCAGCTTGAGCGCGCGCTGCACCGGCGCGAGCGGCAGATAGAAGCTCGAGGCGGCGTTGTCGGCGCCTCCGGCGTTGAGGGCGACCACGCGGCCGCGGATGTCGATCACCGGCGAGCCCGAGGAGCCGCCCGAGGTCCCGGAGGCCGCCTGCAGGTAGAAGGTGTTGAAATCGTTGTACTTGCCGAACCCGTAGAACGGCGCACGGCGGTGCAGCCGGGCGAGGGTGCCGGCGAGGATCGAGAGCTGCTCTCCGGCGTTGTTGCCGATGACACGGATTTCGCGTCCGACGCGCGCGCCCTGCGGATCGAGCGTGAGCGCCTTGGGATGGATGTAGCGCAGCTTCTTCGGGTCGAACCGGTAGAAGCCGAAGTCGTGCACTGGATCGCGGTAGAGCGGATAGAGCCTGACCACTTCGCGATCGAGGAAGGTCGCCGTGGCGGTGACCGGTCCCGGCGTCACCACGTGGCGGTTGGTCAGGATGATGCCGCGCTTGGCATCGACGACGAAGCCGGTGGCCTCCGCGGTCTCGTTCCAGTCGGTATCGAAGGCGCGATCTTCATTGATGTTGATCGATACGACGCTGCTCGCGATGCGCGCGAGCGTCTTCGCCCAGTTGGGGTTGGACTCGAGCGCCGCGGCGTGCCTGGCCAGGTGGGCGGCGACGGAGGTCTCGCCGGAGGGCTTGCCGCCGGAGCGCGCCGAGGCCGCCGCGACGGGCATTCGGGCGATGGCGGCGGGTGTCAAGGGCACGGTCGCCAGCACCGCGAAGCCCATCAGAGCCGGCACACGCACATGGACGAGCAGTCGCATTGAACCCCCTCTTACGGCAATCGCCTAGCGGCCGAGCAGCACGAGAAGCCAGACCGCCGCGAGCAGCCCGAAGGACATGAGCACGGCCGCCGAACCGATGTCCTTGGCGAGTCCGGCGAGCACGTGCCGCTCGAGCCCGATCCGATCGACGGTCGCCTCGATGGCGCTGTTGATTAGCTCCACGATCAGGATCAGCAGGACGGGACCGACGAGCAGCGCGCGCTCGACCCCGTCGTGCCCCAGCCACAGCGCGAGCGGAATGGCGAGCGCGGCGAAGGCGATCTCCTGGCGGAATGCAGCCTCCTCGCGAAACGCGCCGGCGAGCCCCCGGGCGCTCGCGCCGAAGGCGCGCAGCACCCTCGTCAGGCCTCTGGGTTTGTATCGATCGATGGCTATGCCGCCGGTTTCCACGTGAGATCCAGGTGCTTGGCCGCCCGCACGTCATCCAGGCGTCTGACCGGCATGGTATGCGGAGCGCTGCGTACCTGCTCGGGTTCTTGCGTGGCCTCGGCCAGGATCCGCTCCATGGCCGCCACGAACCCATCGAGCGCTCCCTTGCTCTCGGTTTCGGTGGGCTCGATCAGCAGGCATTCCGGCACCAGCAGCGGGAAATAGGTGGTCGGCGCATGCTGACCATGATCGAGGAGGCGCTTGGCGAAGTCCATGGCCGTGACGCCGAGCTCGCGCGCCTGACGCTTGAGCGTGATGATGAACTCGTGGCTGGCCCGCCGCGCGGGGTAGGCGGGGTCGAATCCCGCCCGCGCCAGCCGGGAAAGGAGGTAGTTTGCATTGAGCGTGGCGTACTCGCCCACACTCGCCATGCCATCGCGGCCCAGCATGCGCATATAGATGTAGGCGCGAAGCAGCACCCCCACGTTGCCCGCAAAGCCCGAGAGCCTGCCGATCGAGTGCGGCAGGTCCTTCTCGGTCAGCCAGCCATAACGCTCCCCGCGGCGGGTGACGACCGGTACGGGCAGGAAGGGCGCGAGCCGCGCCCCTACGCCCACCGGACCCGCTCCGGGCCCACCGCCGCCATGCGGCGTCGAGAAGGTCTTGTGCAGATTGACGTGGATGACATCGAAACCCATGTCCCCCGGGCGCACCTTGCCCAGGATGGCATTGAGGTTGGCTCCGTCGTAGTAGAGCAGCCCGCCCGCCTCATGCACCGTGCGGGCCACCTCCTCGATGCGCCTCTCGAATACCCCGAGCGTGGAAGGATTGGTCAGCATGATGCCGGCGGTCTTGGGGCCGACCGCGGCCCTGAGCGCCTCGAGATCCACATCGCCCTCGGCATCGACCGGGACTTCGCGCACCACGCAGCCGCACATGGTCGCGGTCGCCGGATTGGTGCCGTGGGCCGCCTCGGGCACGATGATCTCATTGCGCTCGAGATCGCCCCGCGAGCGATGGTAGGCGCGGATCATGGCCACCCCCGTGTACTCGCCCTGGGCGCCGGCCATGGGGGAGAGTGCCACGGCCTGCATGCCGGTGACCTCCTTCAGCATCTCCTGCAGTTCGTGCAGGCAGGCGAGCACCCCCTGACTCACAGCGTCCGGAGCGAGCGGATGGCGCGCGAGAAACTCCGGCAGCATGGCGTACTGATTGCACGCCTTGGGGTTGTACTTCATCGTGCACGAGCCCAGGGGATAGAACTGCGTGTCGATGGAGAAGTTCAGCTGCGAAAGGCGCGTGAAGTGGCGCACCGCCTCGAGCTCGCTCACCTCGGGCAGTCGCGGCGCGCTGCTGCGGCGCAGGCTCGCGGGCAGGTCCGCCAGGGCCTGCGGCTCAGGCTCGGACGGCCACTGGTCCGTGGCGCCCCGGCCGGCAACGGAATACTCGAAGATGATGTTTTCCATGGAAGTCTCTCAGGCGGCACGCGTGTCGAGCAGACACTCGGCCAATGCCGCGGCATAGCGCTCGATATCGGCCGGGGTCTTGGTCTCGGTGGCGCATACGAGCAGCGCCGGCCCGAGTTCCGGGTAGTGTTGCGAAAGGTCCCAGCCGCCCAGGATGCCACGGGCGGCGAGCCGCTCGAGCACGCCGGCCACCGGTCGATCGAGGCCGATGACGGCTTCGTGGAAGACGGGTCCCTGGAACACGCGTCGCACACCCTTCAGGCCGCTCAGTGCGGCCATGAGCTCGCCCGCGCGCGCATGCGAGGCGGCAGCCGTGCGCGCCAGACCCCGCGGCCCCATGATCGACAGGTAGATCGTGGCAGCGGTCACCATCAGCCCCTGGTTGGTGCAGATGTTGGAAGTGGCCTTGGCGCGGCGGATGTGCTGCTCGCGCGCCTGAAGCGTCAGCGTGAAGCCCGGTCGCCCGGCGGCATCGACGGTACGGCCGACGATGCGCCCCGGCATCTGCCGCACATGCTCCATCCGGGCCGTCATGAAGCCGAAGTAGGGTCCTCCCGAGGAGAGCGGGATCCCGAGCGGCTGGCCTTCACCCACGACGATATCCGCGCCCTTGCCTCCCCACTGTCCCGGCGGGGTCAGGAGCGCGAGCGACACCGGATTGACGACGGCCACCGCCAGGATGTTGCGCGCGTGCGCCCAATCGGTGAGCGCGTGCACGTCCTCGAGTCGGCCGAACACGTTGGGCTGCGGGATGACCAGTGCCGTGATGTCCTCGCCCTCATAGCGCGCCAATGCGTCGGCGAGCGTGCAGCCCTGCTCGGGGCAGTACGGCAGCTCCTCGAACGTCACTCCCTGGTTGCCGGCGATGCTGCGCGCCACCTGCCGGTAGTGCGGGTGCACGGTGGCGGGCATGAGGATGCGCCGCGATTGCGAGCGGCGGTTGGCGCGAACCGCCATCAGACTGGCCTCGGCGAGCGCGCTCGCGCCGTCGTAGAGCGACGCGTTCGAGACCTCCATGCCCGTGAGGCTCGCCATCATGGTCTGATACTCGTACAGCAGTTGCAGCGTGCCCTGGCTCGCCTCGGCCTGGTAGGGCGTGTAGGCGCTGTAGAACTCACCGCGCGTGGCAATGGCCCACACTGCCGCGGGGATATGGTGCTCGTAGGCGCCCGCGCCGATGAAGCACAGCGGCCGGCCGTCGAGGCGCGCCCGCTCGCTCATCAGCCGTCCGACTTCCATCTCGGTCATGGCCTGCGGCACCCCCTCGAGCGGGCCGACGCGCAACCCGGAGGGAATTTCCTCGAACAGCCGCTCGATGTCCTCCACGCCGATGGACGCGAGCATGGCCTTGACGTCCTCGGGCGTGTGCGGGATGAATGCCATCAGTCTCCCTCCTCCGCAGCAAGCTTCTCGTACTCGGCGGCAGTGAGCAGCGCCGGCATCGCATCCGCGAGTTTGACCCGGGCCAACCAACCTCTGCCGTAGGGATCGGAATTGACGGCCTCGGGCGTCGAGGCAAGCTCGGGATTGCCCTCCAGCACCTCGCCGCGGATCGGCGAGTAGACATCGGAGGCGGCCTTGACGGACTCGACCACCGCGAACGGCTCACCGGTCGAGACCTTGCGTCCCGTCTCCGGGACCTCGACGAACACCAGGTCCCCGAGGGCCTGCTGGGCGTGGTCGGTGATCCCGATCTGCACGCTGCCATCGGGCAGCGTGCGCAGCCACTCGTGGGTTCGTGTGTACTTGAGGTCGGATGGAACCTTGCTCATGCGGCGCTCCGGAAAATCTTCGGTTGTGACGGTTAATGAGGGATGCGATGTGACGAGACGTACGCTCGGCAGCGGGACACTCAATCGATGAGCGGCTTGCCGTGCCTGACGAAGGGTGGTTTGACGATGCGCGCATCGTGGGTCTTGCCGCGGATCTCGACCTGGACCGTTCCGCCGGCGGTCGCCGGAACGCGTGCCAGGGCGATCGAACGCTCGAGCGTCGGGGAGAATGTCCCGCTGGTGATCTCGCCGGCTCCGCCGGGAGTGAGCACCCGTTGATGCGCACGCAGCACGCCGCGGTCTTGCAGCACCAGACCGACGAGCTTGCGTTGCAGACCGGCCGCAGTCGCCGCCTCGAGCGCCTGTCGGCCAATGAATGCGCGGCCCGGGCTCATCGCGACGGTCCAGGAGAGGCCCGACTCCAGGGGATTGGTACGCTCGTCCATGTCGCTGCCGTAGAGGTTCATTCCGGCCTCGAGCCGCAGCGTGTCGCGTGCTCCCAGTCCACAGGACACCACGCCCGCGGCATTTAGCGAGCGCCAGACCGGCGCAGCCTGCGCCCCGGGCAGCATGATCTCGAAACCGTCCTCGCCGGTGTAGCCAGTGCGGGAGAGGAACCATCCATCGATCTCCCGGCCGAAGAAATTTCCGAGCGCGAGCGCACGCTCCGCGCCCGCAACGGACAGGAGCGCCGCGACTTTCCGAGGGGCCTCGGGCCCTTGCACGGCGAGCATGGCGAGATCGCTGCGCTCGATGATCTCGACGCCAAAACTCTCCGCATGGCGACGCATCCAGGCGAGATCCTTGTCGCGGGTTCCGGCATTGACGACGGCGCGATACCACTCCTCGGTCAGGAAGTAGACGATGAGATCGTCCACCACGCCGCCTTCCTCATTGAGCATGCAGCCATACAGGGCCTTGCCCTGCGCCTCGAGCTTGCCGACATCGTTGGCGAAGAGCCTCTGGAGGAAGGGTCGCGCCTGCGCGCCCTTCAGGTCCACGACGCACATGTGGGAGACATCGAAAACGCCCGCACCGCGGCGCACGGCGTGATGCTCGGCGATCTGGGAGCCGTATTGCAGGGGCATATCCCAGCCCCCGAAATCGACGATGCGCGCGCCCAGGGTTTGGTGGAGCGAGAAAAGAGGGGTTCGTCTTGCCACAGATCCTCCAGAGTCAAGTAGCGGCAGGTTCTCTGCCGCCCCTCTGTCCGGTGACCTGAGAGATTGGGCGCACGCACGGCGCCACTCCCCTTCGGTGGGTGGGTGCCCCGAGGCACCCGCCGCTCTCCAGAGTCCCCGCGAAGACTTTCGCCTTCACAATCTGCCGTTCGTGTGCCTGAGCGTTTCCGGGCGGAATTTGCGCCTTCGGCGTTCCGGCGCGGAGCTTGACGCTGCGCGCGGCCGGACTCTCTCCATGCAGACCGATTTCCGGGGCAACCGGATGATACCAGTCTTTTGGCGAGACTGAAGCCTCCCATGCGCCCCGGTGCAGCCGGGAAGCGACAACGGGGGGTGCATCGGCCTTCTCGCGCCCGGACTCAGGTCTGGTCAAGGCTCGTTTCGACCCCGCCGGCCCATGCTTGTAGAATTCAGGGCCGAGGACGCTCCATCAGTACTGGCAGGTATCCATGTCTCCCATTCAGCGCCGCCCCTGCGCCCAGGTCACCATTGGTCCGGTCCGCGTCGGCGGTACCGCGCCCATCGTCGTGCAGTCCATGACGAATACCGACACCGCCGACGCCGAAGGCACCGCCCAGCAGGTGAAATCGCTGGCCCGCGCCGGCTCCGAGCTGGTGCGGTTGACGGTCAACACGGCCGAGGCCGCCGCAGCGGTGCCGCACATCCGCGATCAGCTGGATCGCATGGGGGTGAGCGTGCCCCTGATCGGTGATTTCCATTTCAATGGCCACAAGCTCCTGCGCGAGCATCCGGCCTGCGCCGAGGCGCTCGCCAAATACCGCATCAACCCCGGCAATGTCGGACGGGGCAGCAAGCGCGACCCGCAGTTCGCGGAGATGATCGAGACCGCCTGCCGCTACGGCAAGCCGGTGCGCATCGGCGTCAACTGGGGCAGCCTCGATCAGGACTTGCTCACGCGCCTGATGGACGAGAACTCCTCGAGCAGCCGGCCGCTGTCCGCGCAGCAGATCATGCGCAACGCCGTGGTGCTCTCGGCACTCGAGAGTGCCCGCCGGGCAGAGGATCTCGGTCTCGCCCACGACCGGATCATTCTCTCGGCCAAGGTGAGTGGCGTGCAGGACCTGATCGCCATCTACACCGATCTGGCCGCGCGATGCGATTACCCGCTGCACCTCGGACTCACCGAGGCCGGCATGGGATCCAAGGGCATCGTCGCCTCCACCGCCGGTATGTCGGTGCTGCTGCAGCGAGGGATCGGGGACACCATCCGCGTGTCGCTGACGCCGGAGCCGGGAGGCGACCGTGCGCAGGAAGTCATCGTGGCGCAGGAGATCCTGCAGACCATGGGACTGCGTTCCTTCCTGCCACTGGTGACCGCCTGCCCCGGGTGCGGCCGCACCACCAGCACGGTGTTCCAGGAGCTCGCACAGCGCATCCAGACGCACATCCGGCACAAGATGCCGCAGTGGCGCCGGGAGTACGAGGGCGTCGAGGACATGACCGTGGCGGTCATGGGCTGCGTGGTCAACGGCCCCGGGGAGAGCAAGCACGCCAACATCGGGATCAGCCTGCCGGGCACGGGCGAGCGCCCGGTGGCGCCCGTGTATGAGGACGGCGAGAAGACCGTGACCCTCAAAGGCGATCACATCGCGGAAGAATTCCAGGAACTGCTCGAGCAGTACGTGCAACGGAAGTTCAGCCGCAGGAGCGCCGCATCGGAAACCGCGGCGGCATGAGCGCGCATCACGCATTGCGCCGCGCGTAACCGACACTTGCGAGGGGCGTCCATGAGCGAGCTGACCGAAAAGAGGTGCGTCCCGTGTGAGGGCGGCATGCCGCCGCTCACGCGCGAGCAGGCCGGAGCGCTCGCGAAGCAGCTCTCGCCCGAATGGGTTCTCTCCAAGGAGGGACCCTGCCTCAGGCGCGAATTTCGCTTCAAGGACTTCTACCGGACCATGAGCTTCGTGAACGCCGTGGCCCACATCGCCAACATCGAGGACCACCACCCCGACCTCGAGGTGGGTTACCACTACTGCCGGGTGCAGTACACCACGCACGCGATCAAGGGTCTCTCCGAGAACGACTTCATCTGCGCGGCGAAGATCGATCAGATTCCGCTCAGTTGAGCGCGCGAGCGCCCCGCGTCGCTTTCTCCAGCAGGACCCACTCCCAGATGGACAGGGCCGCGGCAACGGCACCGAGGGCTGCCGTGAGGTACAGGTCGAGGCGGGGACCGCTCCATTCCAAGACCAAGTTCCACGCATGCAGCAGGGCAAGCAGTCCAAACAACGCGCCGGTAGTCGCAAGATACGCATTCATTGGCGCTCTCGCTCAGGCTCGGTCCGACCTCGCGCCCACCCGCGCCGCGGCAGGCAGTTCGCCTGACAGACCGAGTGCGTGGTGGATGAAGAAGCGCTTCACCTCGTCGCTGCGGTTCACCCAGGTGAGCCCCCGCTGCGCCAGCCTCGAGAGAGGCCCTGCGCCGTGGGCGAGGAAGCGATTGAATCCATCGATGGCCAGCGCCATGGGAGCGATCTCGCTCTTGCGCCAGCGCTCGTAGCGGCGCAGCACGCCTGGGGCGCCGGGATCCTCGCCCACGCGGCAGGCATCGCCAATGCACTCCGCGAGCGCCGCCGCATCCAACAGACCCAGATTTACGCCCTGACCCGCGAGCGGATGCACCACGTGAGCCGCATCGCCGATGAGCGCGCAGCGGTTGACGGTGAAGCGCTCCGCGGTCAGCCTGCCGAGTGGCAGCGCCGCGCGGTCGGTCCGCAGTGTGACGGCCCCGAGCACGCCGTCGGATGCGCGGAGCAGCTCCTTTTCGAATTCTTCTTGCGGCATCGCGAGCAACGGCGCCGCGAGGCTCTCGTCCACCGACCAGACGATGGAGCTCGATCCGTCCGCAAGCGGAAGAAATGCCAGGGTTCCGGCGCCGAGGAACCGTTGCCAGGCGGTGCTCTCATGCGGGAGCGCCGTCAGCACGTTGGCGACGATCGCCGTCTGGCGATAGCTCCGGGCGTGCGAGTGCAGGCCCGCGGACTCACGCACTCTGGAGCGCGCTCCGTCCGCGCCGATGATCAGCGCACACGTGAGGGTTCCCGCGCCCGCCTCGATCTCGACCCGCTCATCCTCTATGCGCAGACGGGAAAATCCGCCCGCGATCACCGTACCTCCCGCGGACTCGAAGGCCTCGAGCGTCGCCCATTGAACCAGGCGATTTTCGGCGATGTAGCCGAGGTTCGGCTCTCCCGCGTAGGCCGCATCGAACGTCAGTGCATCGCGGCTGCGCGCCGGCAGCCTCTCGGGCCATACGACCATGCGCTCGAAGGAGCCAAGCCGCGCGTGCGGCATCAGGTCCCATGCGCCGGCCGCCCTCAGTATGTGCTCGCTGGCGCGCGAGAGCGCCGACACCCGCGCATCGAGCGGCGCCTCGCTCTCGATCGGTTTCGGCCTGTTCGGCTCGAGCACCGCGATCTTCAGCGCCCGTCGGCCCGTACCCAGTGCGCGCTGCAGCAGCGCGGCGGCGCACGCGCCCACGGGACCGCCGCCGGCGATCAGCACATCCCATCGGTGAGCTGCGTTCGCTGCGCTCATTTGAGCGGCAAGCCCCGCGCCAGCCGCGGCGCCGGTCCACCGAATCCGAGACTGACTCGGGCGAGCTCCCGCTTCGCCGGTGGCGACAGATCGAATACGAGAAGTCCCAGGTTGCGCAGCAGTGACACGCCCGGGATGCGGCTGCCGAAGAGACGCACCAGGGAATCGGTGAAACGCACCACGCCACCTCGATCCAGGGCACGAGCCTCGCTGAAGCGCTGCAGCAGGGCCGGCGCACCGACGTCATCCGTGGCGCCGGCGATGAACTCGGCAAGCAGCGCCGCATCGCGCAGCCCGAGATTGAATCCCTGGCCGGCGATCGGGTGCAACGCCTGGGCAGCGTTGCCGATCAGCACGGTCCTGGGCGCGACGGTCGCGCAGGCCCTCGCCAGTTTCAGGGGATAGGATGCACGGCGCCCCAGGCGCACGAACCGCCCCGCCCGCCAACCGAATCGCTCTTGCAGTTCACCGAGGTACGCCGCATCGCTCAGCGCCAACAGCTCGGCGGCCCGACCCGGAGCGCTGGCCCATACCGTTCCGTAGCCGCCGCCGTGAAGCGGCAGCACGGCCACGGGCCCGGAGGGCGTGAAGCGCTCGTAGGCGGTGCCATCGTGAGGCCGGTCCGTGACGACGGGAGCCGCGATGGCCACCTGATCGTAATCCTCGACGTCCGCCTCGATACCGGCGGCGGTACGGACCAGCGAGTGCGCGCCATCGGCCGCCACCACCAGCCTCGAGCGGACATGCTCAGGGCCGCCGGACTCGCTCACCACGGTGAATTCGGCACCCTCGCCGGTGATCGCAAGATTTTCGATCCGCGCAGGAACGCGGCTCTCCACCCCGTGTGCTGCAGCGAGGCCCCGCCACAGCGCCGCTCCGATCACCCTGTTGGGAATGACATAGCCGAACGCCTCGATGCCCTGCTCGCTCGCGCTGAGCCGCGCGCAGCCGAACCGGCCGGCATCGGAGACGTGAATGGCGCGGATCTCGGCCGCCTCGGGCGCGAGGCGATCCCAGATGCCGAGCCCCTGGAAGATGCGCCGGCTGGCGTTTCCGAGCGCCGTGGTGCGCTCATCGAAACTCGGCTGCGCGGCGGAGTCCGGCGCCACGGTCTCGACGAGCAACACGCGCACACCGGTGCCGGAAAGCCCGAGCGCGAAGCTCGCACCCACCAGGCCGCCCCCGATGACTGCAACGTCGAACTCGCGCGTTGCCCCGCGAGCGCGCCGCTCGATGAGATCAGCCATGACCCGCGGCCATGAGTGACTCGATCTCATCCGCGTCCTTCGGCGCGCCCTCGCTCAGCACTTCGGCGCCGGTTCGAGTCACCACGACATCGTCTTCGATGCGCACCCCGATCCCGTGGAACCGCTTGGGCACGCCGCGCGCGCCCACCGGGACATAGATGCCCGGCTCGACGGTGAGCACCATGCCCGGCTCGAGCACCCGCCACTCATCTCCAATCTTGTAGTCCCCGACATCGTGTACGTCCATGCCCAACCAATGACCAGTGCGATGCATGAAGAACCGCCGGTACGCCCCGTCGCGCTCGAGTTTCGAGGGACGGCCCTTCAGCAGTCCGAGCTTCACCAGTCCCTGGGTGACGACACGGACGGCGGCCTCGTGCGGCTCATTCCAATGGTTTCCGGGCCGCACCTTCGCGATCGCCGCCCGGTTGGCCTCGAGCACCACCTCGTACACCGCACGCTGCTCAGGCGTGAAGCGTCCGCCGACCGGGATGGTCCGGGTGATGTCCGAGGCGTAGTAGCGGTGCTCGCATCCGGCGTCGATCAGCAGCACATCGCCCTCGCGCAACCGCTGATCGTTCTCGTGGTAGTGCAGGATGCAGCTATTGGCCCCGCTGCCGACGATGGGGTGGTACGAGGTGTCGGCATTGTGCAGGCGGAACTCGTGCACGATTTCCGCCATCACTTCGTATTCCGTACGGCCCGGGCGGCAGAACCGCATGGCCCGCACGTGCGCCCGCGCGGCGATGCGTGCCGACTCGCGCATCAGTCCGATCTCCGCACGGGACTTGTGGAGCCTCAGCTCGTGCAGGACCTGATCGAGCGCGACCATCTCCTGCGGAGGGTGCCGGCCGTTTCGCGCCTGGGTGCGCAGGCCATTGACCCAGCCCACAACCCGTTGGTCGAACTCCGGATAGATGCCCATGGCGTAGAAGACCTTGGTGCGGTTCTCCATGAGCCCGGGGAGAATTTCATCCATGTCGGTGATGGGGAACGCATCATCCGCGCCGTAGGAGCGTCTTGCGCCCGCGGGTCCCGCGCGATGTCCGTCCCACGTCTCGCGCGCCGGATCGCGGTCGCGGACGAACAGGATGTATTCAGCCTGCGCGCGTCCGGGAATGAGCACCGCGACCGATTCCGGCTCTCCGAACCCGGTGAGGTAGTGAAAATCACTGTCTTGCCGGTAGGCGTACTCGACGTCGTTGTTGCGCCGACGCACCGGCGCGGCAGGAACGATGGCGATCGAGTCGCGCCCCATATGACGCATGAGGGCGGCGCGACGGTGGGCGAACTCGTCGCCGCGATGAGTGGTCTTCTGGGGTCTTGCGCTCAATGGAAGGATGCTCCCTTGGGGGACGGACGCGATTGCCGCAACGGCGCCAGCTCCTCGAACACGACCTGCACGCCCACCCGCACGAACTCGACGAGCTCCGCGTAGGCCGATTCGTTCGACTCGTCAGTTTGCAGCGGATCGACTGCGGCGCCGCTGATCTCGATGAGGTCGGTGACGACCTGGCCCACCTCTCCCGGCAGACCGGCCACATCCTGTGTCGCGCCGCAGCCCGAGCCGAGCCCGTAGAGAAACCCCTGACACCAGGTGGCCAATGCGCCGGTGCGCTCGACGAGGGGCTCGCTGTCCCGCGGCAGCAATGGCTCGAACGCCATGTCCAGGCCCGCGAGCGAGCCTGCCGTCGAGGCGAACAGCGCCTGCAGCGCCATCGCCGCGGCCGGTTGCGCCTGGCCGCTGGGGAGAATATCGAGCAGCCAGTCCTCGAAGCGGTAGCCCGCCGCCGCGCACAGGCAGCCTGCGAGCGTCCCATGGGCCTCGGCCGCATCGGTCAACGAGCGCTCGTCGACCAGAACGCGCTGAATCTCCGCGTAGTTCGCCTGGATCATGTGGATCCTCATTATGCCTTATGGAGCCCCTGATTACCCCCGATTGACCCCATCGAGAGCGCGGCACTATAGTCGCTCCTGCATGAGCGACACCGCAAAGTCACCTCTGGATACCGAGCTCTCCCGCCTCACCGGGCGCATCGAAGAGCTGCTCGCGGCGATGGAGCAGCTGCGCGAGGAGAACCGCGCGCTGCGCCAGCGCCACGAATCACTCGCCAGTGAGCGCGCCACGCTCCTGCAGAAGAACGAACAGGTGCGCACCCGCGTGGAAGCGATGATCGGGAGACTGAAGACGCTGGAGCACGGCACGTGAGCCAGGACCCGACCCGTGTCAGCGTGCGTATCCTCGACCGGGACTACGTGATCGCCTGTGCGCACGAGGAGCGCCCGGCGCTTCTGGATGCGGCGGAGTACCTCAATGGACGCATGCGTGAGGTGCGCGACAGCGGCAAGGTTGTGGGGCTCGACCGCATCGCCGTCATGGTGGCCCTCAATATGGCAAACGAACTCTTGCAGCTTCGCGGCCGCGACACACGGAACGTGGTCGAGACGGGCGACAAGCTGCGTTCGCTCCGCGAGCGCATCGAGACCGCCCTGGGGCACAGTCAGCCGCTCGAGCTGTGACTCGAGAGTCCCCCATCGATCGGGGAAGAATCCTGCGTCCCTCCCGCCATTGGTGTAGAGTGATCCTGGCGTCACCTGCGGTGTTCGACAAGCGGACCGGGTTACCTCGGACCCTAATTGAAACACCCACGGGACATCGGGGCTTGCGGATAGCGCTGTGCAAGTCCGCCCTGAGCGGAAAGCCTTACCTGTCGCAGTCCGTCCCACTTGTTGCTCTGGTTCGAGAGCAACGGCTCGCACCGGCACAGGCGGGTGACGCTTCCTGATTCCAGCCTGGATGATGCCCGCAGGTCCCTGCGGACATCCATCCGGCGGCTGCGCCGCGGCATCCCGCCCGCCGAGCGCGCTCTCGCGGCCCACAGCGTTGCGCGCATTGCCGATCGTGAATTGCACCTGCGACGCGATGCCCGCGTGGCGCTCTACGCCTCCATGCCGGAAGAGCTCGATACCGCGGAGTTGATCGCGCTGGCACGCCAGCGCGGCTGCCGCGTGTATCTGCCGCGGATCCATGGTCATCGCCTGGCACGCGCCATGCATTTCCTGGAGAGCGGCGAGCGACAGCGTTTCAATCGCTTCGGCATACCCGAGCCACATGGCGCGCGGTGGGTGAGCGCTCGCGCCCTGGACATCGTGTTCGTGCCGCTGGTGGGCTTCGATCGTCGCGGCATTCGTCTCGGCATGGGAGGCGGCTACTACGATCGCGCGCTGGCTTTCCGGCGCACGCGCGCCATCTGGCATGCGCCGTTGCTGGTCGGACTCGCATACGCGCTGCAGGAGGTGGAACGGATCACGCCCGCTCCGCATGACGTGCCGCTCGATCTCGTGATCACCGAGAAAGGCGTGATCCACTGCTCGCACTCGCGAATGCCGACCGGCGGGGATACGAGAGGCACGTAGCACATCCTTTTACGACTTGCTTGTATTTTTGTTTCGCATGTATATACTCGGCCCTCGGACTAACCCGTCAACTGGAGAGCCAACATGGCGAAGGCAAAGAAGAAGGCCGCGAAGAAGAAAGCTGCGAAGAAGAAGTGAGGCCTTTCGCTCGGCGGCCGCTTCGGCGGCCGCCGAGTGAGACAAGTTTCGATGCCCTGTGCCCGCGAATGCGGGCACTTTCGTCTCCGGCTCCCGGAAATCCGCCCATGACGCACACCAGCACCCCTGCCGCGAAGCACGAGGCGCAAGCCCGGAAACGTCGTGCCGCCGAAGCGGCGCTGCGCCATATCGAGCCCGGCATCGTGCTGGGTGTGGGCACCGGATCCACCGTGACCTTTCTCATCGAGGCGCTCGCGCGGCGTCCGGGCCTGATCCGTGCCGCCGTGTCGAGCTCCAACGCCTCGACCGAAGCGCTTCGCGCCGCCGGTATCTCCGTGGTCGACCTGAACGACATCGATGACCTGCCGCTTTACATCGATGGGGCGGATGAGGCAACCCGCAGCCATTGCCTGATCAAGGGCGGCGGCGGCGCGCTCACGCGCGAGAAGATCATTGCGGCGGCGGCGAAGCGCTTCGTCTGCATCATCGATGACAGCAAGCTCGTCGAGACGCTCGGCGCATTCCCACTGCCCATCGAAGTCATTCCCATGGCCCGCAATCTCGTGGCGCGCGCCCTGGAGGCGCAGCAGGGCCGGGCCGTGTGGCGGACGGGATTCGTCTCCGACAACGGCAACCACATCCTCGACGTGCACGGCCTTTCCATCCAGGATCCGCCCGCCCTGGAACGGCGACTCGGCCAGATCACCGGCGTGGTGACGGTGGGTTTGTTCGCGGCGCGCCCGGCGGACGTGTTGCTGGTCGGAACCGCTACGGGCACCGATTCGCTCTAGGGTGACTCTGATTGACCCTCGCGCGCGAGTGCGCCGAGGTCCTTCAGTGGCTCCCCGGCATTGCCAGAACGCGCGCATTGCCCAAGGGCTCCCTGGCATCTTCGACCAGGTCGCGCAGCGTCAGCTCACCGCAGCGGGCGCGGCGGACCTCGTCGATCGCCGCGAGGACGCGGTCGACCGCCGGTATCGGCACCGCCCGCGGCGTGAATTGCCCGGCTCGACGGCTGCGGGCGATATCGAGGATCTGCGTCAGGGAGATCTGGCCGAGGTCGCGTGCCGGGATCAGATCGTCATCGTCGGTCACGACCAGCAGCCCCGCGCCCTCGAGCGCCGAGATCATCTCGGCCACCGCGATGCCGGGCAACCCGAGCTCGCTCGTAAGGCTGTGCACGCTCCAACGCCTCTCGCCGGTGAGGTATGACCGCCCGACGAGATACATCGCCCGCAGCGCGAGCTGCTCGAGCTCGATGCTCGAGAGGCGCAGCTGCTGCAGGCCGAGGCGCAGATAGGTCGGGTTCTGGACGTAGAAGGACAGCTGGGCGCCGGCGAGCAGGATCAGCCACCCGAGATAGGTCCACAGGAGCGCCGCCACGATCAATGCGAATCCCGCGTAGACGATCGCGAGGCGCGTGGAATGCACGACGAAGGCTGTGAACACCCGCCCCACCGCGGCCCACAGAATGCCGGCGACGAGCGCGCCGATGAGCGCGGAGCGCCAGCGCACGCGGGTGTTCGGCACGACGAGATAGAGCCCGGCGAAGAACACGATCACCGTGATATAGGGGGCGAGCTTGATGCTCGCCGCGGCGAGAATGTCGAGCAGCGGCAGGTGGCTGAGGTCGCGGAACGGAGCACTGTCGATCGCCCGGTGCGAGAATCCGATGAACATCACCAGGATCACCGGACCCACCACCACGAGGGTCAGGTACTCGGTGATCCGGCGCGCGAAGCTGCGCGGCCGCTGCACTCGCCAGAGAAAATTGAAGCTGTCCTCCACCTTCTTGATCGTGCTCACCAGCGTCCAGGCGAGCAGTGCGAACCCCACCGACCCGAGGACCCCTCCGCTGATGCGATCGACGAACAGCATCACCCGGGCTGTGAGCTTGGTCGCATTCACCGGGCCGAGCGCGCTGAAGAATTGATAGATCACCGGTTGCAGGTCGCTGCCGGCGCCGAAGAGCTTCAGGATGGCGAAGCTGAATGCGGCAAGGGGAATGAGCGTCAACAGCGTCGTGTAGACCAGACCCATCGCCCGCAGGTTGATCTCGCCGCCCGTCAGGTCCCGCACCACCGCGTAGGGATAGCTCAGGCCTCGAATCAGCCGCGCCGAGGCGCTCTCCCCGCTGGCGGAGGGGCCGAAGAACCACCCGTCGAGAAATGCCCAGATTCGCGCCCACATGGCCGGTGAGATTAAGCGTCGCGGACGCCCCTGTCATCCCTGGACGCCCGGTCCCGGCTGCGAACATGGTCAGGGTTTCGTTGGCGCACCGTACTTGAGCCCGGGATGCGGCATCGCTCAGGAGGGCATCCCGCGGCGCGCGCGGATCAGCTCGTACGCCTCTATGATCTGCTGGGTGCGCTGCTTGGCGTGCTCGAGCATCGAATCCGGCAGACCGTTGGCCTTGAGTTTGTCGGGATGGTGCCGGCTCAACTGCCGGCGGTACGCCTTGACGACATCCCGATCGCCGTCTTGTGGGCTCACCCCGAGCACCCGGTATGCCTGCTCGAGCTCCTCCCGCCCGTCATGGCCGGCGGCATCACGCGTGAACCGGCCGGCACGGATCCACAACGCGGCCTCGATGTGCGCGAGCTCGAAGGGGGAGAGACCCAGCGCGTGTGCGATGCGGCTCAGAAGCGGCCTCACGGGCCCCTCCAGATTGTTGCCGGCGATCGCGGCGCGCACCTGCAGCTCAACGAATACGCGCGCAAGATCACGCCTGCCGGAGCAGGCTCGCCACAATTGCGCGAGCTCGGCGTCCAGGTCGAATCCCGGGCGCTTGCCCTCGGTGAAACACTGGATCGCCGCCTGCACCTGCGCCGGATTCAGCCGCAACTGCCCCATGATGGTGCGTGCGGCGGCGATCTCCTGCTCCGACACCCGGCCATCCGCTTTGGCGAGGCAACCCATGACCCGAAAGGTCGCGCGGAAGAAACGCTCACCGATGGCGGGGGCGTCGCCGGCACCTGCGGCGCCCCTGCGCTCGGAATAGGCGTCGAATTGATGTCCGAGGAGCACGCCCAGCGCTGCGCCGAGTGGCCCCAGTCCGAGCAGAAATCCCAGCGCGCCGCCGGCGAGCTTACCGGTATATCTCATGGGTCGATCAGAACCTTCACAGGTGCGTGCGTGGCGGCCATGCAGTTATAGTAGCAAGCATGAACGCACAGGCCGTTTATCGCACCTCCCTGCGGGGACTCGAGAAGATCCACGAAGGCAAGGTACGCGATATCTATGCGGCCGGCCCGGACGCGATGCTCATCGTGACCACCGACCGGCTCTCCGCCTTCGATGTCATCCTGCCGGAGCCCATCCCGGGCAAGGGTCAGGTGCTCAATCAGATCTCGCAGTTCTGGTTCGAGCGCACCCGCCACATCGTGCCCAATCATCTGACCGGACGGCCCCTCGAGAGCCTCGTTACCGATCCGGCCGAGCGGGCCATGCTCGAGGGGCGCGCCGTCATCGTGCGGCGCCTGAGGGCACTGCCGATCGAGGCGGTGGTGCGCGGCTATCTGATCGGCTCAGGCTGGAAGGACTATCAGAAGACGGGCGGAATCTGCGGCATCTCACTGCCCGCGGGACTCGCCCTCGCAGAGCGCCTGCCAGCGCCGATTTTTACCCCCGCGACCAAGGCCGCGGCCGGTCAGCACGACGAGAACATCTCCTTTTCCCAGACCGAGCAGCTCATCGGCGCCGACCTGGCTGCGAAGGTGCGTGACACGGCCATTTCCATCTATCGGTTCGCGGCCGCGCACGCGCTCGCGCGCGGCATCATCATCGCCGATACCAAGTTCGAGTTCGGCGTGGACGAGCACGGCACGCTCACTCTCATCGATGAGGTGCTGACGCCCGACTCCTCACGCTTCTGGCCTGCCGACACCTACCGCGTCGGCCAAAGCCCGCCGAGCTTCGACAAGCAGATCGTTCGCGACTATCTCGAGACCCTCGATTGGAACAAGCGCGCCCCGGGCCCGCATCTGCCGCCCGAGCTCATTGCGCGCACCAGCGAGAAATATCGAGAGGCGCTCGAGCGATTGACCCGATAGCGGCACTGAGTGTTCCACTCCCGCCACCCGGTGAGGCCGCACGTCTTCATCGGCGCTGCCGGGTTCCCCTCGCACCTTCGGCCCTCGTAAACTGTGCCCATGGCCACTCCCTGGATAGCCCCTTCCATCCTGTCCGCCGACTTTGCTCGCCTGGGCGAAGAGGTCGATGCCGTCACCGCTGCCGGCGCTGACCTGATCCATTTCGACGTGATGGACAATCACTACGTACCCAACCTTACCGTGGGACCGATGGTGTGCGAGGCGCTGCGCAAGCATGGCGTCAAAGCACCTATTGATGTGCACCTCATGGTCCGGCCGGTCGACCGCATCGTCCCGGATTTCGCCGCCGCAGGGGCTGGCTACATCACCTTCCATCCCGAGGCCACCGAGCACATCGATCGCACCATCGAGCTCATCCGTGAGCACGGTTGCCGTCCGGGCCTGGCGTTCAATCCAGCCACTCCACTCGAGTATCTCGATTACACGCTCGAGAAGCTCGACCTGGTGCTCATCATGTCGGTGAATCCCGGCTTCGGCGGCCAGCGATTCATTCCCTCGGCGCTGTGCAAGCTGGAACAGGTGCGGCAGCGAATCCAGGCGAGTGGTCGCGAGGTGCGGCTGGAGATCGACGGCGGGGTCAAGGTCGAGAACATCCAGGCCATCGCGCGCGCCGGCGCCGATACTTTCGTGGCGGGGTCGGCCATCTTCGGCAGCCCCGATTACGCCGCCACCCTGCGCGCCATGCGCGAGCAGATCGCGCTCAAATAGCAGTCACCCGCGCCCAAACGACGAGGCCCACCTCACGGTGGGCCTCTTTCGTTTTGGCTGGGGGACTAGGATTGCTCGGCTCATCCTGAGCCTCGCCCCTGCGGGGCCAGCGCTTCGCGCCGTCCAAATTTGCTCCAGGCAAATTTGTCGAACCTGCGGTTCTCATCCGAGTCCGCGCCCAAACGACGAGGCCTGTGGATTCCGGGCTCCGACGGCCGATATTCCAGCATCTAGCGGCCGAATTCTTGGGCTAAAAGCCGCGCTTTGCTCTCAGTTGTCCATAGCCATTCCAGCAACCTTTGGCCGTACTCGCCAAATTCCACTTGAGAGTGGCCGTGTTCGCCAATCGCCTTGGAGCGGCCATCGTGAACCTCGGCGGAGTCTCCTTCAGTTGAGATGAGCTAGGCAGGGGCCTACCCCAAGAGCGGGGCCCACCTCAGTTGACGATTTATACGCATATGGATAAGATGCGCATATGGATGAAATTGGACTTAAGATCACCCGCCTGCGCAAGCAGAAGAACATGAGCCAGGAACAGCTGGCGACCGCGGCAGGCATTTCGCAGGCGACTGTCTCGCGCCTGGAGAAGCAGGAACAGGAAGCCAGCGTAAAGACCCTGGCAAAGCTTGCACGCGCCCTGTCCGTTGGCCTCTCAGAGCTGGCACCCCCTGA
>JAJYDK010000075.1 GCA_021777555.1 Pseudomonadota bacterium | reverse complement strand
GCCGGTGGTTCGACGCACTGCAATTCTCCACTTCCGCTCTGGGTCGTGGCCGGTCAGTCAGCAGGAGAGCCGGGTTTCCCGAAGGCGGCCACTCATGGGACGCCCCGGCATTCACTGAAAAATAATCACCCTCCCCTCAAAACAGATCGGGACCGAACTCACCTCGAGTATTGGGGGAATACCCCCTCGAGCGAGACCGCCTCGCCATCAGGCCACTGCTATTCTCATATGTATTTTTAGCTATTCTACAACTATTTAGCTTAATTCACATATTGATAGGCGCCGACGTATATGCGATATTGCTTGCCAAATGGTAAATCAGCCGAAGTCGTATATAAAATCGCTCCGCATGAACCGCCTTCCGGAAACCATCAGCCGGGAGCTTAAGGCGGCCCGCCTTCGCCGCGGCTGGAGCCAGACCGAGGTCGGAAAGCACGCGGGCCTTCCCCAGACCCATATCTCCGGGATCGAGACGGGCCGCATTGTGCCGCGCTTCGATACCCTGCTCGATCTGGTGCGGGTACTCGGCATGGATCTGGTTCTGGTGCCGCAGTCCCTCGTTCCTGCTGTCAACGCCTTAGTGCGTGACAGCCACGTGGGCAAAGCCGACGAGCGCCCCCTCTATGCTGCCGACGCCGAGGAGGACGGTGACGCATCATGAGCGGCGCCACCAAACTGCCGGCCGCGCTCGCCGTTCTCCTTCACGGCAAACGGATCGGCGTCATCAATCGCCTTTCCGGCGACAGATACCTCTTTGCCTTCGATGAGGCCTATGTCGAGGACACTAACCGCCCGACGCTAAGCCTGTCCTATAAGGGCGCCTCTGGGTTGGTGACGACGGTTAAACCGACAGCGATGCGTCTGCCGGCCTTTTTTTCCAATCTGCTGCCCGAAGGTGCCTTGCGCGATTACCTGGCTGCTAGAGCGGGCGTGAAGCCCGGACAGGAATTCATCCTCCTCTGGCAGTTGGGCGCTGATCTGCCCGGCGCTGTCACGGTCGAACAGCTCGACGACACATGGGCGCCGCGGCCGAACGTCGAAAAGCACGCCAGTACGAATGACGCTACTGCCCTTCTGAAATTCTCGCTGGCAGGCGTGCAGATGAAATTCTCCGCCCTGGTGAATGGCAAAGGACACCTGACCATACCGGCCAGCGGTGTCGGTGGTTCCTGGATCGTTAAGCTGCCGTCGCCCCATTATCCGGCGATCGCGGAAAACGAATACGCGATGATGGAGCTTGCGCGCAGCATCGGGATCAATGTGCCCGAAGTCCGCCTGCTGCCGCTCGAGGAGATCGCCGGCCTGCCGGAAGACATCAACCGCGTACCCGGTCAGGCACTTGCCATCCGCCGTTTCGACCGCACGGCAGACGGTATCCGCGTGCACATGGAAGACTTCGCCCAAGTGTTCGGCACCTATCCCGACGACAAGTATAAAGGGCGCAATTACGCCAATATCGCCGCCGTACTTGCCGCCGAGGCGGGTGAAGCCGCTGTGCACGAATTCATGCGGCGGTTGGTCTTCACAGTGCTGACCGGCAATGGTGACATGCACCTCAAGAACTGGACCCTACTTTACCCAGACAGCCGGGCCCCCATTCTGTCA
The DNA here is from genome assembly GCA_021777555.1 of Pseudomonadota bacterium. Taxonomy (GTDB): domain Bacteria; phylum Pseudomonadota; class Gammaproteobacteria; order Steroidobacterales; family Steroidobacteraceae; genus 13-2-20CM-66-19. The sequence goes on along the minus strand of JAJYDK010000075.1, from coordinate 7,705 downwards.
CCCGCCTATGATCTGGTGTCAACGGTTCCGTATCTCCCGAAAGACAATCTGGCACTCAACTTCGGTGGCGAGAAGAACATCGGCCACATCATGCCCGATCAGGTGCGCCGTTTCGCCGAAAAGGCCGGTCTGCCGGTCCACCAACTATGGACGATTGCGCAGGAAACATCGGCCCACATCGTGGACGCCTGGCGTGACTACGTTGCCAGGGATTTGTTGCCCACGGAACTCCGCGAAGCAATCGACAAGCAGATTGAACGTGCAGCGATCTAATCGAACTGAAGCATCGCGTCCACCTTGACGGTACAATCTCATCCGCTCGGCACCATCTGTCGCTCGGCGTAGGACCTCCACTCTGTCGCAGGCCGGTCAGAGCAGCAATACCGCTGCGTTTGAGTCCACGTTGTATCTGGCTCGGCAACCGAGGGCGTTCCAGCATGCAGGCACATCACCCCGAAATTCCTTCAGTGACTGCCGGATTTTCGCGGTGTGCACGGCGCAGCACCTCAATCTTTAGCTCCGTCATGCGGATAGACATCAGGAACGCCGAATTGCGATTTCGAAATCGCGGCCCGGGGCCGCCCGGCCGCGATCACCCTGGGTCGATCAGAGTCCCTTCGGGGCGGTGGACCGGCCCGCTTCGTCGAGAACTCTGCGTGCGATCTGCAGCGCGGTCATCGCCGCCGGCCAACCCGCGTAGAACGCCAGGTGCGTTACCGTTGCGATGATCTCCTCGGGGGTGAGGCCGTTTTCGAGCCCCTTCTTCAAGTGGAACGGCATTTCGTTGGTGCGATACAGCGAGACGAGGCTCGTGATCGTGACCAGGCTACGATCGCGTGGTGAAAGGTCCGTCCGATCCCAGACGTCTCCGAAGAGCACTTTGTCGGTGATTTCCGCCAGATGAGGTGCGATGTCTCCGAAGGAATTTCGTGCAGTGGTGGGTTCTTCTTTCATGACACGTCACCTCGATTCTGGGACGATCGCTGCGCGGCATTACACCCGAAGCAAGGTCTTGATGGCGCGGCGCTCATCCATGGCGCGATAGCCTTCGGCCACGTCGGCCAGCGGAATCTGCAGATCGAACACCTTGCCCGGGTTGATCGAGCGGTTCAGCACCAATTCCATCAGATGCGGCAGGAAGCGTCGCACGGGCGCGGGCCCCCCCAGCATTCCGATCTGGGAGAAGAACAGTGATTGACCGCTCAACTCGACCCCATGGGGCACGCCGACGTAGCCGACAACGCCGCCAGGGCGCGTGCATTGGATGGCCTGCTTCATCGATTCCTGGGTCCCCACACATTCGAGCACCGAGTCAGCCCCGATGCCGTGGGTCAGCGCTTTGATCTGTGCCACGCCTTCTTCGCCACGCGCCGACACGATGTCCGTCGCACCGTATTCGAGAGCCAATGCCTGGCGGCGCGAATGCCGGCTCATGGCAATGATTCGCTCGGCACCCATCTGCTTCGCCGAGAGCACGCCCATCAGGCCCACCGCGCCGTCGCCGACCACCACCGCCGTCGAGCCCGGCTTGACCCGCGCCGCGTCCGCCGCGTACCAGCCGGTGCCGAGCACGTCCGAGGCCGCCAGCAAGCTCGGTATCAGATCCTCGGACGGGACCGCGGCGGTCGGCACCAGCGTGCCATCGGCCAACGGCACGCGCGCATAAGGCGCCTGGGCGCCGCTCATGAACTCCCGCTGCACGCACGAGGACTGGAAGCCGTATTGGCAGTGCGGGCACGTGTTGTCGGAGAGGCAGAACGACCCGACGACGAATTGGCCCGGCTTGACCGTCTTGACCTCGCGGCCAACCTCGGCCACGACGCCGCAGTATTCATGGCCCATGTGCAGTGGGCCGTCCATCGGCTGCAGTCCCCGGTAGGGCCATAGGTCCGAGCCACAGACGCACGTGGCCGACAGTTTGATGATGGCGTCGGTGGGCAGAATGATGCTTGGTTCATCGACCTGCTCGTAGCGCACGTCACGGGGACCGTGCAGGACAGTCGCTAGCATAGGTTCATCTCCGATATCCGGATTTCAGTAACAGCGCAGCATCACATGCGAGCGCCTGTGAGCACGTCATCCATCCGCCGCTCGATCAGTCCGGCTCAACGGGAGCCAGGTAATCGGTCTCCGACACCTGCTCCATCCAGTGGACGGCCGAGCCGTCCAACCATTCCTGCACCGCGATGTGACTCATCGCCGTAGTGTCCGTCGCGCCATGCCAGTGCTTCTGACCGCAGTTGCAGAACACGACATCGCCGGGTTTGATTTCCTTTTTCGGCCCACCCCAGCATTGAGTCCAACCGAGACCGGACACAACCACGAGGTGCTGTCCGAGCGGATGGGTGTGCCATGCCGATCGCGCCCCGGGCTCGAAGGTCACCTGGGCAGCAGACACCCGTCCTGGCTCGGCCGGATCGAAAAGCGGATCCACCCGGACGTCGCCGCTGAAGTACGCCGCCGAGCCCGTCGCGGAGCGGCGCGACCCGTTGCGGTAGATGCGCATCTGCATGGCTGGTCTTCCTCGCTGCCCCGGCAGCGTCGATGAAATCGAGGTGCAAGTATCCCGCGCTGCGACACCGGCGACTAGGTGATGAATACTTAAATTGTCTATAAGCTGCGCTAATTAATAAGCACCCGACTTCGAACCATGGCAAGGCGCAACCTCAACGATCTGCAGGCGTTCGTGACTGTCGCTCGAGAAGGGAGCTTCACCCGCGCGGCGGCGCTCATCGGCGTCACTCAGTCGGCGCTCAGTCAGTCGATGCGAGGGCTGGAAGCTCGCCTGGGCATCCGGTTGTTGACGCGAACGACACGCAGCGTGTCGCCCACGGACGCTGGCGAACGCTTGCTGCGGGCGATAGGCCACCGCTTCGACGAAATCGACGCGGAGCTTGACGCTCTGACGGTCCTACGAGACAAGCCGGCCGGAACCGTGCGGATCACTTGCGCAGACCACGTCTTGAGCAACTCGATTCTGCCCAGGCTTCTGCCACTGCTGCGCGAATATCCCGACATTAAAGTCGAGTTCGACGTGAATTACGGCTTCAGAGATATCGTCGCGGATCGCTTCGATGCAGGCGTTCGCCTGGGTGAAAGCATCGACAAGGACATGATCGCCGTTCCGATCGGTCCGCCGCTGCGGATGGCTGCGGTCGCTGCACCGTCCTACTTCGCCTCACATCCTGTCCCGAAGAGCCCACGGGATCTTTTGTCGCACCGCTGCATCAATTTGCGACTGCCGACCTATGGCGGTCTCTACGCCTGGGAATTCGAGCGCCGCGGTCGGCCCGTCAATGTCCATGTCGAGGGCCCGCTCACCTTCAATACCTCGCCACACATCGTCATGGCGGCGCTGGCCGGGCTTGGTGTCGCGTTTCTTCCCGAGGAAGAATTCTCACCGCATCTCGAGCAGGGGCGACTCACCCGCGTGCTCGAGGACTGGTGTCCGGCGTTTCCCGGATACTTCCTCTATTACCCCAGCCGCCGGCAGCCTTCACCTGCTTTCTCGCTGGTTCTCGCCGCACTGCGCTTACCCGTCTCCGGACGCGCTTAAGCGCTCGTCGATCCTAGGCAACTTCCACCCACCGCCGGGGAACTGGGGTATTCGGATTCCACCGAAGAGGCCGCAACTGGACCTGCTGTTGGCATTGACTCCCGTGCGCATGCACCCTGATAAACCCAAACGAAGCAGCACGAAGATTGCCTTCAAATCGCCACGGCGAAACGACTGTTCACCGTCAGGCGGGCGCCGGGATCGCCGACTGACCCCGTCACCTCCAGAGCCTCGTCGCCGCTAACCGATAGCGCGCCGTCGTCGGCAACCGCGGCTCATCGCTGAGCTGCGCAAGTCATTTTCGCCCGTCGGGCAAATTCTCACCCACCCGAACAGTCAGGCTTTGCGCGGCGGTTCCAACCGGCCCATGAATATCGCTCAAGACCGAAATCGTCTCGCCAAGTCCGCTCGGACCGAAATTGACTCGGGTGTCGAAGCCGACCCAGCCCGGCTCAGGCTGACGAATGAAATGCACGGTGAGATCGACGTTAGCGAAGAACACTCTGCTGGGGCGTTCGCGAACGACCAATCCGTTGGCGGTGTCGGCCAGTTTCACAAAGGCCGCGACCGGGGGATCAGTTTCGCCCGCAACCAGCGGATAACGCGTACGAACCCAACTTCGTCCGCGGCCCGGACGGGCCTCGATGTCCTGACGGACGTCCAAGGAGTCAATAAATCCGCCACTCCACTCCGACGAAAGCGTCTTAGTGAGCATCGCATCAGGCGGCGGCAGTGGTGTCCATTCGGTGCCCCGAACGTGCTCGGTGTCCGTGCTCGCGAGGCGCCAGATCCGCGCGAGAATACTCGTGCGATCGCCATGACGCATGCTGGCTTCGATCAGTTCAATGGACCGTCCCGGCCGCACGACAGTGACATCGATCATGATTTCACCGGAATGAATGACGCCCAGCACGTCAAAAGAGACGCGGGACACCAATTTATCGCTCGGCAGGCGGCGCTCGATTTCCGCCAATACCAGTGCGGACGCGGGCGCCAAATGTTGTTCGCCCGGCTGCCAGGCACCTTGAGAATGCAGCGTCGAGACGAACTGGTGCTCGCCGACGCGCACATAGAACGCATCAGGGTATGCCTCGCCCGCTTGGCCGAGGTGGAGGTTGGTGGAGTCAGCCATCCGCATAGTGTACCGCGTCTGCTTGCCACGCAGATCGGTCCCCGCACGTGCGTGCACCGATCCGAGACGGGCAGAATTCCTGCCGTGGTGCGGACAGTCTGTCCGCACCACGGCGAGCGAGATTCGGATCGGGCAACGGACCGTCGTGCAGAGCCGTCGTCTCGCCCGGATTTTTTTCTGCTACCACGCGCGATCCCCACGTGACGCCCCATGATCACTTCGGTCAACTGACTCGCCGCATGAGACCCGTTACCACCAGTTCCCTTGGTGCCGCATCGTGGGGACCACCGCTGCAGGCGGCATGCACGGCATTGCAATTGAAGCCCCCCTTAGGGATCGCCACCCCACTTCTCGGTCTCCTCTCGGATGCGGTGAACCTCAGGCGCCGACCCCACCATATTGATATTCTTGCGCACAGCCGAACAGCAATGACGGCACGGATGCCGGCACGAGGAGTCAGCAGATGATTGATCACTACTCTGATCATGCGGCGAACGAACGTACGTTTCTCGCCTGGGTACGCACTGCGATTGCGGTGATGGCGTTCGGCTTTCTGGTGGCAAAATTCAATCTGTTTCTGAAAATCGCAGCGCAATCCCTGGCACGCATCCCTGGGCAAAACGTCGTCGTCCCTGGCGGCGGGTTTGGGGACGTTGCCGGGTTGATCTTGATCATTGCCGGCACGGTGATGGTCGCGATGGCCGCCGTACGGTTCATCCGCACCGCCCAGGCAATCGATTCCCCGGAACGACGTCCCGGCGGGGCACGCATGGACCTCGCACTCTCGGCGCTGATGGTCATTCTCGGCATTGCGCTCACCGTCTATGTCTCGCAAGCGTTGATTGCATAGTACGGGCCATTCCACGATCAGTCGTGCAACGGACGGTCCCCTCGTCATCGCGCGAGTGTGCCCCGGTCGCGATGCCGCAGCTCCTGCGCGGACGTTGATTAAATAAAAAGGGGCCGGCGATCGGGACGGTAGAGGCCTCGTCGCGCATCGCCGTGGACCCCAGTTGCGATGACCGAACGGCTCACGGAACTCGCCGCTCGATGGGACATATCCCATTCCAGACATTTCCGCCGGGACCACAAAACTCAGCACATCTTCGCTAACGGGCTGGCCCATGGCGTCACGTAGTCCTCCGCCGTGCGTGACTGAACAGTTGGCGCGGCGAGGTTCTTCAGCGCGTCCCCGCGGCGTTCGATACCGCGACCGGCGTTTGACGGCGCAGCACTCCAGACGAAATCACGGAGTACTCGAGGACCGACGAGCCGCCCGTACATCGGCATTCATCACGCGGATCGCGGGCCCGGTGCGCTTCAGTCGGAATTCTTGTGGCGCCACGGGTCTCCGTGATGAGGCCGCCAGGGTCAGCACGGATCTTGACGGATCAGCTCGACGCCCTGGCCGACCGCAATGGCCTACTGCGAATACGGGCTCTCGGGGAATCTGCGCAACGGTCACTCTGTGCCGAGTTCGATGACGCTGCGTGCTGCGGCGGAACGCTGCGCGGCCTCGATGATCCGAAGTCCCGCCACCGCGTCCTCTGCGGCCACCGGCGGCAGCGCTGCATCCCGGAGCATTGCGGAAATTCCCGCGTAGAACTTCTGGTATGCACCGGGCTCACTTTGGACCGGGTGCGGGTGTACCCCGTCCGTCACAACTCCCCACGCTTCGGGTGACTCCGCGCCCCAATCCGGGCCGTCAGGGATCTTCCCACTTCGAAGTGCCGCTTCCTGCGGATCCGCATCCTGTTTCACAAAGGCACCGCGTTCCCCGAGGACTCGCAGGCGCGGACCGATGTGCGCAGCCACGGCGCTCGTCCATAGGTGTGAGCGCACTCCATTGGCATGGGTGAGCGCAACGAAGACGTCGTCGTCGGTTTGCGCGCCCGCACGCCGGGTGTCCAATTCCGCGTAGACCTGAGTCACCGGCCCGAAGAGGGTCAGCGCCTGGTCGATCAAATGGGTCCCCAGATCGTACAGCAGGCCCCCCGCGTCCTCCGCGCCGCTGCGCTCACGCCAGCCGCCTTTCAATTGCGGGCGCCACCGCTCGAGCCGGGACTCAAAGCGCAGGATGCGGCCCAGCACTCCGTCGTCCAGCAACCGTCGCAGCGTCAAATATTCGCTGTCCCAGCGGCGATTGTGGTACGGAATGACTGCCAATCCCTTGTCGCGAGCACACTGAATGACGCGGCGAGCTTCCGCAGCGGTTCGGGCAAACGGTTTATCCACCACAACCGGGAGCCCCGCCGAGAGCGCCTCAAGAGCAAGCGGCGCGTGATACCGATTGGGCGTCGTGATCACGACGAGGTCATGATCTGCCGCATGGTCCCATAGTGAGTGCACCGCAGGTGCGATACGCGCCGCGGGATATAAGCGGCGCGCTTGTGATGCGCGCTCGTCATTCGACGTGACGATCGTGGCGAGCATCATGCCGGGTGTGGCCGCAATCAAGGGCGCATGAAAGCTCGCGCCCCCGAGACCAAAGCCGATCAATGCCACACGAATGTCGTGCTCAGAGGTGTGATCGATCATGCACGCCGACTCTCAGACGCGGGCGACCATCGTAATACAATTCGGGGCGGCACACGCGCCGGCCCCGCCCCTTCTTCATTCAGCACCAGACTCAGGTGCTGCGTCTCGGACCGGACCGCTCCAACCCTTGATCCGAGGGATGCTTTCGCAGTCAGGCGTCCCGATCTGCGATGCCCATGAAGTTCGAGGTCACAGATCATCTCGACGGCATTCAGAACGGCGGTAGATGCTGTCGATTCGGTTTCGCTGCTTTTTTGGAACCGACACCATCGCGGAAATCTGCGGATGCAAACACGCCCGGTGCCAGGAAGGAGCGGCAACGCCGGGGGCGAGTCCGCCGGAGCGACATCGCGGGGGCATCGACGGATATAACCCGGTTCGCACCTCGCCCGGCGCGACAACTTTTGACGCCCAATTCGACCTGACTCACGAGGATCTCGGCAGTCCGCTCCGGACACTGACGTCGCACGGGTCAGCCC
>JAJYDK010000074.1 GCA_021777555.1 Pseudomonadota bacterium | reverse complement strand
CCAACGACGTCGTCAACCCCGTCGCCCGCACCGACAAGTCGAGTCCCATCTACGGCATGCCCATCCTGAACGCCGACAAGGCGAAGAACGTCATCGTCATCAAGCGCGGCAAGGGCGCCGGGTTCTCAGGCATCGAGAACGCGCTCTTCTATCTCGACAACACCCGAATGCTCTACGGCGATGCGCAGAAGGCGGGCGCAGAGCTCATCCAGGCCGTGAAGACACTGGATTGAATTCATGGGCGGAAATCGCCTCGGCGATTTCCGCCCATGAATTAGCGCCGGCCGCAGCAGCGCCTGGCGCCACCACCCCCGGGGCCACCGGGGAAGCCGGGCATGGTGTGCAGGCGCGGCATCCCCATGCGCGGCATCCCCATATCCTCTCGCTGCTCGAGCCGGCGCTGCATCATCCGCCGCCGCATGCGCTCGATCATCTGCTGCCGCTGAATCGGCGTGGCATGCTGCCAGCGCTGGCGCAACATCCTGCGCCGCCACGGAGGCAGCCGCTGAAATTCGCGGAAACTGCGGCGGATGACCGTCTGCTGCCCGGGCGGCAGGGCCTTGAACTGCCGCCAGCGCTGGCGCAGGAGCGCTCGCTCCCGGGGCGTCATGCGCTTCCATTTGCGAAAACGCTGGTGGGCCTTGGCTTTCTCCGCGGGCGTCATGCGGAGCCAACGCCGGCTGCCTCGCACCAGCGCCTGTTGCTTGCCCGGAGGCAAGCTCGCCCAGCGAGCGGCCAGCGGCGCGAGCAGCCGCTGTTGGGCCGCCGTCAGGCTGGACCAGGGCACTGCGGCAATGTCCGTTGCCGCGACCGCGGTCCGCGGCGGGGCCTGCTGGGCCGCCGCGCACAGGGGTGCCGCCGCAAGGAGCAGAGCCAGTACCAGGGATCGCCTGCTCGTCATCTGCTGTGCACTCCGGAGGTTCCCGCCGCGGTGGAGGGCTTGGGCGCCGGCGTCTGCCCGCCGGCCTTGGACGGCTTGCCCAGCTTGAGTTTTGACAGATAAACCATCCAGCTCCCGCCGTCGGCTCGTTTTTCGTCGGATGTGGGATCAGCGCTGCCGAGAAATTCGAGCAGCCCCATGTCGACCGGCTGCCGTGGCGTGGGGGGCTTCGATGGGGCGCCGGCACGGGCGGCCGGGCCGAGCAAGGCGGCCAGCACCGTCACGGGGAGGAGCCTGCGCCACCGGTCAGTCGGCATGTCCGGCTCCGACCTGCGCCCCCTGTCGCGCCTGCGCCTGGTATACGGCCCACTCGTAGAACTCGCCATCGCCGTTCTCGACGAGGGTCAGCCCGTCGCGGTCGGTGAGCAGGTCCAGGTCGCGGGCCGCGACGGCATTGGCCCCTGCCGGGGCCGCGGGTCGCGAGCCGCGCGGCCACACCAAGAAAGCCACTACGGCCGCCGCCGCAGCCACTCCCGCCGCCGGCAACCACAACTGCCGCCTACGCCATCTGATCCGTGGCGCCGTACCGCTCGGCGCGTGGGCCACGGCCGCATGGCGCGCCTGGTTGAGGCGCGAGCGAACGTGGCCGGCGGCCTGCCGCGTGCTTTGCTCGAGAAGCGCGCGCAGTCGCTGCTCGAACAGTGCGGTCTCGTCGGCCGGACTCACAGGTGCTCGCCGAGTTGCGCGCGCAAGGTACGCAGCGCCCGAAAATAGTGCGTCTTGACGCTGCCCTGCGAGCAGCCCATGGCGAGGGCCGTCTGCGCCACATCCAGCCCCTCCAGGGTCCGCAGCAGAAACACCTGCTGCTGGCGGCGCGGCAGCCCGTTCACGGCCCGCTCGAGCGCGGCCAGGGTCTCATCCAGCTCCAGCCGGCGCGCCGGCGGCGGCTCCTCGCTCGCGGCCTCCGCAATGGGATCGCTCTCCTCCGGCGCATCGGGCCTGAACGGCAGCCAGGCCATCACACGCTCGCGCACGCTGCGCCGCCGCTGCATGTCGCGAATGCGATTCTCCAGAATGCGGTAAAAGAGGGGTCTCCACTCCTCGGCCGGCCGGTGCGCATACGCGCGGGCGAGCTGCATCATCGCGTCCTGAACCGCATCGAGGGCATCGTCCTCGTTGCGCAGCGCCGCCTGTGCGATCCTGAAGGCTCTGAGCTCGACGCCCGCCAGGAACTGGCCGAGCGCACGACCTCCGACATTGGCATTGGGGTCCGATAGATCCACGTCGCCGCGTAGGCCAGCCGGCATGCTATAAGGCGAGGCGAGCGTAGCAGACTCGGACATGGCGGGTATAACGCGGCGGCGCCTTTGTCGGTTGACCGCGACGATGATGGCGGAGCCCCTGCCGGGACCTCCCTGCTTTCCATAGGACAACGATGAAGCGCCCCGGCGGATGACCGGCAAGACCGATATCGCCCCCATTTTGCGCGTGGCCCTCGCCACGCCGCTGCGCCGTCTGTTCGACTACCGCGCACCGGCGGAATGCGCCGCCCCGATCGAGCCGGGGATGCGGGTGCGGGTGCCCTTCGGGCGCCAGCGCCTGATCGGCGTGGTCATGGAAACCGCGCTCCGCTCGGATCTGCCCGACGGCAGGCTGAAGGCGGTCATCGAGCCGCTCGATGACCGCCCGATCTTCGACCGGGCGCTGCTCGAGCTGTTGGATTGGGCGGCCGGGTACTATCACCACCCGATTGGCGAGGTGCTCTCGGCGGCGCTGCCGAAAGCGCTGCGCCTGGGCGCCAGTCTGAGGGCGGTGGAGGAGAGATGGCGGCTCACCGCCGCGGGCCACGCGGCCTATTCGAGCGGTGAGCCCCGGCGCGCGCCCCGCCAGAGACAACTGCTGGCCGCGCTCTCGGACGCAGAGCTGTCGGCGGATACGCTCCAGGATCGCCTCGGGTCGTGGCGGGAGGCGGGGCGGGCGCTGCGCGCCCGGGGCTGGGTCACCTCGGCCGAGCAGCCGCTCGCGCCGCAGCCGCAAAACCCCGTCCTCCCACAGCCGCCGCCGGGGCCGACGCTCAACGAGGAGCAGCGGCAGGCCACCGAGCGGATCTGCCAGTCCCTCGATGCGTTTAGCGCTTTTGTTCTGCACGGCATCACCGGGAGCGGCAAGACCGAGGTGTACCTGCGGGTGACCGGGCAGGTGCTGGCGAAAGGGCGCAGCGCACTGGTTCTGGTGCCCGAGATCGGTCTCACGCCACAGCTGGTCGCCCGATTCCGCGAGCGCTTCGCGGTCGGCATGTCCGTGCTGCATTCCGCACTCACCGACCAGGAGCGGCTCTCGGCGTGGCGGGAGGCATTCAGCGGCCAGGCGCGCATCGTGCTCGGCACGCGCTCGGCCGTGTTTGCCCCGGTGCCCCGGCTCGGAGTCATCATCGTCGACGAGGAGCACGACGCGTCTTTCAAACAGCACGAGGGTGGCTTCCGCTACTCGGCGCGCGATCTGGCGGTCGTGCGCGCCCGGCGGGCGGCGGCGCCGGCGGTGTTGGGATCGGCCACTCCGGCGATCGAGACGCTGCACAACGTCGAGGCCGGACGCTATGTCCGATTGCCCTTGACGAGGCGCGCCGTACAGGCCGCCCCGCCGCGGATCTCGCTGATCGATCTGCGCGCGAACGCGCACCACGCGGGACTCTCGACGCCCGCCGTACAGGCCATCGAGCGGCACCTCGGCGCCGGCGGCCAGGCGCTCGTGTTCCTCAATCGGCGGGGCTACGCGCCGACACTGCTCTGCACCGCCTGCGGCTGGATCGCGCCGTGCACCGCCTGTGATGCCCGGCTGACCGTGCACCTCGCGGCGGCGCGGCTGCGCTGCCACCACTGCGGCGCCGATGCGCAACTGCCCGAGCGTTGCCCGCAATGCGGCTTCGCCGTCAAGACGGTCGGTCAGGGAACCGAAAGAATCGAAGAGACGCTCGCGAGGCTCTTTCCCGGCCTGCCGTGCGTCAGGCTCGACCGCGACGTGGTACGACACCGAGGCGATATGGAAGAGGCGATGCGCCGCATCGCCTCCGGTGAAGGCCGCATTCTGGTCGGCACCCAGATGGTCACCAAGGGGCACGATTTTCCCAACGTCACCCTGGTCGTGGTGCTCAACGCCGACCAGGGCCTCTTCAGCACGGACTTCCGCGCGCCCGAGCGCCTGGCCCAGACCATCGTGCAGGTGGCCGGTCGCGCGGGCCGGGGCGAGCGACCCGGTGAAGTGCTCATCCAGACCGAGTTCCCCGCGCATCCCTTGCTCGCGGGCCTGCTCGCCGAAGGCTACGAGGGCTTCGCGCGGACCGCGCTCAGGGAGCGCAGCGAGGCGTCCTGGCCTCCCTTCAGCCGCCTCGCCGCCGTGCGCGATTCGGCCGCCACCGCCGAGGCCGCATTGGCATTCCTTACCGAGGCGCGCGCGCTCGCCGATCGGCCGAGAGGCGTGCGTCTGCTCGGGCCCGTTCCGGCCGCCATGGCCAAGCGGGCCGGGCGCCACCATGCGCAGCTCCTGGTGGAGAGCACCGAGCGCGCCCGGCTGCATCGCTTCCTCGATGCGTGGCTCCCGCGGGTCGAATCGCTCCCGAGCGCACGCCGGGTGCGCTGGGCGCTCGATGTGGACCCGATCGAGCTGTTTTGAAAGGCGCTCGGCTTTTACGTGGGGCCGATTCCGGGTCGTTCAGGTAAAATTTCGGGTTTCGATCACCCCTTCCGGATTTCGACTTCCTTGAAGCAGCAACTCGAGCAGCTCCTGGCGAGCGCCCTCGCCTCCCTCACCGGCAGCATCCTGCCCGAGCCGCCGCCGCCCGATACGGTGACGCTGGAGCGTACGCGCGATCCGCGGCACGGCGATTTCGCAACCAACATCGCGCTGCGCCTCGCCAAGGCGGCGCGCACCAATCCCCGTGAGCTCGCCCAGCGCATCGTGGCCGCCCTGCCGGCGAGCCCCCTGGTCGCGCGCACCGAGATCGCCGGCGCGGGCTTCATCAATTTCTTCCTCGCCGCGCAGGCCTATGGGGGCGAGCTGGCCGCGATCCATGAGCTCGGCGAGCGCTACGGCCACAGCCGTCTCGGCAAGGGCGAGAAGGTGCTGCTGGAGTTCGTCTCGGCCAACCCGACAGGCCCGTTGCACGTGGGGCACGGACGCCAGGCCGCCTACGGCGCCACGCTGGCCAACATCCTGTCGGCCGTGGGCTTCGATGTCTCGAGCGAGTACTACATCAACGATGCCGGCCGGCAGGTGGACATCCTCACCGTCAGCGCCTGGGTGCGCTACCTGGAGGCCTGCGGCGAGCGGCTGCCGTTTCCGGAGAACGGCTATCGTGGCGAGTACGTGCGCGCCCTCGCGGAGAATCTCCGCGCCGCCGAAGGCGAGAGCCTGCGGCGAAGCGCCGCCGAGGTCCTGACCGGACTCCCTCCCGATGCGCCTGCGGGCGACAAGGAGGCCTATATCGATGCGCTCATCGATCGGGCGCGCGCGCTGATCGGGGCGGATGGATTTACTCGCGTACTCGAGCTGTCGCTTGCCGAGATGCTCGCCGACATCCGCGATGACCTGGAACAGTTCGGCGTTCGATTCGACCGCTGGTACTCCGAGAAGGCGCTCGAGAAGAGCGGCGCCATCGAGCGCGCGCTCGCGAGGCTCGAGCGCGAGGGCCGGCTCTACCGCAAGGATGGGGCCACTTGGTTCCGCGCCACGGACTTCGGGGACGAGAAGGACCGCGTGGTGGTGCGCGAGAACGGCCAGAAGACGTACTTCGCCTCCGACATCGCCTATCACCTGGAGAAGCGCGAGCGCGGCTACGAGCGGCTGATCGATGTGCTCGGCGCCGATCACCATGGCTATGTGGCCCGCGTGCGCGCCGGCCTCACCGCGATGGGCGAGCCGGGCGAGAGCCTGGAGGTCAATCTCATCCAGTTCGTGAGCTTGTTCCGCGGCGGTGAGAAGGTGCCGATGGGCAAGCGCGAGGCACAGTTCGTGACGTTGCGCCAGCTGCGCGAGGAGGTCGGCAATGACGCCTGCCGGCTCTTCTATCTGATGCGCAGCCACGACCAGCCGCTCGACTTCGATCTGGAGCTCGCCAAGTCGCGCACCAATGAGAATCCGGTGTACTACATCCAGTACGCGCATGCGCGGGTCGCCAGTGTCATGAAGCAGCTCGCCGCGCGGGGCCTCGCTTTCGACCGCGCCGAGGGACTCGCCCACTGCGGCCTCCTGAGCGGCCCGCACGAGCAGGCGGTGCTCACCACGCTCGCACGCTACGGCGAGGTGCTGGAGCAGGCGGCCGTCAATCGCGCGCCGCACGCACTGGTGCACTACCTGCGCGAGCTCGCCAACACGCTGCACACTTATTACAACGCCGAGCAGTTCATCGTCGAGGATTCCAGGATCCGCAATGCGCGGCTTGCCCTGGTGACCGGGGTGCGGCAGGTGATCCGCAACGGCCTCGGCCTGCTCGGGGTTTCGGCCCCCGAGACCATGTAGAGAGCCCTTAGATAAGCGCATGTCCCAGCTGACTCGCGACTACAAGGGCGCCGCCCGCCGCCCGCCGCACATGAGCGGCATGAAGGAATTCGGCCTGGGTGTGCTCGCCGGTGCGCTGCTCGCAGGGGGCGGCGCCGTCCTGATCGCCGCGCATGCACGCCATGGGCAACGCGGGGCGGCCGGCTCCGTCTGCGCCGCGAGATCCGGGACCGTGACGAGGGATCCGGGCCGGGCAGCCGCCACATCTCGGTCGACGCCGACGCCAGATTCGCCGCCCGCGGCCCCTACGCAAGGCGGCACGGCCGCCGCCGGCGCCTCAGCCGCTCGAAAGCAGGCGTCCGCGCCGGCGCCGCAATATGATTTCTACCAGATGCTGCCGAAGCTGACCGTGCCGGTGGCTGGCGGCGGCGCGCCGGCACACCGGGCGGCACACGCTGCGAAGGCGCCAGCGGAGTATCTGCTGCAGGTGGGCTCCTACAGCAGCGACACGCAGGCTCGGCGGCTGCGCGACCGGCTGGCGCGCCTGGGTGTCACGGCGCGGATCGAACGGATCACGCAACACGGCAGGACTTTCAACCGCGTGCGCATCGGCCCGCTCGACGCGGCGCAGTCGGCCCGCATTCGCGGCGAACTCGCCCCTGCCGGGATTCATCCGCTGGTCATCCCGGCCCCTTGAGCCGGGATGACGGATCCGCTCAGCCGCCGCCGAAGCGGTAGCCCAAGCCCACGCCGAACAGCAGCGGATCGATGCGCGCCTCGGAGATCTTCACGCCCTGGAACTTCACATCCGAGCGGATCATCGCCCACTTCACATCCGCGTTGAAGTACCAGTTGCCGCTCAGCTCGTAGTCGAATCCCGCCTGCACGGCGGGTCCGACGCTCGTCTTGTCGAGGCTCAGGGACCCGACGGTCGGCACCGCCAGGCTCACCTTGGATATGAAAGTCAGATTCACGCCGGCGCCCACGTAGGGCTGGAAGCGATCCTCCGGCAGGAAGCTGTATTTCAGAGTCAGCGTGGGAGGCAGCGCCCTGAATGTTCCGATCCCGACCGGCCCGCCGAGAGCGCTGTGCATGACGGTCACATGCTCGAGCTGCGGGTAGGTGAGCACGAGCTCGCTCGACCAGTACGGCGTGAAGTGATATTCGAGATCGACGTCGGGGAGCCAGCGATTGCTGACATGGATCGCGTTCGAGGGAATTCCGAGCGGTCCGTACGAGTCGGATTTGTTCTCCGGATACAGGTAGACCAGGCGAACCCGCGCCTCCCACGGATCATCCTGCGCACGCGCCAGCCCCGAACCGAGCGCCAGCGCCACGAGCGCGCCGCCGATGAATCTCCACGTATTCCTCATACGGCCTCCGGTCGGTACGTCCCTCGCACGAGACTATAGCGGCCGCTGCCATTTCGAAGGATACGGGTTAGTACTATCTTTCGCCGTGAAGGTGTGCTGTTCAAATCGATGTCACGCGCATTCGTCGCGCCGATCTATATCAAAGCCAGAATGCTTTGGAGGCAGGCTGCGAGCGTTCCACGGCGCAGATCCGGTATAGGCTGCCATCCCCCTTGAGCGGGCAAAACGTCAACCCGATGCAGGAAGCTTGCGGATAATCCTTACTCAGCTCGCCTGTACTGGTTCCGGCTTGAGCGCGATCTCCGATTCGATACACTCATGCGTGCGCCTTCGCCGCGTCGCTGGCCAGTTCCGGCTTGAGCGCGATCTCCGATTCGATACACTCGCAGACCAGGAAGCACGCCGTTGCGAGCAGGTTCCGGCTTGAGCGCGATCTCCGATTCGATACACTCGTCCCGGCTCAAACTAACCCCACAAAACCGGTTCCGGCTTGAGTGAACCAGTTCCGGCTTGAGCGCGATCTCCGATTCGATACACTCTTCGCGGACTGGGGGCCTCTGCTCGAGGATGTTCCGGCTTGAGCGCGATCTCCGATTCGATACACTCAAGAGCCCGTGACCGTCGTGCTCCCCGAGGGTTCCGGCTTGAGCGCGATCTCCGATTCGATACACTCTCGTCGCGGTCGTGCTGCTGCTGCTGCTCAGTTCCGGCTTGAGCGCGATCTCCGATTCGATACACTCTACGGTCGAGGTCATGTCACGAGTCTTCGCGTTCCGGCTTGAGCGCGATCTCCGATTCGATACACTCGCGGGGTTCCATGTTCCGCGGCAAGCTCTAGTTCCGGCTTGAGCGCGATCTCCGATTCGATACACTCCCGCCGCCGCGCGAGGTTTTGGGCAATCACGTTCCGGCTTGAGCGCGATCTCCGATTCGATACACTCGCAATCCGTGCGCAAGGCGGTAGTGAAGGAGTTCCGGCTTGAGCGCGATCTCCGATTCGATACACTCTAGCGCTCGATCGTGACCGAGAGCACCCGCGTTCCGGCTTGAGCGCGATCTCCGATTCGATACACTCCGGCCTGACCATCAGGACACGGCCAGCCATGTTCCGGCTTGAGCGCGATCTCCGATTCGATACACTCTTTACCACGGCCTTGCGCACGGATTGCACGGTTCCGGCTTGAGCGCGATCTCCGATTCGATACACTCGCTGATCGCCATGGTCGGCATGGCCGATCTGTTCCGGCTTGAGCGCGATCTCCGATTCGATACACTCTGACGATGGGCGCGTTGTTCAACATCATGCGTTCCGGCTTGAGCGCGATCTCCGATTCGATACACTCGCTGGATCGACGGCCAAGAGGGCATCAAGTGTTCCGGCTTGAGCGCGATCTCCGATTCGATACACTCGATCTCGCTCCGCTATAGCGCGACGGTGCTGTTCCGGCTTGAGCGCGATCTCCGATTCGATACACTCCTCGGGCAACACGTTCAACTCGGTCGACCCGTTCCGGCTTGAGCGCGATCTCCGATTCGATACACTCCAGCTCGTCGGGGACGCAGCGGATGGAACTGTTCCGGCTTGAGCGCGATCTCCGATTCGATACACTCCGACCTGGTCGGCCATCGCCGCATTCACCGCGTTCCGGCTTGAGCGCGATCTCCGATTCGATACACTCAAGGGCGTTGCGGTGGAGTTG
>JAJYDK010000037.1 GCA_021777555.1 Pseudomonadota bacterium | reverse complement strand
CAGCATCCCTCTCCCACAGCGCCCGGTCGCCCCCCGCGCGGGGGCGTGGATCGAAACATCACGTCCACCCGTTTGTTCCGCGCGTCGGTCATGGTCGCCCCCCGCGCGGGGGCGTGGATCGAAACAACAGAAAGGCGCGTACCTCGCCGTAGTGCGTGCCCGTCGCCCCCCGCGCGGGGGCGTGGATCGAAACAAGGTCTGCGGATGGAAGGACTCCACCAGGAGCAGAAGTCGCCCCCCGCGCGGGGGCGTGGATCGAAACAAGGAGATTGGGGCGCTACGCTGGCAGCGCGCGGGTCGCCCCCCGCGCGGGGGCGTGGATCGAAACTGCATAACCATGAGCGGATCGGCACCCAGGCGCTGTCGCCCCCCGCGCGGGGGCGTGGATCGAAACAAAGATACTTACCAGCGGCTCTGGGAAGTGCAGTCCGAGGAGCGCAAGCACGTGGTGCATCGTCTGACCGCGCCGGTCATGCAGTGCGTCAAGCCTTATCTCGCGCCCCCTGTTTCCCGGGTGCGAGCTCGATCTGGGTGAGGAGCTGGGAATGGTCGGCCTGCGCAGCGAAACTCTGCGCGAGCCGTTCGAGGAACTCTCGGGAGGTGCGCAGGAACAGCTCGCATGACTGATGCGGCTTGGCCTTGTTGCGCGGATCTGCGAGTGGCGACTCGGTCGTGGGACGTTGCATGGGGAAAAATCCTCTGAGACGGACTCGCTTGCCCCGTCGCCATTTCTCTCGCTGGAAGAGATTGTCCTGTGCCTGCAGCGCATTCGCAGCTCGGTGCGGCTGTGGAACAATGAGGGCGGTCGCCAGGGATACCTGCGCTACGTGAGCCAGTTTCTCAGCGACGCTGAACGAATGGCCGGCAACGGCTGATCTCATTGTCACGGAAGTCTGCGCCGATGGGGATCCCAAAGATGGCGAACATTTTGCGCTCGCATTGACGGCAATAGCAGATCTGACCCCGCGCAGCGGTATCTTTTCACTGGCTCCCGATGCATCCTCGGTATGACATCGAGACTGCCGGGCGACGTTATGGTTTCCCCACACCCGGATCCTGCCGCGCGATGGGACCGCGACAGCGCAGCAGCGAGAGAAACAGCCGGGCGTTCAGGACGCAATATCCTCGAAAAGATCCCCGCTCTCCCCGATCTCGTACCCCAGCGCCGCGTACCCTTTCCGCCGCTTTGCCGCCATGCGGGCCAGCACGGGCACGGCCGAGTCCACGTAGTCATAGATTACTACCGCATGCTTGCTGTCGTAGAGGCGGTGCAGCCGTCCGGCGTATTGCGCCAGGGTGCCGCGCCATGCGATCGGCAGGGCCAGGAAGAGCGTATCCAGGCGCGGGTCGTCGAAGCCTTCCCCGAGATACCGTCCCGTGGCCACGATGACCCGTTCCTGGTCGGGCCGGATCGCCGCCAGTCGTTCCTCAGCGGCGCGGCGTTCACGGGCGCTGCGGCCACCACGCAGCAAGACCACGTTCGCGGCGAACCGCGAGAGTCGGCTCGCAAGCGATTCGGCATGCTCCGCCCGCTCAGTGATGACGAGCGGTGAGCGTCCGGCCTCGAGCGCGGTCAGCACATCGTTGAAGATCAGGTCATTGCGCTGCGTATCCGCGGCCAGGGCGTTATAGAGCGCCTGAATGGCGGGTGTGGCTGGGGCGAGGCCCGCGGGAAGATGGAAGGAGGTCTCCCGGATCCTGACCTGATGGTAAAACGGGCGCCGGGCGGCCTCCGCTCGGGCGTCAGTCTTCCAGCGCACGGGACCGCATTGCATGAAGATGATGGGATGGCGGCCATCCTTGCGGGTCGGTGTCGCGGAGAGTCCGAGTACGTAGCGGGCCCGCGACCGTCGGGCCACCTGCTCGAACCGGTTCGCTGCCAGGTGGTGACATTCGTCCACGACGACTTGGCCGTACTCGGCGACCTGATCATCTACTTCCCGGCCGTCGAACAGACTCTGGATGGTCGCGATATCGATGACACCCGTGGGCTTGCGTTTGCCGCCGCCGATGACGCCAATAGCCTTGCGGTCGAGGTCGAGGAAGGCGCTGAGCCGCTCCTGCCATTGAGCGATCAGCGGCCGCCGATGCACCAGCACCAGTGTGTTGACCCCGCGCGCGGCAATCACATGTGCCGCCACCACCGTCTTGCCGAATGCCGTCGTGGCGGCCAGGACCCCCGTGTCGTGGGCCACCAGTGCCTTTGCCGCCTGTTGCTGATCCGGACGCAACGTGCCACGGAAGGTGACTTGGATCGGGGTGCCTTGTGTGCGCTCGTCACGCAACGTCACGGCGATCCCCGCGGCTCGGAGAATCTCCAGTGCGGCGTCCATGCAGCCGCGGGGCAAGCCGACGTGCCGGCTGGTGAGCTCGGCGCAGGAAATGATGCGCGGTTTGCCGTATGTCGAGAGGCGCAGTGCCTGGGCTTCGTAGAATTCCGGATTCTGGAACGCGGACACGCGCATCAGTTGCGTGACCATCTGAGGTGGAAGCTCCCCGCGTGGAATGTAGAGCTGATCAGCGAGCACGACGGTCAGCGACGCCGGGAGAGACCCGTAGACCGGTGGCGGGGCAGCCTTTCTGCGCGAGGGTGGCAGAAGCCAAGGTTCAGCATCGTCATCTTCCGTGGGCAACCGGACGGACAGGATCCCGCCGGTGCGGTTGCCTTCCTCGACCAATGCGTCGACCCGGGATGCGGCGATCCGGTGCTGGCGCGCGAGAAACGCCCACTGGTCCGGAAAGGGCGCGAGGTTGTCATCGACGAAGACGGAATTGCCCGCCCGACGTGCCGTCCCCTGCAGTGGTAAGGCGATCAAATTGCCGAGACCGCCCTCCGCCCGGTGATCCTGGCTGGGGAACAGTCGGTCGTAGGACTTGAAGCCGAGGTCCGGCGTGCGATCGAGCGTCCGGGTGATCATGAGCGCGCCCAAGCGCCGAGCCTGGACTGCGGGGATCGGCTGCGCAAAGAACAGCCAAGCGTGCGCACCCTTGCCCGAGCGCGAACGCTCGATGGCGACCGGCAGATCGTGTTGCCGGCAGACTGCGACGAAGGCATGAACATCCCGTTGCCAATCTCCCTCGTCGAAGTCCGCGGCCAGGAACGCACATTGGTCATTGGGCAGCAACGGATAAACACCCGAGACGAACGGCTTGTTGTGATCGTCATGGCCTTTGAGATGCCGCGCGATGATCTCGTCCGTGGTCGGAAGGAAGGCTTGATTCGGGCAGGCGGTGCATTTGATGGCGGGTTTGCCACAGAGCCCCGGCTTCCACTCGTTGGCGCACGCCGGCGCATAGCCGCTTCGGCCGGTTTTCGGGTTCTCCCAGCGCACCGGATACACGTCTGTCCGGCCGTGGAACAGTCCCCGGAACAACGCGATCTTGGCCGCAGGGGGCGAGTGCCCATTGACCGGCGCGTCTCCGGGGGCTTCCGTGCGAGGCTCGACCTGCTCCAGCCGCTCGATCTCCGCCGACAGCGCGGCTCGCTCGGCGTCGAGCTGGGAGAGACGCGCACGCAGGCTGGCGAGATCTTGGGGCCCTCTGGCCTTTTCCGTCATGCCGATAGGCTATCGTCGCGCAGGGGGGCGAAGCCAGTGGTCACCGGCCCTATCGTTCGAGGTCCCGGCTCCTGGATCTGGCCTGCGCCCGCGGCGTCGAGGGATTGTGCCGCACGGATCGCTGGAGGGCTCGCTCCTCGGCGATTACGTGCGCCAAATCAGGATCGACAACGCGGATCCCGAGGCGTGCAGCCTGCCGTGCAGCCCGCTCGCGGAATTCCGCCGACCCGGTGAGGGTGATGCCGTGAGGCCATTTCTGCGTGGCCAGTTGCAGTGCCGCAGTCAGCCCGTCCGGGTCCCGGCCGTCGTGGACTTCGATCCGCCGGCCGACGTCGGTGAATACCGCCCGGTGATCGCCACGATGGTAGTCCACTGTGCTTCCACGTACCTCGGCCAGGAACGCGCGGATGTCCCGAGGCTGTGCCGGTTCGTCACGGTCTACGGTCCCAAGAATCGATCCGCGATAATGACCCCGAATCTGCGCAAGGTCATCCGTCAGACCGTTATGCCGCAGCCATTCGTCCAGCGTCGGGAATCGTCCCGCGAGCCGCTGGCGCTCCTTGCGCTGCTTGTCGCGCAGCTCGGCCTTCTCCCGAGCATGCTTCGCGGCCAGGACGCTCCGGCTGGCCATCATGATGAGGTGGGGCGGATGGGCGGCGGCCAGTTGCGCGCGTTCCGCGCGCTGGCGGGTCATCACGCCGCGGTACTCGGTGGCATGCTGCTTGCGCAGGCATGTGCGCTGTGCGTGTCGATCAGCGTAGTGAGCCGAGCGGGCGGCGGCGTACTCGGTGACAACAGGATTTCGCCGGATGGGTTGTGGATCGGGGTGGCGCCTCTGAGCGACCGCGACCGGTGCCGGTTGATAGGTACCCAGTCGTTTCTCGAGAGCCTTCAGGCTTGCTGCCCGGCTGACCTTGGATGCCTTTACCGGCTGCTCGCCTGCGCCGCCCGCTAGGGGAACGTAGATCAGCCCACCGCTTCCCTTGCGCTCATAGCGCACACCGAGGCGAGCAAGGCCCTCGTGCAGCTCGCCCCAGGACTTTGCGCTGGAGATCACGGTCGCCGCCTCGTTCTGCGCCCGCCGCTCGGCGCTCTGCGTCCCGGTGCGGCGCTCGAAGTCCCGCGCTCGAGTGCTGATCCGCAGCATCGTATGTTCCTGAGCTTCCTTCACTAGTGAGCCATCCTCGCGGACCCGATATCGCCCGCGCGCTTCCCGTCGCCATCCCTGTTCGTGCTCGATGCGGGCGATGGCCCGATGCACCGCCTCCAGGTCGAAGCCCTTGTTCGGCTTGATCACCTTGCCGGTCTCCGGGTGGACCCGGTTCACGCCGATGTGGCAGTGGATGTTCTCGGTGTCCTGGTGAACGCCGAAGATGCACTGGTGTCCGGTCAGGCCCAGCTCGTCGAGGAAGATGTCAATCGCACGCTCCACCTGTTCTCCGGTCGGGTGTTCGCCCTCATACCAGGACAGCACGTAATGGGTGATGGGATTGGGACTGCGCCGGGCTTCCTCAGCCAACGCGATCATTTCGGCCTGCTGTGAGCGGTGCTCCTCCGTGAGAAACCCCCGACTTCCGGAATACAGCACCTTCTCTCCCTGCTGTGACGGATCACGGATGTAGTCCGTCAGGCGGCGCACGTTCGCCGCCTTGGTTCCGGTCTTGCGCGCGCCGATCTTCTTGCCGATCACCGCGCAACTCTCCCAATGGCGTGGCGCAATTCGGTCAAGGCCGTCGCAGTGGCTGCGCTATAGACACCAACGCTCTCGGTATGGACGGCCTTCAGCAGTCCACCGACTCTGCGCAGTTCGCGGATCACCGCTGAGTCGGTATGGGCGTGCACCGTGCGCCCGAGAATCAGCCGGCGACAGTAGGCCGAGACGGTGAGGCCCGCCGTCTCCGCGTTCTCGGCCACGGCGGCACGCTCTCCGGTCGTGAGCCGGATATTCACGACCGCCGTCAGGTTGTTCCGTTCACTTTTCACAGCGCGCCTCACCCATTGCGTGCCGAGACGCCGAACAGCGGTGTGCCGGCGGCACTTCTGCCGGTTGCAGACCTGCCCGCGGCAGGCGGTGTGCCCGCGGCATGCGCAGGATGAGGGGAACTGCGAGAAGGCGAAGCCGCCGAGCATTCCCGTCCCTTGGCAGCACGGACGGCGGGAGCCGATCTGTGTGACAAGGGCCATCCTGTTGTCTCGTCCAAACATACTGTGATCTGCAATCCGGCGTTTACGGTTGAACTTACGAAAACGAACACTATCATACATGCGACTGTTGTGTTGTATGGAATGAGCGAGATGAAACGCTATGAAATAGTCGAATACGTGATGAAAACACGAGCGGCACTGGCGCGTTTACGGGAGGCGCAACGACCCGGAGAACAGGGCGGGGCGGGAACGAAAACCGATGTGCTGCGGGCCGTGCGCGAGGAGCTGAACGGGCTGCTGAACGACGGCTATACCGTGCAGCAGATCGCTGAGGCGTTGCGGAACGATGTGTTCGGCATCCTGCCGAAGACGATTACGACCATCGTTCGCGAGTCGGGCACATCATCCGCGCGGAAGCGCGACGCCGCGAAGTCCAGCGCGAAGCGGCGAACCAGCAAGGCCATGGAATCGGATGCCGGGAAACGCGCAGATGATGCTACGAGCCTGGCAACGCAGCAGAGACAGACGTCACCACGGCTGCGCGAGCCGGGCACGTTTGTGATCCAAAACGATTCCGATGACCTATGAGGTACGCAGTATGAAGACGATGATTATGGTGGGCGGTGGCAAGGGCGGCGTCGGCAAATCGACGGTCACCATGGCGCTACTGGATGCGCTGCGGCAAGACGGGCATGAACCGCTCTACGTCGAGACGGACGACTCGAATCCGGACGTCTACAAAGCCGTAAACGACACCGTCGAGTGCGAGATATGCACCCTCGATACCGAATCCGGCTATGTCCGGCTCGGGGATCTGATGGAGTCGAATACGGATTCGGCCATCGTGGTGAACACCCCTGCCCGGGCGACGCCGGGAATCCTCGAACATGGAGGGATTCTCTGCGACGTCGCGAAGCAAACCGAGCGGCGCATGGTCATGGCGTGGCCACTGAATCGCCAGCGGGACGGGCTGGAACTGCTCAAGCAATTCGTCGATGCCGGACAACCCTATGCGGCAGTCTATGCGCTGCTGAACACATACTTCGGAACCGTGGACAAGTTCGCGCGCTACCAGGCTTCGAAACTCAAGGACCGGGTGACCGGCACGGTGGTTTTTCCGGAACTCAATGATTTGGTGGCGGACCGGCTGATCGACCAACGACTGCCGCTCTGGGCCGATGACGGCAAGTTCACGCTCGCGCCGCGATCCGTGCTGACCCGCTATCGGGCAGCCGCACGGGATGCGCTACGGATGATCTACGAGGGTTGATCGATGGACGATCAAGTGACGCAACTGAATGGCCTGCGGGAGGCCCTCCGAGCGATCAGCGGCAAGGAACCGGCACCAGCGGAGGTGCAGCGGCTGATGGCGCTGGCGCGCGTCCTCGGCATGCGCACCGACGATGACATGCTGCCCATCCTGGCGGTCCTGGATACGTACCACGGCATTTTTTCCCGGCTGCCGGTGGAAATGCAGGCGAGCGCCAAGGCTGCCGCCGATGGAGCGGCGGAGCAGGCGAAGGCACGGATCAATGAGGCCGTCGCGCATCTGGTACCGTCTGTGGAAAACGCCGTCGCCAGAGCCGCGGAAAATACCGTCGGCCGGGTCCATGCGGCCCGCTCACTCTGGTCCGTCGCGGTGGTGGTGATGATACTGGCAGCCGTGTTCGGCGTCGGCGAGTTCGTCGGCGCCGGGTTCCTGACCGCCGTGCAAGATGCTCACGTGAATCTCAGCTGGACAGATGCGTTCGGGCCGCTGTCCTGGCGGGCGTCGCTTGCGGGAGCCTCTGTGGCGATGGGGATCTGGTGGTATTACGCGGGCGAGGACGGCAAGAAGGCGTGGATACCGTTCATCATCGGTGGTCTCGGCATTGGATTGCTGCTCTGGAAGACCGCAACGGGCTTGTTCTAGCCGGGCAGGAGACCTTATCGCGGAAGGTGCCACCCCCGGTGCCGGCCAGGGGGGGGGGGGCGGCCAGAGCGCCGCCACACTTGTTCCCAAAATGGGAACATGGTATATTTTGACCGATGAGGATCATCGCGCGGAGCACGCTCAAGCGATTCGTGCAGTCGCAGTCGAGGCGCCGCGGTCATGAGGCGCTCAAGGCGGCTCTGGATGCCTGGTTTGACGAAGTCCGCAAGGCCAGGTGGGCAAACATGGCGGCCGTCAAGCGGCTGTATCGGACAGCAAGCGTAGTGTCAGCCGATCGCATCGTATTCAACATCAAAGGGAATGATTATCGCCTGGTGACGGCGGTTGATTTCGAAAAGCAGATCGTGTGGATCAAGTGGGTCGGCTCGCATGCGGAGTACGACCATATTGACGTGAAGACGATAGCCTATGAAAGATCTAAAGCCGATTAGAAATGAGAAGGATTACGAGCGGGCCCTCGCCGAAGTCGAGGTGCTCTGGGGCGCCAAGGCCGGTACGCCCAGGGGGGATCGCCTGGATATCCTGGCGACTCTCATCGAGGCGTACGAGGCCGCGCACTATCCCATGGATCCACCCGACCCGATCGAGGCGATCAAGTTTCGTATCGAGCAACAGGGACTCTCGCGCAAGGACCTGGAAAAGATTCTTGGAACCCGTACCCGGGTATCTGAGGTGCTCAATCGCAAGCGTGGTCTTTCGATCAACATGATCCGAGCTCTGCATGAGAAGCTCGGAATCTCCGCGGAGATACTGATCCGATCGATTCGGGGGCCGAAGACTGCATGAATGCCTCGGCTGACTGATGCGCTACCGGTCAGTTTATAGCCTGGATGACCTCGCTATTGGTTAGACACGCGTCTTGCGTGCCGCGACGCGCGAGAACGCCTCTTTACGGATCGCGGTCTGCAGGCTCCCTTGGTGCCCAGCCATCGATACAGCCGTGCGCGTACGCGCCCCAGGTCGCCACCTGGCATCGTCCGCAGTGCCCGTCCGGGGTCTCCGCCCGGAAATGCATGCAGGTGGCGCAGGGGCGGGCAGGGAGCGGGCCTGCGAATTTCGGTTTGGCTCCCTCTGGAGCTGCTCGATCTGCATCCGCAGCCCCTGATTTTTTGGAAATGCCCGTCTGGGGGACTGCCAAAACTGACGAAACGGGGGTTTTGGCAGTTTCGGCAGCAGGTGTCCCGGCCGTTCCGGAAATTTCGCGCATCGCCCGCTCGAGCCAATTCATCCGTCGCCCTGCTTGCGCGGCAGCGCCGGGTTGATCCGATAACGCACCGTCGGCCTGCCGCCTGTAGTGTTCTCGGGCGTCCTTTCCGGCCGCACCCAGCCCTCGCCCTCCAGCCAGTCGAGCGCGGCTCGGACCGCCTCATCGGCGGTCAGATGTCGCCACTGATTGCGCCGCACGTCGCGTGCGGTAAACCCGTCAGGCAGCATCCCGCGCTTGATCCGATCCGATAGGGCTTGCGCTGCCCTCTGTCCCGCATCGGCCAGCAGGCCATAGCAGCGCCGCGCGTGTCCTTCCAGGTACTCACACCATGCCGCGGCCCGCAAGGCCGCATCCCTGTCCACCGGCCCGGTGATGCCGCGATGGACGCAATCGACCAAGTGCAGGATCAGCGCCAGGGCCGGAAACAGCTTGTCGTATTTCGCCAAGTGCTGCCGGATGATCGGGTTGTCCTCACGCTCGATCCGCGCCCGGTGCAGGTCGGTAGACCATTCGACGAATACCTCTTGCGCGTCCGGACCGAAGCGGAAGTAGGGGAACTTGGCGAAGTCATCGGCGGGGGCCGCCCCGAGCGCCACCGCGTCCATGCCCGCGAGTTTCTCGAATACCGCATAGGCGCTGTCCCGGGCCTCCTTGTTCGGTGACCTGTCCCGCCACTCCCAGCCTCGGTGGTTGGGGTACACGAGGAACTGGAATCGCCGCAGCATCCCGTCGTTGGCGAGTGCGTTGGTCGCTTCTTCCAGGTAGGCGATCAGCTTGTCCGGCTGGATGCCGCCGATGAGGGACACGCACACATTTTCGATGCGGACATGACCGCGGCCAACCCGATCGGTGTCGAAGTGCTGGTTGCCGTTCCAGGCTTCCAGCCAAAATGCGCGCTCTCCCTCGCGTCCCTCCCGGTCCCAGCTGGCGATCAGGCCGACCAGCTCGTCACGTTTCGCCAGAATCCCGCTTGGATTATCCCGTAGCAGCTCGCCCAGCTTCTCGACGGTGGTGTCATTGGTCTTGTAGCGCCGCTCTTTGGGCGTCTCGGGCTCGGCCAGATCACCAAGCTCCCGCGCAATTTCCGCTAGACCCTGGCCTGACTTCTTCGCCTGCTGTTTGACGCGCCCTTCGATCGCGTCTTTCCTGGCGGTATGGATCAGCATCTGACCTTCGTACTCCCGTCTTGCCGCATCGTGCTCCCTGTGTGCGTTCGTGATCAGCCGATCGAGCGGTCGCAGACCCGCGTCGAGCGCTGGGGACTTCTTGGTGGACGGGTCTCCCACCACGGCGCCGCACAGGTTGGGGACGATCAGCCACGAATCATTCTGCTTGGGTTTGATTGCGCATCCCGCGCCGATCAGAGAGCCGAGCGCCACCAGCGCCGCCGCCGCCACGTAATCCGGCGGGCAGGGCATGCGCTCGGCCTCATCCATCACCCAGGCGCGCAATACCTCAGGCAGCAGCGTCTCCGGCTGAAACGGCGGGATGGGCCGAAGCTCATGCGCGATGGGTCGGGGCTCCGGCCAGTCTGCGCTCTGGTTGGTACCGCGCGACCGTTCAGGTTTCCGCGTCGGCTCGGTGCCTCGGCGCACCGCCTTGCCCGCCATCGGTTCGTCGTCGTAGACGGTCAGCGGCATCTCTTCGGCCGGCGGTGGCTCCAAGCGCGAGCGCATCATATCGGCCTGGGCGTCGAGCATCGCCGTGACGGAAGCGTAGTCAAGCGACATAGCGCACCTCCGCCGGGGATATCAGGTCGCGCACCGCACCAATGCGGGTCGCGGCCTGCATCAGCCGTGATAGTTCCGTCTCACTGATCCGCCGCTGTGCCACGATGTCCGAGAGAATCATCACCGCCACGGTCAGCTCGTGATCAAGCGCCGCCAGTGCGTCGCGTGCCGAGAGACGTGAATGAGTGCGGGGATACCGGCCTGCAGGACCGGCACCGGGCAAAGGACGAGAGTAAAGGTCAGCGAGGGTCAGACCGACAGCCGAGAGCACGTCGCCGACCCCGCACCCGGCGAAGCAATGCACGAGCACGCGGTCGTCAATGTCTCGGATGCTCAGGCTCGGGGAGCGGTCCTCGTGCGCGGGACAGCGGGCGATCCAGCAACCGGTCCTCGTCTGCCGCACGCCGCTGAGCCGGCCGAGCAGGCGACTCACGGTATCGCCAACGATCGTGCGTGCTACGCCATGCCTGCCGGTTCCGGTCGAGCTGGCTTTCCTCGATATCGGCCATTCCCCCGGGGCGCGACCCCCGGGGACGGCAGTCTGCGCATCCATGATTCATCTCCCTTCCGAGATCCGACCGCCGCGATCGGCGGCTTCGAGCGTCTCTGGTCGCCAACCGACAGCCCTCCCGCCGATATAGACGTCGCGGGGCGGCAGCAGCCCTTGCCGCTCCCAGCGCCAGCGGGTCGGCGCTGAAATGTCATACCGTTGCTCGACGCCGCGGGGCCAGATGCACGCAGTGCCGGTAGAGCGGCGTGAAGTGGATCGAGATGCCATGTGCGGTCCTCCATCGGGTTGAAAGTCGATGGAGCGAGGGTGGCACGAGGCTGAGGCGAGGTGGCGCACTTGCGCCGGAACATGCGCAATTGCGCTTTCAACGGTCGTTCAGCTCCTTGACGATGTCTTGCAGCGTGCGGAGCGACAGGGTGATCCCAGGGTCCAGTTGCGATAGCGCCTGCTGGAACCGCTTGGGCGCACCGCGCTGTTTCGGGTCGATTCCGGCCTGCTTCGCCAGAGCGGCGATCAGGGTCAGGAGGTTGTCTTTCTCTCGCGTGCCGAGTGACCCTTTGGGTGCCTTGCGAGCGTCGGACTGGAGATATGCCTCCAATGCGGAAGGCCGCACCACTATCGTGTGGTCCTCCGGCAGGTCCAGTACCTGCTTCCCTTTGCGATAGTCTTCGAAACCGGTGTCCTCTTCGTCGAGTACGTCCGCGGCCGTGCCGTTATCGGCAGTCAATAACAGGCCCATTCCCGACCGGAGAGGTATCGGCATTCCGCGCAGGGCGCATAACTTTCTCTCGATGACGTTGGGGACGACCCCGCGCATCACCAGGGTCCACAGACCGGAGACGGTTTCCCAGTGCTTGCTTCTCAGGACGGTGACGGTTGTGTCCGAGTCCGTGACCACTGTCAGCTCGCGTCGCCGCATTGCAGGGTAGATCCACGGCGGATAGGCCAGTGTCGGGGGTAGATCCTGATGCGGGCATGACTCATCGATTCGTGGCATGGCGTCATCAGCCTGTCGCGGCACTTTTTCGACGACCACCGGGCGGCCGGTGTAGGCAATCACCGGTCTGCTGAGATAGATCGCGAGATCCAGGGCGTTCTCCAAAGCCAGTTGCAGCACGTCCGCTTCGGAAACGTTCTCGCCACTTTCGACCGAAAGTATTTCCGCCGTCTCGCCAAGGCTGATCCATTTCTTGCGTTTGGTTATCGTGGCCTTGCTCGTCATGGATGTGAGAGTCCTCGCAAGTGAGTTGCCCATTTCTCCAGGGCGGCGCGCTTCTCGTCGAGATAGGTATGGCGGTCATAGACGCCGGCGACACCGGGTTGGGTATGGTTCAGGACCCGCTCGGCAATGTGAGGCTCGATCTTGAGGGCCGCGAGTCCGGTGCGGCAGGTCCGCCGGAGATCATGAAGGTTGAATTCGGAGACGCCACGCGCCTTGAATCGGGACAGGCATCGGGCAAGACCGCGGGTGAGGAGGGCGGGCGAGGCTGCATTGTCGCCGTCTTCCGTCGGCAAAACCCACCGGGAACCGTCCGCCAGCCGCTTGAGCGCCTGGAATTCCTGAACGGCCCAGTCGGCGAGTGGCACGACATGCCCGCGGCCGGTCTTGCTGTTCTCGTCGGGGATGGTCCAGGTCTTCTCGTCGAAATCGATTTCCGACCACTTGGCCCGCGCCAGTTCTCCGCGCCGCTGCCCCGTCAACAGCAGGATGGTCATCGCATACGCCAGCTTCGGGTATCGCGTGCATCCGATGGGGTCGGCGAGGAATACGCGAAGCTCGTCGTCGGTGAGCACTCGCTCGCGCGGCTTTTCTCGTCCGCCGGGGCGCATGAGCAGTTGCACCGGGTTCTGCTCGACGATCCGCCGCTGGATGCCGAAGCGGAACAATTGCGAGAGCACGGCTGCGGTTCGGTTGGCGAGCACCGGCGCGCCACGGTCCACGATCCCATCGAGTAGCTCAACGACCTCGGCCGGCGTGATGGTGCGCGCATCGCGGTTGCGCCAAGCGGGCAGGGCGTCCCGCTTGAGCAGCCATTCGGCGTACTCGGGCCGCTTGCGGTTGGGGCGCAGATAGCGCTCGATGAACTCCGAGGCGAGGAACTCGACCGTGTGCCGATCCGCCGGCTTTGCCGGAGCGGATGGCGCCGGCAGCGGAGCAGGGCGCTGCCGGCGCCTGGATTGGGCCCGCCGGGGATCGATGCCCTGTGCGGCCAGCTCACGGAGCCTGCGGGCCTCGCCGCGGGCGGCGTCGAGAGTGGTGTCGGGGAAGTGCCCGAGCGCGATCCGGGTTTCCTCGCTCTTGAACTTGAATCGCAGGAGCCAAGTGCGGTGCCGTCAGCTTCACCGCATGCCCGCGCTTGGCCAGCTCGCGTGCCAGTAGTGCGCGGTGCCGTGCCGCACGCCTCGAGCCCGATCGAGGCACGGTGGCGGCTGCGCCAAGTCCTCCAACACCTTTGCCCGCGCCAGCGTCTTGCGCGCCTTGACCGCCTCGTGCTGGTTCACGCCATGCACCTGGAAAACCGCTTTCGCAATGTCAAGACCCATTCGTGCAATCTTCATCTCGACTCCCCCTTGCTCTGTGATTGAACGGGCCTGCGGTCTTCAATCAGGCACATCCGATGCCGTAAGAGCAGGGGGAGCCCATGCCATGAAATGATGACCTGAAGCCAAAACCAGCACTCGAACCGCCGCAGCCGGCGGGGGCGTTGCCGGTGCGCCCGCCGGAGTGAGGGCTTGCGGCCTTCGCGCCAACAGCGGGCCGCTACACCGGCTTGACTACCCGGGCGGTGTGTCGGTTTCGCGTGCTGTGTACGCTACCGCATAGAAGAGAGAGACTTCTTCTGCTATTATTGTCAAATGCAGAGACCTTGCGCGGATATCCGCGGTTGGTAGGAACCTGGACAGGCTTCGGCTCGCCTACGACGACTGGGGTTTCAGATTCTCATGCCCGGATCCCATGAGTATTGTGACAATCACCTCCTGGCGGCGCTTTCACCGCCCGAGCGCGAGCGGATCTATCCGCACCTGCAATTGATTCAGATGCCGCTCGGCATGGTCCTGTACGAATCCGGGGATGTGCTGCGCCATGTTTACTTTCCGGTGGACTCCATCGTTTCGCTGCTTTACGTGATGGAAGACGGTGCTTCGGCGGAGATCTCGGTGGTGGGCAACGAGGGTCTGATCGGGGTCGCGCTGTTCATGGGCGGAGAGACGACTCCGAGCCGGGCCATCGTGCAAAGCGGCGGGTCCGCGTACCGGTTGGGCGGGGAGCGGCTCAAAGATGAGTTCCACCGCAACGGCGAGTTGCAGCAGCTGCTGCTGCGCTACACGCAATCATTGCTGACGCAGATGGCTCAGACCGCCGTCTGCAACCGGCACCACTCCGTCGACCAGCAGCTGTGCCGCTGGCTGCTGTTGTCTTTAGACCGGCTGCCCACGAATCAGTTGACCATGACCCAGGAGCTCATCGCGAACATGCTGGGTGTGCGCCGCGAGGGCGTCACCGAGGCGGCCGGCAAGCTGCAGAAGCTCGGAGTTATCCGTTACGCCCGCGGCCGCATCACGGTGCTGGACCGGCCGCACCTTGAGGAGCTGTGCTGCGAGTGTTACGCCGTGGTCAAGAAGGAGACCGACCGCCTGCTGCCGGGCCTGATGTCGTCGGTGCAGACGGGGGGAGGATCCAGCGACCCCGCACGCGGTTAGCGTCGTGCTCGGTGCGGCCGGACTGCCAGAGGCCGCCAGGTGTCGGTCAGGCGGATCCGCTCAGGGCACCATCGCACGTAGCAGCGCCGCGATCTCGATCGTGGCGAAGTTCGAGAATGTGTCGCACACCGCGTAGGGCAGGATGATGTGGTCTGCCTGGCGCATGGCGCCGCACGTATACACGACGTTCGGGACGTAACCTTCGCGGGCGGATCGTTCGGGCCGCAGCAGCGGCTCGGGCAGGCGGGCGAGAACCTTTGCGGGGTCCTCCTTGTCGAGCAGAGCCGCGCTGATGGAATATCGTCTCATCGGTCCGACACCGTGGGTCAGCAGCAACCAGCCTTCTTCGAGTTCGATCGGCGACCCGCAATTTCCGATCTGGACAAATTCCCAGGGGAATCGAGGCTCGAGCAGCGCGATACCCTCCTCCCATGAGTACAGATCGTCCGAGTAGATGAGGTAGAGGCTCTCGTTGTCCTGCCGTCCGAGCATGGCGTAGTGGCCGTTGATCTTTCGCGGAAAGAGCGCCATGCCCTTGTTGCGCGCTGCCGGCCCCGTCAGGGGCGTCATCGAGAAGCGCCGGAAATCGGTGGTCTCGAGCAACTCCGACCTGATCGCCCGGCCGTTGTAGGCGGTGTAGGTCGCGTAGTAGGTCTTGCCGCCGCCGCCATGGTCGAACTCGACGAACCGGGCATCCTCGATGCCGTTCGACTGGGCCTCCGTGACCGGGAAGATGACACGCTCACTGATGTCGCCGTCGGGCTCGAATACCACTTCTATGCTGTCCGTACGCGAGCCGGGTAGCAGCCGCTGCAGGTGAGGAATCGAGGCGAACTGCGCCGCGGGGTTGATGGTCACGGTGCCGTCGGCCCCGAGCATTCCCGATCGGAACGTGATCGAGGACACATGGCCTTCCCCTACGGCCCGCAGGCTGAGGATGATGCGCCGCGCGCCGCTCGATACCGCGGACTGATCCGGGTGCGCGACGATGCTCGGATTGAACAGGGCCGCCGCTTCGAAGGAGTACTCATGCAGGAAGTAGGCGCCAACGAGTCGGCGCTGCACCTGAGTGAGCGGAGCATGCACCGAGTGAACGATTCCCATGGCGTCGGCGCGCGTCTCGAAAGTCGCGAGGAGCCGGCGGTGACGGCCCTCGAAGTTCTCCAGAATCTCCTGCAACTGTTGGTGCGCGGAGTGAGCATCGAGTGCCAGGACCCGATCGACGATGTGCGTCACCCGCTTCGTGTCCGTCGGAGTGAGGTCCCGAGGCTCGGTGCTCGGCTTGAAATGGCGCATCACCACCCTCGCCGGATCGGGACGCAGGGTCAGAACCTGACGGTTCAACAGCTTGCAGGGTGACAACTCGTCTCCGATTCGCTTCGCTGTCATGCGAGGCCGTTCGGGCCGGCCATGAGCCGCGGTGCTTGTACAGGGCGAGAGCTGCCCGGGCGCTCGAGCTGCCGCATCTCGGCGAGGCTGAGCAGATATGAGACGGCGGATTCGCCTCCGCGGTTCTCGTTGGCGCGATCCGGGTGCAGGCCGTCGCGGCAGCTGCCCGGCTCCAGGTCGACCAGCGGCAGCGACAGATCGTTGCTGCCAAAGAACCAGTCGAGCGCCCGTTGCGCGTGAACCCGCCAGGTGGCGTCGCCGTCGGCACGCCAAGCGGCCAGGCACGCCGAGATCGAGGCTGCGGCTTCCAAGGGCTGTTGGTCGAAAGCGAGCGGGTGGGTTCGCTTGGCACGGAAGCTCATGGACCCGACCGGTCTGAAGCAGCCCTCCGTTGTCGTCTGCAGATTCATGAGCCAGCGCAGGGAGCGCAGACCGGCGCCCAGGTGGTGCGATGTCCCGATTGAACAGCCCGTTACGATCAGGGCCTGGGGCAAGCGTGCATTGTCATAGGCGAGCCCTTCCTCGAACCACTCCCAATCAGCGGCCTCGACCGCCACCAGGATGGCCAGCAGCCTGTCGGCCAGCATCTCTCGCATGCGCCACGCACCAGCGTGCTCCGAGGCGGCGGCGCAGTACCCGTCCAGGCCGAGCAGCGCGAAACTCCATGCGCGCGGCGAGAGAAAGCTCTCCAGGGCCGGGAGCGCCTCCGCGAACAGGGCTGCGGCCCAGCGGCGCCGCGACCGGTCGTGGTCGCTGCGCGCGCATTCCCCCAGAGCCCAGAGCGCGCGCCCGTGGCTGTCCTCGGATCCCGCTTCGTCCTGCCAGCGTCGATCGAAACCCATGATATTGTGAAAGCGCCCGATGCCGGGATTCCAGGCGTGCTGCAGGAATGCGGCGAACCGGTTCGTCAGGGTTTCCGGCAGGCGCGGCTCCCCGGCGCGCTCGAGTGAGCAGGCGAGCAGCAGGGCGCGCGCGTTGTCGTCGGTACAATACCCATGCGAGCGATTCGCAACGGAATACACCGCATGCTGAAGCAGACCGGTATCGTCACACAGGGCTAGCAAATGGCTGATCGGCGCGGACCGGACGTACTGAGCGGTTCGGCCGGCAGCGCTCGCGCCCTCGTCGTTGCGAAGAACGTGAGGGCGCCGAGCGTTGCTTCCGGCAGTCTCGAACAGTGCGCAGTAGCGCTCGGCGATTCTCGGCCAGATCATCGCTCTGCCTTCCGTGTAGGCGCGCTGGCGCATCGCGAGCCGTCGCGGTCCGTCGCTCAGTAGCGCCGCAGTCTCGCGACCGAGCGCTGCGACATCACCAAAGGGAACCAGGACGCCACGCCCGTCTCCCAGCAGCTCGCACGCATGCCAATAGGGCGTCGAGACGACCGCCTTGCCCAGGCCGAAGCTGTAGGCCAGGGTGCCGGAAGTCAATTGAGCCTCGTTGAGATACGGAGTGGCGTAGACATCGCACATTGAGATAAAACGCATCAGCGTCGCCTGATCGACGAATCGATCGAGAAAGAGGACGTGGTTCTCAATTCCAAGGGCGCGCACCCGTTTCATCAGGCCGTTCCGATAAGCCTCGCCCTGATTGCGGACCAGATTCGGATGCGTCGCTCCGAGCACCACGTAAACGGCCGCAGCGCTGCTCTTTAGGACCTCGGGCATCGCGTCGATCATCACTTCGATGCCCTTGCTGGGGGAGAGCAGGCCGAAGGTGAGAATGACTGGACGGCCTGCTAATCCGAGCGCGCTCTTCGCCTCGTCGGGCTCGACGAACGGGCCATCCGGAGTTCCGTGCGGGATCACCTCGATCTTTCCGGCCGCGACCTGATACACGCTGCGCAGCAATTCCCTGCCCTTCTCGGCCATTATGATGACTCGCGCGGAAGCCTCGACAATCTCGCCGACGACGCGGCGCTGCGCTGGTGTCGGCCGCTCGAGCACGGTATGAAAAGTGGTGACGAGCGGCATGGTCAGCCGCGAGGTGAGCGCCAGGATGTGCCCGCCGGCCTCACCGCCGAATATTCCAAACTCGTGCTGCAGTGAAACCACCTTGCATTGCGAACGGTTCAGGATGAAGGCAGCCCGCTCGTAGTCCGCGAGGCTGCGGTCATCGATCTGAAGGCGGACGGTGGAGGGGTAGTCGTAGGCGCGCCCATCGTCGGTCATGGCCACGATGCAGCACCGCTCGCGCGCCGGCAACATCTCGATGGCCTGCTGCAGATCGCTCGTGAAGGTCGCGATGCCGCAGCGCCTCGGGAGCGAATTGCCAACCAACGCGAATCGTTCGAGGAGGTTCACGGAGCAGCCTCCAGAGGAACGGTCTCAGTTGCGGACGCCGGCACTATCGGCAAGGACGCTCGTGACGGGCTGCGCGCTGGGTCGGGGATGCGCATGTCGTTCAAGCGCCGCAGAAGATGCGGAGCCGGAACGGACCGCGCATAGGCAACAAGGCACTGCAGGCGTTGCGCTCCAACCTCGATGCAGGCCCGGTCCCTCTCGAGAAAGAGGGCATTGCCCGCTGCGACTTCGATCGAATCCACCCTGCCCACGCCGCCGAGAATGAACAGCCAGGTCTCCGCTGTCGCGTCCAGTTCCCGCACTGCACCGGGCGCGAGCGTCATGCGTTCGAGCACGAAGAACGGGCTGGCAACGAGCAGTGTTCTTGCCGCGGTCAGTTTGCGCGGGCACATCTGCCGCTCGGACTGACGGGCGGACGCGGCCGCCACCGCCATGTCGATGTGAAGTTCCCGCCGCCTGCCATAGTCGAAGAGCCGGAACGTCGCCTCAGTTCTCTGCTGGATCTCGACGAGGACCAGTCCAGCCCCGATGGCGTGGATGGTGCCCGGCGGCACGACCTTGGAGTCGCCCGGGCGCACTTCATGCCATTGAACGCATTCGACGATCGAGCCGTCACGAATGCACGCCCGCAACTGCGTGGGGTCCAGCTGCTGCTTCAAGCCAACGGCGATGCGGGCATCCGTGGTGGCAGAGAGGATGTACCAGGCTTCGCACTTGCCCTGGGCCAGGCCGAGCGCGTGCGCGAGCGCCTCATCCGGATGCACCTGAATCGAGAGCGGCTCGCTGGTGAAGATCAGCTTCAGCAGCAGGGCGGGCAGGGGCGCCGTCGGGTCGGCCCGCTCGAACCAGGTCTCCCCGATCGGAGTCCGCGTGTCGTGATAGGCGTTCCAGGGCCTCAGATCGGTGCGGCCCCAGGGCTTCGGTACGATGTGGATACGAGCCTGTTCGACCGCCATGAAGGACTCCTGGTTGACGACACGGGGGTCGATGCGCCGCCCTCGTTTTCCCAAATATCAAGTTGCTGTTGCTCGCGTGCAGGCCGCAACTTGATGTTCGGATATCCATCCGGGACGTCGGTGTTGACGGATGTCGTCACGGATCTGACCTTCGCGCGCAAGGGGCAGGGGCAGCCGGCAGCGTCCGCCCGATCAAAGCGCGCCGGCGAATCAGGCGGATCCGTCGCGAGGGCGGTGAGCCATCGTGTGGTGGACGATGAGAGTCGCCGCAACCCCGATGGTCGCGAATCCCGCGCTGCATGAGTCGAGTCCGCGTCGCCGCGGCATCCCGGCCAAGCGCAATGGCCCGTCCGCCGGCAATCGCGCCGCCTCTCCCGCAAAGGTTGCCGATGATGAGGCCGTTTCCGGTGCGACAGACCATCTGACCGGAGATGACGCCCGCAATGAGTGCGGAGACGGTCGACGACCAAAATGGCATGACGAACCCCGGTTGTGAGACGAGCCGGGTGAGGGTCACGGAGCGGCGCGCATCTCTCGAGTGGACTCACAGCGTGCCCGACCATCCCGACGAGGTCGGTGCGCAGGCGCACAGAGCGCAAGAGATCGGGCGGTTATTCGTACTGTGTCATAAATATCATGGCATTATGGAGGTAACTCGGCAAGCGGGTTGAGGAGCCATGGCTAACCTCGCAGAGTATGAGCGGTACATGAATCGACTGTGTGAGAAGCTCGGGCACGCGGATCGGCGGGCAGGCTTCATGGAATACGGGCGTGGTCTGATGCTGCCGATCGAGCGTAAGAGCGTTGAGCCGTTGGCGGCGCATGCCGATCCGTGGCACGTCAGCGCCAAGCACCAATCGCTGCATCATATGGTGGCGAAGTCTGATTGGTCGGATGAGGCGGTGCTTACGGGCGTGCGCGAGTGGGTGAGCCCCGCACTGAAGCTTGAGAAAGGCTGTTACTGGATCGTCGATGACACGGGCTTTCCGAAGAGAGGCGAGCATTCGGTCGGTGTGGCGCGTCAGTACTGTGGGCAGCTGGGTAAACAGGACAACTGCCAGGTCGCGGTGGCCCTCTCGCTGGCCTCGGCACAGGGAAGCCTGCCGATTGCCTTCAGGCTTTATTTGCCCGAAGAGTGGGCGAGCGACAAGGCGCGTCGAGAGAAGGCATGCGTGCCGGCCGAGATCACCTTTGCCACCAAACGGCAGATCGCGCTTGAGCAGATTCGAGCGGCAAAGGCCGCCGGTGTGCCTGTCGGCATCGTGCTGGGCGATGCGGGCTACGGCAATGGCGTGGAGTTTCGCGAGGGCTTGAGAGAACTTCAGCTGAAGTATTGCGTTGGAGTTCAGCCCAGCACGACAGTGTGGACCGGAGAGTTGGCGCCGCTGCCACCGAAGTCGACGAAGAGTAAGCGAGGTCGCCCCGTCAGCCGGCTGCGCCGCGCTGCGGGTCACAAGCCTGTCTCGGTGAAGGACCTGGCTTCTCAGTTGCCGAGGCGCGCGTGGCCGACGGTCGGTTGGCGAGACGGAAGTAACGCGCGACTGATGTCGCGCTTCGCCGCGCTGCGGGTGCGTGCCGCTCATCAGGACTGGCGCCGCAGTGAATTGCGTGAGGAGGAGTGGCTCGTGATCGAATGGCCGCAGAGCGAGTCCGAGCCCGTGCACTACTGGCTGAGCAATCTGCCGGCGAACACGACGCTGCGCACGCTGGTCAGTACGGCGATGACTCGCTGGCGCATCGAGCGGGACTACCAGGAGCTCAAGCAGGAATTTGGACTCTCTCATTATGAAGGGCGGGGTTGGCGCGGCTTTCATCATCACGCGACTCTGTGCATCGCCGCCTATGGCTTTCTCGTCAGCGAGCGCCTCAAGGGAGGCGGCAGTAAAAACTCCGCTCGATCAGAAGCGTCTCTCCTGCCCGAAGGCTACACGCCGCGCGGCAGCCGGAAGAATGCAGCGCCACATCCCCGATTCAATCTCAACGCTTCACTACCTGTTGGCTCGCGCCATCGCACAGCGGCTCGATCGCTGTCCCTGCTGCGCGCTGCCGATCATAAAGCGCACTTTGTGACACAGTAAGATTATCCTGGCGGGGATAAATCCGATTGGAGTGGGGCCGCGGATCGACTCGACTTCCAATTCCGGGGCGGTGCGTCTTGGGGCGCGGCCTTCGCGCACGGGAGACGTGGACACGAGTGAAGTATGACCGGAGTACGCCCGCCCGAGGCGGGCTTACGGGACATTCGCAATGTCGTGAGCCTGCGCTTGAGCCGGGGGGGCCGGATTCAGCCAGACGCCATCCGGTCCCATCAGCCGCGCAGCCTCCTGCGGTCCCCACGTGTGCGCCTCGTACGAATGCAGCGGCGCCACGTCGCCAAGGATCGGCGCGACCACGCGCCACTGCGCTTCAACGAAATCTTCGCGCGCAAAGAGTTGGCTGATGCCGTGCAGCGCGTCGCCGAGCAGGCGTTGATACGGGGGCAGATCGGCCGCGCCGCGGCGGGTGAGAATCAGCTCGACATCCTTTCCCACCATACGTTCGCCCGGTTGCTTCACGCGCAGTCCGAGGGCGATCTCTATGTCCGGACTGATGCGCATGCGCATGTGGCCGGAATTCGAGCGCACGCCCTCTCCGAAGGTCTCGCGCGGCGGCCTGCCGAACTCGACCCACACCTCGGTGGCGGTGAGCGGCATCTTCTTGCCGGCTCGGAGGTAGACCGGCACGTCGGCCCAGCGCCAGGTATCGATATAGAGCCTCGCCGCGACGAAGGTCTCGGTCGTGGAGTCGGGGCTGACGCCCGGCACCGAGCGGTATCCGGCGTACTGACCGCGCACGATGTCCCCGGCCGCAATGGGACGAACCGCCTTCAGTAATCGGACTTTCTCATCTCGCACCGCCTCGGAATGCTCGCCCGTCGGTGGATCCATGGTGAGCACCGCGAGAACCTGCAGCAGGTGGTTTTGAACCACGTCGCGCACGGCGCCGGCTCCATCGTAGAACCGGCCGCGGTCCCGCACCCCGATGCTTTCGGCCATGGTGATCTGGATGCTGCGCACGTAGGTGCGATTCCATATCGGCTCGAAAATGGGATTGCTGAAGCGGGTGTAGAGAATGTTCTGCACCGGCTCCTTGCCGAGGTAATGATCGATGCGAAAGATAGCCTCCTCCGGAAAGCACCGGTGCAGGATCACGTTCAGCTCGAGAGCCGAGGCCAGATCGTGACCGAAAGGCTTTTCGACCACCACTCGTCCGTTCGCGGCGCAGCCGCTCGCGGCGAGTCTTTCGACCACTGTCGCAAACAGGTTGGGCGGAATGGCCAGATAATGCAGCGGCCGCTGCGTCGCGCCCAGCTCCTGGCGCAGGCGCACAAAAGTCGCCGGATCCGCGTAATCCCCGTCCACGTAGCGCAGCATGCCCAGCAGTTTGCGCAACGTATCCGGGTCCGCCCCGCCGTGGTGATCGAGGCTGTCCTTGGCGCGCTCCCTGAATTGCTCGAGACTCCAGCCGGCCTTGGCCACGCCGATGATCGGAACGTCCATTCCCTCGTCGCGGATCAGGCCCCGAAGCGCCGGGAATATCTGCTTGAAGGCGAGGTCTCCGGTCGCGCCGAAGAAGATGAATGCATCCGAGGGCTGCTCCGCCATGACCATCTCTCCGTTGCGGCCGTATCGGCCATGCGCCCTGCGACTCCGCCGGTGGACGACTTGCCGGGGCTCATTGGCGCCGATCCGATCCCGCCGATATTCGTGATGATTCTCCCGCCGCGATCAATGGACCGCGGGATACCGCGTGAGATGAGGGCCCAGGGGCGCAGAACTCTGCGCCCGTCTCTGAGCGTGCGGCCCCGCCGTCTGCGGCTCCCCCGAGTCCCGCTCGAAAGAACACGGTTACCTGTGTACGCCAGAACGCCGCGAACGGCAACCAGTCGGTGCATGTGAACCATGGCGCCTGGAGGTTGTCGCGGAGTGTCGCACTGCCATCTTGAGGGGCAAAACGAACAGGATTCTCCTCTTGTTCGCCTCGTTGGGTGGATCCTTCGGGTGCAAGCCGGACCGGATGAAACGCACCGGCGACGCATGCCGCTCGTTGCAGTTGATCATTCTCCGCCTGCGTGATCCGTACACCAGTGGGGACAACCCATGAAAACTCGGCATCTTGCGGTACGCCTTGTCACGGCCTGCGGGGCGCTCGCGGCTCTGTCCGGTGGATTTGTCCTGGCAGCCGCCAAGGCCGTCTCTACCGACGCCCGCCGCACCATGGCCTACGCGATAGACTGCGCAATCACGACAAAGATCAAGGTAGAGCTGGCTGCGGAGCATCTCACCAGCCTCGGGGACATTCACGTCGATACAAAGAGCGATGGCGTCGTATGGCTGAGCGGAACCGCCTATCCGTTGACCGCCGTTGCGGAGTCGCGGCTGCGCCCGGCTCTCATTCGCGGTGATATGTCGGGCTCCCGGAGATGACGTGCCCGGCAGGAGGCCCGGTGTCATTTCCCGGAGTGAGTCCTCAGGTCAATGCGGTGAACCGACGGCGCACCATGGGACGAGGGCGGCATCCGTCGCGAGCGAATCACGATCAAGGTCGCTTGCACGAGGCGGCGGTGGTGCTGGGCCAACCGTACACCGCGGTCCTCGCCGGCAGGCCTGGAAGCGACGTGCCTGCTGCGCGTCAAGAGGCTGCTCAGCGCCTCCAATCCGCCACGTCAGAGGCGGTTACGGGGGAGGGACGTCCGTCCTGTCGCTCGCCGTCATCCGGACTCTGCTGAGAAATAATCGCGAACCTTCGCGGCAAACTGCCGATCGGTCATCTTGTCCGCGGTTTTGACAGCGGACAGGCGCCGGCCGAGCTTGTTCTTCACGAGTCGTCTCTTCAGTTCGCTCTTGGCCTCGCCCGGACCGAAAATGACGAACGACTCGGCATTGCGCAGCGCCGCAATCACCGCATCGTAGTAGATGTTGAGCTCTCCTGAGAGAGCCTTCTGTCGACTATCATCCGCCGGCACCTGATCCGCAGCGTAGCGCCCCTTCATCGGAGAATCGCCAGAGCGTCGCAGCTGTCTTTCCACTTTGGAGACAATATGCGCTGTGCTTTCCCCGGCGGGGACGATGGTGACGATCAGGGCTTTGCGATGATCAATCCAAACGCCGGCCTTGCATTTCTCCATGGTCTGTTCTCCTCGCTCGACAGGAATTCAGTATGCGCGTTTGCCGCGGCGGAAACCACGGCGCGGCGGTCGTCCCGGCGCCGGGTCGGCTGCGAGGCATCCCCGCCCCGGTCCCGGCTCGAGGCATGAGGCAATCGAAGCTTCGCAGCCATCGCCGCATGTGGCTCGTGCCGGCGCGCCACGTGCATGTCGCCTCGGTGCGTTCCCGAACAGACCGCTGCGCCGAAGGTCTGTACAGGTGTCGCACTGGTCGTGCGTTCGCATGTATCGGCAATGCGGGATGGAGAAGGTTATCCGACAATGACAATTCCACAACCCGAGCTCGCCCGCCGCGCACTCGATGCCGCACCAGATGCCATGATGATCGTCGATGGCTACGGGGTCGTCCGGTTGGC
Source organism: Pseudomonadota bacterium (assembly GCA_021777555.1). Classification (GTDB taxonomy): domain Bacteria; phylum Pseudomonadota; class Gammaproteobacteria; order Steroidobacterales; family Steroidobacteraceae; genus 13-2-20CM-66-19. The sequence goes on along the minus strand of JAJYDK010000037.1, from coordinate 16,228 downwards.
CAACCGCCAGGTCGACGCTCTGTTTGGTTATTTTCCCGGGGAGTTCATTGGCAAGAGCTTGGGACTACTGATCCCGGAGCGCATTCGGGTCGGGTACATCGTGCCCGGCGAGAAGTACCTGGAAGAGCTGCGCGTACGCCTGATGGGCGGGGAATTGGATCTGATTGGCCGACGCGAGGATGGCACGGAGTTTCCGGTGGAGATGAGCTTGAGTCCAATTGACGATTCTCACGGTCATCACGTCGCCGTGGTGCGCAACGTGAGCGATCGAAAGCGAGTCGAAGCCGCGTTCAAGGCAGCGCGCGATGAGGCGGATCGTGCCAATCTGGGTAAGAGTCGCTTCCTGGCCGCCGCCAGCCACGATCTGCGCCAGCCGGTCCAGACTCTGGCGCTCCTGAATGGCATTCTTCGCCGCACGGTGGTCGAGCCGGCGGCCGCCGATGTGCTCAACCAGCAGGAGCAGGCGATCGCAGCGATGGCGCGGCTCTTGAATGCGCTGCTTGACATCAGCAAGCTGGAATCCGGAGTTGTCAAGCCGGTGCTGACCGATTTCGCCGTGGCCACGCTGTTCGATGGGTTGCATCGCGACTTCGCCAGTCTTGCGGGAGACAAGGGCCTGACTCTGCAGGCCGAGGAATGCGTGGACTTCGTCCACAGCGACCCATCGCTCGTTGAGCAGATCTTGAGAAACATCGTTTCGAATGCGATCAAGTACACCCGGAAGGGCTGCATACGATTGCGCTGTTTGCGCGAGCGGGCGCTGGTTCGCATCGAGGTGGTGGATACGGGCGTCGGCATACCGGCAGATCAGATCGCCTATATCTATGATGAGTTCTATCAGGTGGGCGGCGCGACGAACACGTCACGCGACGGGTTTGGCCTGGGGCTGAGCATCGTGCAGCGTCTCGTCAAACTGCTCAATCTCAGGCTCGACGTGTCGTCGGAAGTCGGCAAGGGGTCGGCGTTTTCTCTCGAGCTGCCCAGGGGCGCCCTGCAAGCGGTCTCGTTGTGCATCGATGCGCAGCGGCAGGCGGCGCTCGAGCCGCGAACCAGTAGACCCCGCGTCCTTCTGGTGGAGGACGACGCCGCCGTGCGAGAGGCGACACGCATGCTGCTGAACGTCGAGGGCTACCACGTAAGCGCGGTATGCTCGCTCGATGAGGCGCTGCAGAAGGCGAGCGAAGAGGCGGGTTTGGATCTATTGGTGACGGATTATCATCTGAGCGAGGGCGAGAAGGGCACGCAGGTCATAGCGGCGCTGCGCGAGAGATCAGGTGCCTCTTTGAAGGCCGTGCTCATTACCGGAGACACATCTTCGGCGATCAAAGAGCTGCCGCGCGATCCGCACCTGCGAGTCACAAGCAAGCCTGTCAAGGCCGAGGAGCTGCTGATGTTGCTGAAAGAGCTTCTGGCCGCCTGAGCCATTTGGGGCTGCGCGGCCGGCGCCTCGGGCCATGTGGCCGATGGTGTATCACATGGCCCGGTGCGTCTCCGGCATGCCTGCCTTTCGATCCCGGATCCAGCGATACATGACCTCATTGAGAATGCTGAGCGGCATGGCGCCGTGCTCGAGGATCGCGGCGTGGAAATCCTTGATGTCGAACCTCGGCCCGAGCGCCTGTTCGGCCTTGGTGCGCAGCTCGAGGATGTCACGCTGCCCGATCATGTAGGAAAGCGCCTGGCCGGGCCAGGCGATGTATCGGTCGACCTCCGTGTTGATGTTCTGGAGGCTGAGCGCGGTATTGCTGCGGAAATAGCTCACCGCCTGCGCTCGTGACCAGCCCTCGGAGTGGATGCCGGTGTCGACCACGAGGCGCACCGCGCGCCACATCTGCCAGTCGAGGTAGCCGAATCTGGAATAGGGGTTGTCGTAGAGCCCCATCTGGTCGCAGAGCGATTCGGTATAGAGCGCCCAGCCTTCGCCGTAGGCGCTGTAGTAGTCGAAGCGGCGGAACTCCGGCAGCCCCTTGAGCGCCATGGCGATCGGGATCTGCAACTGGTGGCCCGGCCGGCCCTCGTGGCACACGAGCACCTGGATGTCGTATTTCGGCCGGCTCTGCGGCTTGTAGAGATTGACCGAGATATAGCCGGCCACGCTCCCATCCCCGGCCGGCGGATCCGAGTAGGCGGGATAGGTGTCGGGTGCGAGCGATGCGGGGATCGCGCGTACTCCGTAGGGCACTCGCGGCAGGATCCAGACGGGGAAGTACTTCACCAGGAGCGGATTGACGCGCATGGCGGCGGCCCGGTAGGCCTCGAGCAGGTGGGCGGGGTTCTTGTAAAAGAAACGCGGATTGGTGCGCAGGTAGTGCACGAACTGCCGGTAGCCGCCCTTGAAGCCGATCCGATCGAAGACCCTGTGCATCTGCGCGTGGATCGCGGCGACGCGCTCGAGTCCGATCCTGTGGATCTGCGAGGGACTGAGGTCGGTGGTCGTGTACTTGCGGACCTCATAGGTGTAGTACGCCTTGCCCTCGGGCAGCGCCTCGGCCGCGATCGTCCTGCGGCACTGCGGCAGGTAGTCGTGGTCGAAATACCGCTGCAGCCTGCGGAAGGCCGGTGTCACCACGCGGGTGATGGCCGTCATCGCCTCGGCGCGCATCCGCGCCTGTTCGACGGCCGGAATGATCGAGGGCATCTTGCGGAAGGGCGCATAGAAGGGGCTTGCCGTCGGGTCCGACACGAGGTAGGCGGCGATCTGGTGCGGCACACGCTCCATGACCCCCTGAGGCTCGGTCATGCCGGCCTTCACGCCCTCCTTGAGCAGCGCGATGGTCTCCTCCATGTACGGCCCGAAGGTCTCGAGTCGCTCGATGAAGTGGCGGTAATCGGTTGCGTTCTCGAAGCGCAGCGTCTCGGTGAGGGTCCTCAGGGTCTGGATGCCCTCGAGCTCGTTCATCGGCATGAGGTAGGTCTTGAGGTCGTAGCCGCGCACCCGCATCCGGTAGCGGTACTCAAACAGGTCGTAGCTGATCCGGTCCTCGGGATCGAGCTCGCTGCGATCGATCGCGGCCAGCCTCGCGAGGGCCTCGAGATCCTCCCGGTGCTCGTGGGCAAGGGAGGCGAGGCTCACATTCGCCCACCGGCCGTCGTACTGATGGAAGCCGTCCGCGGAGGCCTCGAGCGGATGCTCGTTCATCTCCCGCTGCCACTCGGCCCGGAACAGCCGCTGCAGGGCGATGCCCGAGGCATTGGCGGGGGTGGCCGCGCCCGCCAGCACCGGCGCGCCGGCCGAGAGCAGGGCACACAGGATCATTGCATTGCGGAACACGATTCCCCCCGTTTTTGCTCTGATGGGATCAAGGGATCGTTCGAGTGTAGCCGCATGCGCTCGCGTGCGGCGCAGGCGCGCGCCAGAGCGCCCGCCCGGCGCGCCAGTGCGTCACGGTGCGGCTCTGGGTGGCGCGGGAGACTCGAGAGCCGCCATTTCCGTGGCGCGCGCGCATCAGGAGGGGGGGCCAAACCCGCCCGCCGGTACTCTATAGTTGTGGAAACCTTGAGTCCGGTGGGAGGACGTTGAGCGAATGGCGAATGGGGCCGTACTGGTGGGGTGGCGCAGGCGATGGAACCGCAGCCTCCTGCAGTTCCTCGGACGCCGGGTGCGTTCGACCGTGGAGGTCGAGGATCTGGCGCAGGAGATCTACCTGCGGCTGCTGCGCGCGCCGGACCTTCTCCAGGTGCGCAATCCCCAGGCCTACCTGCTGCGCGTCGCGGGCAACGTGGTCGCCGAGTGGCGGCGCCAGTATTCGCCCACCGAGCCCTTTTCGGCCGACGAGGAAGATCTCCCCGTGGACGAGTGCCTGCCGGAGCTCGCCCTCGATGCGGCGCTGTCCGAGGAGCGGCTCAACCGGCAGCTTGCGCTGATGTCTCCCATGATGCGCGCGGTCGTGCTGCTGCGGCTTCGGGATGAGCATTCGTACAAGCAGATTGCGCAGGAGCTCGACCTGACGCTGCGCCAGGTCCGGCGCCACCTGGCGCGCGGTTACGAGCGCCTGCGCAGCGCGGTCGAGGACTGACATGGCACGCACTACGAAATCCGCCCGCCTGTGGTCAGAGGAGGCGACTCACTGGTGGACGCTGCTGCACGGCGATGGCGTGACGGCCAACGATCGGCGCGAATTCCTCTCCTGGGTATCACGCTCGCCGGAGCGGGTCGAGGCCTATCTCGGGGTGGCTCGTGTCATGTCCGCTCTGCAATCGGGAGGCGCGCGTTGGCCCGACACCCCGGTCGAGCAGCTCATCCGCGAGGCGAAGGCTTCGTGCGAGGCGTCCTCACCCGCGATCGTGAGCCTGCGGCCGGCCACGGTACGCGCTCCCGCGCCAGCCTCCACCGCAGCGGGCAGGGGGGGCCTGAAGCGCCGCTTCGGCCGGCTACTTACCGCCGGGGCCGTCGCAGCGGTCGTCCTGCTCGCGCTCGCCTGGCTGCTCCTGCCTGCCGTGCCCCAGTTCTATCAGACCCGGCCGGGCGAGCAACGCTCCATCCTGCTCGGGGACGGTTCGCGGGTGACACTGGATTCGGACTCCGACGTCTCCGTGCGGCTCGGCAAGCATCGCCGGATCGTGAGGCTGCTGCGGGGTGAGGCGCTCTTCCAGGTGAGTCATGACCCACAGCGGCCCTTCGATGTGTACGCCGGGAGCGCGGTGGTCAGGGCCATCGGCACGGAATTCAACGTCGATATGCGGACGGCTTTTACCTCCGTGACCGTGCTGCAGGGCCGTGTGGCAGTCATGAGCGCATCGCAGGCGAGCCTGCCCGTCCCGGGTGCGCCGCGGGCGCTGGCCGAGGCTCCGGGGCCGATGAGCCGGCCGCTCCTGCAGAGATTTCCCGCGCCGCCCGGCGCGCTGATCCTCGGGGTCGCCGAGCGCGTGCTCATTACGTCGGCCGGCATGGGTGTCCCGCAGCGAGTCAGTGATCTGGCCGCCACCACGGCCTGGACGCGGCAGCAACTGGTGTTCGAGCAGCGCCCGCTCGAGGAAGTGGTCGATGAGCTCAATCACTACAGCGGGGAGCGGATCGTGATCGACAGCGGGCGGTTGCGCCGGCGCAGGGTCACCGGGGTCATCGAGTTGGACGATCCGGGATCGCTCCTGTCCTTCCTCTCCGATGTGCCGGGAGTCGTGATCCAAAAGGTGGGTGGACACTCGACCATCGTCACCCTCAGCTCACACGTGCCCGGGGCCACCCGGCGCACCCGCGCGAGTCCACCGCCCTGACCGGCCGCGGGCGATTGAAATAAATTCACGGCTGCAAGAATCGATTTCATGCATGCAGGCCCGATGCCCGCCCGTCATGGCCTGAGACTCGACTATTTTGAGCAGGAGGGGGGGCAAAGCGCGCACCACTGGGCTCTAATGGATCAGAAGACCACAAATTGGCACACCGGTCTCGGATCTTAACGGGGAGATTTGCATGCACCGCTCGTATCTCGTTCCGACTCTCACCGCGCTCGCGTGGGTCACGCTCGCACAGCCGGCCATTGCGGCCACGCCCAGGGTATTCGATGTCGCCATCAGCAGTCAGCCGCTTGCCGCAGCGCTGCAGGAGCTTGCCCGGCAGAGCGGCGTGCAGATCATTTTCTTTTCCAACCTGACCAACGGGTATCAGGCTCCAGCGGTGCGCGGACAGGTCACGATCGATGAAGCGCTGCATCAACTGCTCGGCGGCACCCGGCTGACCTATCGGCGGGTGGATGCGAAGATGATCGAGGTGCGCCTGCAGCGCGAGGCCGGGCAGAGCGGGGCGGGCACCGGGACGCTGGCGGATCCCGGGCGAGCCATGCACAGTGCGCCCGCGGGCGATCCACCGGCCGATCCTCCGGCTGCGCCGCAGGCCGACCCGCCCGCCGCCCAGATTCTTCCGCAGGCGGGGGCTCCCGCACAGGGCGGGGCGCTGCACACGGTGGTGGTGACCGGTACCCGCGAGTTCAATCGCACGGTGGCGACCTCATTGTCACCGATCGATGTGTTGACGCCGCGCGCGTTGGCCGCCACCGGCGCCCCGGATCTGGCGACCGCGTTGCGCACGCTCCTGCCTTCGTTCAACTTCCCGCAGCCTTCCATCACCGACGCCACGGACGCCTCGCAGCCGGCTCAGTTGCGTGGTCTCTCCCCGGATGAGACGCTGGTTCTCATCGATGGGAAGCGCCTGCATTCGACCGCCATCGTCAATGTGAACGGCACGATCGGCCGCGGCTCCTCGCCGGTGGACTTGAGCGCCATTCCGATCAACGCAATCGACCACATCGAGGTGCTCCGTGACGGCGCGGCCGCGCAATACGGTTCCGACGCCATCGCGGGAGTCATCAACATCATCCTCAAGCACGGCGCCCGGGGCGGCTCGGCCAACGTTACGACCGGACGGTATGTCAGGGGTGACGGCCTCACGATGCAGGGCGGCGCCGATACCGGCCTCGCGCTCGGCTCGAAGGGCTGGGTGCGCCTGAGTGTCGATGCGACCGATCAGCACCCGACCAACCGCTCCGGTCCAGACGTACGCTTTCCCGCCGACCCGACCTACGGGCAGCACACCTTCCACTACGGTCTGCCGGCGCTGCGCTCCCAGCAGGGGGCGATCAATCTTCAGTACGACTTGACGCCGCGGGCGCAGCTCTACGCGTACAGCGTGCTCAACCACAAGGACGTATGGGCCGGCGGCTTCTTCCGCTCGCTCTCGCAATACGACACGAGCACTCCGGCCGCAGCGGCGGTCTATCCGGACGGCTATCTGCCGATCGAGGAGAGCACGCTGCACGATGACAACGAGGTCCTGGGACTGCGGGGCAGGGTGGTCGGCTGGCATTACGACCTCAGCGCCGATACCGGCGGCAACACCTGGCGGCTCAACACCGCGAATACCTTCAATTACTCGCTGGCGGCCGCCTCGCCGACCGACTTCTCCATCGGTACGTTGAAATATCGCCAGACCCTGGCCAATGCCGACTTCAAGCGGGTCTTCAATCCCGGCTGGCTCGAGAACGGACTGCTCGTGGCCTGGGGGCTCGAGTACCGACACGAGAAATTCAGCATCGAGCAGGGCGATCCGGCCTCCTACGCCGGCGCCGGCGCCCAGGTGTATCCGGGCTACACCCCGAAGGATGCCGGCGCACACTCGCGCCACAGCGAGGCGGAGTACCTCGATCTCGAAAGCGACCTGACCAAGAAGCTGTCAGTCGAGCTGGCGGTGCGCCACGAGAACTACAGCGACTTCGGCGGCACCACCTCGGAGGAATTGGCCGGCCGCTATGCGTTCACCCACGCGGTGGCGGTGCGCGCCACGGCCTCGGACGGTTTCCGGGCCCCCTCGCTGCAGCAGGAGTACTACTCCAGCACGGCGCTCAACTTCGTCAACGGCGTTCCCTATAACATACGCACCTTCCCGGTCGGTGACCCGGCGGCCGTCGCGCTCGGCGCGCAGCCGCTGAAGGCGGAGAAATCGCACAGTTACACGATCGGACTCGTCCTCACGCCGCATGATGGGCTGTACACCACGCTCGATCTCTACCAGATCACCATCGCCCACCGGATCATTCTCAGCGGCAATCTGCTCGGATCCGCCGTGCAGAGTTACCTGACAGCGGCGGGGATCCCCTTCGTCTACGGAGGCCGGTTCTTCACCAACGCGGTCGACACGCGCACGCGCGGCGCGGATCTGGTCACGACCTATCCATGGCAGCTGCCCGGCTCGATGCTGCACCTGACGGTGGGCTTCAACTACAACAAAACGGAAATCCTCTCGATCGCGCCCAACCCGCCGCAGCTCGGCCTCGCCGGACTCACCCTGCCGATCATCGATCGCATCGAGCAGGGCCGCATCACGGTGGGTACGCCGCGCACCAAGGCGTTCGTCGAAGCGGACTGGAATATCGCCCGGTGGACCGTGCACGGCCAGCTGACCCGCTACGGGCAGTGGACCGACCAGGGCTCCACTACCGCTTTCGACCAGACTTACGGGGCGCGCATGCTGCTCGATGCCAGCCTCGCGTACCGCCTGGGTGGGCTGTCGCTCACGATCGGCGGAAACAACATCACGAACACGTACCCGGACAGGGTCATCGATGTCAATAACTTCCACGGCATCCTTCCTTATTCGGAAACCTCGCCGTTCGGCTTCAGCGGCGCCTACTATTACGGCACCGCGGCATACCAGTGGTAGCGAGGGGCCGGATCTCTGACACCGCGCGCCCCGGCGCATCGAAAGGATCGATCGAAATGCAAAGACATCTTGTGGCGGCCGCCGCCCTGCTCCTGGCGCTGCCGGCGGCCTACGCCGCCGGCGCCGCATCCTCGCAGTCCATCATTCCGGGCCAGGCGCTCGATTCGAGCGCGCCACCCACGACCCGGGCGGCGCTCGCCAAGGCGCGTCCGGTGACCGCGCCGCACGCCATGGTGGTATCGGATCAGCATCTGGCGAGCGAGGTGGGGGTACGGATCCTCAAGGAGGGCGGCAATGCCGTCGATGCCGCCGTTGCCGTCGGTTACGCGCAGGCGGTGGTCAATCCCTGCTGCGGAAATATCGGCGGCGGCGGCTTCATGATGATTCATCTCGCGAACGGCCATGCCATCTTCCTTGATTTCAGGGAGAAGGCGCCGCTCAGGGCCACACCCACCCTGTATCAGGACACCCAGGGCAATGTGGTGCCCGGCTTGAGCACCAAGACCTTTCTCGGCGTGGGCGTGCCGGGGACGGTTATGGGCCTCGATACGGCGCTGAAGAAGTACGGCACCATGACCCTCAGGCAGGTGATGCAGCCTGCCATCGAGCTCGCGCGCAAGGGCTTCGTGCTCGACCAGGGGGACATCAACGTCCTCGATACGCGCGCCTGGAGCTTTGCCGGACATCCCAATGTCGCGGCCATCTTCCTCGACCACGGCAAGCCCTATGTCGCCGGGCAGCGCCTGCGTCAGCCGCAGCTCGCCAGGACGCTGGAGCTCATCGAGCATGACGGGACACGCGCGTTCTACCGCGGACCGATTGCGCGGGCCATCGTGACGGCGAGCCAGGCCCACCACGGCATCCTCTCGATGAAGGATTTCGCCGACTACACGGTGCAGTGGGCGAAGCCCATCGAGTGCCGCTACCACGGCTACACGGTGCTGTCGGATCCGCCGCCGAGCTCGGGTGGTGTGACCATCTGCGAGATCCTGCAGATCATCGAGCCGTATCCCTTCTCGAAGTGGGGCTACGGGTCGGTCGAGAGCCTGCACTATCTGGTGGAGGCCGAGCGTCGCGCCTTCGCCGATCGCAATACCTACCTCGGTGATCCGGCGTTCGTGCACAACCCGATCGATGAGCTCCTCTCGGCGCCTCACGCGGCGAAGCTTCGGGCGACGATCCTTGCGGACAAGGCCACGCCATCCTCCGAGATCAAGGGCAGCCTCGGGTCGACGGAAGGGACTGACACGACAAACTATTCCATCGTCGATGCCCACGGCAACGCGGTTGCGGTCACTTACACGATCAACTATCTGTTCGGTGTCGGGCAGATCGCGGGCGACACGGGGTTCTTCCTCAACAACGAGATGGATGACTTCACCTCAAAGCCCGGCGTGCCGAACTCCTTCGGGCTGGTGCAGGGCAGGATCAACCAGATCGAGCCGGGCAAGCGGCCGCTGAGCTCGATGGCGCCCACCATCGTGCTCAAGGGCGGGAAGCTCTTCATGGTCACCGGCAGTCCCGGCGGCTCGACCATCATTTCGACGACGCTCGAGAGCTTCCTCAACGTCGCCGACTTCGGGATGAACATGCAGCAGGCGGTGAACGCCCCGCGTGTGCACCAGCAGTGGCTCCCCGATCTGGTGTTCGCGGAGCCCGGCCTGATGAGCGTGGCCGTCGAGAAGCGCCTGGAGACGATGGGCTATCGATTCAAGATGATCCCCTCCTGGGGCGCGGATGAGGCCATCCTGGTCAATCCCCGGACTCACTTGCTCGAGGGGGCGAACGATCGCCGCCGTCCGGCGGGCCTCGCCGCGGGATACTGAGCGAAGCAGGAGCCTGTCCGACTCGGGTGCCGCAGGCGTACCCGGGTCTGGCGGGCTCCTAGGCGGGCTTGCCGCCGAGCTCGGTGGCGAGCACCGTCCGCAGCTGCTCGAGGTCGTAGATCCGCTTGGCGGCCTTGCGCAGTGCCTGAATGTCGATCGCCTCGGCCGAGTAGAGCGAGCGGTACTCGAGTTGCGCTGCGCGCAGGGCGTTGAGTGTGTTTCGCCAGCGGACCGCCAGGGTACCTTGCGCGGCCGCCGACAAGGCCGCGTGCCAGCGGCTGGGTGAGTTCTCAGGGCTCATGGGACGTACTCCGTTTCCCGCCCATCATCGCGCTTCACTATGACAAGTTCGGGTCAGCGACCCTGCCTGGAGCGCGTGCCTCGTGCACGCTAGGGATGGGACGCCGATCGAGGCTCACGCTCCGGCTCAGGTTCAGGCTGGGGCCGGAATCCGGTCCCAAGCTCGAGCCCGCGGCCGGAGCAGGAGAGGCGCGCCTCTCTCGAATGGGTGGAAAGTCTGCCTTGACTAAGGCAGCCTAGGCAACTATTGTCTGCGCTACCCCTTCCGGGGGATGGGTTCAGAGAGCAGCCTTGGTGAATATCTACTCCGTCGAGAACTACCAGCCACGCGAGAGCGTCGGCTATCTGATGACCCGGGTGAAAGTAGAGATTCTCGCCGCGCTCGATCGGGCGCTGGCGGCGGATCCTTTCCTTTCCTCCTTGGGGGTCACCGCCGCGCAATTCGTGGTGGTCGTGCGGCTCGTGGGCGCAGGGTGCAAGAAGTCGGCATCGGACCTGTGCAAGGAGCTTTCGTACGACGCCGGCGCGATGACTCGGATGATCGATCGACTGGAGAGCAAGGGCTTGGTGCACCGGGCCCGCTGCGTGAAGGACCGAAGGCTCATCTACCTCGAGGTCACCGAGGCAGGGCAGGCAGCCTATCCGAAGATGATCGAGGTTTCGGTGGCGGTGCTGAACCGCTTCCTGCGCGGATTCACGCCGGAAGAAGCGCAGCAATTGAAAGTATTCCTCTCCCGCATGCTCGAGAACGCGGGGTAAAGGTGAGGGGATGGCGGGTTTTTTTGGGTCGAAGATTGCCTAGGCATCTATCGCCAGGGCAATCAGAAGTGGGAGTAAGGCGCATGTCGCCAGGAGTGCAGGTCATGAGTGGCAGAGAAGAGAAGGGCGCGGTGACGAGCGGTTCGTTCTGGAGGACGCCCAGGGCGCGCTGGCTGACGGCAATTTTCGCGGTCACCTTGCTCGCCGGCGCCGCGTACGGTGTCTATTGGACGCGCTATGCGCGGTACGTGGATTACACGGACGACGCGTATGTCAACGGCAACGTCGTGCAGATCACGCCACGGATCCCCGGTACGGTGGTGGCGATCGATGTCAACAATACGGACTTCGTGCAGGCGGGGCAGCCCCTGGTGCGCCTCGACCCGACCGACGCCAAGGTGGCATTGCAGCAGAGCGAGGCACAGCTCGCCCGCACGGTGCGCCGGGTGCGCAACCTGTTCGCGACCAGCGATGCGTTGCAGGCCAACGTGCAGGTGCGCCGGACCGCCCTCGCGCAGGTGGAGGCCGATTATGAGCGCCGGGCGCATCTGGCGAGCAGCGGTGCGATCTCCCGCGAGGATCTGCAGCATGCGCAGGATGCCGTCAGGAGCGCGCAGGCCGCCTTGGTCGCCGCACAGCAGCAGCTCGCGGCGAACCGCGCGTGGGTCGATGACACGACCGTCGCCAACAACCCCGCAGTGCGAGCCGCGGCAGCGGCCGTGCACGCCGCCTACCTGACCTATGCCCGCACGATGTTGCCCGCACCGGTGTCCGGCTTCGTCGCCAAGCGCAATGTTCAGCTCGGTGAGCAGGTGGCCCCGGGTGCGCCGCTCATGTCGGTCGTGCCGCTGAGCCAGGTCTGGGTCGACGCCAATTTCAAGGAATCACAGCTTGCGGACATGCGGGTGGGACAGCCGGTGCGGTTGACGTCCGACCTGTACGGCAGTGGCGTGGTGTTCCACGGTCATGTGATCGGGTTCGGGGCCGGGACTGGCGCGGCGTTCTCGCTCCTGCCGGCCCAGAATGCCACGGGCAACTGGATCAAGATCGTGCAGCGCGTGCCCGTGCGCATTGCGCTCGATCCGAAGGAGTTGGCCGCGCATCCTCTGCAGGTCGGGCTGTCCATGCGGGCGTACGTCGATGTGCGCCATGACGGCGCCCCGAGACTGCCGGAGGTGGCGAGTGCGGGTCAGGATGACTCCACCAGCGTGTTCCACACAGCCGACGCGAAGGCGCAGCAGGTGGTGAACGAGATCATCGCGCAGAACGATCCTGGCTTCCCGGGATCGCCTGTCGGACGCTCGGAAGGCGCGCGGAATGCGCGTGCGACCCCTGCGGATGGGGTCCGCCCTTCGCTGCGCGTCGTGTCCGACAAGGGCGTGGGAGGTCCCATGGTCACGATGCCTCGGACCCTCACTAACGATCGCTGGATCTATTGACCGGAGCGCGAGCTGTGGCAGAGGAACAAGCAGTCGCCGCGACTCCGGTCGAGCCGCGGCTGCAGGCGGCAGCACCCGCGGGGCTGCCTCCACTTCAGGGCACGGCGATCGTTCTAGGAACGATCGCCTTGTCTCTAGCGACCTTCATGAATGTGCTCGACACGTCAATCGCCAACGTGTCGATCCCGTCGATCGCCGGTGACCTCGGCGTCTCGCCCGATCAGGGCACCTGGGTGATCACCTCGTTCGCGGTCGCGAACGCGATCTCGATGCCGCTCACCGGCTGGCTGACCCGCCGCGTGGGCCAGGTGCGCCTGTTCACCGCCTCGACGCTGCTGTTCGTGCTGACCTCGATGCTGTGCGGGCTGGCACCGACCTTCAGCGCGCTGGTGCTGTTTCGTGCGCTGCAGGGCCTGGTGGCGGGACCCATGATTCCGCTGTCGCAGGCGCTCTTGCTCTCGAGCTACCCCAAGGCCAAGGCGGGCGCGGCGCTCGGCGTGTGGTCCATGACGACGCTGGTGGCGCCGGTGGTGGGGCCGGTTCTCGGCGGCTGGATCACGGACAACATTTCCTGGCCATGGATCTTCTACATCAACGTGCCGGTCGGTGTGATCGCCGCGCTGGTGACCTGGTCCGTTTACCGGCGTCGCGAGACCGCCACCGCGCGGCTGCCCATCGACATGGTGGGATTGGGACTGCTGATCCTGTGGGTGGGTGCGCTGCAGGTCCTGCTCGACAAGGGCAAGGATCTCGATTGGTTCGGCTCGCCGGTCATCGTCACGCTCGCCGTCGTGGCGGCGATCGCGTTCGCCGTGTTCCTGGTCTGGGAGCTGACGGACAAGCACCCGGTCGTGGACCTGCGCCTGTTCAAAGGGCGCAATTTCCTCGTGAGCTCGGTGGCGATGTCGATCGGCTACGGACTGTACTTCGGCAACGTGGTGCTGCTGCCGCTGTGGCTGCAGCAGTACATGGGCTACACCGCCACCCTGGCCGGGGTCATCCTCGCGCCGGTCGGTGTGCTGGCGATCTTCCTCACCCCCTTCGTCGGCAGGCTGGTCGATCGAGTGGATCCCAGGTGGTTCGTGACGACCTCGTTCGTCATATTTGCGCTGGTGATGTTCATGCGGGCGGACTTCACCACCCAGGCGGACGTCGATACCTTACTTCTGCCGACGGTGATTCAGGGCGCGGCGCTGGCGACGTTCTTCATCCCCCTGCTGACCCTGGGGTTTTCGGGGCTGGCCCCGGAGCGCATCCCCTCGGCTTCCGGGCTGCTCAATTTCGCCCGCATCAGCGCGGGCTCGTTTGCGACCTCCATCACCACCACGCTGTGGGACAGGCGCGCCACGCTGCACCATGCGCAGCTGGTTGAGCGGCTGGTTTCGAATCCCCAGGCGGCGCAGGCGATGGCGCAGCTCCATGCGGAGGGACTGACGACCCAGCAGGGCAACGCCTTGCTCAATCACCTGATCGACAATCAGGCCTACATGATGTCCACCGACGATATCTTCTACGTCTCGGGCATCCTGTTCGTCGCGATGATCTTCCTGATCTGGTTTGCGCGGCCCGCCAAGGCGGGTGCGAGCGGCGCCGAGGTATCGGCCGGGGCGCACTGAGGCGCGTCCCGGAGCGCCCGAGTGGGGCGCTCACATGAGGGGCGGGGGCACCAATCCCGCCAGGCGCAGGCCCACGGCGACCTTGCTCTCCGTGGTTGGCTCGAGGCCGCATTCGGTGCGCAGGATCTCGACGAGGCGCTCCAGCGCGGCCAGGGGCGGTCCTGCAGCCTCCACCTCGACTCGCGTAAGGCGCCCCAGGGGCGCATTCGCGGCGGAACGGAACTCCGTCTCATCCAGCGCGATTTCCCCGATGTCCGCGGGGTGCAGGGGATTGTGGACGGCGAACCGCTCCCGGGTGGTGTGCACGGTGAACAGGGCCTTGAGCGGCACGCCGTCGGCGACCTCGCGGACCCGCGTTCCCACCGGTCCGCGGGCCTTGCGCAGCCAGTCGTCCGGCTCCGGCAGTGGCTCCGTGATTTCCCGCCGGTCGGCGACGTCGCTGCGCGCAGAGCGAAGGCTCTTCAGAGTGGCCTCGGCGCCCTCGGCCGATTCGCGCAGCCTGAGCGCGAATCCGGCGTAGAACATGCGCCAGTCGCCGGTATCGAGGTAGGTGTCGCGCAGAATCTGCCGGGGGCAGGGGCGGATGAGGAGCGCTCCGATCTTGCGGTGCCCCGCAAGCCAGCGCCGCACGACCTCGAGGTCGGTGACGGCCAGCTGCCATTCGATTTCGCGGGTATCGGTGCCGGAGGGGGCGGGGACGGCGTGGTCGGGAGGAGACATCGATGCGCTCGAGTCCTGCCAATGCGGGAGCCTAGTATCGTCTCCCGGGGCAGGACAGGGGCTACGCACAATCAGAAATTGACGCTGGCACCGGCGGTTCCGTATCATGCGCGCCCCCGTGCGGCAGGTCTTGTGGCACGGCACGGACGCCAATGTGCGGGCGATTGGGCGATGCAACCGCGTGCCCGTAGCTCAGCTGGATAGAGCACCGGCCTTCTAAGCCGGTGGTCGCAGGTTCGAGTCCTGCCGGGCACGCCAGCCGCGAAAGCGGCCGGAAGCGGACGTTGCGCCGGTGAGCCGGCTCGGCGGCTCGCTCGCGGGGGAGTGGATTCGACGACGGTGGACGTAGCTCAGCTGGTAGAGTCCCGGGTTGTGATCCCGGTTGTCGTGGGTTCGAGTCCCATCGTCCACCCCAGATCCGGCGGAAGGCGCCTCGGGCGGCTTGCGCGACACAATATGGGCCGTTAGCTCAGCTGGTAGAGCAGGAGACTCTTAATCTCTTGGTCGTAGGTTCGATCCCTACACGGCCCACCAATTAAACTTAAACATCAGCAGCTTGTGAGCATGCCGGGCTCGCGAGCTTCACTGTTTGCGTTATTTGGTGCAGACCCCGTGCAGCGACTTACTCATCGCTGCACGCAGTGCACCGAGGCGCACATGGCTTCGATCCAGCGCATCGTCTCGCCGCTCACGAAGGACGTTTCCTATCGTGCGCAGGTCCGAGTAAAGGGCCGGGCGGCCCAGTCGGCGACATTCCCGAACCGGAAGGAGGCGGAAGCCTGGGCCGCGTGCCGGGCGCAGGGCGGAGCGCCGGCTGCGGGGGCCGATGGGCATCGAGAACAATCGTGGCGGGCCCTGCTGAAGAAGCCAGGATCTCCGCTCCGCACTGAGTGCTCGGCTCCGCTTGGCGGAACGGCTCCCGGAAGCCCCGCATCGAGGGGCTCGCTCGGGGACTGATACGCTCATCTCGTGCGCCTTCAAGGGTTTGTCGCATCTGAAACGACCCTTGAAAGGCGCGATATTCGTATCTATAATTAGCCCCGAATTTGGAGCCTAATTATGCATGCCATCTTTACCGATATGACGATCAGCATGTCGGAGTTCAAGAAGAACCCCGCAGCGGTACTTCGTGAGGCGGGAAACCGCCCTGTGGCGGTACTCAACCACAATAGGCCGGCGTTTTATATGGTGGACCCGGCGCTCATGGAAGCCATGCTCGAGGCACTTGGCGATCGGGAGTTGCTCAATCTGGTGCGCACCCGGATGAACGATGGTGCCGAGCCGATCGAGGTCGATATTGACGAGCTCTGAACAGCGGCCCAAGCACAAATACCGCCTGCTGTTTCACCCCGAGGCTCTGAAGGAGTGGAACGCTCTTGATGGCTCGATCAAGAAGCCGCTGAAAAAGCTGCTTGC
>JAJYDK010000036.1 GCA_021777555.1 Pseudomonadota bacterium | reverse complement strand
TCAATACGTTTTGAGCATAGAGCCACAGACATCCAGTATAAGATCCGCCTTTCCGACTCGTCCAACCAGCCGCGAATCTTGCAACGCACTGGATGAGTCGGGTAGACGCCTCGCGCCCCGGCCATCGGGGCCTGGACGATGGACCAGCCGATGCCGGGCAGATCCAGGACCTGCGCTGATGCCGAAGGGAATGTCATGGGCACCTCCAGGAGTGATCGCGAGGGCGTGATACCATTTCGCTTCCCTCCCTTCCCCGCGAAGTACCGCAATGGCCTACGATCACCGCCTGTTCTACATCGACGGACGCTGGGTTCCGCCCGCCGAGCCGAACGACCACACCGTGATCAATCCGGCGACGGAAGCGCCCGCGGGGGTCATCTCTCTCGGTTCCGCCCGGGATGTGGACCAGGCCGTCGCCGCCGCCCGTAGCGCATTCGAGCCGTTCGCGCAGACCTCCCGCGAGGAGCGTCGATCGCTGCTCGAGAACATCCTGGCGATCTACAAGCGGCGCTACGCGGACATCGCGAACGCCATCCGCGAGGAGATGGGCGCTCCGGCGAAGCTCGCCAAGGGCTCTCAGGCCGGCGCCGGCTCCGGGCATCTTGCTGCGATGATCGAGGTGTTGAAAACATTCGAATTCGAGGAGCGCCGGGGAAACTCGCGCCTCGTGCTCGAGCCGGTCGGCGTCTGCGCGCTCATCACCCCGTGGAACTGGCCGATGAACCAGGTCGCGGCCAAGGTCGTGCCGGCGCTCGCCGCGGGCTGCACCATGGTACTCAAACCCTCGGAATTCTCACCCTTCAGCGCGAGCATCTGGGCCGAGATCCTCGATGAGGCCGGGGTTCCGCCCGGTGTGTTCAACCTGGTGAACGGCACGGGAACGGTGGTCGGGGCGGCGCTCGCGACTCATCCTGACATCGACATGGTCTCGTTCACCGGCTCGACGCGCGCCGGCATCGAGGTCGCGCGCGCGGCGGCCGCCACGGTCAAGCGAGTCCACCAGGAGCTCGGCGGCAAATCACCCAACATCCTGTTGGACGACGCCGACTTCGAGCGCGCGGTGAAGGTGAGCGTACTCAGCCTGATGCAGAACACCGGCCAGTCCTGCAATGCGCCGACACGGCTGCTCGTACCGGCCGGCCGACTGGCCGAGGTCGAGGCGCTCGCCCGCAAGACCGCCGAGTCGGTCGTGGTGGGCGATCCGGCCTCGGACGAAACGGCCGTGGGACCGGTGGTCTCGAAGATCCAGTTCGACCGTGTTGAAGGCTACATCGCCCAGGGCATCGCCGAGGGCGCGCGGCTCGTGACCGGAGGCGAGGGCCGTCCCGCGGGACTCTCGAAGGGATACTTCGTGCGGCCGACCATCTTCTCCAACGTGCGCAACGATATGACGATCGCGCGCGAGGAGATCTTCGGGCCGGTGCTCGCCATTCTCCCGTACCGGGACGAAGAGGACGCCGTCCGCATCGCCAACGACACGCCCTACGGCCTGCAGGCCTACATCTGGTCGGGTGATCCCGCGCGGGCCAATCGCATCGGCCGCCGGATCCGCGCCGGGCGGGTGACGATCAACGGCGCGCCGGGCGACATGAGCCTGCCGTTCGGCGGGTTCAAGCGCTCCGGCAACGGCCGCGAATGGGGCGAGTACGGCCTCAGGGACTTCCTCGAGGTGAAGGCCCTCATCGGCTCGGACGCGGCATAGCCTCCAGGGCTCGCATTGACGATCGGTCCGTGGCGCGGCGCGCGGTCCCCCCCAAAAAAAACCGGCTGAACGCACCCGAATGAGCGCGCTCAAAGCACGGATCGGCGCGATCGCGCCCATCCTGGCACTGCTGGCATCGATGGTGTCGGTGCAAAGTGGTGCCTCGATCGCCAAGACCCTGTTTCCTCTGGCCGGACCCGCCGGCACGGTGGCGCTGCGCATCGCATTCGGGACCGTGCTCCTGTGCCTGGCGCTGCGTCCCTGGCGCACGCGCATCCGGCGCGATTCGTGGCTGCCGCTCGGGGTGTACGGCATCTCCCTCGGCATCATGAATTTTCTCTTTTACGAAGCGCTCGACCGGCTGCCCATCGGCCTCGCGGTGGCGGTGGAGTTCATCGGGCCGCTCGCCGTGGCCGTGCTCAATTCCCGGCGAGTCATCGATTACCTCTGGGTCGTCATCGCCGCGACCGGGCTCGTGCTGCTGCTGCCGGTGCTGCATCAGACCCACGTCGATCTCGCGGGCGTCCTGTTCGCGCTCGGCGCGGGCGCCTGCTGGGCGCTGTACATCGTATTCGGCCAGAAAGTCGGCCACCATCTCGGCCCGCAGGGCGTCGCGCTCGGCAGCCTCATCTCCGCAGTGCTCATTGTGCCGGTCGGCCTGCTCAATGCTCCCGCGACGATATTCTCCCGCGCCGTGCTGCTGCCCGGCCTTGCGGTGGCTTTCCTGTCGACGGCGCTGCCCTATTTGCTGGACATGATCGCGCTGACGCGCCTGCCGGCCCGAACCTTCAGCGTGTTGATGAGCCTCGAGCCGGCGGTCGGGGCGCTGTCCGGACTCGTGTTTCTCGGTGAGCGGCTCACCCCCACCCAGTGGAGCGCGATCCTGCTGGTCATCGTCGCCTCCTGCGGCGCCGCGACCGCCGCTCGCCAGACAATCCCGGCGCCCATTCCGGATTGAGCAACGCGGGCGCGGGTGCGCGCTGCGATGATCGCGCATTCATGTGGGTGCCACGCAAGGGTCGGCGCCCTCAAGCTCCGGCAGCCCGCGCCGCGCTGCGCAGCGCCTCGATGAACTGTTCTCTCGGCGGGCTCTCCGCGCTGCGCGCGCGCAGAATCCCCAGCTCGATGGAGGCGGCCCTGCGGGACAGCCGCCGGTATCGCACGCCCGGGCGCCGCAGGTTGCGCACGGAGGAGGGCACCAGTGCGAAGCCCATGCCGCTCGAGACGAGGCCGATGACCGTCTGCATCTGGCGCGCCTGCTGCGTGATCCGGGGAGCGAAGCCGAATGAGCGGCACAGATTGATCGTCAGATCGTAAAGGCCCGGAGCGATATCCCGCGGCGGCACGATGAAGCTCTCCCTCGACAGCGCCCGCAGGTCGATCGCGCCCGTGCCCTGGGCCGCCGGGTGCCCGGAAGGGGCCGCGAGCACCAGCTCCTCGCGCAGCAGCCGCTCGAACTCGAGATCCGGCTCATCCACGGGGGCGAGCGCGATGCCCAGATCCAGCCGCCCCGCGCGCAGCTGCGGGATCTGCGCATCCGTCGTGAGCTCGTGCAATTGCACCTCGACCCCGGGACGGCTCGCGCGGAAGCTCTTCAGGGCGGGCGGCAGAATGCCGTAATCCGCGATGGAGACGAAGCCCACCGAGAGCTTGCCGGTCTCACCGCGATGCGCCCGCAGTGTCTCGCTTCTGGCGTGCTCGAGCCCCGAGAGCACCGTGCGCGCTTCCTCGAGAAAGACGCGCCCGGCGACCGTCAGCGACACGCCCCGGTTGCCGCGCTCGAGCAGTCGCGCCCCGAGCTCCTCCTCCAGGCTCTTCACCTGAATCGAGAGCGGCGGCTGCGAGACGTGCAGCCGCCGCGCCGCGCGCGAGAAGCTCGACTCCTCGGCGACGGCGATGAAGTAACGCAGCTGTCGAAGTTCCACTATTTCGAATTCCTATGGCCACCCGCCCCATATTGTATTAGCCGATATGGCCGCAACGGAACCACAATGGCGCTCCGTCCCCGCCGGACAGAGGAATCCGCCCATGCCCGCGTACCGTTCCCGCACCAGCACCGCCGGCCGCAACATGGCCGGCGCCCGCGCCCTGTGGCGCGCCACCGGCATGACGGACGCCGACTTCGAGAAGCCCATCATCGCGGTCGCCAATTCCTTCACCCAGTTCGTGCCGGGTCACGTGCACCTGAAGGACCTGGGGCAGCTGGTCATAGAGGAGATCGCGCGGGCCGGCGGCGTCGGCAAGGAATTCAACACCATCGCGGTGGATGACGGCATCGCCATGGGCCATGACGGCATGCTCTACAGCCTGCCCTCGCGCGAGATGATCGCCGACAGCGTGGAGTACATGTGCAACGCGCACATGGCCGACGCGCTGGTCTGTATCTCGAACTGCGACAAGATCACCCCGGGCATGCTCATGGCGGCGCTGCGCCTGAACATTCCGGTGGTGTTCGTCTCCGGCGGCCCCATGGAAGCGGGCAAGGCACGGATTGCGAGCAAGGACACCTCCCTCGACCTCATCGACGCCATCGTCGCCGCCGCAGACGACCGCGTATCGGAAGCCGACGTGCACGCGATCGAGCGATCCGCCTGCCCGACGTGCGGGTCGTGCTCCGGCATGTTCACCGCCAACTCGATGAACTGCCTCACCGAGGCGCTGGGCCTCTCCCTGCCCGGCAACGGCACCCTCGTCGCCACGCACGCGGATCGGGAGCAGCTGTTTCGCGGCGCCGGACGCCTCATCGTGGAGCTGACCCGGCGGTATTACCTCGAAGACGATGCCCGCGCCCTGCCGCGCAACATCGCCTGCCAGGCCGCCTTCGAGAACGCCATGTCCCTCGATATCGCGATGGGCGGTTCCACCAACACCGTGCTGCATCTGCTCGCAGCTGCGCAGGAAGCCGGAGTCGGATTCGGCATGAGCGACATCGACCGGCTGTCGCGCCGGGTCCCGAATCTGTGCAAGGTCGCCCCTTCGAGCCACTTTCACCTCGAGGACGTGCACCGCGCCGGCGGCGTCATGGCGATACTCGGGGAGCTCGACCGGGCCGGGCTGCTCGACACCGCGGTCCCGACGGTGCACAGCGCGTCGCTGGCAGACGCTCTGCGGGAATGGGACGTGACCCGTACGAGCGATCCGACGGTGCGGGAGTTCTTTCGCGCCGCCCCCGGGGGCGTGCGCACCTCTATCGCCTTCTCGCAGAGCCGCCGGTTTTCCGAGCTCGACACCGACCGGACGCAGGGCTGCATCCGTAGCCGCGAAGCCGCCTACAGCCAGGACGGAGGCCTCGCCGTGCTCTACGGCAACCTCGCCGAGCGAGGCTGCATCGTCAAGACCGCCGGGGTCGATTCGAGCATCCTGAAATTTCAGGGCCCCGCCCTCGTCGTCGAAAGCCAGGAAGACGCCGTGGCGGCCATATTGAGCGGCCGGGTCAAGGCCGGGGACGTCCTCATCATCCGCTACGAAGGTCCGCGCGGCGGCCCGGGGATGCAGGAGATGCTCTACCCGACGAGCTACCTCAAATCGAAGGGACTGGGGAAGTCCTGCGCGTTGATCACCGATGGCCGCTTCTCCGGCGGCACCGCGGGATTGTCGATCGGCCACGTGTCGCCCGAGGCCGCCGAAGGCGGGACCATCGGGCTCATCGAGAGCGGAGATCTCATCATGATCGACATCCCGGCGCGCACCGTGCGCGTCGAGCTGGCGAAGGAAGAAATCGGCCGGCGGCGTGCGATCCAGGCGGCCAGGGGGTGGCGGCCCTCCCACCCGCGCCCACGCAAGGTCAGCGCCGCACTGAAGGCGTACGCCCGGCTCGTGACCAGCGCCGACCGCGGCGCGGTGCGCAATCTCGAGCTGCTCTCGGGCTAGAGGCCCCGGTAAAAGTGAAGGCGGTGGCGCGTGGCGCCACCGCCCTCCAGCTCACCTCATCCTCAGAACGCCGCGCGCACGCTGAGCTCGTAGCGCGCCCCGTAGGCGAGCAGGCTCAGGAACTGATCCGTGCGGGTGTCGTACTCCTGCAGCACCGACTTCGTGAGATTGGTGCCCGAGAGCGCCACGATCACGTGATCGTTGATCCGGTAGCTGACCTGTCCGTCGAGCTCTCCGTATCCCTTCAGGTAGATCGGCGCCAATGCGTTGTAGCCATCTCCGATCTGGTAGATGTACGCGTTGCGATGGCTGTACGCGAGACGCATTCCGAAGCCGTACTTCTGGTAGATCAGCGTCAGATTCTGGTAATCCCCGAGCCCCGTCAGACCGAACGTCTGTGAGCTCGCGGAAGTCCCCACTCCCGAATTGATCCCGGCGTTCGTCGACATGATGGTGGCGTTGGCGCTGACCCCCAGGCCGTCGAACGGTGACGGCAGGTAGGTGAACATGTGCTGTGCCGAGATCTCGACGCCACGCACGTTCGCGCTGCCCACGTTCGTCGGTCCCGTGAACGCGAAAGTCGCCACGTTGTTCGGGAATTGCGCGAGGTGCTGGGAGTTGACGATCGGCACCTGCAACGTCGACTGCACGTATTCGATGAAGTTCGACAGCTTCTTCACGAAGCCGTCGACGGCGACGTAGCCCCCGGGGGCGTAGTACCACTCGGCGCCCAGATCATAGTTCATCGCGGTGTAGGGCTTCAGGTCCGGATTGCCGCCCGATGCCGTGAGGTTGCTCGGCGCCAGGATCCCGCCGCCGTAGTAGTTCACCGGGCTGAGCGCACTCGGCTCCGGGCGCGCCAGGCTCTTCGACACCGCGGCCCGCAACACCAGCTTATGGGGCAGGTTCAGGCGGAAATTGAAGCTCGGCAGCACGTAGTTGTAGCTGTGGCTGGCCGCCACGGCGAGCGTCGCTCCGTTGTTCGCGTAGATCGCGTTATCGCCGGTGGGGTCATTCGGAATGGGCGTGATGTCCGTGAGTACCTGGCCGTATCCGACCGAGTCGTCCGCCGTGTGCACCCAACGCACCCCGAGGTTACCGCCCCAGGAGAGCCCGAACAGATGACCGTTGAAATCACCCTGCACGTACATCGCCGTGGTCTTCTCCACCACCGTCGCGAGCGATTGCAGCGACTGACCCACCGACTGCGGCGTGTAGGCGCCCGTGCCCTGCACCGCGGCCTGTGTGGTGCCGGGCGGCAGGCCCGCCGCGGCGTCCTGCGCGTTGAAGGCCGCGGAACTGTCCAGGTAGGCGAGGTACTGGTCGGGGCTGTAGGTGAGCCAGGTGGTCGGGAAAGAGCCGCCGTAGGGGCTGGCAAACCCGCCCGGGATGCTGGTCGGCGCAAAGAGGTAGCTCGGCAGCGGCGCTTTGTAGCCGCAGTACGCGCACACATCTCCGGCATTGTACGAGCTGAACGTGTAATAGCTGTTGCGCTGCCAGTAGGCGCCGAAGCGGATGTCCGTGAGCGGCGTCCAGGCGTGCGGGTTGACCCAGGTCTCATCCGTCGTCAACTGCCTGATGTTGTTCTGGTCGTTGGCGGCGGACACGTAGATGTAGTGCGCCAGGGGAAGGCTGATATTCGTCAAGCTCTGCGTCGTCGAGAGCCCCGGGGTGCCGAATCCGTTGTTGCTGACGTACGTCACCGGAATCGGAAAGCCCGCGACCGTGAATTTGGCCGGGTTGGCATAGTCGCTGGCGCTGTTGCTGGCGTAGGAGCCATCGACATCCCACATCAGCCGTCCGCCGAATGAGCGGCCCTTCAACTTGAAGTGCAGCGACCGCAGGAACTGCGGGCTCAGCTGGTCCGCCTGGGTGCTTTCGATGAGGTCGGCATGGGAGGCGGCCGTGAAGCTCTGCACGACGCCATCGGGCCGTACGGTCACGCCGTTGCTGATGGGGTTGCCGTCGAAATACAACCCGAGGTCCTGCTCCAGGTTCGTCTGGGTGAACTTGTTGTACACGCCGTTGATGGTCGCAACGATGTTGCGCGTCACCTTCCACTGCAGCGCGGCGTTCAGGTTCAGCCGCTTGACGTTATAGGCATTGTTCTGGATGTCGACCGTGTCGGGCATCATCACGCTGGTCGGCTGGCCCGAGGCGCCGCTCTGGTTCTGCCATGTGGCGGTCGGCGCGCCCGGGACGTTCACCGGCATCTGCCACCAGCCGCCGGAGTCGATCTGATAGGCGGTCGTCGCCTGCTCCTGCGAGCTGATCGAGAAGAGCGCTCCGAACCGGTCGTGCGCGAAGGTGTTGCTGAGCAGCAGGAAGCCGCCCGGCTCGACGCTGGTGTTCTGCGATCCCATGTTGCCGCTCAGCTTCGCGATGGCCTTCGGCCCGTTGAAGTCGAAGGGCTCGGCGGTGTGCAGCTCGACGAGGCCGCCGATGGCGCCATCGGGCTGCCAGGCCTCGCTGGTCTTGTACACCACGGCGCGGGTGATGGCATCGGAGGGCAGGGCGTCGAAATTGAATTCCCGCCCACCGCTTTGGGTCGGCAGCTGCTGGCCGTTGACCAGCACCACGTTGAACGCCGGTCCGAATCCCCGGACCGTGATCTTGTTGCCGGCGCCGGTTCCGTCACGGTCGATCGCCACGCCCGGCAGGCGGGAGAGGGATTCCGCCACGTCCGAGTCCGGGAACTGCCCGATGTCCTGCGCGGTGATCGCATCGAGCACCTGATTGGCGTTCTCCTTGAGCGTCATGGCCTTCACGAGACTGGCGCGCAGGCCCGTGACGACCACCTGCTCCAGCGTCGTCGGAGCTTTGCCGGCATCCGGCGTCGGCGCGCGCTGGCGATCGTGCGGTGAGCCGCTCGAGGCAGCGGGCGGGTTCGACTGCGGTTCGGCCGCGCGCGCCGCGCACAAAGGAGCGGACAGGGCCAGGAGGCCGAGCACGAGCCCAGCCTGTTGAGCACCCCTCACCTGCATCGAGTGTCTGGAGCTACGTTCAATCAGTTTCACAACATGTCCCCTTGGTATGTTCTCGTAGGCAGCTTGCGCGGCAGGTCATCGGTCGCCGGGCTGAGGTCGCCCGTCGGCGCGCCCCCGAATCGAGCCTCGCCTGGCCGCTCGCGGGCGCGAGCACCGGGGTCCGGGAGCCCTCCGAAATGCAATCAACCGAGCTGCAACGATGTAGTAATACTAGATCCGAAATAAAATTACAATATTTCTGGAAGATACTTCAAGATAGGTTCGTGCGCCCGAAGCAGCGGCTCGGCCCGATGCCGCACTGAGCGGCCCTGCGCCGGGGGGCGCAGGCGGATCCGGGAAGGTATCGTGCCCGGGCGGTCGGGCCCGGCTCAGGCCCGCGGGTCAGGCGGAGGCGTGTCGTGGGGCGCCCGGCGCGCCGCTTTCGCCGCCCACCCGCACGCCCTCGAGCAACAGGTGACGCAGCTGCACGTGTTCCGATTCGAGCAGCGCGATGTCGGCCGGCGCGCCCGGGGCAAGCCTGCCATGCCGTCCCTCGATCCCCGCGGCGCGGGCCGGTCCGGAGGTCACCATGGCAAGCGCCGTCCCGATGGGCAGTCCGACATCGCGCACGAGACGACGCAACGTGCCGATCATGTCGATGTGAACCCCCGCGAGAGAGCCACGCGCGTCGATGAGCTTGCCGTCGCGCAATCGAATGGGCGCTCCGTACAGCTCGAACTGCGGTGGTCCGTGCACGGTCGGCATCGCATCGGTCACCGCAAAAAGCGCCCCATGGTCACGCTTGGCGCGGACGGCGATGCGCAACATGGTGTCATCCACGTGCCAGCCGTCGGCGATCACGCCGCACCACGCGTCGCTGTCGAGTGCCGCCCCGGTCATCCCCACCCGCTTGGTCTGCAGCGGCGGCATGCCGTTGAAGAGGTGCGTGAACAGGCTGGCGCCCTCCTCCAGTGCGCGGCGTGCCTGCGCCTCGGTGGCGCCGCTGTGCCCGAGCGAGACGCGCGCGCCCAGTGCCACCAGCTCCCGCAGGGCGCCCGGCGGCAGCCGCTCGGGCGCGAGCGTCACGATCACCGGAATGCCCCGCTCACGCAGCCGGCGCACGAGGTCCCGCGTGTGCGCATCGTAGGGCCGGATGTGCTCGAGCGAGTGCGCACCCCGGAAATCAGGGCTGATGTGCGGCCCCTCGATGTGCATGCCGGCCACGCCATGGCGGCCATAGACCGCAATCACCGCCTCCACCGCGCGCGTCATGACCTCCGGCGCTGTGGTCAGGAGCGTCGGCATCCAGGCTCCGGTGCCGCCCTGGCGGTGGGCGGCGGCGATGGCGAACAACGCCTGAGGGGTAGGATCGTTGTTGAAAAGCACGCCACCGCCGCCATTGACCTGCAGATCCACGAAAGCCGGCACCGCGAGGCACTCGGTGCGCCAGCAGGCCGCCCGCACCGGCACCTGGGCGGCATCCACGACCGTTGTGATGCGTCCCGCCTCGATGCGCAGCGCGACGGCATCCAGCATCCGCTCCCCATCGTAGAGCGCTGCCGGTCGCAGCCACCAGGGGCCGGACTCCGGCGGCCCATCGAGCGTCGTGGCGGCGGAAGAGCTCACGGGCGACTCGTCCGGAAGCACGGCCGCAGCACCTCTTGAATCCCCGGGAGCACGGGCCAGTGCGCGAGCAACTCCCACATCTGCCGCGTCATCTGCACCTCCTCGGGTTCCTCAGGACTGAATCGACAGCATCGCCGCGCCGCGCGTGCCGCTCGCGTCGCCGAAGCGCGCCACGGCGAACCGCGGCTCGCGCCCGGCAAAGCGGTTGGCGTGGTACGTTCGGGCGAGCAGCTGGTCCACCCCGACAATGCGGGAAAGGCCCCCGCCCAACACCACGCAATCCATGTCGATCGTGCACTGCGCGGCGTGAATGAGCTCCGCGAGCAACGTCACCCACTCCTGCATCACGGCCGCCGACTCCTCATCGCCCTCGCCCGCGAGACGCGCAATCTCACTCGGCGCGCGGCCCGTGATGCCGTGCCGGGCCGCCAGTCTCACCAGTCCCGGTCCCGACACCAGCGTCTCGTAACAGCCCACGCGTCCGCAGCCACAGGGCAGTACGGGCAGTCCCCACGCGGCAACCAGGTGCCCGGGCACCCCCAGGTGCCCGATCTCTCCCGGCAAGTCGTTGTAACCGAGCACCAGCCGTCCGCGATGGGCGACGCCACCGCCGACTCCGGTGCCGAGGATGAGACCGAGGGTCGTCTCCGCGCCCTCGCCGGCGCCACCATTGGCCTCCGACAGCGCGAAGCACTTGCAGTCGTTGGCCATGGCGACCGTGCGCCCGAGGCGGGCCACGAGATCCTCGCGCAACGGCCTCCCGGTCGCCGGAAGGTTCGAGGTCAGCGAGCGTCCGGTCACGTGATCGACGAGGCCCGGCAGGCCGATGCCCAGCTCGACCTGACCCTCCGCGCGTGCATCGAGCCAACGCGCCTCGCCGACGATGCAGTCGAGGAGCTCCTCGTAACTGGCGCACGCAGTTTCGACACGCCGCCGCTCGAGCGGCCGGAACTGCTCATCGAAGAGACAGGACTCGATCTTGCTGCCTCCGACGTCGAGTCCTCCGAACAGGCGCGGTCTCGGCGCTGGCGGCGGATAGATGCGCACGCCGCTCACGACACGGGAGAGATGCCCGTCGGGGAAGGGATTGTCGACATTGAGGCCGAGCTGGCTCGACCAGGTGAGCGCGAGCAGCTGCGCCGGCAGCACGTATAGGGGCACCGACCATCCGGGCGAGGGGGCGGCAAAGGCGAGATCGGCGCCGCTGTCCCCGGTGCCGACCGTGAGCACCTGGCTCGGATCGTATTGACTGCGCAGTTCCGCCACGACGTCCGCGTCGTACCGGCGCGCATCGTCATCGCCCGACAGCAGGACGACGATCCGCGTGTGCTCATCGACCAGGGACTTCGGGCCGTGCCGGAACCCGAGGGGCGACTCCCAGAAGGCCGCAACCCGTCCGGCCGTAAGCTCGAGCACCTTGAGCGCGCTCTCGCGCGCCGCTCCACCGAGCTCGCCGCCCCCGAGAAACGCGACTCGCTGCGGCACGGGAAGCCCGGAGGCGACTTTCGCCACGGAGCCGAGCAGCGTGCGCCCGGCCTGCGCCAGGGCGCGCAGCCGTGGCGCGATGTCCTCGATGGGTGCGGTATCAAAACAGGCCAGCGCGTACAGCAGCATCGTGCTGTAGCTCGAGGTCATCGCGAACCCGGCGTCATGGGTCTCGGGGGGAAGCACGACTGCTCGTTGACGCAGCCCCACCGAGCGCGCCAGCGCTCCGTTGGCGTTACATGTGATGTGCAGACCGCCCGCGTCCGCGCGTTCCAGCAAGGCCAGGGTGGCCACCGTCTCCGGACTGTCGCCACTGCGCCCGAACGACACCACGAGGCGCCGCGCTCCGGGACGCAGCAGCCGCTGCGGATGCGCCACGAGTTCCGTCGTCGGCACCGCGAAATACCGGACCGCCGTCTGCCGCTCGTTGAGGTAAGCGCTCAGCGACTCGCCGATGAAGGCCGACGTCCCAGCGCCACAAAACCACACCTCTTCGTAGCCTCGCGCCCGGATCCAGTCGCGCACGTCCGCGGCCACCGCCGGAAGCACATTGGCCGCGGCCAGCCAGACGTCCGGCTGGTGCATCACCTCGCCAAAGGTCTGCGAGTTCCGCAGAGCGCCGAGCGTGTCTTCGCCCGATTTAGAAGGTCGCTGGTCCGAATTCACTATTTCCCCCGCCGCCCTCCGGCGGCCCTCTGCCCGGTGCGCGCATCGACGCAATGCACCGCGACACCGAGATCCTCGAGGCGCTGAACCAGCACGGGATCGACATCGGTGTCAGTGACGACCACGTGCACATTGCGGATGTCGCAGATGCGATGCAGGCTCGGCGTGCCGAACTTCGAGGAGTCCGCCAGCACCACCACCCGGTCGCTCGCCCGGATCATCGCGGCATTCTTCTGCGCCTCCTCCTCTTTGAACGTGCTCAACCCCAGCCGCAGATCGATCGCATCGGCGCCGAGGAAGAACGTGTCGAAGTGCATCTCGGCGAGGAAGCGCTCGATGAACCGCCCGCCGATCGACATGGTGTCGTAGCGCACGGTGCCCGCCGGCACGATGACCTCGTGCTGCTTGTAATGACTCAGCAGATTGACGATCTCGAGGTCGGCGGTGAGGATCGAGAGACCGCGCGTGTCTCCGAGCTGCGAGGCGAACATGCGCAGCGTCGAGCCGGAATCGATGATGATGGAGCGCTCGCGCTCGATCAGGGTGGCCGCGTAACGCGCGATGGAGCGCTTCTTGATGACATTCACCTGCTCGCGGTCCGAGACGTTCGGTGCGATCAGGTTCAGGCGGAACTCCGGGAGCTCGCGCGCGAGAGACTTCGCGAGCTCGATGCGAAACTCCGGCACGCCCTTGCAGCCGTAGTGTTTGCAGTAGCGCACGATACTCGGCTCGCTGACCCCTGCGCCCACGGCGATGGTGCGAAGCGGCGCATGCATGAACGAGTCCGGATCGGCGACCAGGTAGTTGGCGATACGCCCGAAGGCCTTGGAGATGTGCCCGATGTCGGCGCGGATGCGCCCGAGCAGATCGGTCGCAACCGCCTGGGAGGGCGGCCCCGCCGCCGGCTGCGCGGTGTTCGTTCCGGAATCGTTGCGTCGGGTAGTGCGGCTCATACGTCAGCTCCTGCCAGCGCGCGCGTGAGATGTAGGCGTTTGCGCGCGTACAGAGCATAACTCAGGATGAGTGCATACATGGGTACGAGGGCCAGATACGCCATCTGATTTCCCACCACGCGGGCGAGGAGCCCGTAGCACGGTGGCACCACCGCACCGCCGGCGATCGCCATGATCATGATGGCCGCGCCCGTCTTGGTGTGCTCGCCGAGGCCGGTCAGCGCGATGGGAAAGATCGCCGGCCACAGGACCGCGTTCGCGAACCCGAGCGAGGCGACGAACAGGACGCTCGCCATGCCGTGCGTCACGGCGATCGCGAGCGTGAGGACGATGCCGATCGCGGCCGACAGCGCCAACGCCCGCTCCTGGGTGAGGCGCCTCGGGATCAGCGCGATGCCGAGCAGGTAGCCGAGCACCATGGCCCCGAGCGTGAGACTCGCGAAGAATCGGGCGGTCTCGATCGGAAAGTGCAACGCCTGCCCGTAAAGGACGATGGTGTCGCCCGCGATGACCTCTACGGCCATCTCGAAAAAGAGCGCCCAGAATCCAAAGAGCAGCAGCGGGTGGCGCAGCCAGCGAAACGCCTCGCCCGTGCCGTCATCGGGCTCCCGGGGCTCGGGCAGACCCGAGCGCCCAATGCCGATCGCGAGCGCCACGAGAACCACCGCCATCGACACATAGGGCGCGATGAGCCGGTGTGCGAGCCCATCGAGCGCCGCGGCGCTCAATGTTCCGTGCCCCGCCGGCGAGATACGGTCGAACCCGGCGAATACCAGCGCGCCGAGCAACATGGGACTGATGGCTCCGGCGAGCTTGTTGCACACACCCATGATCGACACCCGGCGTGCGGCGCTCTCGTAGGGCCCGAGAATGATGACGTACGGGTTGGCCGCCGTCTGCAGCAGACACAGGCCCGTGCCCTGTACGAACAGTCCCATGAGGAAAAGAACGTATGAGCGCAGCAGCGCCGCCGGCAGGAACAGCACGGTGCCCGCCGCCATCACGCCGAGCCCGAGCGCCATGCCGCGCTTGTATCCCGTGACGGCCAGCACCCGCGCCGAGGGTATCGCCATGACGAAGTAGGCGATGTAGAAGGCGAAGGTGACGAGCAGCGCCTCGACGGTGTCGAGGTGACAGACCAGCTTCAGAAATGGAATCAGTACGCCATTGAGCCAGGTGACGCACCCGAACAGCGCGAACAGGCCCGCCATCAGCGCCAGCGCGCGCCGATCGGATCCCGCGCCCGGGGCGGAGCTCGTCATCACCGCCTCGCTGCGCCCGGCATCGGGCGGGCGGCTCGGGCCATCCTGGGCGCACCGACCTCCCGGACCGCCCCGCCGCTCGGCAGACTCCAGATCTGCGAGGCCGCGTTGTGCTGACAGGCCGCGACCGAGAGCGTGCCGCTCGTGCGTCCCGTCAGGCAGCGGTGGCTTGCTTCATTGATCAGGTTGCCGAGCACTGTGTAATGCCAGCGGTCGCTCGCGGTGAGGCCACAGGCCCGCACGACGGCGCGGTCGCCGGACTGCGCGAGGCACTCGCCCGCGGTCCGCACCGTGTCATCGGGGCCCAGGGTCCATGTCTCTTGTCCGGTGCCGGCGCAGCGCTCCACTTTGCCGGGAGCGGCCAGGCACAGCGTGTAGCGCTCGGCATCGCGATGGCCGCGCGGCACCTTTGGAACGATCCGGGTGATCGTTCCGACGTCGGCCGGCGCGCCGCACCGGGCATCGGGCCGGATCGTCCACATCGCGGTGTCGTGGGCCGCGATCGTGGCGCTCAACGTCGACAGCGCTCGATTTCTCGCATTCGTCCATAGCTCGTGCGTCTCGAACCGGCATGCGCCGCCCGGGAAGCCGAGTTCACGCGGGCTCAGCCCGATGTGCAGCGTCCCCGGACTGCGGTTCAGGACCGCAACCGCATAGCGCCCGCCCGTGAGCGGCTTGATCAACACGTCGTGCGACGCGTCGCGTCGGACCAGCGTCGCCATGCGGCCGAGGGCGTCCTGGTCGACGCCGATCACCGCCCGGTTGCCGAGAACCGCGAGCGCCGCCCGCGAGAGCTTGTCGAGATTCGAGCTGAGAATGAGCGGCGCGGACATCATCGCCCAGAGCGACAGCTGCGAGCGCGACTCCGCGAGCGTCACGCCACGGTCGCCGCCGATGATGAAATCCGAGTCATTCCAGTTGCCCGGCGTCTGAAAGCGCCCGAGCGGCAGGTTGTACTCGTAGTTCCACATCACGCTCGCGAACCGGGATCGGTCCGGATTCTTGCGATCGAAGATCTCGATGTCCGATCCCTCGCGCCAGAGCTGCCCGTAGCCCCGCACCCAACTGAGCACGTCGTACCAGTCCGGCGTGCCTTGAAAGTATGCCGGCGCGGACTCGGAGAAGACGATCGGCCGCCCCACGCGCTCGAGCGCAAGGTGCTCATCGCGATAGGCGGCCCGGAAGGCGGCGTTCTGCGATTCACCCTTCGCGGCGTACACATTGCAGCCGTCGAGCTTCAGGTAGTCGACGCCCCAGGAGGCGAACAGCTTCGCATCCGCGAGAAAGTGCGGCCGCCCGCCGCCGTTCGGCACGCCGCTGCCTGCGAAGCCACCGCAGGTGGCATAGCCTGCGTCCTCGTAGATCCCGAACTTCAGGCCGAGCGCGTGGATGGCATCGGCCACCGGACGCATGCCGTGCGGGAAGCGCACGGGATCGGGCTGCAGATTGCCGTGGCGGTCCCGGGTCTTGAGCATCCAGCAGTCATCGATGGTCACCGTGTCGTAGCCGCGCGCCGCAAGCCCACTCTTCACCAGCTCGCGCGCGTTCGCCAGGATGGTCTGGGCGGTGAAACCGCACTGATAGTGAGCCCAGTCATTCCAGCCCATCGGCGGCGTGGCGGCGAGCCGCGGCGTGCCGGCTAGCGCCGGCGCGGATGCGGCCCCCGCAACGCACAGAATGGCGGCCATGCCCATCGCCACCGGCCAGCGTGCGAGCGCCGACCGCAGGCGCCCGAGACGGTGCGTGCCGGCAGGTGAAATCGCGGCGCCGCCGCGTCGAGCGCCACCCATCGATGCGGGCGGCAAAGGGCGAGCCGGGCTCGCGCCTGCGGCTGAGTGATCTGTTTCGACGGTCATCGCGACTACGCCCCCTCGTGAGGCCGGCGGGTGTCCCGGGTGGGACGCCACCGGCAAATATGGAAGTTATTTACACAAGATGGAATATTTTTCCATGCCGGGGCGCGCAGCGTCAAGGGGCGCGCCCGAGGTCACGCGGGCGGGCAGCGGCATCGGCCGGCCGATATCGGGACCCCCCGAACGGCTCCGACCACGAGGGATCTGGAGGGGACTGTCGAGCCGTTGCCGAGGACGCCTTGGAGGAGGTGTCTATTGCTGTGACAGCGGAGGAGTCTCGCCGGACTGGCGAAACGCCATGCGGGCACCTACCCGGCGAGCCATCACCGACTCGATGGCGTCCGCAACGATTGGGCGCCCTCCGCACCCGCTCTCGACAGACTCAACTCGAGTGCGGCGGCGAAGATGCGGCAGGTGCCGGCGCGGGTTGTCCCACGGCGGGCTTGACCGTGGCGGGTTTGGCGATGACGGGCTTCTGCGGCGGGGCAGGGTCCGCTGAGGTCTGAGCGCGCGAAGTGTCCGAAGACGTTGCCGCTGGCGCTGAGCCCACTGCGACCGGCACCTGTCCTCCCGGCGGTGCGTGGCTCTTCGCATCAGCGCTCGCCGGCTCCTTGCCCGGCGGCCCACCCGCTGTCGTCGCTTTGCTCGCGCTCGCAGACCGCTCGCCGGCCGGAGCATCGGCCGCCTGGGGCGAGGACTGTTTGTTCTTCGGGCGCGCAGAGGTCTTCGCGACCGTGTCAGGGACCGCCGGGTTTGCGCTCGCATGCGGACTGGGCGGCAGCTGCCGCTCGGCGATGGAAGCGATGTTGATCACCGACGGATCGTCCCGGAGCTTCACGTAGAGCGTGCCATCCTTCGGATGCGGCACCGGGAGCGCGTACCCGGGGAAGCCATCGGGAACCTCAACGGCGTTCCGCAGCGTGGGGCTCGTGCCGACCGCGTCGACCAGAAAGAGATCGGAACCCGAGAGCTTGCAGGCGAGCTTGGGGGTGGCCGGACAGACGAGCGTGCGCAGGCGCGGCAGGCGCACCAGGGTCGCGAGCGGCTGCCACGCGCCCGTGACGCCGCGATCGATGACCCGAAACCGCAGCGGACCGAAGGCCGAGGGGCCGAACGCCCGGGCGGGATTCAATGTCACGATGGCGACGCGCTGTGTTTCGAGCATGATGCCGCCATCGGCCTGACTGAGCGTCGTGGAGTACGAGCCGTCGGCGGTGGCCACCTCGATCGACTCTTCGCGATCGAAGGCGGCGGGCCACTCGGCGCGCACCGAGAACGTCAGGCGCGCATCCTGGGGCAGCTCGTTGTCGTTGCTCAGCTCGATATGACTGCGCTTGCCGGAGAGCGAGGGGTACACGCTCTTGGCGATGAGCATCACGCTCGGACGAGGCTCGGCCACCACGGTGTCGAGCTTCAGCACGCGGCCATCCTTCAGCGTGACGCGGGCGAGACCCGCCTCACCCTGCTTCAGTTGCGCCGCGGCCTGGGGATTCACTGCGGTCAGGGTAAGCTGATCCACTCCCTGTCGTGTCACGAGGGTCCCGGGGACGAAGGCGACCCCCTCGATCGCGAAGCCGGCCACCTCATCGAGGCGGCCGCCGGCGAGGACCCCCTGGCTGTCGCCGGCATGCAGCGTGAAGCGATCGAGGCTCGCCGCCTGGGCATACGCTTCGAGCGACACCGTCTGCGGCGGACTCGAGCCGAACTGTTTGACCACCACCGTCAGCGAGCCGGGCGGGACGTGCTGCAGAGGCAGCCGGACCTGCACCTCGTTGGGATGCACTGCCTTCCATTGCGCCTCGAGCGCATCGCCGGCCGCATCGCGCACCGTGATCTCGTCGAGGCAGCTCACGCTGTGTGCCTTGAGCTCGATCGTGTCCTCCCGCCCCACGATCTGCGCGGCCTCATCCGACGTCGCGAGCGACCAGGCGTCGGCGCGCGCATTCTCGAGTTGGAAGCCGGGGCCCTCGTAAGGGGCAAAGCCCCAGTCACCGTGCAGAACGCCGCGCACGGCGTTACCCAAGGGAGCCTTGCTCAGGGCCCCGGTGTCGACCACGAACCCGCCCCGCTCGGGGTCCGCACGGGCGGGCAGCTCCATCGTCCTGCCATTGGCGGCGGTCAGGCGGAGCTTCATGTCGTGGGCATAGTCCGTGGAGAAGACGAGGGGCGCCCCTTCCACATGCAGCACGAGCGGCGTCTTGCGCACGCAGTAGCTTTCCTTGGGATCGACGACGTGCAGCGGCGGGAGCTGGGTGGCCTCCACGGCCGGCAGCGCCGTCACGAGCACCGACTTCGGATCGTGAAACGAGGGCGGCGTGTTGAGCGTGAGCGACATCACCTTCCCGTGCTGGGCCGCGAGAGCCGGAATGTACTGGTAATGCGCAGTGGTGAAGGAGCTGAAGATGCGCGCGATGTCGAGCACCGAGGCGATGTACGGGCTGTAGTAGCCGTAGCTCAGCTTCGGCGTGTAACTCGCCTCCATCGCAAGATCCGTCGCCGGCCCCGAGGTGAGCGCTTCGACGATCGAGGTGCTGTGGCCATCATTGAGGATGAGCGACTGGCCGCCCTGCATGAGACAGGGCGCCTGCAGCTCCGGGATGCGCTCGAGACACTTCGCGTTCACCTTGATTGCAAGACTGCGCGCGAGTTTCGGCGCGGCCGTGCCGAGCTTCTGCGGCGCGCTCGCATCGAGGAGCTGGATCACGCGCAGATAGCGGTCGAGGCGCGCGATGTCGAGGGTCGCCTGGTTCAGGTCCTGGGAGGTGCGCACGAACGCCCCGGGCCGGCCGCGAACGGCGCCGACGAGCGTCTTGAAGTCGCCACCGGTCTGCGGAGCAAGGAAGACGAGCACCTGCTCCGCTCCCGAGGGCACCGGGAGCGTCAGGCCCTTTTCGGCGCAGCGTCCCTTCCAGGTGGTGCACTCGTGGAACCAGCTTCTGGGTGGCGGGTTGGTCGCCCCGCGCAGGAACGCCACGATGAGCAGGTAGTGCTCGGACTCGGTGGAGGGCAGATCCGCACGGATCCACAGTCGGTCGCCGACCGCGAGATTGGGCACCTCGGCGATCGGCAGCGTCTCGTGCCCATGGCTGACCGTGACCTCGAGATCGGGGCCGGCGAGATCGAACGGCGCCACGCCGGCCTCGGCGGCCAAGCTGAAGAGCGCGGCAAGCGCGGCGCCGAGCGCCAGCAGACGGAGGGAACGCATGCCGCTATTGTACGGCCACGGACCCGGCGGGAAAGCAGTCGATTGCCCGCAGGCCGCCGTTCAGCGGTCGTTCAGTACGTCCCCCGGATGAGCCTCGGGCACCAGGCGTGAAACCAACGCAGACCGCTCGACGCGGAAGTGAACGCGCCGCTCAATTCCGCCCTCCCGGAGGCATCGCCGACAGGCCCGGCGGACCCCGAGTCGCCGTTGCCGCGTAAACCGGCTCACCTGAAGCCGGCCCGGGCACGTTCGGCGCCACCCTCGCCGCCGCCGGTTCAGGGCCCGCGGATCCGGCCGGCTGCGCCCCGCCGAGGTTGGGCTCAAACGGACGCTTCCTCGGACCGGCACGCCGCGTCAACGTCACCCGCAGCCAGTCCGGTTGCGAGGCCAGCTTGAGGAAGCCGCCAAGATCGGGAAGGCGCTCGATCTCCGACGCCATGAGCGCCGGCTCGATCTTGATCTGCTGCCCGGTCGTGACCGAAGAGAACCACTCACCCGGCGTACGCGTCCTGGATTGAGTGACCTGCATGACCTCGCGCTGACCGACGAGCTTGGACGCGAATTCCGACGTCCCTCCCTGCTCGCTGGCCGAGCAGCGCAGAATGAGCGTGTTGCCGCAGTTCTCCACCAGCGTATCCGCCGCCGCCCGGCCGTACGTCCCCGACACCTGGGCGATCGACTGGAACCCGAGCACGCAACGGCCGCCGAACTTGCGCAGGCGCGCCAGGGCATCCTTCAGGCCATCGATCGTCCCGAGCGCATCCAGCTCATCGATGACGAACCAGAGCCGCTGATCCGCCACCAGACGATCCATCGCCTCGAAAATCCCGAGCCGCATCCAAGCCGAGATCACCGAGCGCAGGGCCTCGATCTGGCTGGCACGATACGGCAGGAACAGCACCCCGCCCGCTCCCCCGCAGTGCCGGGCCGCGCCCTGGCGGACCCACTGGCGGACCGAGAACGGAGGGGCCCGCTGCGCCGTGGTGTACTCGAGAACGCGCACCGCCGAGCTCGCCACCGCGCGCAACGACCCGAACATCCTTTCGTTCCCCTCTTCGAGGAAGGGTCCCGCGGCGGTACCGGCAAGCAACTGGTTCAGCTCACTCCTGGAAGCCGCCTTGATGAGGCGCAACAGATGACTGTCATCCTTCTCCTCGAGCGTGATGAGCTGTCCGACCACGCAGGTGAAGAACGTGCGCGCGTAATCGCTCCAGACGTGGCCTTCACCGCCGGGATCGGGAATGAGCGACCGGCCGAGCAACTCCACGTCATGGCGATTGAAGATCTCCCCGAACAGATCCCACTTGAGCGCGCCCGGCTCGAAGGGATTCAAGATCACATCGCCCCGCGCCGCATCGTGGAAGAGATCGCGATAGCTGCCATCCGGATCGGCGATGATGGCGCGATCCCCGCGCGCGAGCGCCGCCTCCAGGAGCTCCTGGATCGCGGTGCTCTTGCCCGTGCCGGTCGCTCCGATGATCTTGAAGTGTTTGGTCTCCTCCTGAAGGGCGACCGGCACATCGGCCAAGGTCACGCCGGATTCCCCGGACGGCCTGCGAGAGCGCCGCCATTCGCCCTGTACCACCGCACCCCGCCGATACTGCGCGCCGGCTGCGGCCTGGCGGGCATGCGAGCCGATCGCCCGGCCCCAGTAATAATTCAGGACGCCGGACGCCGTGGCGCCGCCGATGAATTCGGCCATCCCGTCGCGCGCAGCGCCCAGGGAGCGCATCACCGGACCGAGCACCCCCCACCCGATCAGCGCTTCGATCCCCATGATCAACAGGGCGAAGAGCGGCACCTTCAGTACGACTCTGACGGGCCCTTTCTCTCGGATGATCCCTGCGAGGAGGATTACGAACACGGCGCCGTAAAACACACCGAGTCCGGGAAGTCCATGAGTGAGGTCGTAGAGCGCCTTGTGCATGAGACCGTCCTTCACCGTTCCGGGCCGCGGTCACGAATCCGGGCGCGGATCGCATCCCTCGTCACTATGGCCAAACCTGGCCGGCTTCCATGCTGCCGTATCCGAAGGGTGCCATTGTCCGCCCGAAGGAAACTCCCTTCAAGCGAACAGGATGAATCCAACGTTACAACCGGCGGAATTGACCTGGCGGGGAGGCGTGTTTGACGGGTCGAGGGTCGTCAGGACGGGTGTCGGCACTTCAGCGGCACCGGCTCGCCCCCCGAGCAAGTCTGCTGAGCTCACGTCAAAGTCATGACCCGCGCCAACTCGAGTGGTCGATCCTCGGCGAATGGCCGGCGCACGGACCGATCCAAAGCGTCAACCCGGAGCCGCCTCGATCCGCGCCACATTCGCTTCCAGGTCATTCAACGTCTCGGCGCCGAGCGGTGAGCCGTGCAATCGCGCGGCCTGAAGCGCCGCGCCGATATCGGGGGAAAATCGGGGCGCGGTGAGCACCAAGTGGCCATTCCGCCGTTCCAGTTTCTTCCGCAACGGTCCCGTCAGGCGTTCTCCCAGTCGAAACATGCCGCCGGAATAGGTCACCGGGAGAGAGGCATCCGCGGGAACCTCCAAGCGCACGTGCACCGCTTGCACGAGATCCGCGAGCTCCTCGGCGGCCTGCTCTATCAAATCCTGCGCGGCCCGATCTCCGTCTGCGGCAGCCGCGGTCACCAGCTGCGAGAGCTGCGCGAGTTGGCTGCGGTGGGCCGCATCCTGACCGTAAATCGCGGCGCACAGATCGAGGTCTTGCCCGAGCTTGAAGTGTCGGCGCACCTGCTCGTAGAGCGGGCCGCGTACGGCGCGCCCGTCGCTCATGCGCGAGAACAGCCTGAGCCCCTCGCGGGCGAGCCAGTACGATGAGCCCTCATCGCTGAAGAGCTCGCCCCAGCCGCCCGCGCGAGCAGCCCGCCCCCGATACTCCCCATACGCAATCGAGCCCGTACCGCAGACGACGTTGATGCCGTCCGCCCCGGCCAGCGCCCCGGCCCAGCCGCACACCATGTCATTGCCACACCGATAGCGGCGATTCGGTAGTCCGTGCGCCGGCAGCGCATCGAGAACCTCGATGAGCGCGTGGTCTTCCCCATAGGCGGGCAGACCGATGAAGGCATAGGTGAGCGCCCGCTCATCGAGTCCGCCCAGTCGCAGCGTTTCGGCGATGCCGCGGGTGAGCATTTCCCGGGCCCTCTCCAAGCCCACCTCGAGGTAGTACGCGGAGCCCTCGAGGTGCGAGGCCAGGATCCGCCCCTGCTCGTCGATGAGCCGGAAACGGGTCTTCGTTCCGCCGCCGTCGACGCCCAGGTAGCTCTTCACGAGCGCTCGATGAAGGGATGCGGGTGGATCGACACACCTCGCACGACACGGCTCACCGTCCCGGACGCATTGGGGTTGTCGGGCTTCAGTCCGAGCGAGAGCGATCGATGCAGGGCAAGCATTTGGGCCAACATCACGTAAGGCAGGCACAACTCGAGATCGGTAAACGACTGCACCGGGGTGGCGCCCGCGCCAAGCTCGATCATCGGTCCCGCGCCTTCGGTGGGCTGGGCCGTGAGCGCGATCACCTGCCCCGCCTGTCCCTCCTTGCGGATCTCACGCAGCAGATCGAGATCATACTGCCGTGTGTAGGGGTCGTGGCTGAGGAAGAACACCACGAGGGTGGTTTCGTTGACGATGGTCTTCGGCCCGTGCCGGAACCCGAGCGGCGACTCGGAGATGCCGACGACGCGCCCGTCCGTGAGCTCGAGCATCTTCAGCGCGGACTCGCGGGCGACACCTTTCAACTCATTGCTGCCGAGGAACACCACCCGATCGAACTGGCTCCGCACCAGGGATTGGACCGTCGCCACGAGCTCCGTCAGCACCTCGCGGCCGAGCGCCGCGAGCGCCTCGACCCGCTCGGGCGTGAGCCGGACGGCCTTCAGCGCCTGGGCCGCCGCGAGCAGCATGCCGGTAAAGCTCGAGGTCATGGCAAAGCTGCGATCGTTGCAGGCATCCGGGAGCACGATCGAGTACGCACGAGGCATCTCCCGGGCGTGAAGCGCCAAGTTTCCCTCCGCGTTGCAGGTGACGACCAGATGATGGCACCGCTCGATCCGTCGCTCGGCCATATCGAGCGCGGCCACGCTCTCGGGGCTGTTGCCCGAGCGCGCGAAGTGCACCACCAGCGTCGGGACCCCGGGGTCGAGCGTGCTCTCGGGGCTCGAAACGATGTCCGTGGTTGCGATCGCCTCGACCCGCCGGCCAGCGCGCGCGAGAGCCGGCGCCAGGCATTCCCCGATGTAGGCTGATGTGCCGGCACCGGTGCACACGATCCGCACCGCGCGATCCGCGAGCAGCGGTGCCAGATGGCCCTCGAGGGCCGCATCCGACTCAACCTGGCGCGCCAGCTGCGGCCAGAGCGCGGGCTGCTGGAAGATCTCCCTCGCAGTCCACTGCGCACCCTGGCCGCGGAGGGCCTGCGCGCTCAGTCCTAGCATGTCCATGGCGGGATCCATCGTTGCATTCCACTCAGTAGCGCCATGCGACTCCGACCACGTACGTGCGGCCAAAGGCGCTGTAGCCATAGCCGACGCCGCTGGAGCTGCCGCCCACGTTCTGACCCGGCGCCCACGGCAGCAACGGATTGCCATTGAGGTAGGTACGGGAGATCGAATTGCTCAGGTTCTTGCCCTCCCAGTACACCTCGATGCCGTGCGGCAGGTGGTAATGGACGCTCGCGGTCACCCAGTTGAACGCCTCGGTGATCGCGGGCCACCCGGGCACCTCGGTGCACTGCGAGCAGGCCGAGGTGAAGCTCGACTGATGATCCCAGTTCACATCCGCGCTGAGGGGGCCTTTGTCGTAGAAGAACCCGATGGTGAAGGTCGTCGGCGGCGCCGCATTGATCGCTCCGACGAAGTGGCCGAACTGGTCGTAGCTGCGGCTGCGTGTCGCCGTGAACTGCATGTTGGTTCCGAACCCATCACGCAGGATCTCCTGCCAGCCGAGCTCGACGCCCGAGAATGTGTCCTCGGAGCCGTTCGCGGGCGCGGTCACGGTCCAGAGGAACGGCGTGCCCGTCACGGTTCCCGGCGCCCCCCCGACATACTGGGTGGTGCCCAGGTTCACGTTGGTCGAGACGGCCTGGTAGATGTCGTTCTTGATCTTCTTCGCGAACACCGCGAGCGTCAGCGCCGAGTTACGCGAGTAATACCACTCGAGCGACAGATCCGCCTGATTCGCCCGGATGGGCTTGAGGCCCGCCGTGCCGTTGTAATAGAGCTCCGGCGTGCCGTTGATCGCGTTGTTGGAGGAGGTCGGGGCGAGCTCATTCAGATTCGGCCGCGCCATGGTCTGGGCGAGGGCCAACCGGGCCTGCAGCCTGTTGCGCACCACCCAGTAGGCCACGTTGAGGGATGGCAGCGCCAGAGTGTAGCTTCCCTTGGCGCCGATCGGCTGCGAAGTGCCGTACTGCACATTCCAGGTCTGCACGCTGCTCGCATTGGTCGAGGGCGTCCACAGCGAGGCCGGCACCGCGGAGGCGGTATTGGCGCTCGTCGTGGTGTGCACGAGGCGCACACCGAGGTTGCCGGACCAGCGCCGGCCGGAGAACACGCCCTCGAGATAGCCGAACACCGTGTTCTCGGTGACCCCGTAGCTGTTGTACGGGTTCACCTGCGGCTGGGTGAGCGCGTAATCGAACGGCGTGTAGGGTCCAACACATGGCGTCGAAGTGCAATAGAACGGATTCGGCTTGCCGTTGAGACTCTGCAGGAAGCCGAGCAGCTGCCCAACATTGAGCGTGGGCAGGGCCATCGGATAGGAACCGCCCGCGCCTTCCATGAAGTTCGGCAGCGTCATGAAGGAGATGACGTTGTACCCCTGGGAAGCGAACGAGTACGGAGAGCACTGCACGGGGCAGCCGGCGGTCTGGTAAAGCGTGCCGTACTGGCCCGAGCCATTCGTCCAGTCGTTGCTCCGATCGACCCGCTCCTTCTCGCGCCGCGTCCCGCCGACGCCGAACATCAGCTGATCGAACACTCCCATGTCCGCCTGCCACACCCCGCTCAGGGTGAGACCGGTGACCTTGTCGTGCACCGAGTAGCCGTTGAGCCCTACGTAGTGCGTCGACCAGTACTTGTTGTTGTTCAGGAACCCCGAGTTCGCGAGCGAGGTATACGAGCAGTAGCCGGGATTGGTGGGGCTCGCCGAGCCCGCCGGGCAGGCGGAGAGCCCGAGCTGGCCTGGCGGCACGACGACATTGATGTCCGGCAGGCTGTTCGGCACATCGGTGAAATTGAGGATGTCCTCGGCCGTGGGCGAGTTGTTCACCAGGCCCGCCGTGACGAAGGTGTCGAGTCCCGCCTCAGGCCGGCTCGCGGTCGAGCGATACAGATCCATATCGAGACTCAGCCGGTTGGTGGGCTTCCAGCGCACGTTCAGGCCGTAGAGGAAGGTGTCCACCTTGCGGTTCATGGTGTTGTTGACCATCTCGGGCTGGAACTGGTCCACGGATACCGAGGTGATCTCGCCGTTTTGCACCACGGCGTTGTTTTCCCATGGGGTACCGTCCGGGTTGGCCGGAAAATAATAGGACTCGTTGTACCCGACCTGCGGGTCGTTCAGGTGTGTCCAGAGCGCATCGGCCTTCACGCGCAGGCTGGCGGTCGGCCGCCATTCGACGTTGCCGACCAGGCCGTCGCGCTTCTTGTTGTCGAAGATCGATCCGAAGGTGATGCAGCAGGGAGTCGCGGTGAGCGGCACCGAGCCCGCCCCGCCGGCGTACGGATAGGTGGTCGGGCCGTAGATGTTCTGATTGTAGGCGTTCAGGGAGTCGGTGCGCAGCTTCAGGTCCGAGTGCACCGCGCCGAACACGTAGCCGAGCGTTCGCTTGCGATTCGTGTCGGCAACGAAGAACGAGTACTTGCTGCCGTACAGACGCGACATGTCGTTCCAGTTGCCCTCGGCGTGCGCATCGGCATGGAAGCCCGAATAGTTGAACGCGCTCGCGGTCTGCAGGTTCACGGTGCCGCCGATGCTGCCTTCCATCGCCGAGGCCTGCGCGGACTTCAGCACCTCCGCCCCGGTGATCATCTCGGCCGGCAGCACGTCGAAGGCGATATCGCGGCCATCATCGTCCGTGGCCAGGATCCGATTGTCGAGCGTGACGATGTTGTACTCGGGACCGAGTCCGCGCACGGTGATCTTCTGCCCCTCCCCGCCCGTCGTGCGGGTGATCGTGATACCGGAGAGGTGCTCGAGGGCATCCGCGACGTCCGAGTCCGGGAAACGCCCGAGCTCGGTGGAGTCGATGGAATCGACGATGACGGGCGCGAACTTCTTCAGCTGGAGGGCCTTTTCGAGATCCGCCCGGATGCCGGTGACCACGATGGCGTGCAGCTGCGTGTCGGCGGGCGCTGTGGCGTCCGCTTTCGTGGCCGACGGCGTCGTCGTGGCCGGGGCCGCCGGAGCGGCGGCGCTGTCCGCCGCGAGCACCGCGCCGGTGC
Organism: Pseudomonadota bacterium; assembly: GCA_021777555.1. GTDB lineage: Bacteria > Pseudomonadota > Gammaproteobacteria > Steroidobacterales > Steroidobacteraceae > 13-2-20CM-66-19. Next base: position 14,185 of record JAJYDK010000036.1, on the reverse strand, counting down.
CCGCCACCGTCATCGCCAAGGTGACGAGGCACGCGCCAAGTGCGGTGAATGGATCGCGAGACTTCTTCATGCTGGGTTCCCTCGTAATTTTAATTGTCTGAATCGCAGGCCCGGGTGTATTGCGCGAGGATGTGGCGAATGTGGTGAACGACCATCTCGGTCATGCGCGGTGCGATCGCCCCTGCGCGCACGGCCTCGTAAGCCATCGGCAGATACTGAGAAAGCAGTCCGAGCGGTGGGTTGTGGGCGCGGAACGCCGCGTCGAGCCGCTCGAGCGCAGCGCTGACTCTCGGCTCCGGCCAGTAGTACCGGATGCGATCACTCAGGCTGTACTCGAGCTGCAGATCGAGCGCACGGCCACTTTCGTGGTAGTAGGCGCGCCAGTGCCGCGGGTCCTCTCTCATCGCTTCGAGCGCGGTCTCGCGCACGCGGGCGGCCTGTGCTTCGCCGCGCCACTCCCGGTCGATGCGATCGAGCGCCCAGACCGCCTCGCGCAGCGCAAAGGTCACAGCGGGGCCCACTTTCAGGATCGCGAAGTGATCGCGCACCAGCGCGCCGAGCGCCGCCTCGGGCTGGTAGTCGGTCGAGTGGGCCTCGAACACGAGGTTCGGTATCGCCGCGAGCGCGGCGCTCAGGCGACGTGCCTTCTGGGGTTGGTACTGCACGACCCGGTCGTGATCGAACTCGACCCCCGGCTGCACCACCAGAGCGATGACGCGCTCCCAGGCCTCGTGCAGACCGCGCTCGGAAAAGGCCTGTCGGTGCGCCTCTACGGTCGCCGCTGCCGCTTCGGGCTCCGTGACGGCAAGCTCGCCCAGCGCCTCTCGCGCGCCACCCGGGACCGGGACCTCGGTGCCGATGACGTACACGGGCGGCTCTCCCCCCGAGCGTCGCCATGCCGCTTCGGCCTGCGCGCACAGCTGGGTCGCGCGCGCCGCGACGATCGGATCTGTGAGCACCGGCGGATCGCCCGCGCAGGCCATGGAGCAATCGAGGTGGATCTTGCGGTAGCCGGCGGTCACGTACTCGCTCACCATGACTCCGGCGCGCTTGAGCGCCTCCTCGCTCGGAAGTGACTGCCAAGGGTTCGGCCCCAGGTGGTCTCCGCCGAGCAGAACCCGCTCGCGCGCGAGCCCACACGCATCCGCGAGCTCGAGCACCCGAGTGCGAAACTGCGCGGGCTTCAGGCCCGTATAACCGCCCTCCTGATTGACCTGGTTCGAGGTGGCTTCGATCAGCGCATGGCTGCCCATGTCGCGCGCGTGTTCCAGAGCGGCGCGCAACGCCAATGGGTGCGCGGAACAGACCGAATAGATCCCGACGGGTACCCCGCCACGATGGCGCCTCGTCACCTCGAGCAGCGCATTCATGCGTTCCCCTCCGGCTCAATGGCCAGCAGCGCCGCTGCGCCGAACGCCAGGGCAATCCCGACGACCTTGAGCGTGTTGGGGACGATGCCGAGCAGCGCGAGGGACAGGATCGCGGTGATCAGCGGCGCTCCGGCGTTGGTGAGCGGGGAGACGACGAGGGCCTTGCCGTAACGGAAGGCGTACACGAGCGTCAGTGCGCCGAGCGAATTGAGTATCTGGGTCGCGGCGGCGAGGTACGGACCGCTCCAGCCGTAATTGATCGGCCGGGCGAAATCCGTCATCGCGAGCGCCACCGGGATGAGCGCCACGCCCATCAAGGCCATGTAGAAGAAGATCCCCTCGGCGCTCATGCTGCGGTTGGCGAGCTTGATGAAGAATGCCTGCACACCCCAGGCCGCGAGGATCACGATCGAGTAGAAGAACCAGGCGACCCCGTGACCGCCGAGCCCTCGGCCCGGAACGTAATCAAACAGCGGCAGCGCGAGCACCGCGAGCACGATGCCCACCGTGCCGAGCCAGGTAGTCCGCTCCTTCAGCCACAGGAGAGACAGGACGATGGTGACCACGGGCGAGAGCGCGATCAGCGGAAAGATCAGATAGGTCGGCCCGGTGTGCACCGCATGAAAGAGCAGCATCTGGCCACCGGCACCGGTGAGGCCGATGAGTGCGCCGAGGAATACGGACTTGGCGTCCGTCGGCAAGCGCCACCCGCTGCGCGCGAGCGCGTACAGCGCCGGCGGCACCATGGTGATGGCCCAGACCACGTAGATCAGCGTCTCCGGGAAGCCGTGCTGCGAGGGAGCACCCGCGAAAGCGCCCCAAACTCCCCAGAACACGGTGGTCACCAGGGCGTACACCAACCCCGCATGGCGAGTCATCGGGACCCCCTGACAGGGCGCGGGCAGCGGCTCATGCGCCCGTTCCGAAATGCGTCACTCAATTCATTTCCCCGGTCAGAATGGGCCCTGGAATTCTTGTCTTGTGTTTCGAGATTATTTCGAATAGTTTCATTTATGTCAAGAAATTCCAAATTGCGATGGTATTCGTAATGCTTATGGGCGGTATAACGAAATATAAAGAAATATGTCGCGGCCATTTGCCCGGTGTCCGTGCGCCCTGTACCCTTTCGCTTCGTCGCGAATCGAAAGTTGCCCGGCAGATCGGGTGCTGCACCGGCAGGGCCGCAGAGCGCCCTGCCCGCCCGATGCCCGGCGCGGAGATCCGAGGCACGCCCCGCGGTTTCAGTCATAGGCCGTTTTTGCTCATCCGATGAACTCCAAGCTGCACCCCGCCGAAGTCGCGCCCCGCACGAACGCCACCGGTACTGTCCCGACCGAGACGGCCGTGGAGCCGGGCTTGCTCATCGAGGAACGGCGGCGGCGGATCTGCGATCTTCTCCAGGCGAACGGCCGGGTCACCGTCATCGCGCTCGCGCAGCGATTTGCAACCTCCGCGGTCACGATCCGAGGAGACCTCTCAGCCCTCGAGCGATCCGGCGTCCTCGTGCGCAGCCATGGCGGCGCACTGTTGCGGCGCGAAGGCGATGATCAGCCGCTCGCCGTCAAGGAAACGCTGCACCACGCGGAGAAGGTGCGGATCGCCCGGCGAGCGGTCTCGTTGATCCGGGACGGGGAAACCGTGATCCTCGATTCGGGCACGACCACCGCCGAGATCGCCAAGCAGATCTGCGAGACCTCGCTGCAGTCGGTAAACGTCATCACCAACGCCCTCAACGTCGCGACGCTGCTCGCCAACGCGCCGATGGTGCGGTTGATCATGCCGGGAGGAATCCTGCGCCGCGAATCGAACTCCCTGTCCGGCCACATCGGCGAGGCGGCGCTCGGGGAGCTGCGCGCCGATCGGCTCTTTCTCGGGGCGGACGCCATCGATCCCACCCTTGGGGTCATGACCCCGCACCTGCCCGAGGCGCAGTTGAACCTGAAGATGATCGAAATCTCCCGCCAGGTGATCGCGGTGGCAGACTCCTCGAAACTCCTGCGCCGCAACATCTCCCTCATCGCGCATGTCGAACAGCTCGACGCCCTGATCACCGACTCGGCCGCGCCCGCCGAGGCGGTGGAAGAGCTTCGACGCCGTGGCGTCGAAGTCCTTCTCGCCTAAGCTTCCTCCCCAACGGACGCCGCTCGTCCGCTCATCGGGCCGGCCCGAAGCGCCGGATGGTCGAAGGCCGAAAGACTGTCGAGAGATGTCCGCTCACGGACTCGATCCACGTCCGCTCGGCGCGCTCGCCGTCGAGGCCGCGCGCCGTCACGCGTACCGGGTAGCGCCCCGGCTCCGTCCAGGTGTGTCGCACGCGGACTCCACTGGCAGCCACCCCGTCACCGAACGTCCAGCGGTACGAGAGGATCGGATCGGCTCCACTCGAGCGCGCCCGGCACTCGAGGGTCACGCCACTGCGGGCGCTCACCGGGCATTCGATCGCGAACGCCGGTGCCCGTTTCGGCACGGAGGGATTGATGATCTTGATCATGCGAACCGAGTGTGCCGGGAGCATCAGCTCGATCGCCTGCGCGCTGCGAGGCACCGCGTTTCCCGGCGCAAAGACATCGACCAGCCGATAGCGCGCCGCGGCAGGCAGCCCGAGATCGGCCAGCCGGATCGCCTGCGTTCGCGCATGGACCGTCCAGTTGAATACCGTAAGGACACTCTGGCGCGGCGACTCGCGCAGGAAGAAGACGCTCGGCTGACGGTCGGCATCGGGGTAGCTCATCAGATCGAGCGGTACCGAGGCCTGACCGAGTTTCACCATGTCGATCACATCGGGGTTCTCGATCAGCGCCAGCCGCCGGGGCGAGCCCTCGAGCGAGGGCAGGTTGTCCCCGATCTCGAGCATGCCGCCTGACACCGCGGCGAGCGAGATGGACACTTCGGCATCCGGGAGCGTGAGGGGCTCCTTGCCCTCGTGCCAGGTCTGATCCGTAATCCGCTGGCGGGAGACCGTGAAGGCATCCGGGTCCGCCACGAAGAAATTGCGGTTCATGTAGTAGCGGGCCGCGATGCCCGTGGCCGCATCGCGACTCGCCCCGAAGCTGTGCCCGGTGTCCTGGGAGATCCGTCCGTAGTCCACGTACCCGACAGGGTTCAGCATGACGCTGCCGTCCTTGTCGAGGTACACGTCATTGCCGACCGCCTCGCGGATGATTCGAAGCCCGACCCGCTGCGCCTGCATGGCGGTCGTGTTCTTGCGGTAGCGGTAGCCCTCGATGGCGCTGTCATCCATGAAGTCGAGCTTGATGTAGTGGATGCCCCAGACGCGCACCAGCGTCCGGTAGGTGCGGCGCAGATAGGCCTGCGCGCCGGGATTGGTGGTATCGAGTGCGTAGAGCGGATCCTTGCCCTCGAGCACGGTGCCGATGTGGATCGGCCTGCCCGCGGCATTCTTCACCAGCCAGTCTGGATGGTGCCGATACACCCAGGAGCGCCGGGAGACCTCGAACGGCGCGGTCCAGATCCCGGGCGTCAGCCCCAGGCCGCGGATCGCGTACTCGAGGCGGTTGAGCCCCTGCGGGAACAGCGTGGCGTTGGGGCTGATGTAATCGCCGCGCGCGAACTGATAGCCCTCGTCGATGTGGAACACCTTGTAGCCGTATTTCGCGAGGTGCTGGGCTTCCCACGTGGCGTTGGTGCGTGCCGCACCGTCGTTCAATCCGAAGTAGTACGCGGTCCAGCTCCACCAGCCCATGAGCGCCGGCGCCCGAACCCGCGCATGATGGATTCGGCGGATCAATCGCCCGTAGGTCTGCAGCTGCTGGTGATAATGACGGCTCACACTCAAGAGAACCGTCTCGGAGGCCAGCCGGGCGCCGGGGGCCACCGGCAGACTGAGCATCACCCGATCCTGGGCGCTCGAGTGACGCAGCGAATTGTCCTCCTCGAGCTCGGTCGTTCCGGTGGAATCCACCTGGTAGCCGTCGATGGCCGCGCGCGCGCCCTCGGTGAGCTTCAGCCGCAGGACCGTCAGAAACCGTTTCGAGGTGAGTGCTCCGATGAACAGGCTCTCGTGACTCGTGCGGTTGTAGATGAGTTGGCTACCGACCGCTCGCGCGTGGTCGCCGGCAATCTGCTCGATATCGTGAATGCGCATCGCCGGCCGATCCTCGCTGAAACTGTCCGAGAGGATGCGGTCGGCGGCCGCAGGCGCACCGAGCGCGGCCACGTCGTCTCCACGCGCGACCACCAGGCGCAGCGCCTGCACGTGAATCGGCCGCGCCGTGGAATTGATGACCTCGGCGCGCAAGTCCGCGAACGGCCCCGCCGCATAGACCCGCAGCCGATACGCCAGATCCGCCTGGCCCGGATCGCCCGAGCAGCGAACCCGCCAGTCGATCGCGGCCCCGAGATCGCCCGTGGCCGGGGCGTGGGAGAGCTGACAGCTCGGGTAGTCCGTGGTGCGGATCCAGCGGCCGTCCACCTTGGCGGCGACCGCCGAGATCAGGGTCGCCGCGGCGCCTGCGCTCCGGGCGATGTGATAGACGCCGTGCGCATCGATGCTCACCCCGAGCGGGGCATTCGCCGCGAGCACGGGCGTCAGGAACAGGACGCCGAGGCATGATGCCGCGCCGCTCACTCGTCCACTCGACACTCCGCCCCGCACTGCCTGGGTCGCTTCGCCGCTCACTGCATGCTCCCTGGTGATCATTGGACTGGCCTCGCACCGGACGCCTCCTCCGAGGGAGACACGGCGTCGTTCGCTTCGATCGAATTGCGAAACGTCGAACCCCGAATCCGCGCTCAAGACCGCGCCCGGCCCGCCTTCCCGCCCGGTGGGCGAGCGGCGCCAGCGATTCCACGCAGCGGTTCGCGCTTTGTATGAAACTTTACTACCTGAAATGGAAGTTAGCAACATTTTGGGGCGCAGCCCCGGGACGGGGCCCGGTGAGCTCGTATTCAGGCCGGGCGACGGAGCATGGAGGGGTGGGGAGCCCACGGCGGAGCCCTGGGGCTACCGCCGTGCGTTCTCATGACTCGCGGAATGTCTGGGTCGCAGCCGGTGACAACGTGCCGGCACGCCTGCGGGATTGGAGCGTCATCCTCGATGCGGACAAAGGCTGAAGCGCTTGCGCGCTTCAGCGCCTGTCCACTTTCCTCGAGACGACGAACCGGCGCGGACCGGAATGGGAGTTCCGATCGCGAGTGCAGGGCCGCCGCGCGCGAGGCCGCGCGGGCGGCGCTGCCGACCTCAGCCGTTCGCGGCCGCCTTCGTCTCGGTGACTGCGGCGATCACCTCTTCCGCCACGTTCTTCGGCACCGGCTCGTAGTGCGAGAACTCCATGGTGTACGAGGCGCGACCGCTGGTCATCGAGCGCAGCTGGCCGATGTATCCGAACATTTCCGACAGCGGCACGACGGCCACGACCGCGATGTTGGCGCCGCGCTCGAGCTGATCCTGAATCATGCCGCGGCGGCGGTTCAGATCGCCGATGACATCGCCCAGATAGTCGCCCGGCGTAACGGTCTCGACCTTCATCACCGGCTCGAGCAGGATCGGGCTCGCCTTGCGCATGGCCTCGCGAAAGCATGCCTTGGCCGCGATTTCGAAGGTCAGCGCATTCGAGTCGACGTCATGGTAACTCCCGTCCGTCAACGTGGCGCGGAAGTCCACGGTCGGGAAGTGCGCCAGCACGCCATCTTCCTTCTGGATCTTGAGCCCCTTCTCCACCGACGGCACGTACTCGCGCGGCACGGAGCCGCCCGAGGTCGCATCGACGAATTCGAAACCCTTGCTGCGCTCGAGCGGCTCGAACGTGATCCACACTTCGGCGAACTGACCGGAGCCGCCGGTCTGCTTCTTGTGCACGTACTGCTCGTCGACCTTGCGCGTAATGGTCTCGCGATAGGCCACCTGCGGCTCGCCCATGGTGCCTTCGACGTTGAATTCCGTGCGCATGCGATCGAGCGTCACCTCGAGGTGCAGCTCGCCCATGCCGCGCAGAATCGTCTGACCTGTTTCGCGATCCGTCTCCAGATGCAGCGAAGGATCGGCACGAACCATCTTCGCGAGCGCGGCGCCGAATTTCTCCTGATCGCCCTTGACCTTCGGCTGCACGGACACGCTGATCACGGGGTCCGGGAAGCGCATGCGCTCGAGGATCACCGGATGAGCGGAATCACACAGCGTGTCGCCTGTTTCGGTTTCCTGCATGGAGACGAGCGCGATGATGTCGCCGGCACGCGCCTCATCGATCGCGTTCGCTTCCTTGGCGAACATCTCGACCATGCGGCCGATCTTTTCGCGCTTGCCGCGCGTGGTGTTCTGCACCGAGGCGCCCCTGGTGAGCACGCCCGAGTACACGCGCACGAACGTCAGCGCGCCGTACGCGTCGTTGATCACCTTGAACGCCAGGCCGCTGAACGGCTCGTCATCCGAGCACTTTCGCTCGCCGACGACGTTGCCATCCTCGTCCAGCGTCTTGATCGCCGGGACGTCCGTGGGCGCCGGCATGTAGTCGATGACGGCATCCAGCACCTGCTGCACGCCCTTGTTCTTGTATGAAGAGCCGCACAGCACGGGGGTGAACGCACCCGTCACGGTGCCTTTCCGCAGGCACTTGCGCAGCACCTCGGCCGACGGCGCGTGACCGTCCTCGAGGTATTTGTGCATGGCGTCGTCGTCCATCTCGAGACAGGTGTCGACGAGCTCCGTGCGGTACTTCTCCACGTCCGCGAGGATCTTGCGATCCGTCGGCACGTGGATGTCGAGCTTGTCCGCGAGATCCGGCGTGACCTCGAGCGTTTTCCACTCGGCATCCTTGTCGTCGGACTCCCACACCAGCGCCTTCATCTCGACGAGGTCGATCATGCCCTTGAAGTTGTCTTCGGAGCCGATCGGGATCTGAATCGGCAGCGGGCGCGCGCCGAGGCGCTTCTTGATCATGTCCACGCAGCGCGTGAAGCTGGCGCCGCTGCGGTCCATCTTGTTGACGTAGCAGACGCGCGGCACGCCATAGTTGTCCGCGAGACGCCAGTTGGTCTCAGACTGCGGCTCCACACCGGCGACACCGTCGAACACCACCACGGCGCCATCCAGCACGCGCAGCGAGCGATTCACCTCGATCGTGAAGTCGACGTGCCCCGGGGTGTCGATCAGGTTGATCTTCTTCCCGCGCCAGAAGCAGGAGACCGCGGCGCTCTGAATGGTAATGCCGCGCTTCTGTTCCTGCTCGAGGTAGTCCGTCGTCGTCGAGGTCTTCAGATCCTTGGTGTCGTGGATGTCGATGATCGTGTGCTTGCGCCCGGTGTAATACAGGATGCGCTCCGTCGTCGTCGTTTTGCCGGCATCGACATGGGCGATGATGCCGATGTTGCGGATATCAGAAAGAGCGGTTGTGCGGGCCATGGCAAGTTTCCGTTTCGAAAGTTCGGTTCACACTGTCGGGCAGCCGGGCGGGCGTGCGGACCCGGCTCATGTATCCAAAATGGTCTGCGCTGCAGGGAGCAGCGCCCTCCTCGATCCCACGCCTGTGTCGGGTAAATCCGGGAGTCGAGGGCAGAAAGGTCCGGCATCCTATAGAGATCGGATCAGAAGTTCAATCGTGTTTTGCCCGCTTTGCGAAGGACGGGCGCCGATGATGGAAGGCACGGCGCGGTCCGTCGAGTACCCAGAGGCTGGTCGCCGGCCCTGTCCTCATGAACTAATAAAAACAATGACTTATTGGATTCCCAGGCGGACGGGCCCGGCGCATGCACGAGACCCGGCAGGCGTGGCGAGGATGACCTGGACCGCCAAGCTCATGGCAGCGCTCTACCCCACCGCTTCTTGAGCAACCCGCTCCACCGGCCCTCGCCGGTGGAGCAGCAGGCGTTTGAGGAAGCGCCGGAAGGTCTCCGTCTTGAACACGGAGCACATGTCGCGAATGAACTGCGCGAAGCGCAGATTGTCCGCGCCGGATCTGGCGACGGGCTTGCGCATGGGCGCGTGCAACAGGACCGGATCCTTGTCCTCCGGCGGCACCCGCATGCGGCAGCGCGTGCCGTGTTGCCGGAAATGGCCCTCGTTGAGGCTCCGAAGCTCCACATCAGCCCTTCGAGCCAGCCGGCGCAGACTTAATTACAATGGCACTTACATAACGACAAGCGCGGGGAGCGCCTGACAGTAAGGCATTGAAAGATATGGGGAAAGGCTGGCTTGGGTTGATAAGATGGTGTTACCACACAACCGTCCAACCTTCCCCGAGGCCAGCCTTGAGAGATCGTAGTGCCGCTTTCCAATCTCAGCAACATCAATCGTGCATCGGCGGACAAGCCCAGCGTCTTCAGGCGGTGGACTTCTTCAATGTGCTCACCGGCCCGGAGTTGCTGGAGAGCACCGAAGCGCAGCTCCCGGAGCATCGGGAACGGCAATATCCACCGACGGTGACTCTGGCGATGTTCTTGAAGCAAGCCCTGTCCGCGGATCGCTCGTGTCAGAAGACCGTCAACGGCTGGATCGCCCAGTGCGTGGCCGAAGGGCTCAAGGCCCCGAGCGCCCGCACGGGCGGCTACAGCAGAGCGCGATTTCGCTTGCCGACGCAGATGGTCACGACTCTCGCCCGCGCAAGCGGCGAGCTGCTCGCACAGCGGGCACCCACGGGCTGGCGCTGGAGGGGCCGGACGGTCAAGCTCGGCGATGGCACCACGATCTCGATGCCCGATACGCCCGAGAATCAGGCCCGGTACCCGCAACCTTGCACTCAGGCACGAGGGGTGGCTTTCCGCTGATGCGTCTGGCGGGAGTGATCTGCCTGTCCACCGGCGCGGTGCTGGAGGTCGCGATGGGGCCGCAGGCGGGCAAGGGCAACGGGGAGCTGGGCCTGATGCGTCAGATCGAGAAGGTCTTTCGTGCCGGGGACGTATTCCTGGCCGATGCCCTGTATTGCAACTACTTCCTGCTCGCGCGCCTGCAGAAGCTCGGGGTGGATGTGCTGCTTGAACAAAACGGCGCGCGCATCACCGACTTTCGCCGCGGTGAGCGGCTCGGTGCCCGCGACCACCTCATGCGCTGGGAGAAGCCCAAAGCTCGACCACAATGGATGAGCCCCGAGCAATACCGGGCCTACCCCGGGACGCTGACCGTGCGCGAGGTCAAGATCGGCGGCAGAGTCCTGGTGACCACGATGCTCCATCCCCGCGAGGCCTCCAAGCGGGAACTCGGCAAGCTCTACCAGCGCCGATGGAACGTCGAGCTCCACTTTCGCAACATCAAGACCACCCTCGGGATGGACGTGCTGAGCTGCAAGATCCCGCCGATGTGCGAAAAGGAACTGTGGATTTATCTGCTCGCCTACAACATGATCCGACTCCTGATGGCGCATGCAGCGCTGCAGTTGAGCTTCAAGCATACCGTGCAACTCTGGAGCGAATGGACCACCCTGGGACTCGCCGGTTCGAGCACAACACATCGCGACGAGCTGTTTCATGCGATCGCGCAGCAAACGGTCGGCAACCGGCCCGGACGCCTGGAACCTCGGGCGCGAAAACGGCGGCCGAAACCATACCAGTGGCTGAAAGTGCCCCGCAGAAAAGCTCGGCAGCAGGTGCGCTTGTATGGCTATCTTCCGAACCCTGCGTCATAGTGGAGTCGAGATGTGGCGCGGTGGCGGTAGGATGCCTCTCGACCGTTTCCGCCCCTTTCGTCTGGCGGTGCCGCAATCGAGGTACCATGGCTCCGTTTCCACATCCCGCTCTTCGAACCGGACGGGCCTGATTGAGGCATCCGGCTCCCGGACAAGACATCATGCCTTCGCCCACGGAAGGTTGCGCGACAAGGCAGGGAGACGAACAGGCCCCAAGGTCCCGTAGAGATACTCATCGGAATAGTTGTGGTATCCGCCGCTCTGCACCTTATGCTTGTGACGCAACCACCGGCGTAGCCGATCCGTGGTGTAATAGTCAACAGACCGATACGCAATGCTCACTCGACCCAACTTGAAGTAATTGGCCCAGCCTCGCAGCATACGGTTGAGACGCTCCACTAGGTCTTCGGCGTCGAGCAAACCCGTTTGAATTGCAGTCTGCTCATGGATTGCTCCGATCAGTCGCCTCACACTATTCTTAGACGCATTGCCGCTAAGTTAACCCGCCAAGTGCATAAAATTCTGCTCGCCGATGCATCGGCACCTGTAATTCCAGCCTGAGACGCCCGGTTAAACGGTTCCGCAACTCTCACCTTGGATGAGCGTCGGAGATCGTTCAAATTGTTGGTTTGAAACGAAAAGACGGTCTCAACTCCGTTATGATCTGCGTTACCACACGTAGGATCAAGACCAGAGAGGCGCCCGTCTGTATGAAGGTTAGCAAGTCTGCCGTGCATTGGAAAGCCCGCGCGCTGCCGGAGATCCGTTTCGAGGACCAGCAGCTGACCTCGTTCGCCGGTCTCGTGGTGTTCCAACCCTTGTTCGAGCGCCTGGGACTGAAGAGCCGGCTGCGCGGGTGCTTCGATCACCTGACGGTCAGCCCCATCTTCGGGCACGCCTCGATCGTGATGCTGCTGATCGTGCATCTTCTGATCGGGTATCGGCGGCTCTCGGACCTGCGCTACTACCAGGACGACCCGATGGTGAAGCGCACGCTGGGGCTGAAGCGCCTGCCGGATGTGGCGACCGTCAGTCGCACACTCGATGGGATGGACAAGACGGCGGTGAGGGAGCTGCGCCGGCTCTCGCGCTCGCTGGTGCTCGAGCGGCTGAAGAAGCACGCACCGACACGCTTGACGCTGGACTTCGACGGCTCGGTGATCGGTACCACGCGCATGGCAGAGGGCACGGCGGACGGGTACAACAAAAAGAAGAAAGGACAACGGAGCTACTATCCTCTGTTCTGTACCGTAGCACAGACCGGGCAAGTCCTCGATGTCTGGCACCGTCCCGGCAACGTGCACGACTCGAACGGCGCTCGCGCGTTCATCCTCGACTGCCTCAATGAAATCCGGAAAATCCTGCCCCACGTGATCCTCGAGGTGCGCATGGACTGCGCGTTCTTCTCCGAGGAGATCGTCCACGCGCTCGATGCGCCCGGAATCCAATACACGATCTCGGTACTCTTCGAGCGCCTCACGCAGCTGAAAAGGAAGGTCGAGAAGCGCCTGCTCTGGCACTGCGCCGCTCAGGACGTGAAGTTCTTCGAGTGCTACTGGAAGCCGGACTGCTGGAAGGAGACACGGCGTTTCATCTTCATCCGCACCCGTGAGCCGAAACAGCGCAAAGGACCCTTGCAGCTGAATCTCTTCGCTCCCTACGAATACGGGTACCAGTTCAAGGTGATCCTCACCAACGCCACGCTCTCGGCGCGAAAGCTCCTGGCGCTGCACAACGGGCGCGGCGCGCAGGAGGCGATCTTCGCGGAGCTGAAGTCCCAGACCCAGATGGATTACATCCCCTGCAGACGCCGCGCCGCCAATCAGACTTGGCTGCTCTCGGCGATCATGGTCCACAACCTCAACCGTGAGCTGCAGATGTCGGTCGAGGAGCCTGCGCGCTGCACCACCGAACAGCGCGCCCCGTGGTGGTCGTTCGTGCGTCTCGGCACCCGCAGGATGAGGCTGATCCAACGGGCCGGCCGCTTGACGACTCCCAAAGGCCGCCTCACGCTGACCTTGTCCGCGAATCCTGACGTGCAAGCCGAGCTGTTGCATTACTTGAGGGCCGCTGCCTGAGGGCCATCAGGCCGAGTTTTTGCAAGGATTGGGTACAGCTTGCGCATGGAGCCTCTCCCGGAGGAAAAGCCGATGCGATCAAACCGCCATGTTGCATCAGTCATGTCGCCCTGTCTGGCAGCCCGCTTGGCGTCGGCTCACCTTCCGAGGGCCAAATTGAGCCGCCCCGGGCATTCCGCCCCATCGGTTGCGGCCGTGCACGCAGGCTGCTCATTTCACTGCCTTTGGCGCCACCTCGTACGTCAGCCGATAATACACGCCCAGACTGACAATCAACAAAATGTCCGCCATCAAAAGAAGAGTCGGGTATATCAGCGAACGCATACTTTCTCTGGCGGCATTGAAAATAAATACCAGAGCCTCAAGGCTGATCGCAATCGTTATAATGACAAGGAATCTCATCAGTCTACCTCTTTCTTCCAAGGGCGACTCCTTCTCGCCACCCCCAAGTACCTCCTCTTCAATCAAGAACTTTGACACGTCGAACACGGCCATCGCAATCACGATAAGACTGATTGCATTGAGAAGCGGGCGAATTAGTTTGTGATGTTCTATGGCCGCAGCCCAGAGATTCCAGAGGGCAGTACCTATCATAACGAAACTGATCAACATCAAAGATGCGCTGACCGCACCGTATGCGGTGCGGCTGATCGCATTTGAAGCCAGACCTGCGAGTTTCATTGTTGATTCCTCATCAAGAAGTTCTTTCTTGCGCTACTTCAACCATCCGATGCAACGCAAGCCGGTAGTCTTTCGGCGGGTGTATCAAATCCAGGCATTTTTTCGAGTCTTTGATTCGAATGCCGCGCAATGCTGCTCAACAGGGACCGCGTGTAGTGTGACAGCTCTTGATCTTTTGGGGAAATACTGACGGAGGAGTCCGTTTTCTGTTGTCGTTAGCACCGCCGGCCAGGAGCTCGCAGGGGCGAGGAAATACGCGATCAGAACCGTCGCAATGCCGAAGCGCTAATGTTCAGCCAATTCCATTCCCAAATCCCAGCTGAGCCAGCGGCGAAATTGCTTAGGAGAGTGCCGCTGTGCTCCGCAAATATGGGACTCGATGAACGAGCCGCTACCGGAAGCGGAGCCGTTGGGCGCAGTGGCGTGATAGAGCGACGGTGGTTTTCTGAATGCCGTTCCATCCGATCGGCGATGCCGCTCTCTG
>JAJYDK010000073.1 GCA_021777555.1 Pseudomonadota bacterium | reverse complement strand
CGCATGCGCGGCCGCCAGCAGCATGCCGCGCACCGATTTGATTTCGCCCCCGAGACCGAGCTCGCCGTACAGCTCGCACGTCGGCGCATCGGCCCGGGGCACGAGCTGACCCGAGGCCATCAGGATACCGAGCGCCATCGGCAACTCGAACCGCCCGCCTTCCTTCGGGATCTCGGCGGGCGCGAGGTTCACGACGATTCGTCCGGCCGGAAATTCGAAGCCGCAGGACAGGAGCGCGGCGCGCACCCGCTCGCGGCTTTCCTTCACGACCGTCGCCGGAAGGCCGACGATGTAGAAGACCGGCAGGCCGCTTGCGAGCGTGACCTCCACCTGTACCGGTGGGGCAGAAAGACCCACCTGGGCCCGGCAGGCCAGGCGCGCGACCAAGGGCGCCATGGGATGAGTCCGCGCTGCCGTGGGCAGCACCGGGCGCGAACCCGGTGCGCCCCCTTTAGTGGGCGGAAGGCGACCCGGTCCCTTCCAACGCCTGCAGTCTCGCCTCGAGCTCGGCGAGACGCTCACGAGTGCGCTGCAGCACCCGCGTCTGGGTGTCGAATTCCTCCCGCGTCACCAGATCGAGCTTGCCGAGGCTCGCGCGCAGCACGGCCCTGAAATTGCTCTCGAGGTCCTGCTGCAGGGTGCGCAGGGCGGGCGGAACGCTCTCGGCGAGCCGGCGGGCGATCGCATCGAGACCAGGAATGTCCATTCTGACTCACCTCACTGTACGCGCCCCGGTTTGGGGCGAAAGGGCTCAAGGACCGCACCAAATCAGTGCGGCTTGCGGAGCGGATGCGACGCAAGCCCCGGAAACTGCACTGAAAAACCCGGTGGCACGGTTTCTGCACCATGGCCCGAGTCGCCAGCTTACGCGTCTCGAGAGCGGTCGTGGAGTCCCCAATTGTGGCCCGATCGCCGAGAAACGCGCGCCGCACGAGAACCGCCCCGGGAGAAAACATGCGTATCGCTCCAAAAGACTTCAAAGCCCTTTTCATGACGGGGGCCGCGGCCCTTGGGGCATTGGGCCCCACCCTGGCCTGGGCCGGCGCCGCCGCGCCTACACCGGACAAGGGGGACATGGCCTGGATGATGACCTCCACCGCCCTGGTGCTGCTGATGTCGGTACCGGCGCTCGGCCTGTTCTACGGAGGTCTGGTGCGCACCAAGAACATGCTCTCGGTGCTGATGCAGGTGTTTGTCGGCTTCTCCCTGATCACCGTCCTGTGGTGCATCTACGGCTACTCACTCGCCTTCACCGCGGGCAACGAGTTCATCGGAGGACTCTCCCGGGTGTTCCTCGCCGGCACCTTCGATCCCGCGACCGGCGCGTTCTCGACGATCGGCACCTTCGACAAGGGCGTCGTGCTGAATGAGCTCGTGTACGTCGCCTTCCAGGCCACCTTTGCCGCCATCACCTGCTGTCTGATTCTCGGCTCCCTGGTCGAGCGGGTGAAGTTCTCGGGCATCCTGCTCTTCCTCGCGTTCTGGTTCACCTTCTGCTACTGCCCGGTCGCGCACATGGTGTGGTACGTGCCGGGCCTCGACACCAACCCGGCCGAGCACCCCGTGGGAGGACTGCTGGCGAACTGGGGCGCGCTCGATTTCGCGGGCGGCACCGTGGTGCACATCAACGCCGGCATCGCAGGCCTGGTGGGCGCCGTCATCCTCGGCAATCGCATCGGTCTCGGCAGGGAGCCGATGCCACCGCACAGCCTGACGATGACCATGATCGGCGCCTCACTCCTGTGGTTCGGCTGGTTCGGGTTCAACGCGGGCTCCGCCCTCGAGGCCAACGGCTCCGCGGCCCTCGCCTTCTTGAACACCTACCTCGCCACCGCCTGCGCGGTGCTCACCTGGATGGGCACCGAGTGGATCATCAAGGGCAAGCCCTCGATGCTCGGCGCGGCCTCGGGCGCGGTGGCGGGTCTCGTCGCCATCACGCCGGCGGCCGGCAACGTGGGCATCCCGGGGGCCTTCCTGATCGGCCTCGGCGTTGGACCACTGTGCTTCTGGGGCGTCACGGGCCTCAAGAAGATGATCCGCACCGACGATGCGCTGGATGTCTTCGGCGTGCATGCGCTCGGGGGCATCTTCGGCGCCCTCACCACGGGCATCTTCAACGACCCGGCGCTCGGCGGACCGGGCGGCAGCGCCTACCCCGGCATCTGGGCGCAGCTGCTCATCCAGGCCAAGGCCGTGGCCGTGGTGGTCATCTGGACGGCCGTGGTGGCCGCCATCGGCTTCTACCTGATCAAGTGGACCGTCGGTCTGCGCGTCAGCGAGGATGAAGAGCGCGAGGGCCTGGACATCACCGTCCACGGCGAGCGCGCCTACGACATGTGAGCCTCGGCCGCCAAGGACTCATTGGAAGCCCCGGCCCGCGACGCGGTCCGGGGCTTTCTTTATCTGACGGCGATGTGCCGGCGTTCACCCCCGACCCGGATTATCGGGCTTAGAATGGCGCTTCGATCGGGATCACCACGCCGGAGACGCCTATGCCGCGCACCGCGATCTGCCTCACACTCACAGCGGCCCTGCTGGCCGGAACGCTCGGCCTGGCGCGGGCCGATGTCTATCGCTGGGTCGACAAGCACGGCGTCGTGCACTACAGCGATCAGTGGGTCGCGGGCGCCAAGCTCGTGATGAGCACGACCGAGTCGCTGAAGGGCGGCGGCTCATCCCATGCCATGGAGGGGCTCGCCGCCGAGAGCAAGGCGGCGGACCAGCTGATCCAGAAGCGGGCGGACGAGCGCGCCGTGCAGACCCAGGAAACAAAATTGCAGGGCCAGCGGTGCAAGCAGGCGCAAGCGGTCTACAACCGCCTGATCTACGCGCGCCGCCTCTTTACGGTCGACAAGAGCGGCCAGCGGCACTACTTCTCCGACGCCAAGGCCGACGCCGCGCGGGTCAAGGCGAAGGAAACCATGGACAAGCTCTGCGGAGCCCAATCGGGCTGATCGTCTGCCGCGGAGCGCCGCGGCCTTGGGATTTCCGGCGGCGACGGATTCCGATTTTCACCGCCGAGGCTCTATAGTGACGCCCGCGGCCAGTCCGGCCGCATCGAGGGGTGCCGCCATCATGCGGGTAGGATTCGTCGGACTCGGTGCGATGGGTGCCCACATGGCCCGCAACCTCCATCGCGCGGGACTGTTGACCTCGGTGTGGAGCCGCACCAGCGAGAAAGCCGGGGCCCTCGCCGCGGAGCTCGGCCTCCAGGCGCCGGCCACTCTGGCGCAGCTCGCGGCCGGCGTTGATGCGGTGGTGAGCTGCGTTTCCGCGGATGCCGATGTGCTGGAAGTCGCCGGGGCCCTCGCGCCCGCACTGGCGGCGGGCTCGCTGATGATCGACTGCTCGACCACCGCCGCCGATACGGCGCGCCGGGCCGCCGAGCTGTTGCAGCGCGGCGGGGCGGAGTTTCTCGATTGCCCGGTGAGCGGAGGCGTGGAAGGCGCGCGGGAAGGCACGCTCGCCGTCATGGCCGGAGGCGCTCCCGAGGCGTTCGAGCGGGCGCGGCCGATACTCGAGGCCATGGGCCGCACCGTCACCCTGTTCGGGCCCGTCGGCAGCGGCCAGGCGGCGAAGGCCACCAACCAGATCATGTGCGCCGGCATCATCGAGGCGGTTTCGGAGGCGATGGCCTTCGCGCGCGCGCAGGGACTGCCGCTCGAGAAGCTCATCGACACGCTCGGCAAGGGCGCCGGCTCGAGTTGGTATTTCGTGCACCGCGCGCCCAACATGGTGCGGGGCAGCTACCCGGCGGGCTTCCGCGTGCGCCTGCACGCCAAGGATCTGGCCATCTGCCGCGACATGGCGGCGCGCTTCGGGGTGTCCCTCCCGGTGGTCGAGCGCATGCTGGCCGAGTATGCCGAGCTGATTGCCCGCGGTCACGGCGACGAGGACATCTCCGCCACCTTCCGCCTCAAGGCCGAACTCTTCGAGCCGGACAAGAGCGGCTCGGGCCGCTGAGGCATTGGCCGCTCAACAGGCGTCCGGCTGCGCAGCGGGCGCTGCGCGCGCGAAGGCGGGGAGCGACTCCAGGTGCTCGCTGATCGCTCGCAGCGTCGGGTAGGGCGCGAGATCGCAGTTGAAACGGCGGGCGTTGAACATCTGCGGCACCAGGCACACGTCCGCCAGGGTGATGCCGCCGCCGAAGGCGTGGCGGCCGTCACCCAGGCGGCTCGTTTCCGCTTCCAGGCCGCGCAAGCCTTCGGCGATCCAATGTCGGTACCAGGCGTTGACCGAGGCCTCATCCTGCCCCAGGGGCGAGCGCAGGTAATTCAACACGCGCAGATTGTTGAGCGGATGCAGGTCGCAGGCGATGGAGAGCGCCAGTGAGCGGACGCGGGCGCGGTCCCCGGGCGCATGCGGCAGGAGCGGCGGCTGCGGATGCGTCTCTTCCAGGTACTCCAGGATGGCGAGCGACTGGCTGAAGACCGTGCCGCCGTCCTCCAGGGCGGGCACCAGGCCCTGGGGATTCATCGCGAGGTAAGCCGGACTGCGGTGCATCCCCGGGCGCAGATCCACCGCGATTGATTCGAACGGGATGCCCTTGAGATTGAGGGCGATGCGCACGCGGTAGGCCGCGGAGCTGCGAAAATAGGTGTAGAGCTTCATGACGTGCACGGACCCGCGGGTGCCTCGATGGCGCAAGAGTGCCACGGCGGGACATGCCCGGAAAGGCCCGAGACGGCTCCGCGCGGGCCCGCTAGAATCCTTCTGCATGAGCATCTGGCACCGTGACGTCACACCCGAGTCCTTAGGAAGCATGGCAGCCGGCACCTTCGCCGAGCGCATCGGCATCCGCATCACCGAAGTCGGCTCCGATTACCTGCGCGCCACGATGCGGGTGACGCCGGATCTGCACCAGCCCTACGGCATCCTGCATGGCGGAGTCTCCGCGGCGCTCGCCGAGAGCGTCGGCAGCGTTGCGGCCGGCCTGTGCGTCGATCCGGAGCGCTTCATGTGCCTCGGACAGGAGATCAATGCCAACCATCTGCGCCCGGTGAGCGCCGGCGTAGTTACCGCCACCGCCCGGCCATTCCACATCGGCCACCGCAGCCACGTCTGGGGCATCGAGGTCCGGGACGAGCAGGGCCGGCTCACCTGCGTGTCGCGGCTGACCATGGCCGTGGTGCCGCGCCGGGCCTCGGCGCCTTGAGGCGCACTCGTCCATGAATGCTCGAATCCTCCTCGCCACCGCGACCGCCGCGCTCGGGTGCGCGGCCTGCGGCTTCAAGGGACCGCTCTATCTGCCGCAGCAGAACGCCGCCGTAGTGACCCACCCGGCGCCGGCCAGCAAGGTTGGCCCGGGATCCCCGCAGGCCCCGGACGCGAAGACCCAGAACAAGAAGCAACAGCAGGCTACGCCGCCTCAAGGCCGGTGAGCGGCCTGGCGCCCCCGCGGATGGACGGGAGGGCAACCGGCATTCGCTATACTGACCTCATGTCCGATTCCCCCCCCGATCTCATCCTGATCGACGCCTCGTCCTATCTCTACCGGGCCTTCAACGCCCTGCCGCCGCTCACCAATTCGCGCGGCGAGCCCACCGGAGCGCTGTTCGGCGTGCTGAACATGCTCTCCAAGTTCCTGAAGGAGTGCCGGCCGAAGCGCCTCGCTCTGGTCTTCGATGCGCCGGGGCGCACCTTCCGCGACGAGCTGTTCGCCGAATACAAGGCGCACCGGCCCCCGATGCCCGATGACCTGCGCTCTCAGATCGAACCACTGCTTGCCGCCATTGCCGCCCAAGGCCTGCCGCTGCTGCGCATCGAGGGCGTGGAAGCGGACGATGTGATCGGCACTCTGGCGCGCCGCGCCGCGCAAAGCGGCGGGCGGGTTCTCATCTCGACCGGCGACAAGGACATGGCGCAGCTGGTCGACCAGTCGATCACCCTGATCAACACGATGAGCAACACGGTGCTCGATCGCGCCGGCGTCAAGACCAAGTTCGATGTCTTTCCGGAACAGATCATCGACTACCTCGCCCTGGTGGGCGACAGCTCGGACAACATTCCGGGGATCGACAAGGTCGGCCCGAAAACCGCGGCGAAGCTCCTCGGCCAGTACGGCACCCTGGACAATCTCATCGCGCACGTGGACGAGGTGAGCGGCAAGGTCGGCGAGAATCTGCGCGCGGGCCTCGCCACGCTGGAGCTGTCTCGCCAGCTCGCCACCATCCACACCGAGGTCGACCTGCCCGTGAAGCTTGACGACCTCGAGCCCTCGCCCCCGGACCTCCAGCGGCTGCGCGAGCTGTACACGAGGTACGAGCTGCGCTCACTGCTGCGCCAGATCGAAGAAGGCGATGCCTCGGCGGAGGCCGCCACCACGGCGCAGGCCGACGGGGAGGAGTCGACCGCACCTGCGCTCACGGCGCCGGACGGCGCGCACCAGACGGCTCGCCATTACGAGATCATTCTGACACGCGAGGAGCTCGATCGCTGGCTGGAGAAGATGCGCACGGCCGAGCTGATCGCCTTCGACACCGAGACCACCAGCCTCGATTACATGCGGGCCGAGATCGTCGGTGTCTCGGTCTGCGTCACACCAGGTGATGCGGCCTACATGCCGCTGGCGCACGCATATGAAGGGGCGCCCCCCCAGCTCGATCGCGCCGAGGCGCTCGCCGCGCTGCGGCCCGTCCTCGAGGATCCCGCGAGACCGAAGGTGGGTCACCATCTGAAATACGATGCGCACGTGCTCGCCAACCACGGCGTCCGGCTGGAGGGCATGCGGTACGACACCATGCTCGAGTCGTACGTATGGAACAGCGTTGCGACACAACACAATATGGACGCCACCGCACGGCACTATCTCGGTCTGCACACCATCACCTACGAGGACGTCACCGGCAAGGGCGCGAAACAGATCGGCTTCGCCCAGGTGCCCCTCGAGAAGGCCGCTGAGTACGCCGCGGAGGACGCCGACGTCACGATGCGCCTGCACCACGTGTTGTGGCCGAAAATCACCGGCCTGCCGGCCCTCGAGCGGCTCTACGAGACCATCGAGCAGCCGCTGGTGCCCGTGCTGCAGCGCATGGAGCGCCATGGCGTGCGGGTGGATCCCGAGAGGCTGCGCGCCCAGAGCGCCGAGATCGCACTGAAACTCGTCGATCTCATCCAGCGGGCGCACCACGAGGCGGGATCGGAATTCAACATCGACTCGCCCAAGCAGCTCCAGCAGGTGCTGTTCGAGAAGCTCGGGCTGCCGGTGCGGCGCAAGACGCCGAAGGGCCAGCCGTCCACGGCCGAGGACGTCCTGGAGGAGCTGGCGGCATCCTACCCTCTGCCCCGCACGGTGCTCGAGTACCGTGCGCTCGCCAAGCTCAGGTCCACCTACACCGAGAAACTCCCCGAGCTGATCAATCCCGACACGGGCCGCATCCACACGTCCTATCATCAGGCGGTGGCACAGACGGGCCGGCTGTCCTCCACCGATCCGAACCTGCAGAACATCCCGATCCGCACTCCCGAAGGCAGACGCATCCGCCAGGCCTTCGTCGCGGCGCCCGGCTGCCGGCTGGTGGCGGCGGATTATTCGCAGATCGAGCTGCGCATCATGGCGCACCTGTCGGGCGATGAGGGATTGCTTGCCGCCTTCGCCGAGGAGCGCGATGTCCACCAGGCCACCGCGGCCGAGGTGTTCGGCGTGCCGCTCGAATCGGTCGGAGCCGATCAGCGGCGGCTCGCCAAGACCATCAATTTCGGGCTGATCTACGGCATGTCGCCCTTCGGCCTGGCACGCCAGCTCGGCATCGACCGCGGCTCGGCCCAGCGCTATGTGGAGCGCTACTTCCAGCGCTATCCAGGGGTCCGCCGCTTCATGGACGAGACGCGCGCCCAGGCCCGCGAGCGGGGGTTTGTCGAGACGGTGTTTGGCCGGCGGCTGTATCTTCCCGACATCCGCTCCGGCAACCAACAGACCCGCCAGTATGCCGAGCGCAGCGCCATCAACGCGCCCATGCAGGGCACCGCCGCTGACATCATCAAGCGCGCCATGATCGCCGTGGACGCCTGGTGCCTCGGCGGCGCGCCGGCACGCCTGATCATGCAGGTGCACGATGAATTGGTGCTCGAGGTGCCCACGGAGTCCGTCGACTCCGTGATCGCGGAGGTCCGCAGACTCATGACGGATGCGGCGACGCTGCGGGTGCCCCTGCGCGTCGAGGTCGGCTCGGGCGCCAACTGGGACGAGGCGCACTGAATGACCGGCGAGCGCCCGCAGCTGCCGCCTTTCGCGGCGCTTCGCGCATTCGAGGCGGTCGGAAGGCTCGGCGGTATCCGGCGGGCGGCCCAGGCACTCGGCCTCGACCATGCGGTGGTCAGTCGCCACCTGCGGGCTCTGGAGATGCACCTCGGTGTGCAGCTGGTGCACCGCGCCAAAGGCAGCGTCGCGCTGACGGCGCAGGGCGCTCGATTCCTCGGGCGGATCTCGCCGGCGATCGCGGAGCTGACGAATGCCGCGGCGGGGCTGATGCAGGATGGCGCCGAGCGGCGCCTGCGCATCTGGTGCATCCCGGGCCTGGCCTCGGCGTGGCTGACCTCCCGGCTGGAGAGCTTCCACGCCGCCAATCCCGATATCGAGCTCGAGCTGCAATCGAGCCATCAGAGCCCGGACTTCACCCGCTACGAGGCCGATGCCGACATTGGGTATGTCGCGGGCAATGAGCGCGTCACGGCGGCGGTGACGACAGGGGGTGTCCGACGGCTCGAGCTCGCCCGGCCACCGGTGCTGGCGGTGGCGAGTCCCGGGCTGATTGCCACGCTGCCGCCCGTGCGGGAAGCGGCTGATCTGCTGTGCGTCCCGCTGCTGCACGAGGAGGACGACACCCAGTGGTACCAATGGCTGAGCGCTTACGGTGTGCAGCTTTCCCGACCTCTGCGCGGGCCGCGTCTGTGGCCCGCGCAGATCACCCTGGAGGCGGCCCGGCGGGGCCAGGGAGTTGCTCTCGCCAACAGGCTGCTGCTCGCGGAGGATCTGGCGGCCGGCCGCCTCGCGGTGGCCTGGCCGGCGGCCGGGGTGAGCACCGAGGTCGCGCTGGGGTCCTATGTGTTCACGGCGCGAGCCGACCGGTGGCAGTCCTGTGGAGTGAGCCGCTTTCGACGCTGGCTGCGCTCAACGATGGCCGGTGCGGGGCGCTAAGGGCGGCGCGACGCCGCGCCGGCTATTTCGGCGCCTCGATCGAGTCCAGCGTGGCCTGACCGAGCGCGATGTCACCCTGTTTCTTCAGAGCCTCGCCCAGACTGAGCCGATCACGCAGCTCCCGGTTCTGGCTCAGCTTGAACTTGCCGACCAGCCTGTTGATCGCGATCTCGATGCCGACGATCGAGCGCAGCATCGCCTCGATGTAGTCTTCGGGCGCGTCGCTCATCTTCCAGGGCTCGGGTCGAGTCGCTTCGTGGACGGTGGTGAGCCGTGCCACCAGGGCGCGCAGAAACGGCTCCTCGTCCCGGATCGTGATGTTGCCGTGGGCGTGCACGACACGATAGTTCCAGGTCGGCACCTGTTTGTGGAACTCGTGCTTGCTCGGGAACCAATTCGGGGAAACGTACGCGTGCTCGGCGCGGAAGACGACCAGCACCTCTGCGCCCTTCACGACGTCCTTCCAGACCGGATTCGCGCGCGCGACGTGCGCGCGGAGCACGCCCCGCTCTCCTTCTTTCGGATCCAGCTCGAAGGGCACGTGGTTGGCATCGAGCCCGACACGGCCATTCGTGACGAGAACACCCAGAGGATTCTCCCGGATGAGCCGGAACAGCGCTTCTTCGTCTGACACGGAGAAATGGGTGGGCACGTACATGGTGCGGGGCGGGGCGGGCGACATGCGGTTTGCGGATGCGCCCCGATTGTCAACCGCGACGCGTTCTTCCGCAAGGAACCGCTTGGCGCGCTAGATCCCCATGCACACGTATTTGATTTCGGTGTAATCGAGGATGCCGTGGCGGGAGCCCTCGCGGCCGATGCCCGACTCCTTGATGCCCCCGAAGGGGGCGAGCTCGGTGGAGATGAGCCCGGTATTGAGCCC
>JAJYDK010000035.1 GCA_021777555.1 Pseudomonadota bacterium | reverse complement strand
GCAGCAGGTCTTTCGCGGTCAGGCGCTCGAAGCCCCGCTGCGCCGAATCCCACGCCTCACCCGCCTGCTCGCCCGCCTCCGGCAGCCTCTGGACCAACAGCCCCGCGCTGTGCTCGTCGTCGGCCGCGAGCCGCACGCGCGTCGGGAGCTGCTCGGACGCATCGAAATAGGCCTCCAGCGACTCGGCGAGCGACTGTCCGGTGAGCGGCACGATGCCCTGGTAGCGAAGGCTGCGCTCATCAGCCTCGATGGTGACCGTGAATCGTCCCTCGCTGCCGGCGAGGGAGCGGAAAGTCGCCCCGCTCGGCGCATGCTCGGCGGTGACGGCCTCGAGCTGCCCTTCATCGAAGTGTGCGATGGCGCGCACGCGAAAGTCGTGGGTGCACTGGGCGACCATCAGGCTGACGGCGCCATTGCCCTGAAGCTGCAAAGTCAACCGGCCGCGGAACTTCAACGTGGCCGCGAGCAGCACCGAGGCGGCAACGGCCTGGCCGAGGAGCGAGCGCACGGGCGCGGGGTAATCGCTGTGAGCGCGCAAGTCGCGCCAGGCGCCCTTCAAATGGACCCAGTGCCCGCGCACGGGCTGGTGCTCGACGATGAAACGCCGCACATGGTCGGACAGTGGATCTGAGCTCATGGGCTCAACATGGGGCGTGGACGGCGAATACTCAACCGCTCATCCGCTGCACCCGGGCTCGGGCACGTGGCGGACGACCTCATCCCGGCAGCTTCTTCTTGAGCAGCTCATTGAGCTGCGCAGGATTGGCTTTGCCCTGCGTCGCCTTCATCACCTGTCCGACGAAGAAGCCGAACAGCTTGTCCTTGCCCGAGCGATACTCGGCAAGCTGCGCCGGGTTCCTCGCCATGACCGCTTCGATGGCCTGCTCGATGGCCGAGGTGTCGGTGATCTGCCTGAGCCCCTTGGTGTCGATGATGCTGTCCGCGCTCTCGCCGCTCGACCACATCGCCTCGAACACCTCCTTCGCGATCTTGCCCGAGATGGTCTGATCGGCGATGCGCGCGAGCAGCCCCGCCAGACGCCCGGCCGGCATCCGGCCCGCATCGATGTCGAGACCTTCCTTGTTGAGCGCTGCGGCGAGATCGCCCATCACCCAGTTCGCGGCGAGTTTGGGCTCACCGGGCACGGCGCGCGCCACCGCCTCGTAGTAATCGGCGAGCTCCCGGCTTGCGGTGAGCACGCCGGCATCGTAGGCCGGCAGTCCGTATTGCGCGACGAATCTCGCCGCTTTGGCGTCGGGCAACTCGGGCAGCGCCGCGCGCACCGCCTCGATGTACTGCTCGTCGAGCTCGACCGGCAGCAGGTCCGGATCGGGGAAGTAACGGTAGTCGTTCGCCTCCTCCTTCGAGCGCATGGAGCGCGTCTCGCCCTTGTCCGGATCGTAGAGGCGGGTCTCCTGCACGACCTTGCCACCGGACTCGAGGATGTCGATCTGCCGGGCCACCTCGTACTGGATGGCCTTCTCGACGTACCGGAAGGAATTGACGTTCTTGATCTCGGCGCGCGTGCCGAGCTTCTCCGAGCCCTGGCGGCGCACCGAGACATTGGCATCGCAGCGGAACGAGCCCTCCTGCATGTTGCCGTCGCAGATCTCGAGGTAGCGCACCAGGGTGTGCACCTTCTTCATGTACGCAACCGCATCGCGGGCGGACCTCAGCTCCGGCTCCGATACGATCTCGATGAGCGGCGTCCCGGCGCGATTGAGGTCGATGCCGGTGAGCCCGGGCAGACCCTCGTGCAGCGACTTGCCGGCATCCTCCTCGAGGTGCGCCCGGGTGACGCCGATACGCTTGATCGAGCCATCCTCGAGCACGATGTCGATCGCGCCCTGCGCCACGATGGGCAGCTCGTACTGGCTGATCTGATAGCCCTTGGGAAGGTCGGGGTAGAAGTAGTTCTTGCGGGCGAAGACCGATTGGCGGGCGATGCGCGCCCCGATCGCGAGTCCGAAGCGCACGGCCATGCGAACGGCCTCGGCGTTGAGCACCGGCAGCACGCCCGGATATCCCAGGTCGACGAGACAGGCCTGGGAGTTGGGGGCGGCGCCGTAGGCGGTCGAGGCTCCGGAGAAGATCTTCGAGCGGGTGGCGAGCTGGGCGTGGATCTCGAGCCCGATGACCGTTTCCCAGCCGGTGCTCGTCCCATCCTGAGACTCGCCCCTGCGGGGCCGCTGCTGCGCGGCGTCCAAAATCGTTCCCGACGATTCTGTCATGCGAAGCGCTCCGGGATCCTCAGGTGCCAGTCCGTTTCCAGCTGATAGCGGTGCGCCGCATGGAGCAGCCGCTGCTCGGCGAAATGAGGCCCGATCATCTGCAGGCCGACGGGCAGGCCCTGTGCGAACCCGCAGGGGACGGACATGGCCGGCACGCCCGCCAGGTTGGCACTGATGGTGTAGATGTCGTTCAAGTACATGGTGATGGGATCGGCGGTCTTGGCTCCGATCGCGAACGCGGCCGTCGGCGTCGCCGGCCCCATGAGCACGTCCACCTCGGCGAAGGCGCGCTGGAAGTCCGCCGCGATCAATTGCCGGACCCGCTGCGCCTTGAGGTAGTAGGCGTCATAGTAGCCGGCCGACAGCACGTAGGTGCCGGTCATGATGCGCCGCTTGACCTCCGCGCCGAAACCTTCGGAGCGAGAGCGCTTGTAGAGATCGGTCAGATCGCGCGGCTCTTTGCAGCGATGACCGAATCGCACGCCGTCATAGCGCGCCAGGTTCGAGGAGCACTCCGCCGGGGCCACGACGTAGTACGCCGGCACCGACAGGGAGATATTCGGCAGGCTCACCTCCCGGACCTTGGCGCCGAGGCGCGTAAAGACCGCGAGCGCTTCGCGGATGCAGCGCTCGTTGTCCGGATCGAGCCCTGCGTCGAAGAACTCCTTGAGCAGGCCGATTTTCAGTCCCTCGAGAGGCGCATCCAGTCCCGCCACGTAATCCGGCACCGGCGTATCGACGCTGGTCGAGTCGCGCGGGTCGAAACCAGCCATCTCGCGCAGCATCAGGGCCGCATCCTCGGCGCTTGCGGTCACCACGCCGCCCTGATCCAGGCTGGACGCGAAGGCGATCATGCCGTATCGGGACACGCGGCCGTACGTTGGCTTGATCCCCGTGATGCCGCAGAGCGCGGCGGGCTGGCGGATCGAGCCTCCCGTATCGGTGGCCGTCGCCCCGGGCAGCAGTCGCGCACAGACCGCCGCGGCCGAGCCCCCCGAGGAGCCGCCCGGCACCAGGTCGGTATTCCAGGGATTGCGCACCGGGCCAAAATAGCTGGTCTCGTTCGAGGAGCCCATGGCGAACTCGTCCATATTGAGCTTGCCGAGCATGACGGCGCCCGAGGCCCGGAGTCGCGAGACCACCGTGGCATCGTAGGGCGAGACGAAATTCTCTAGCATCCGCGAGCCGCACGTGGTGCGCACGCCCGCCGTGCAGAAGAGGTCCTTGTGGCCGATGGGCACGCCCGTGAGCGCCCCGCCCTCCCCACGGGCGAGCGCCGCGTCGGCCGCGCTCGCAGCGGCAAGCGCCTGCTCGGCGGTAATCGAGATGAAGGCATTGAGAAGCGGCTGGCTCGCCTGGATACGCTCGAGGTAGGCGCGCGCCAGCTCGACGCTCGAGAGCTTCCGGGCGCGCAGCTCGGCTGCGAGCCGGGCTAGGGTGTGCCTGTGAATCATGTCACTCAATCACCTTGGGAACCAGGTAGAGCCCCGCGGCGACCTGGGGCGCATTCTGCTGGTAGAGCGGGTGCGCATCGGCCTCGGTGACCGCATCGGGCCGCAGCCGCTGCGCAAGCCCGGGCAGCGGATGGGCCATCGGGGCGACCCCGGCGGTATCGGCCCGGTCGAGCTCGCCGATGAAATCGACGATGCGCGAGAGCTTGTCCTGGAAGGCGGGGATCTCGGCCGGATCGAGCTCGAGGCGAGCCAGGTGGGCGATGTTTTCGACTTGGGCGCGGGTAAGGGCCATGCGGGTGTCGGCAAAGCGAGAATTGCGGCTAGAAATCATACATGTTGTCTTGCTGAATGTCCTGTCGGTTGCTAGATTACGCGCCACTTTGCGAGCAGCGCCCGCCTCGGGCTGGCGCTCGGTTCCACGCCCCACTCCGCATCCG
This sequence comes from Pseudomonadota bacterium, assembly GCA_021777555.1. Lineage (GTDB taxonomy): Bacteria > Pseudomonadota > Gammaproteobacteria > Steroidobacterales > Steroidobacteraceae > 13-2-20CM-66-19. Next base: position 38,219 of record JAJYDK010000035.1, on the reverse strand, counting down.
GACGCTTCATGTTCAAACGCTTGCGCGGCTACTTCTCCAGCGATCTGTCGATCGACCTGGGGACGGCCAACACCCTCATCTATGTCCGCGACAAGGGCATCGTCCTCAACGAGCCCTCGGTCGTCGCCGTGCAGGACGAACCGTCCCGCGGCGGCAAGATCATCGTCGCCGTCGGCTCCGAGGCCAAGGGAATGCTCGGCCGCACGCCGGGGCACATCACGGCCGTGCGGCCCATGAAGGACGGCGTGATCGCCGACTTCACCTATACGGAGAAGATGCTTCAGTACTTCATTAACAAGGTGCATGGCAACCGCATGCTCAGGCCCTCGCCGCGGGTGCTGGTGTGCGTGCCCTTCGGCTCGACCCAGGTCGAGCGCCGCGCCATCCGCGAGTCCGCCGAGGGAGCGGGCGCCCGCACCGTCGCCATCGTGAGCGAGCCAATGGCTGCAGCGGTGGGCGCAGGCCTGCCGGTGCACGAGGCGCGCGGCTCGATGGTCCTCGATATCGGCGGCGGCACCTCCGAGGTGGCCGTGCTCTCGCTGAATGGCGTAGTTTACGCCAACTCCGCGCGGATCGGCGGCGATCGCTTCGATGAGGCGATCATGAGCTACGTACGGCGCAATTACGGCATCCTCATCGGAGAGGCGACCGCGGAGCGCATCAAGATCGAGATCGGCTCGGCGTATCCCGGGCAGCAGGTCCGCGAGCTTTCGGTGAAGGGCCGCAATCTCTCCGAGGGTGTGCCCCGGGCCTTCACGCTCAACAGCAACGAGATCCTCGAGGCGCTCCAGGAGCCGCTGCAGAACATCGTCAGCGCCGTCAAACAGGCGCTCGAGCAGACCCCGCCCGAGCTCGGTGCGGACGTCGCCGAACGCGGCATCGTGCTCACGGGCGGCGGCGCGCTTTTGCGCGACATCGACAAGCTCCTGACCGAAGAGACGGGCCTGCCGGTAGTCGTGGCGGATGATCCGCTGACCTGCGTGGCCCGCGGTGGCGGACGCATTCTCGAACTGATGGACGAAATGGGCCCCGGCCACTTCGGGCTCGAGTAGCCCGAGCCCGCGCGCCGTGGCGTTCTTCGGCACCCGGGGATCCGCGCGAAATCGTGGCGGCGCCGCCGGCTTTCGCTTCTTCCTGTACGCGCTCGTGTCGATCGTGCTCATGGTGCTCGATCAGCGCCTCGACTGGCTGGAGCGGATCCGCTACGGTCTGCAGGCCATCACCTATCCGGTCGAGACCGCACTGAACTCCCCCGTGACGGCGTGGCGCTGGATCAAGAGCGATTTCGCCGCGCGCGATGCGCTCGAGGCCGAGAATCAGCGCCTGCGCACGCGAGTGCGCGATCTCGAGATACGCTCGCTGCGTCTCGAGGCCGTGGAAGCCGAAAATGCCGCGCTCATCGGACTGAAGAAGGCCCTGCCGCCGGTGGCCGAGCGATGGTTGCCGGCCGACATCGTCAATATCCAGTTCGGCGGTCTGCGCCAGCGCATCCTGGTGGACCGCGGCGCCCGCAACGGCGTGTTCCGCAACCAGGTGGTGCTCGATGACTACGGGGTCGTCGGCCAGACCATGCACGTGGGACCCTGGAGCGCCGAGGTGCTGCTGATCACCGACCCCGACCACGATCTGCCGGTGCAGATCGAACGCACGGGATATCGCACCATCGCCGTGGGGACCGGGGATCCGCAGGCGATCGCGCTACCGTACCTGCCGGCGAATGCCGACATCCGGGTGGGCGATGTGCTCGTCACCTCGGGGCTGGGCGGAGTGTTTCCGTCGGGCTATCCGGTCGCGCGCGTCACTCATGTGCATCCCGGTGCCGTTCAGCCGCTCGCGCGGGTCCAGGCCGTGCCCTTTGCGCACCTCGAAACCGACCGCGAGGTCACACTGCTGTGGTTCCGCCAGAGCAGCCCCGCTGCGCCGCTGAAGGAAAATGGCGGTCAGCTCACGAGCGGCGTTCCCGCCGCCCAGCCCCTGCCCGCGCCCAAGCCGAGCACGCCTGCGCCCATGTGCACGCCGGCCTCGGGTGGACCTGCGCCCGCGCGGCCGGCCGCGCCGGCTCAACTGCCCGGCGCGCACGCTGCGGTGAAGCCGAAGGCGTCCTCGCCACCCGGGGGACCGCGAAAGCCATGAGTACCTCCACCGGCGGCGCGATATTCAAGACAGCGCTGATCGCGCTCATCCTCACGCTATTGCCGTTGCCCGCCTGGCTCGCCATCCTGAGGCCGGAATTCCTGGTGCTGACCGTGCTCTACTGGTCCATCCAGGCGCCGTTCGCCGGCGGGATCGGGCTCGGCTGGTTCTCGGGGCTGCTGCTCGATGCCTTCCAGGGGCCGGTCCTGGGCGAGCATGCGCTCGCGGTGGCGCTGGTGGCCTACCTCGGGGTGCACGAGCATCAGAGGATCCGAACCAAGCCGCTGCTGCAGCAGTCATTGATGGTGTTCGCAGTGCTCGTTCTGTATGAATTCGTCCTCTTCGCCGTCGACGGTTGGAGCGGACACCCGCTGACCACCCCACTGCGCTGGGTGCCCACCGCGACCGGCGCACTCCTGTGGCCGGCCGTGGCGGCCCTTCTCTCGCGAAGCTACCGGCCACGTACCTGAGCGAGAGTACCCCTCAGGAATGCCTCCCGTCCGCATCAAGGATCATTGGCACGAGCAGCGACTGTTCGACCGCCGCGTGTGGCTCGCGGGCGTCCTGATGGCGCTCGCCGGGCTCGGCGTACTCGGGCGACTCTACTACCTGCAGATCGTCCGTCACGATTACTACACGCAGCTGTCCCAGGCCAACGGCGTGCGGACCGAACCCATTGCGGCAGCGCGCGGACTGATCCTCGACCGCAACGGTGAAATCATCGCCTCGAATCAGCCGACTTTCGATCTCGTGCTGACGCCCGACGAGGTGCCGAATCTGCGCGGCGCGCTCGCGCGGCTGGTCAAGCTCGGATTGCTGCAGGCCGAAGACGTTCCCGACCTGATCCGCACCATCAAATCCCACCAGAGCTTCGACACCGTACCGATCCGCCTGCACCTCTCGGACGAGGAGGTGGCGCGCTTTGCGGCGCGGCGCTTCGAATTTCCGGGCATCGACATCAGCCCGCGACAGGCGCGGTGGTATCCGTTTGGGCCGCTGGCCGTCGATGCGGTGGGCTACGTCGGCACGATCAGCGCCAACGACTTGAAGCACATCGATCAGGCGGCCTACGCCGGCACCGCGGTGATCGGCAAGACCGGCGTCGAGGCGGCCTATGAGAAGCAGCTGCACGGCACCAACGGCTACCGCCAGATCCTGGTGAACGCCCTCGGCCGGCCGGTGCAAAGACCCGGCGCCCTCGGCCGGGAGCTGCACGTCGAGCCACCCACACCGGGCGACGATGTCATTCTCTCGCTCGATCTCAAGGTGCAGCGGGTGGCCGAGAGCCTCCTCAATGGACACGACGGGGCGGTGGTCGCGCTGAATCCGTGGAACGGCGATGTGATCGCCATGGCGAGTTCTCCGTCTTTCGATCCCAACCTGTTCGCGCGCGGCATCAGTGAGAAGGAGTATCGGGCGCTGCTCGAGGATCCGCGCCAGCCGTTGTTCAACCGGGCGCTGCGCGCCGAGCTCCCCTCGGGCTCGACGATCAAGCCGGCGCTGGCCCTCGGAGCCCTCACCGACGGAGTGATCGACGCCCACCAGGAGGTGCTTGCCGGCTATGCCTATCACCTGCCCGGCAGCGGTCATCTCTACCATAACGCCATGCACGAATATTGCGGCCCGATGACCATGCGCACGGCCATCATCATGTCGTGCGATGTGTACTTCTACCGCCTCGCCCACTTGATGGGGATCGACCGCATCTCGGCATGGCTGCCGAACTTCGACTTCGGCCGCCCCACCGACATCGACATTCCGGGCGAGCTGCCGGGACTGGTGCCGTCGCGGACGTGGAAGGCGACGCGGTTCAGAAACCCAGCCCAGCGCGAGTGGTTCCCGGGCGACACGGTGATTCTCGGCATCGGCCAGGGCTACTTCCTCACCACGCCGCTGCAGCTGGCGCACTACACTGCCATGCTGGCCGCCCGGGGCCTGAATTTCAGGCCCCGCCTGGTCACCGGGATCCGCAATTCACGCACGGGCAGGATCCACTGGAAGCGCCCCGTGCTGCAGGGCAACCTTACCCAGATCAGCGCCGCCTCCTGGACGGTGATCGTCAAGGCCATGATCGGTGTGACCACCAAACCCCGGGGCACTGCGTACTACCAACTGCGCGACAGCACCTATCCCATCGCCGGCAAGACCGGCACGGCGCAATTGGTCAGCGAGCAGGCGAAGGGAGCCTCCAATGAGGAAAGCTACAAGGTGAAGGGGACGCTCGAGAAACTGCGCGACGACGCGTGGTTCATCGCCTTCGCGCCGGCTGACAATCCGCGCATCGCGGTCGCCGTACTCGATGAGCATGCCGGCTGGGGCTCCACGGGGGCCGCGCCGATTGCGCGCAAGGTGATGGACGCCTACCTGCTCGGACCCGACGGCAAGCTGCGGCCCGACCCCGGGCGCGGACCGTTCTCCGAGCCCGCACGGCTCAGGGCACGGGTCCTTCCCGGTGTATCCGCCACGCTCACCCCGGTGCAGGAATCGGCCCGCGCGAAGGCACCTCCGATGGGGCCTGCCGTACTGGCGACGGAGCCTCGTAAGCCATGATCCACGAAGAAGTGTCCACGGAGTCGCGGGCGCGCCGCACGCTGAGCGGGGCGGCGCGGGTGCTGCTCGCGCTGAAGCTCGACGGGCCGCTCGCGATCGGTTTGGGCATCGCCGCGGCCTACGGGCTCGTGGTGCTCTACAGCGCCTCCGCGGAGAGCTTGTCCGTGCTGCTGCGTACGGGGCTTCGCGTGGTGTTGGGAGCGATCGTCATGCTCGCCCTGGCGCGAGTCAATCCCAACGTTCTGCGCCGCATCTCACCCTGGCTCTACGGCCTCGGGGTCCTGCTGCTGCTCGCCGTGGCGGCGGTCGGCCATGTGCACTTGGGCGCCAAACGCTGGCTCGACATCGGTCCGTTCCACTTTCAGCCCTCGGAGCTCATGAAGCTCGCGGTGCCGATGATGTGCGCCTGGTATCTGCATGAGCGCCCGCTGCCGCCACGCTGGAGCGATCTCGCTCTGCTCGGTCTCATCATCCTGGTACCCGTGGCGCTCGTGGCCAAGGAGCCCGATCTCGGCACCGCCATGCTGATCGGTGCCGGCGGCGCCATCGTGGTGTTCCTGGCGGGCCTGCGCAAACGGGTCATCGCGGTGCTGCTGCTGCTCGCAGTCGCCGGAGTGTGGCTGGGGCTGCGCTTCATGCACGGCTATCAGCGCGAGCGCCTGGTGAGCTTCCTCAATCCGCAGGCCGATCCGCTCGGCGCCGGCTACCACATCATCCAGTCGCAGATCGCCATCGGCTCGGGCGGCGTGTTCGGTAAGGGCTGGATGGCCGGCAGCCAGGCCCAGCTCGACTTCCTGCCCGAGCGAACCACGGACTTCATCTTCTCGGTGATCGGCGAGGAGTTCGGCCTGCTCGGACTCGCCGGTCTCCTGCTGCTCTACGGCTTCATCGTCGGCCGCTCGCTCTACCTGTCCATGCAGGGACCCGACACCTTCTCGCGCCTCCTCGGCGGCAGCGTGGCGCTCACTTTCTTCGTGTACGTGTTCATCAACGCTGGCATGACCACCGGCCTCGTGCCCGTGGTCGGCGTACCGTTGCCGCTCGTGAGCTACGGCGGCAGCTCCGTGGTGACGGTGCTGTCAGGTTTCGGTATTCTGATGTCGTTGTATTCGCACCGGAAGCTCATGGGCTGAGGAGCACCTGTCCCGTGCCGCGCTCGATCCTGCCCGCTCTATTTGCGCTCGCCCTCCTCGCGCAGCCGGCCGCCGCAATCGAGGCCGCCGCGCCCTTCTCGCACGCGCAGCTCACCCATTTCGCCTCCCGGGTCGCGCGGCGCGACTCGCTCGACCGCCGCTGGGTGCTGCGCGTGCTCCGCCAGGCCCGCGCGCAACCTCAGATCATCGACATGATGAACCGCCCCGCGGAGCATGTGCTTCAGTGGTGGCAGTACCGGCGGATCTTCCTGACTCCGGAGCGGATCGCCCTCGGGGCGCAATTCTGGCGGGAACATCGCGCGGCGCTCGAGCGCACGGGCGCCGAGTGGGGCGTCGCGCCCCGCTACATCGTCGCCATCCTCGGGGTCGAGACTTATTATGGGCGCCGGTCGGGCACCTACCGGGTGCTCGATGCGCTCTCCACTCTCGCCTTCGACTATCCGTCCCGCCAGCGATTCTTCGGGAAGGAGCTCGAGCAGTTCCTCGTGCTCGCGCATCGCGACGGCCTGGATCCGCTCACCGTGAAAGGCTCGTACGCCGGGGCGATGGGACCCATGCAGTTCATGCCCTCGGCCTATCTGCGTTATGCCGTGAGCACCCACGGACAGCCGCCCGATCTGTTCACGGACTGGGACGACATCTTCGCGAGCGTCGCCAACTACCTGCATGGGCACGGCTGGCAGGCGGACGGTCCGGTCCTGGCGCCGGTGACCGTCGAGCCGGGAGCCACCTTCCAGATCGACCCGAACGATCTGGCGCTCGATCGCACGATCGGCGGCCTGGCCGAGCAAGGTGCATCCATCGCGGGGGACTTTCCCGGAGCCACTCCCGTGGTGCTGCTGCTCGCCGAGGACCAGGAGGGACCCGTCTACCGCGCGGGCTTCCGGAACTTCCGGGTGATCCTGAGCTACAACGACAGTGCGCTCTATGCCATGACGGTGAATGACCTGGCAGCGGCCATCGCGCAGCGGATGAGCGGCCAGTGAGCAGGGCGCGCGCCGGGTCTGCCGCGCTTCCCGCAGCGCTCTTCATGGGAGCGCTGCTCTCGGGCTGCGCCACCACGCGGCCTCCGGCGCCGAGCCCCACGGTGCTGCCGCATCTGCCCACGGACTGGCGCTCCACCCCCAATGCCGTGCCACGCTATCTGCCGCCTGCGCCGAGGGGCAATCCGCCTTTCTATGACGTGGATGGCAGGCGCTACTACGTGCTCGCCAGCGCCGAAGGTTACGATCGCATCGGTGTGGCGTCCTGGTACGGGCCGACCTTCGACGGCAAGTACACCTCCGACGGCGACCTGTACAACATGTACGCCATGACCGCGGCCAACAAGGTGCTGCCCCTGCCGACCTTCGTGCGCGTGACCGACCTCGGCAACGGCCGCAGCGTCATCGTCAAGGTCGACGACCGCGGTCCGTTCGTCGCCCATCGTCTGATCGACTTGTCCTATGTCGCCGCCGCCAAGCTCGGCATGCTGGGCACGGGCACGGCGATGGTCGAGGTGCGCGCCATCACTCCGGGCAATCCCGAGGTGCTCACCGCGTCCGCCGAGAGCCCCGCGCCGATGCTCTACGTCCAGGTGGGCGCGTTCGCCGTGCCGGCCAATGCGCAGCGGGTGGTCGCCAGACTCCAGGCCGCCGGCATCGCGAGAGCGTTCATTCTCTCGCCATCGGTCACGGGCGGCCGACTGTACAAGGTGCGCGTGGGTCCGGTGAGCGGCGTGCCGCAGTACGATGCGCTCGCCGCGCAACTGGCGGCGCTCGGCTACCCGGGGGCCGAGCTGGTCAAGCCCTGATGCGCCCGATGCGAATCCACCGAACCATATCCGGCTGGCGCGATCTCATCTTGATCTTGCGCCGTGCCACCGCTCGAGGAGAATGCAGAAGATGATCCGCCCGATTTCCGTCGCGCTGCTCGCCGCGCTGTCGCTCGCCCTGACCGCTCCCGGCGCGATGGCCGCCGCCAATCCCACCGCCGCGGCCGCCGCGGTGCCGGTGCCTCCGCCGCCCGCCCTCGATGCCGCCTCCTACATCCTGATCGACTTCGATACCGGAGCGGTCCTCGCCGCGAAGAACCCCGATCAGCAGCGGCCCATGGCGAGCCTGACCAAGCTCATGACCGCCTACATCGTGTTCTCGGCTCTGAAGGACGGACGGCTGACCCTCGATACGCCGGTGAACGTCAGCAAGGCGGCCTGGCACACCGGCGGCTCGCGCATGTTCATCAATCCGGGCACCCAGATTCCGGTGATCGACCTGTTGAAGGGCCTGATCGTCGACTCGGGGAACGATGCGGCCGTGGCGCTCGCCCAGCGTGTCGGTGGCACCCGGGCCGGCTTCGTCTCGCTCATGAACGAGTACGCCGCGCGGCTCGGCCTTCGCTCGACGCACTATGCGGACGTGAACGGTCTGCCCGTGCCCGACCACCACACGACGGCCCGCGACCTGGCGACGCTCACCGCGGCGATCATCCGCGGCTTCCCGCAGTATTACGCCATCTTCAAGATCAAGAAGTTCACCTGGGACAACATCACCCAGCGCAACCGCGTCACGCTGCTGTGGACCGATCCGTCGGTGGACGGCCTGAAAACCGGCTACACCAAGGCGGCCGGCTACTGCCTGATCGCCTCGGCGCAACGGCACGGCATGCGCCTGATCTCGGTCGTGCTCGGCGCGAAAAGCTGGAACGCGCGCTTGAGAGACAGCGAAGCGCTGCTCAACTATGGCTACAGCTTCTTCCGGACCGAACAGGTCGCCACGGCGCGCACGCCCATCGCCAAGCCCCGCGTCTACGATTCCGCCGCCGGCTACGCGCCGGTCGGCACAGCGGCGACCGTCTACGTGACCGAGCCCAGCGGCCGCGATGCGCGATTCATTACGAGCGTCCAGTGGAGCCATTGGCCGCTCGAGGCGCCGCTCGCGGCAGGGGCCGTGGTCGGCACGGAGACGGTGACCGACGGCGCGGGCCAGGTGGTGAAACGCATTCCGGTCGTCACACTCACCCCCGTGCCCGAGGGCGGATTGCTGACGCGTATGTCGGATGACGTGCGGCTCTGGTTCGCGCACTGATGGCCGAGCCTTTCCCCATCTGTTATCTCGACGGCGATTACCTGCCGATCCGCGAGGCGCGCATCTCGCCGCTCGACCGGGGATTTCTCTTCGGCGACGGTGTCTACGAGGTGATGCCGGTCTACGGCGGAAGGCCATTTCGCCTGGAGGCGCACTGCACGCGCCTCTCGCGCAGCCTCGCCGAGCTGCGCATGCGTGATCCACTCTCGCGAGACCAGTGGCGCGGGATATTCGCGTCCCTCATCGAGCGCAACGGCGGCGAGCAGTATCTTTACTGGCAGGTGACGCGCGGGGCCGACAGCGGCCGCAATCACGCGCCGCTCCCGGACATCCGGCGCACGATTTTCGCCTTTTCCGCGCCGCTGCCCGTGACGCCGCAGGCCGTGCTGGCAGAAGGGCTCGCGTGTGTAACGGCAACCGATACCCGCTGGAGACGCTGCGACATCAAATCCACCGCGCTGCTCGCCAACGTGCTGCTGCGCCAGCTGGCGGTGGACGCCGAGGCGGCGGAGACCATTCTGCTGCGCGATGGGCAACTCACGGATGCTTCTGCCTCCGCAGTGCATGCGGTAATCGGCGGCGAGCTGCGCACGCCCCCCAATTCCCGCGATATCCTGCCCAGCACCACGCGCACGGTGGTGGAGGAGCTCGCGACCCGTGCCGGCGTGCCATGGAGCGCCTCGCCGGTAACCGAGGCCGAGCTGCGCGGCGCCGAGGAGATCTGGATTTCCGCCGCCACGCGCGAAGTGCAGCCGGTCACGCGACTCGACGGCCGCCCCGTGGGCGAAGGCCGGCCGGGCGCATTGTGGCGCCGCGTGTACGATGCGTTCCAACGCTGGAAGCTCGAGCTGCAGGGGCAGCCGTGGTGAGCGAGCCGCTGCTCACCTTCCCGACGGACTACCCGATCAAGGTGATCGGCCGCCCTTCGGACGAGTTCCGCGCTCGGGTGCACGCCGTCGTGCTGCGCCACGTTCCGCTTCTCGATGCCGAGCGGGTCAGCGAGCGCCTGAGCGGCAATGGCAATTTTCTTTCGATTTCCTACACCCTCATCGCCGAAAGCCGCGAGCAGATCGAGGCGCTCACCGCCGATCTCAAGGCCTGCGAGGGGGTGATGATGCTCATCTGAGCGCCAGAGCGCGGCCCGCGAGCGGCACAAGCTCCGGGCCGTAGATCGGCTCGTCAAGGGTGAAGGCGATCAGCGCGAGCTGCGCATCGTTGCCGAAGCGATCGAGCTGACGGGTCAGACGGGCTCCGCCCGGTACAGGTGCCGCAACACGTGCGGCAGCAGCCCCTCCAGGGCGATCTCCACCGAGGCGACACCGCACAGGTCGGCCAGCCTGACCATGGTCAGTCCCGGATAGCCGCACGGATTGATGCGGTTGAACGGCTCGAGGTCATTGACGACGTTCATCGCGATGCCGTGGTAACTGGCGCCGCGCCGCACGCGGATGCCGACGCTCGCCAGCTTTTGCTCATCGACATAGACACCCGGCGCGCCGCGGCGGCAGTGCGCCACGATGCCGAGCGTCGCCGCGTAGTCGATCACCGCGCGCTCGAGCGCCGTCACCAGGTCGCGCACGCCCAGTGCGGCGCGCCTGAGATCCACCATCGGATACACGACGAGCTGCCCTGGGCCGTGATACGTGACCTGGCCGCCGCGATCGATCTGCACCACGGGAATGTCGCCGGGTGAAAGGACATGCGTGGCGCTTGCGTTCATTCCCAGGGTGAAGACGGGCGGATGCTCGAGCAGCCAGATCTCGTCGGGAGTCTGCGGTGTGCGCTCGTCGGTGAAGCGCTGCATCGCGCGCCAGAGGGGCTCGTACTCCTTCAGGCCGAGCCGGCGCACCAAGGGCGCGGGCATCGGCGCGCGGGGATTCGCCAGGTATTCCGTTGCGGCGCGATCTGCCTGCGCGGCGTTCACGGGGATCCGGCGGCGAGCCGGGTGTTGTCGAGACCCGCATTGTTGCGGTTCAAGGCCTGCTCGGCCCGATAGCTCGAGCGAACCAGAGGCCCGGAGACACACTCGAGGAATCCCAGGGCGAGTGCGCTCTCGCGATACCGGTCGAACTGCGCCGGGGTGACGAAGCGCTGCACCGGCAGGTGGTTCACCGTGGGACGCAGGTACTGGCCGAGAGTGAGAATGTCGACTTCGGCCGCGCGCAGGTCCCGCAACGTCTGCTCGATCTCCTCGTCGGTCTCCCCGAGGCCGAGCATCAGGCTGCTCTTGGTGAGCACGCCGGCGCGGTGACGCTTGGCGTGCTGCAGCACAGTAAGGGTCTGCTCGTAGCCCGCGCGCGGATCACGCACTGGATGGGTCAGCCGACGGACGGTCTCGATATTCTGCGCGAACACGTCGAGGCCGGATTGCACCACCGTCTCGACATCCGCGAGCACCCCTTGAAAGTCGGGTGTCAATGCTTCCACGGCGGTGTTGGGGTTGCGGCGCTTGACCGCGCGGATGCACTCGGCGTAATGCCCGGCTCCACCATCTGCGAGATCGTCGCGATCGACCGAAGTGAGCACGACGTACTTCAATCTCATCAGCTCCACCGTTCGAGCCGAGTTCTCGGGCTCCTCGGGGTCCAGCCAGCCGCGCGGATTGCCGGTGTCCACCGAGCAGAAGCGGCAGGCGCGCGTACAGACCGCGCCCATGAGCATGATGGTGGCGGTGCCGGCATTCCAGCACTCGCCGATGTTCGGGCACTTGGCCTCCTCGCACACCGTGGCGAGGCGGTACTCCTTGACGATCCCCTTCACCGACTGGAATCCCGTCCCGGACGGCGCCTTGGCCCGCAGCCACGGGGGCTTGCGCGAGAAGGCGGCGGGGCCCGCGGCGGCAGCGGCTTTCACGCCATCGCGAATCGCCGTAAACCCTTGGGCCGTGAGATATTTTTCACCGCTGCGAGCGGGAGCCGGGTCGGCCACGACCGGGATGTCTTTGAGGGTGGACATGGGCCTATTCTAAGGCCCCGGGCGACAAGCCCCTAATTCATCGGCGGATATCGCCGCGGCGATATCCGCAAGACCCTGCACGGTTGCCGCGAGCCCGGGATCGGCCCTGCGCTCGCCGTGCCCTGCCATCGGCGCTTGGCGCCTGCGAGTCCCTGCCTCTTCGCTCGGGTGCTAGCGGGATGCGGGCGCAGCCCCTGCGGCGCGCACGCTCGCATCCAGCCGGGCCAGTCGCTCCGGCGAGCCGGCATCGCACCACCGCCCGTGAAACACCTCCCCGCGCAGGCGCCGGGCGGCGATCGCCCTCCTCAGGAGCGGCAGCATCGGGAACTTCCCGGGCTGGCAGCCGGCGAAGAACTCCGGCCGATACAGACCGACTCCGGTGTAGGTGAAGCGATCCGACGGCCGCTCCACCACCAGGCCGTTCTCTACGCCGAAGTCCCCCTGGGGGTGGTGCGATGGATTGGGCGCAAGCACGATGCGCGCGTGCGCATCGTGCTCCAACGGCAGATTGCGGCTGAATTCCATATCGGTCCAGATGTCGGCGTTGACGACCAGGAAAGGCTCCGGGCCGAGCAGCGGCAGCGCCTTGAAGATACCGCCGCCGGTCTCGAGCGGCTCGGGCCCCTCCTCGCTGTAGGTGATGCGCAGGCCGTACCGGTCCCCTTCCTCGAGCGCGGCGCGGATGAGCCCGCCCAGCCAGGACAGATTGACGATCACTTCGCGCACGCCGGACCGCGCGAGCGCCTCGAGGTGGTAGGCGATCAGCGGCTTGCCCGCGACCTCCACCAGCGGCTTGGGCAGGGTGTCGGTGATCGGCCGCAGGCGCTCGCCGCGACCGGCCGCCAACAGCATCGCCCTCGGAGGCCGCATCGGCACGCTCACGGGCGTATGGCCTGCGCTGCCGCGCGCTCGTTGGCGCGCGGCAGCTCGGCGACGATCCGCTCCTCGAGAAATTCCGACAGCTCCGCGAGCTCGGCATAGCGCCGGCAAGTGTCGCGCACGTAGTCGAGCGTCAGCGGCAGATCGCGCAAATAACCGCTCTTGCCGTCGCGATACCAGAGGCGCGCGAATATGCCGAGCACCTTGAGGTGGCGCTGCACGCCGATCAGGTCGAACCAGCGCAGGAACTGGCCCCCATCGGCGCCGGCCGGGCCTCCCTCGCGCTGCAGCTGCTCCCGGTAGGCGCTCACCCAGCCCGTCACCTGCTCGCGCGGCCACGAGATATAACAATCCTTGAGGAGCGAGACCAGGTCGTAGCCGACCGGACCGCGCAGCGCGTCCTGGAAATCGAGCACCCCGGGGTTGCGCTCGCCGACCACCATGAGATTGCGCGAATGGAAGTCGCGATGCACGAACACCTGCGGCTGCGAGAGCGCCTCGGCGATCAGGAACTCGAACGCCCCCTGCAGCATCCGCTCTTCGCGGGCCGTCGGCGCGATCGCAAGATGGCGCCCGAGAAACCACTCGGGCATCAGTGCCATCTCCCGCAGGAGCGGCTCCCGATCGTAGGGCGCAAGCTCCTGCGCCGCCTCCGCGCCCCGCACCTGGATCCGCGCCAGCGCCTCGAGCGCGTCCTCATAAAGGTGCTGCGGGCCCGCGGCGAGCAGTCGCGCCAGGTAGTGCGTCGTGCCAAGGTCCTCGAGCAGCAGCAGGCCGCGATCGCGGTCGGCCTCGTACACATGCGGCACGTGCACCCCCAGGGGCTCGAGCAGCCGGGTCACGTGCAGGTAGGGACGTACGTCCTCTTTCTCCGGCGGAGCGTCCATGACGATGAAGGTGCGCTCCCCGCAGACGGCCCGGAAGTAACGCCGGAAACTGGCGTCGCTCGAAGCCGGCTCGATCCGCAGTACCGGCAGGCGGAGCTCGTGCGACAGCCAACCCGTCAGCAGCGCAAGCCGCTCGTCTTGATCACTCATCAGGTGTGTTCGACCCACGGATTTCGAATCCAGCCATTATAATCGCCACCCTCATGCCGCGTTCGAGCTTACTCTGGACCGCCCTGCTGTCTTTCGGCGGCCTCGTTCCGCATTGGGCGCTCGCGGCGGGAGGCTGCGCCTGCCCGAGCTCGACACCCTCCGGGACGGTTGCGCCGGAGAAGCCATCCGGGGCGCACCCGGCCGGCAAGCTCTCCGCCACAGGCGTGGTCCATGTCGTGAGCGACAAAGCCACGCTCGAGCGAAACGGCCAGGTGGTGCTGCAAGGCCACGTGGTGTTGCGCCAGGGGGAGCGCGAGATCCAGGCGCAGCAGCTCGAGTACGACACGCACCACGACAGCATCCGCACCCACGGCAAGATCGAGTACTCCGATGGCCGGGTTCATGTCACCGGCACGGGCGGCAGCTACTCCCCGATCGAGGGCGCCCGGTTCGACGACGCGCATTTCTCGCTGCTGCAACGCAGCGCCCGCGGCACCGCCCGGCGGATGCAGCTGACTCCGCTTGGCGTACTGCACCTGGATGGGGTGTCCTTCACCACCTGTCCGCAAACGCCACCGGCGTGGGTGCTGCGCGCCGGGAAGATCACGCTCGACACACGCAAGCGGGTCGGAACCGGCAGGAACGCCAGGATCGACCTGCACGGCGTGCCGATCCTCTACCTGCCCTGGGTGTCGTTTCCGCTCGGCAACGTGCGCAAGAGCGGCTTCCTGTTCCCGACACTCGGCCATACCTCACGCGGCGGCTTCCAGCTCTCGACCCCGTTCTACTGGAATATCGCGCCGAACGCCGATTTCACCCTCGAGCCCACCGAGTACCAGTTGCGCGGTCCCGATGTCGGCGGCGATTTTCGCTTCCTCGCCTCGCGCGAGACCGGCGAGCTCGACTGGGACTATCTGCCGAACGACACGGCCTATCACGGCAGCCGCAGCCGCATCAGACTGCGCAGCGTCACGGAGTTGCCGGACGGGTTCCGCCTGACGCTCGATGGCGAGAACGTGAGCGACACCGCCTATTTCGAGGACTTCGCCACCGGTCCCGAAGGCACCAGCACCGCTTTTCTCGACCGCCGGGCCGTCCTCTCCTACCGCAGCGTGCACTGGAACATCCAGGGCATGGCCCAGCAGTTCCAGACCATCGACAGCACGCTGCCGTTGATCGATCGGCCGTACGCGCGCGTCCCGGACCTCACCGTGGATGCCGATTATGGTTGGGGCCCCGGGGACCTGGTGCGCTATGGGTTCAAATCCGAGGTGGTCGACTTCCAGCGTCCCGATCACGCGACCGGAGTCACGGGCTGGCGTTACGACCTGAAGCCGGTGGTCTCGCTCAATCTCGGCGGACCGGGCTATTACATCCGCCCATCGATCGCCTGGCGCGCCACTCAGTATGAGTTGTCGCACACCGTGCCCGGCGAGCCGAGCTCACCGTCGCGAACGCTGCCGATCGCCAGCGTGGACACCGGATTGACCCTGGAGCGCACCTCGGGCTCCCACGGACGCCGGCTGATCACCCTCGAGCCGCGGCTGATGTACCTGTACGTGCCTTACCGCAATCAGAGCACCGGACGCCACGCGCTGCCGATCTTCGACACCGGGCTGCCGGATCTCGAGCCCGTGGAACTGTTCCGCACCAACCGCTATGTGGGCGCCGACCGCGTGGGAGACGCCAATCAGGTGAGCGCCGGTATCACCTCTCGGCTGCTCAACGCCCGCAATGGCCGTCAATATCTGTCGGCGACCTTCGGGGAAGAGTTCTATTTCGCAACCCCGCGCGTCACCCTGCCCGGAGAGGTGGTGCGCACGGACCGGCGCTCGGACCTGATCGCCGAGCTTGCGCTCACCGCCTTCCGCCACTGGAGCGCCACCGCCGGTGTGCAGTGGGATCCCCAGGCCTCTCAGGCCCAGCGGGCCGCGGTCAGCATCCAGTATCGCCCGGCGGGCGATCGGGTGATCAACCTCGGCTACCGGTTCGAGAGGGAGGCCATCGAGGAGACCACGCAGACCGCATCAGCCTGCGCCGCCTCCACCGCGGGCCTCTCGGGTCAGTGCTGCACTCAGCTCACCACCCCTCTCGCCGGCACCTGCGGCATTCAGCAGGCGGAGGTCTCGGCGGCCTGGCCGATCGGCCACTCCTGGCTGCTTTTCGCGCGCGGGGTCTACTCTCTGAAGGACCACGAGGCACTGGAGAGATTCGTGGGGTTCGAGTACCGTGCCTGCTGCTGGAGCGTGCGCCTCGGTGCCCGCCGGTACGTGGCTTTCCGGCCGACTGTGGCCGGAGCGGGCACCGGAGCCCAGGACACGGGGATCTACCTGCAGGTGGAACTCACGGGGCTCGCCAGTGTCGGATCAGCGCCGGACAAGTTCCTGTCCGAGGCCATTCCGGGATTTACACCGGCCGGATCCGCGGCCGGATACACTCAGGCGGACGCGAATTTCCCGGCGACGACCCCCTAAGACCGATCGAGGACTCATGCGCATGCGGCGGCTTCCCTTCCTTCCGACCCTACCCCTTTGCGGAGCGCTCACGCTCCTGAGCGCCGCATCCGATGGCCGCGCCCGGGCGATACGGCGCCTCGGGACGGTGTCCTCCCTGGCGGCGCTCGCCCTGCTCACCGCGCTGGTCCTGCCGGGCCTGGCTCGAGCTCAGACGCGCAGCCTCTCCACGCAGGGACAGCTGCTCGATCGCATCGCGGCCGTCGTCAACGATGGCGTGGTCCTCGAGAGCGAGCTCGACGACCGTCTGAAGGAAGTGAAGGCGCAGCTGCAGGCCCAGGGGCTCACTCCCCCGCCTGACAGCGTGCTGCGCAAGCAGGTGCTCAACAGTCTGATCCTGCAGCAGGTGCAGCTGCAGCAGGCCGACCGCGATGGCATCACCATCTCGGACGACACCCTGAATGCGGCACTGCAGCAGGTCGCCAAGCGCAACGGCATCGCCTTCGCGGACCTGCCGACGGCACTGGCTCAGGAGGGCATCAATTACGCGACCTATCGCGACCAGATGCGCGATCAGCTCATCATCGGCCTGCTCAGAGAGCGCGACGTGCTGCAGCGCATAGTGGTCACGCCGCGGGAAATAAGCCAGTTCCTCGCGAGGCAATCCAGGCAGCCCTCGGCGCAGAGCGAATACGACGTCTCGCACATTCTCATCGCGGTGCCTTCCGACGCGACGCCCACACAGATTGCGGGCGCCCGTCAACTTGCCGACAAGGTCGAGCAGCTCGCCAAGGCGGGCAAGAATTTCGCGAGCCTGGCGGTCGCCTATTCGAATGCCCCCGACGCCCTCAAGGGAGGGGATCTCGGCTGGCGCAAGGGCAGCGAGCTGCCGACATTCATGACCAACGTCATCCCGAGTCTCAAGCCTGGCGAGGTCAGCGCCGTGCTGCGCACGCCGTCGGGCTTTCATATTTTCAAACTGAACAATGTCCGACGTCAGGGAAAAAGAGACATCATCGAGCAGGTTCACGTACGCCACATCCTGTTGATCCCCAACGCGTTGCAGGACAACGCCACCGTGCGACAGCGGCTCGAGAAGCTCCGCCAGAACATCCTCGCCGGCAAGATCAAGTTCGCCGTGGCCGCGGCCTCGACCTCCCAGGATCCGGGCTCGGCTTCCCAGGGCGGCGATCTCGGCTGGCAGAGCTCGAGCGGATATACGCCGAGGTTTTCCGCGGCCATCGCGAAATTAAAGGTGGGCGAGATCAGCCAGCCGTTCCAGACACGCTTCGGGTGGCACATCGCACAGCTCCTCGGCCGCCGCCACTACGACGAGACCCAGGAAATGAAGCGGCTGCACGCCATGGAGGCGATCCGCGCCAGCAAGGCCGACGAGGAGACGGAGCTGTGGCTGCAGCAGCTGCGTGACCAGGCGTACGTCAGGATCATGAGCGGCTGAGCCGCACCGTGCGCGCGCGCATCGCGCTGACCTCGGGCGAGCCCGCTGGGGTGGGGCCCGAGCTGTGTCTGGCGGCGGCCTCGAAGCCCTTCGACTGCGAGCTGGTCTGCCTCGGGGACCGGGGCCTTCTCGCGCAGCGCGCTCAGCTGCTCGGCTGCAGCGTGCGGTTGCGGCCCTATGAGGGCACGCCCCTGCCGCATGAGCCGGGCACCCTCACGGTCGAGCACCATCCGCTGCGCGCTCCCAGCCTTCCAGGGAAACTCGACGTCCGCAATGCGAGGTACGTGACCGAGCTGCTCGATCGCGCCTGCACGGGAGCGCTCGCGGGAGAATTTGCCGCGATCGTCACCGCGCCGGTGCACAAAGGTGTCATCAATGATGCGGGTGTGCCCTTCACCGGTCATACCGAATACTTCGCCGAGCGCACCGCCGCCTCGCCGGTCATGATGCTCGCAACGCGCTCGCTGCGCGTGGCACTCGCCACGACCCACCTGCCGCTGCGCGAGGTGAGTGCGGCCATCACCGTGCCCTCGCTCTGCAGCACCCTCACCATCCTCGACCGCGACCTGAAACGCTGGTGGGGCATCGAGCGGCCGCGGATTGCCGTCTGCGGCCTCAATCCGCACGCCGGCGAAGGAGGGCACTTGGGCGATGAGGAAATCCGGGTGATCGCGCCGGCCATCGAGCGCATGAGGCAGCTGGGGATCGAGGTCCGCGGCCCCTTCCCCGCCGACACGATCTTCGTGCCACGCGTGCTTGCGGATTTCGACGCCGTGCTGGCGATGTATCACGACCAGGGTCTGCCCGTGATCAAACACGCCGGATTCGACAGCGCGGTGAATGTCACGCTCGGTTTGCCGATCCTGCGCACCTCGGTCGATCACGGTACCGCGCTCGAGCTCGCGGGTACCGGGCGCGCCGACTGCGGCAGCCTCACGATGGCGATCGGGCTGGCGGTCGAGCTCGCACACCGGCGGATCGCGAGCCCCTGATGGGAGCACGCGGCGCTCGCCCGGACGCCCTGCGCGCGCGCAAGCGCTTCGGCCAGCACTTCCTGCACGACCCGGCGGTCATCGAGCGGATCCTGACGGAGCTCGCCCCTGTCGCCACCGATGCCGTGGTGGAGATCGGCCCCGGCCGCGGGGCGCTCACGCGCCACCTGTTGCAATCCCCGTGTCGCTCGCTCGATGCGATCGAGATCGACCGCGACCTCGCCGCGCTGTTGCGCGATGCATTCGCCGGCGAATCGCGCTTTACGCTCTATGAGGCGGACGCGCTGCGATTCGACTTCGGTGCGCTCGCCCGCGAGCGCGGCCCCCTGCGTGTGGTCGGCAATCTTCCCTACAACATCTCCACGCCATTGCTGTTTCATCTCCTGGAAAGCATTCCCGCCATCGTCGACCTGCATCTGATGCTGCAGCGCGAGGTCATCGAGCGCATGGCGGCGGCTCCGGGCGATGCGGCTTACGGCCGGCTCACCGTCATGCTCGCCCCCTGGGTGAGGGTGGAGCGGCTGTTCGATGTCGGACCGGGCGCCTTCCAACCGCCCCCCCGCGTCTGGTCGGCGATCGCGCGGATCACCGTGCGGCCGCAGCCGGCGTTTACCGTGAGCGCAGGCTTTGCCGCGGTCGTGGCCGCGGCGTTCTCCCATAGGCGAAAGACCCTGCGCAACGCCCTCAAGGGACTGGTCACCGCCGCGCAGATCGAGCACTGCGGCATTGACCCGTCGTCCCGGCCTGAGACCGTGGCGCCGGAAGGCTTCAACGCCATCGCGCAGCTCGCCGGCCTCGGAGCGCACCCCTGAGACGCCCGGGTTGCTCGCCGAAGCTGCCTCCAGCCGCCGCTTGAGTTAGGATAGGGCCCCAGGGGTGGCGCATCGATATGTCAACGAAGCCGTATCGGCGGATTCTGCTCGTCGTCGATCTCACCGAAGACAGCCTGCAGATCGGGCAGCGCGCGGCTGAGCTCGCGCAGCGGCTGGGCGCCGAGATCGAGCTGCTGCACGTCATCGAGTTCCTGCCCGTCGAGCCGATGGCCGAGACCCTGATGGCCTCGGTGCGGATCGAGGACGAGCTGCTCGAGCGTGCCCAGGCACGTCTCGCCGCTCTGGCGACGGAACTCGCCCTGCCAGGCGCTCCCTGCCGGGTCGAAAGCGGCAGCGTCAAGACCGAGATCGTGCGCGTCGCCCGCGAGCGGCAGGCCGACCTCATCATCCTCGGCAGCCGCGAGCGGCACGGCCTGTCGATATTGGTCAATTTCACGGAGGACGCCGTCCTGCACGCCGCACCCTGCGACGTGCTGGCCGTGCGCGTGAGCAGGCCACCTGGTTAAAATTGCGGCGCATGCGCGCCGCACCCAAGATCCACATCGACGTCGAGACCAGCTACCTGCACGAGCAATCGAGTCCGCGGGAGCAGCGCTACGTCTTCGCCTACACCATCACCATCCGCAATGAGGGCCTGCTGCCGGCGACCCTGCTCACCCGGCACTGGAAGATCACCGACGCCAACGGGACCGTGAAGGAGGTGCGCGGCGAGGGAGTCGTCGGAGAGCAGCCCCGGATCGAGCCGGGTCAGGGCTTTCGCTATTCGAGCGGCGCGGTGCTCGAGACGCCCGTCGGCACCATGCAGGGGAGCTATCAGATGGTCGACGGCGAGGGACAGAGGTTCGATGCGCCCATCCCCCTGTTCCGCCTGGCGATCCCCGGGATTCTGCAGTGAGCCGCTATGCCATCGGCGATGTTCAGGGTTGTTACGAGGAGCTGCGGGCCCTTCTCGGGCGCATCGGATTTTCCGCCGACCGGGACCGGCTGTGGTTCGTCGGTGACCTGGTCAATCGGGGGCCGAAGTCGCTCGAAGTGCTCCGCTTCGTCCGGGCGCTCGATGACAATGCGGTCGTGGTGCTCGGCAACCACGATCTGCACCTGCTTGCCGTGGCCGCTGGCACCCGCGACGCGCGCCACACCGACACCCTGGATGCCGTCCTGACGGCGGGCGACCGCGAGCGCCTGCTGGAGTGGCTCACGACCCGTCCGCTCGCCCACTTCGAGGCCGGCGACCTCATGGTGCACGCGGGGGTCGTGCCTCAATGGACTGTGGCGGCGACGCTGGCACTGGCGCGTGAGGTCGAGGCCGCATTGCGGCACGATCCGCGCGGGCTTTTCGACACCATGTACGGCAACGAGCCGGACCGCTGGAGCCCCGATCTCACCGGCGCGGATCGTCTGCGCTTCGTGATCAACGTGCTCACCCGAATGCGGGTCTGCACCCGCGATGGACGCATCAATCTCGAGATCAAGGGCAAGCCGCCCGCGGACGGCTCCGCGTGGCGACCCTGGTTCGATGTCGAGCGTCTCACCGGCGGCACCCGCGTGATCTGCGGGCATTGGTCGGCGCTCGGGCTCCTGGTGCGCCGGGACGTGGCGGCGCTCGACACCGGCTGTGTCTGGGGCGGAACCCTGACGGCCCTCGATCTCGATTCCGGCACCACCGTTTCGGTCCCTTCGCGCGGCTACCGCGCCATCGAGGAGTAGGAGAGACGCCATGGAATCACTGCACACCATCAATTTCCCACAGTGGATCGAGCACCACCGGCACCTCCTCAAGCCACCGGTCGGCAACAAGCGCATCTTCGAGGACGGCGATTTCATCATCATGGTGGTCGGCGGCCCGAATGTGCGCCGCGACTACCATGTCGACCCCGGACAGGAGTTCTTCTACCAGATCGAGGGCGACATGGTGCTCAAGACCCGTCAGGACGGGCGCCTCGTCGAGGTGCCCATCCGCCAGGGCGAGATGCTGCTGCTGCCGGGACTCGTGCCGCACTCCCCGCAACGGCCCGCCGGCACCGTCGGCCTGGTGGTCGAGCGGCGGCGCCACGCCGGTGAGCGCGACGGCTTCCAGTGGTACTGCGAGCGCTGCGGAGCGCTCCTGCACGAGGAGTTCATCGAGCTGACCGACATCGAGAAGCAGCTGCCGCCGGTATTCGAGCGCTTCCACGCCAATCGGGAAGCCCGCACCTGCAGGCACTGCGGCGCGGTGCAGGAGCGCTGAGCCGGGCGCTCCGGCACGATGAGGCGCGCCGGCCCGGTCATAATTCCTCAGAAACTCATCAGGACTCGCCGGGCAGCGGTTCATAGGGTTGCGTGGCCGGGGCGCCATTGAATCTCACGGCTGTCCGTGCAGAGGCGTCGCGGGATGCCCGTGCATTACGCGATCCTTGCTCGACGATCCATCCTCAAGGCCCCTCGCCTCGCGCCTCGGATCCATCGGCAGCGCTGGACATTCTGGAGAGCCGCCTGGCTGCCCGGGGTCGAAGTGCTCACCACCCAGCGTTCACCCATGCTGGCGCGTTTCTATACCGAGCGGCCCGCAGTGAGCTATTGTCATCCGGGTGCCCCCGGCGGATCGCTGGGGCGCTCGCGCCACTTGGGCTGCGAGCGGGGCCGCACGGTGCAGCTGATGCAATCCGGCGAGGTGAATGTCGACCTCTCCGCATGCCGCTGCCTGGGCATTCGCATGATTTTCGTCGACCCCACGCTCTTCACCGCCCTGGCAAGCGAGCGAGGGATGTCCGGTTCCCTGAGATTCTGCGCCGCGGAAAGCGAGGATCCGAGGCTCCTCGGCGCCCTGGCCGATTTCGGCGCTGCCGTCGACCGTGGAGGGCCCGGCTCGGACCTGCGCGCCTGCATCTCGGCGTGCACGCACCAATTGCTGGATCTCATGAGCGCACCCACCGCCCCTCCCCGCGACCTGCCGCATCCCGTACGGCGCGCCAGGGATTGGCTGAACCACCACTTCAACGAATCCATCACGCTCGAGCAGTTGGCGGACGTTGCCCAGCTCAGCCCGTTCCACCTGCTGCGCATCTTCCGGCGCGCCGTCGGATTGCCACCACACGCCTACCAGACCCGGTTGCGCATCGAGCGGGCGCGAAGGATGCTGCAAACCGGAGTGCCGCCAACGCTGGTGGCCCCCGCCGTCGGCTTCGCCGACCAGAGCCACTTCACGCGGCACTTTCGCAGGGTGCTCGGGATCACACCCGGCGCCTACCAGGCCGCAGGCCCGGTCACCGCAGATCGCTGAGCGTTGCACATTCAATTCCTCACCACGATCCGACCATCTTGATCGTCGCCGTTTCCGAGGCGGTGCCCGCATTGGCAATGGTGCACGTCATGGCCGATGAGAGGGATACCAACG
Source organism: Pseudomonadota bacterium (assembly GCA_021777555.1). Classification (GTDB taxonomy): domain Bacteria; phylum Pseudomonadota; class Gammaproteobacteria; order Steroidobacterales; family Steroidobacteraceae; genus 13-2-20CM-66-19. Next base: position 15,336 of record JAJYDK010000035.1, on the reverse strand, counting down.
GATTGGAAAGGCCGGTGACCGTGCCCGTTGCGCTCGATCCGCCGGTGCACCCGGACGGATCGGTCCCGAGGAGCGGACCGGAAATCGTCAGATGGGTGCCGTCGGAGACCACGGAAACGCTCGATGTAGCGGCGGGAACCGTGGCCGTACTCGTCTGGCCCGGCACGGTGATCGTCTGGCCGCCCGAGGTACAGGTCGTCGACGAGACCGTGGTGGTGACGGTGAGGCTACCCATCGATACATTCGCCGTGTACGTGCCCGCCGTCTGGAGATTGCCGTTGACGGTGGCATTGACGATTCCCTGAGCGCTGGATGTGGCCGTTGCCGCCGTACAGCCGGCAACAGGCGTGGTCGTGCCCGTGCCCGTCAAGGTGTAGGAGCCGGACAGGGTGTATGCAGTTGCGCCGCCCGGCAGACCGCCCGGCAGGCCGCCCGACAGTCCGGCCACGTTCGAGGCCACCTGGTCGAGCGCCGTCAGATTCACAGACTCCGTATCCGAGGCAATGGCCACGCCCGTGGCCGGATCGCTCGCCGAGAGCTGTATGTTCGAATAGCTGGTCCCGCCGACCCCGGCCGGCATCCACAACTCGTAATCGCCTGCCGCATCCGTCACGCCCACCACTGAGCCACCGGCGAAGCAGCAATATTGAACGGAATCCGGCTGACTCGAGGGAAGGGCCGAATCGATCAGGCCCGCGCTGACACCGGTGGACCCGTTCAATACCGCGTTGTCCACGGCGTCGGCGCCCGCGACCTTTCCAGAGCTCACCAGGCTCTGCACGTTTTGCAGGAAGGTCCCCAATCCGGACCCCGCCGAGACGATCACGCCGCCCGAAGCCGTCAGCGGGTCGAGGCTCGCGATCGTCGACCACACCGTCGATCCCATGTCACTTTCGTCGTTCGCCAGCTGCCCCTGGATTTCGCCCGCCACCTGCGTGCCGCAGCCCACACTCGCAATGCAGGCGGCAGCCGCTCCGATGGTATGAAATGTAGAATCCAGGGTCGCATAAAGGTGGGTGAAGGCCAGGGGTATGCCGATGAGCGGACTGTCTGCGGCGCCGCTCAAAGACGCCGCCCCCTCCGCCGCGGCCTGATCCGCCTGAATGCTGCCGACCGAGCTGTCCTGCCCCTGCATGTCGGCGCGGATCGTATAGGCGCCATTCGAGGTCGTCAGCACCGTATTCAGCGCACTCCACCAGGCCGCAGGATTGGCCGTCGCCTTGATCCTGACTCGCGGACCGCGCAGCTGACTGCGCACGGCGGCTCTCTTGAGGTTCGTGATGACCGGAACCGACGGCACGATCTGCTGCAGCGCCGCCACGATCACCTGATCCATCAGGGCGAGCTGCGTCGGGTCGAGCTGCACGGCCCCACCCGAGGAATCGGTCCCGATCGGAACCGTCCCGCCTGCCATGACCGTGGCAATCGCATTTCGCGTCGTGATCGCACCGCCCAGGAGCGCAGAAACCGTGCTCACGGCACTCGATATGTTGGCAAGCCCGGGCTCCTCGCTCTGCACGACCTGCAGCTCGCTCAGGCGGATCGCGTGTATGAGCGTGGAAAAGGTCATGAAAGCGGAGCTGATCTGCCCAGGCGTCACCCCATACGTCGACAGTGACGGCAGACTCTGTACCGAGAGCGCAATGGCATTGGTGGAAAGTCCGCCTTGAGTCACCTTGACCTGAACCGCCCCGGCGCTCGGCAGGCTGTTGCGGATGTAGATCGGCACTCCGACGCTCACCACCCCGGCCGTGGAGACGGCGATGGCCGGCAACGTGACGGAATAGGACTGGCTGTCCGCAAAGGTGACGGTGACCGAGCCACTGGAAGCCAGTCCCGATGTCGTCAGGTGAATGAGGCTCAACGGCGCGGGACTCGAGACGTCCACTGACTTCAGGGAGAGCTGGACCGGTTGCGGCGTGGAGGCCGGCAACGTCGCACTGGCTCCGCCCCCACCGCCGCAGGCGCTGAGCAGCAGAGCCAATCCGCAGATCCACACCCGGCAGAAAGCGATCATTGTGCGACTCATGATTTCACCTATACGAGGCCGCGGCCGGCACACACACCTTGAACAGGGCACTGACTCCGATATTCCGGACCGTCCTCAGTTGTAGGCCCACCACGCCGAGGCGACCTCCCCGTCCGTACCCGTCACCTGCACGGAGAGCTGCACAGCCCTTGGCGCGCTCCCGGTGTTTGGAGTGGAGGTGACGGGGACACCATTGCACGTGGCAGGCAGCGTGAGCGTCAGCGACGTCGAGGTGGTGCCCAGGAACGTTGCGGGCGTCGCATTGCAGCTGACGTAGCCTCCCGATCCGTTGGCGACATAGACCTCCGCGTCGAACTGTATCCTGTAGAGCGCAAAGGTGACGGGCAGGGTCCAGCTGACCGTCATGGGCTGTCCGAGCTGCAGCGACGACAGCGCATGCGAGCTCAGATTGCTGAAATCGATGGTCTCGGTGGTGTACGCGCCAATCGTACGGGCGAGAACCGGAACCTGAGAGCCGCCATTCAGCGAGAAGCCGACCGTGTCGCCCACGACGCCCGGGAGGCCGCTCGCGGGCAAATCAAGGAGGCCCTGCGCGATGACATCGAACTCGCACGTATAGCCGCCCGCCTGACTCCCCCCGCTGCTGTTCTGGTAGACGGTCGGATCCTCCTGCAGGGAGTAGCCGCCCGTTCCTATGGTGACCGATCCACCGCCGTTGGTGCTCGTCCCGCTGATCGCCGTTGCGGGGAAGACCGTGGCGCTGCTCACATAGCTCGACGCGCAGGGCGTCGCCGTGGAGGCGGCGGGCGCCTGGAGCTGCAGGATCAACTCGTTGAAGGCGGAGGTGGAGCTGATGTCGTTTTGCGTCTGGCTCACGATGTACGCCTGGGTCTTCGCCTCCTGCTGGTCTCCGTACAGCAGCCAGCTTCCGTTTGATTCCTGCTTGAATATCATGCCGACGTTGGCACCCAGACCGATCGGACTCATCACGGTCACACCGTTCACCGTGGATTCGACGCTGCCCACGACACCGATCAGATTGTTCGTGGCGTCATAACTTGCAATCCGGGTGACGGTCAGCGCGTTGACCGTCATGCCGCTCGCGGCCAGATTGACGATCTGCTTCGCCTGCTGCGTCCCGGTTGCGCCGCCGTTGAGGAAGCTCGTATCGATGAGGGGCGCGACGTCCGACGCCTGAAGCGCCGTGCCCTTGCTGTTGATGAGGGCCGCCAGGCTGTTGAGCGTCGTCTCGACGCCGGTCAGTGCGGCCGCCTCGCCCGGGGTGGTTGGCACGACCGTCGAAGTGTCGCTCGAGCTGACGGTTCCGCTCGCGTCGCTGGTGGTGGTCACCACCTGCGTTGCGCCGGCGGTCGCGGTGACCGTCGTGGCCTGTGTGACATTGGTCGCGGGGCTGAGGGTCAGGGTGGCGGTGGTGCCCGCGGTGTTGTAGGTGATTGGCTTGATCTGATCGAGAGCCGCATCGATCCCCTTGCCATCGGCGGCGAACGTCCCCGAGACCAGGTCCAGTCCGACGGGGCTCACCCCCTGCGCCTGCAGCAGCGGTTGCACGATGTCGAGCACCACCGCCTGGATGAGCTGCACCTCGGCGACCGAGGGCAGCGGATTGGCCGCCGGGTTCGAGAAGGCCGTCGCGATGCCCACAGGGGTGCTTTGCGCGGCGTACCAGTTGCGAATGATGAGATCCGTCAGCGGAGTGATATTGATCACATTTGGACTGGCCTGGTCGCTCACGCCATAGAAGGTGGTGCCGGACCCGTAGCCATTGGGGGAGGCGCTTGCCGTGACCACCTTGACCAGAAACGGCGGGGTCAATCCGGAGGTGCTCAAGCTGTACTGGCCGTTGGCCGCAGTCTGCACGGTCACCTGCTTGCCGGTGCTGTCCACCAGAGTGACGGTCGCACCGGCTATCGGACTGCCCGTCGCCGCTGTGCCGCTCAGGTTGTTGGCCGCACATGCGAGCTGAACATTGGTCACATTGGCCGATATGGTGCCCGACCCGTTGGCCACGGAGCAGGTCTCCCCCGAGGGCTGCGCGCTCACCGTGACCGAGTAGCTGGTCCCGGAGGCGACGGCCGTCGGGAATGTGAACGAGGTGGCATTGGCCGACGGGGACACCGTCTGGCTGCCATCGGCGAGCGTGAGACCGCTCGCGGTGAGCCCACTGATCGTTCCTCCGATGGTGTCGCTGCTGCTGCCGCCGCCGCCGGATCCGGAGCCGGACCCGGCACCACCGCACGCTGCGAGCAGCAGCGCGAGTCCACAAGTGCCGAGCATGCCGAGGCCGAACTTTGCGCGCGCCATGAGACCACACTCCAGTCAAGAGATCTGATTTGCGGCCGCGCCGTGGATTGCAGTCGGCGCGGTCTCCCCTTGGCGCGGGAAGCTAGCGTGGGCCCAAGGTCTTTCGATAGAACGATCTTGCTGTCTCGCGCCAATCGTCGCCTAGCGCACATTTGCGCGGGGGAGATCTCCGTGCCTCCGGCGCCGCCTGGCGGCCCGGTCCCCGCAGTCCTCGGCGCGATGGCGCATGCGCGCTCCCGAGCGGGCGCTTGCAGGCGAAGAATGGTATATATTTCAGACGGCCGCTCGGGGGTGCGACCGCAGCCCCAGCTCCCGGCAAGAAGAATCACCTGCGAGACCGGCAGCCCGTGAGCGAAAACTACAGGTTCGGTTCCTTCGAGCTTCGCGTGGATCGTTATGAGCTGTTGCGTGCGGGGAACCCCATCCGCATGGAGCCGAAGCCTCTCGAAGTGCTCGCCGAACTGCTGCGTCATGCCGGCGAGCTGGTCACCAAGGCCGAGCTCATGGAGACCGTGTGGGCGGAAAGGGTCGTGACGGAATCGGTCATTACACGCTGCATCAACAGGCTGCGGACCGCTCTCGAGGATGAGTCCCAGACGCTGATCCATACCGTCCATGGCCATGGCTACCGGTTCATGGGGGAGGTACAGGCCGCCAGGGAGGCTGACGGGCCGCCCGCGGACGCCGAGCTCACTCGGCTTCGCCCGAATGACTCGCCACCCATGCGGCCGAACTGGCGCCTGGTGCGGGCGCTCGATGAGCGAGGCGCGGTCTGGCTGGCGACGCATGACAAAACTCACGATCAGCGTGTATTCAAGTTTGCGCTCGAGCCGCGCCAGATCCGCGCGCTGCGCCGGGAAATCACCATCCATCGGCTGTTGCAGAGCGGACTCGGCAATCGGGACGACATCGCCCGCCTGCTCGATTTCAACCTGGAAGTTCTGCCTTATTTCATCGAGATCGAGTACTGCCGGGACGGCAACCTGACCGACTGGAGCGCCGGGGCGGGCGGACTCGGGGCCATCGCCGTGGAAACCCGCATTGATCTGATGATCCAGGCCGCGGAGTCGCTGGCCGCCGCCCACTCGCTCGGCGTCCTGCACCGCGACATCAAACCCGCGAATCTGCTCATCTGGACCGATGGCGATGGCAAGCCGCGTATCCGCTGGGCCGATTTCGGCAGTGGTCACCTGCTCGAGCCCGAGCGTCTCGCCGCGCTCGGCATCACGCAGCTCGGCGCCACCCGGACGGTATCGACGGGAGTCACCACCCTTCAGGGAACGCTCAATTATCTCGCCCCCGAGATCCTGCGCGGCGAAAGCCCGACGGTGCGCTCCGACCTGTACGCATTCGGCGTAATGTTGTATCAGGTTCTGGTCGGCGACCTGCGCAAGCCCTTGACGGTAGGCTGGGAAGAGAACATCGACGACGAGCTGTTGCGCAGTGACATCGCGGCCTGCGCTCATGATAGTCCGGCAGCGCGTCTCGGCTCCGCGGACGAACTGGCCACCCGGCTGCGCACCCTGGAGGTCCGCCGCCTGAGACTCACCGCGGAGCGGCGGCGCGAGCGCGAGGCGGCGATCCTGAAACAGAGATTGGATCGCGGGCGTGCGCGACGGCCGTGGCTCGCCGCCGCGGCGCTTGCCCTCATCGCAGGAACCGGGGTCAGCCTGTGGGCATTCCATCGGGCGGTTGCCTCGGAGCACATGGCGCAGACCCAAGCGCAGATCGCCGGAGCGGTCATCGACTTCATGGACCACGATGTGCTCGCCGACGCCTCGCCGTTCAGCGTCAACGACAATGGGGGCGCGCCGGAAACCGTGCGGCAGGCGGTCGACCGTGCGGCGGCGGCGCTCGGCGGGCGATTCGTGCACCAGCCGCGGGTTGCGGCATCGATTCGGGCGGTGATCGGCCAGGTGTACGTTGAGGATGGGGACTATGGGGCGGCGGAGCGGCAGTTCCGTCAGGCGGTTCTATTGGCGGACCAGACCCCGGGACCGACCGATGAGCGGGTGATTCAGGCGGAGTACGGTCTCGCGTTCACGCTCACCGTGCGGCAGAAGTTCGCCGAGGCCCGTACGTGGCTCGACCGGGCGAACCGGCAGCTCGCCGGGCTCGGCAGGATCAGCTCCCTCGCAGCGCACCAGCGTGACGTCATCAACGGCAATTACTACTTCGCGCGCCAGGAGTTTCGGGCCGCCGCACCGTGGTTCGAAAGGTCTCTGGCGGGTGCTCTGCGCGCAAGCCCGCGGGATGTGAGTCAGATCGTCATCCGGGAAACCTCCCTCGCCTGGTGCTACTCGGCGATGAGGCGGTTCAACGAGGCAGCAGGCCTCTACGCTGCCGCGCTCACCGCAGTCAGAAAGGCCGAGAAGAATGGTGGAACCCTGACCGGAACCGTCGAGGAGCGGTACGGTATCGGGCTCTTCCTGGCGGGTCACGATGCGCGCGCCGAGGCGATGCTGCGCACCGCCTACGTGCAGCTGGAGCGCACCATAGGCGATGATGGCCTGACCGCCGAGGCGCTCACCTACCTGGGCTGGCTCGAGCTGCGAGAGGGCCATCCCGCACAGGCCGTCGGCATACTGCGCAAGGCCTACATGGACGAGGTGGCAAGCGCCGGCCCTACGCACCGGATGACCTTGAGGGCCTTGGCCTGCCTCGGATTGGCCGAAATCGCCAGCGGTGCGCAACAATCCGGCCAGGCACACCTTTCCGCGGCTGTGTCCGGCTATTGGCGCGCGTTGGGCCCGGACGCTGCGGAAACTCAGCTGTTCACATTGCTGCTGCTCGAGCGTTCCGGCGGCGCCGGCAAGCCCTCGACGCTGACCATGCAGCGCCTCGATGCCCTGAGAGCCAACCGCATTACACAAGCGGCCCCGTGGGAGCATTGGCGGACGCGGCTCGCCGTCCTCGAATCGAGGCTCGCGCACACCAGCCCTTCGACCTCGCCCAGCGCAGCGACTCCGGGAACGTTTGGAAGCACGTAGCTCGGCTTGGGATACGTCGCGACGCAGAGCGCGCCGGTGGCGACCCTAAGGGCAATGAGCGCGTTGCGCATGACGGAGCGCGTTGAGTGCCTGGAAACTCACGCCGGCTCCTCGGGGATCCCGATCCGGTGGGTCGACTTGACCTCCTCCATCACGAAGTAACTGTGCGTCTGCTGCACCCCGCGCACGCCGGCGATGTGGTCGCCGAGCAGGGTGCGATAGCTCGCCATGTCCTTGACGCGCACCTTGAGCAGGTAATCGAAGCCGCCGGCGACCATGTGACATTCCATGATCTCGTCGTGGGCTTTCACCATGTCCTTGAAGCGCTCGAAGGCATCCGGGGTCGTGCGATCGAGCGACACCTCGATGTAGGCGAGCAGACTCAGCCCCAGGCGGCGCGCGTTCAGGTGCGCGAAATACCCGTTGATGTATCCGCCCGTCTCCAGGCGGCGGACGCGCTCGAGCGTCGGCGTGACGGTGAGATGGACCTCCTTCGCCAGCTGCGAGACCGGAGCGCGCCCATCCTGCTGCAGCAGGGCGAGGAGCCTGCGGTCGATCCGATCCAGTGGACGACTGGTCCGAGATGGTGTTTTTGGCGCCATTCGTAGCGAAGTTTACTGCTATTGACCTTATAATGTGAAAATATTCTCTGTATTTGAGAATAAGATAAGAACAATCAACTATCTATTGGGCAGAATCCATGTCCGCGATACCCGAGGCACAGTGGACCGATCTTCGGCCGCAAAGCGACCTCGAAGCGCTCAGGCATCAGATGCGCGCCGCAACGCTCCGTCCCGAGGCGGCGGCGATCCAGGCCCTGCGCGATGAGCTGCTGGCGCAGCGCCAGCCGCTCGAGGAAGCGCGGCGGCAGGCCGTGCACTGGGTCGAAGCGGCCCGCGGGAGCGCACGCGCCGGCTCCCTCGTCGAGTCGCTCCTCGGGCAGTTCCCTCTCGACAGCGCCGAGGGCAAGGCCCTGATGAGCCTCGCGGAGGCGCTGCTGCGCACTCCCGATCCGCTCTCCGCCGACCGCCTGATCTGCGAGCGCCTGCGCACCATTCCCGGCCATAGAAGTGGCGTGAGCCTCAGCGTGCGGCTCGGTTTGACGCTGCTGCGCGCGGCGGGCCGACTGCTGCCCGAGGCGCAATCGCTGCTCGTGCAGCAGCCAGGGGCGCTCGCCGTCATGGCGCCGGTGACCCGTCGCGCGATGCGCCGCGCCATGAAACTCATGGGCCGCGCCTTCATCGTCGGGGAATCCATCGATTCGGCACTGAAGCGGGGCGAGAAGGACCCGGCGCTTTCGCTGTGCTCGTTCGACATGCTTGGGGAAGGCGCGCGCACCGACACCGATGCGCAGCGCTACTTCGACGCGTACACGCGCGCCATCGAGGCGCTCGCCCGCCAACCCGCATCCCCCGTGCACCGGCGATCGGGCATTTCCGTGAAGCTCTCGGCGCTGGAGCCTCGTTACGCCCTGCTGCAGCGTCCCCGGGTGCTCGAGCGGCTCATCCCCCGCGCCATGGCCCTTGCACGCAGCGCATGCCAGGCCGGCATCGGACTCACCATCGACGCCGAAGAGGCCGACCGCCTCGATCTGTCGCTCGACATCCTCGAGGCGCTGGCGCGCGACCCCGAGACGCGCCACTGGGAAGGTCTCGGGCTGGCGGTTCAGGCCTATGGACGCCGCGCACCGCTCGTCCTCGACTGGGTCGCCGCGCTCGCGCGCGAGACCGGCCGGCGAATGAGCGTGCGTCTGGTCAAGGGCGCCTACTGGGATGCGGAAATCAAACGGGCCCAGGAACGAGGCCTCGAGAGCTTCCCGGTCTTCACCACCAAGGCCGCAACCGATGCGAGCTACGTGGTTTGCGTGCGCAGGCTGTTCGCCGCGCACGATGTCATCTATCCGCAGTTCGCCACGCACAATGCGCTCACCCTGGCCGCGGTCCTCGCGCTGGCGCCCCCGGGAGCGCGTTATGAATTCCAGCGGCTGCACGGCATGGGCCAGGCGCTTTACGCGGTGGTGCGCGCGGACAGGCCCGACCTGCCCCCGGTTCGCGCCTATGCGCCGGTCGGCACCCACGAGGAGTTATTGCCCTACCTCGTGCGCCGGCTGCTCGAAAACGGCGCCAACACGTCCTTCGTTCACCATTTCCTCAACAAGCAGACTCCCGTGGAGCACGTCGTGGGCCAGATCCTTCCCTCCGCCGGCGCAGCCGCGCCCGCCGATTCCCCCATCGTGCGCGAGCCACCGCGGCTCTATGGCGCACGTGACAACTCCCGCGGCGTCGACTTCGGCGATCCGGTTGAGATTGCCTCCCTGAGGGAGGCGCTTCAGGCCGCCCGTGGCCGCCGTTACGAAGGTGGTCCGCTGCTCGCGGGAGGCGGGTCGGCCGCGCCGCAGATGCCGGTCACCTCTCCGGCGACTGGCGAGACGGTGGGACTCACCCGGGATGCCACTGAGGCGCAGATCATCGGCGCGATGACGAGCGCCGGGCGCGCTCAGAAGGCCTGGGACAGGCGTCCCGCGGCCGAGCGGGCCGCCTGTCTCAGGCGGGCGGCGGATCTGCTGGAGAGTCGACGTGCCAGCTTCCTCGCCCTGTTGGTGCGCGAGGCGGGCAAGACGCTCCCGGATGCGATCGCCGAGATCCGCGAAGCGGCGGATTTCTGCCGCTACTATGCGGAGCGTGGCCTGGAACTGTTCGCCAGTCCGCAGGTTCTGCCCGGGCCGGTGGGCGAGCGCAACGTGCTGTCACTCGAGGGCCGCGGCGTTTTCGCGTGCATCAGCCCGTGGAACTTTCCCCTGGCCATCTTCACCGGCCAGATCGCCGCCGCCCTGATGGCCGGCAATGCCGTGATAGCCAAGCCGGCCCCGGCCACTCCGCTCATCGCCCATGCGATGACACGGCTTTTGCACGAGGCGGGCATTCCCCCGCAAGTGCTGCAGCTGACTCCCGCCGATGGACCCCTCTTCGGCGCCACGGCGCTCACGCATCCGGCGCTTGCCGGCGTCGCCTTCACCGGCTCGACCCGCACGGCCACCACAATCAACCGCACGCTTGCCGGCCGCGACGGCCCCATCATTCCCCTCATCGCCGAAACCGGCGGCGTCAATTCGATGATCGTCGATGCCACCGCGCTCCCGGAGCAGGTGGTCGATGATGTCATCGCATCGGCGTTCACCAGCGCAGGTCAGCGCTGCTCAGCGCTGCGAGTGCTGTACGTACAGGAGGACGTCGCGGATCGCGTCATTGACATGCTGATTGGCGCGATGCGCTGCCTGCGCCTCGGCGACCCCGCGGACCCTGCCACCGACGTGGGGCCGGTGATCGGCACCGATGCGCTCGGCCGGCTGCGCGCCCACGCCGGGCGCATGATGCGCGAGGCGAAGCTTCTGTACGCCTGCTCCACCGAGGGCTGCCCCGCCAACGGGCATTTCTTCGGCCCGCACCTGTTCGAGCTCACCTCGCTCGATCAGCTGAAGACCGAGGAGTTCGGTCCCATCCTGCACGTGGCGCGCTACCGCGGCGATCGGCTCCAGGAGGTGCTCGAGGCGGTGCGCGCCACCGGCTTTGGCCTGACGTTAGGGGTGCACAGCCGGCTCGAGAGCCTCGCCGAGCACGTCTTCCATTCGCTGCCGGCCGGCAACACCTACGTCAATCGCAACATGATCGGCGCGGTGGTCGGCGTGCAGCCCTTCGGTGGCCAGGGCCTTTCGGGCACGGGCCCCAAGGCCGGTGGCCCGCATTATCTGCAGCGCTTCGCCACCGAGCGCACGCTCACCGTGAACACCGCGGCCATCGGGGGAGCAGTCGAGCTGTTGGCCTGAGTCTGTCGGATCGCACTCCGACAGACTCAGGCTCGCAGGGCTTCTGCAAGCTCGCCGAAGGAGTCGATCGGCGCCGAGCAGACGCTGCCGCGGCACACATAGGCGGTGGCCGGCCCGCGCGGCGTCTTTTCGGCAAGCGCCGCAGGGAGATCGTCTGCATCCGCCGGGATCGCCAGCACCATCCTGCGCGGCGCATACAGCCGCGCGAGCTCGCGCCTCCAGGACTCGATGCCGACCGCCTCACCCCGCAGGATCACGATCTCGGGCGGATGCAGCAACTCCTCGAGCGCGGTGAGCATCGTCATGTGCGCCTGCGGGTATTGCTCGAGCGGCGCCCACGCCGCGCGCAGCGCGCGCTCGGCCGCCTCGAGATAGCGGCTCTCGCCGAGGAGATACCCCAGGCGCAGCAGCACCCGGGCCGCGACACCGTTGCCGGCGGGAATCGCGTCATCGCCGAAGGCCTTCAGGCGATGCAGCAGCGTCTCGTGATCGTCGGAGGTGAAATAGAATCCGCCCTCGGGATCGGCGAAGTGCCGCAGCACGACGTCCATCAGCTCGCGCGCGAAGGCGAGTTCGTCGGCGCGGAATCTCAACTGCTGCAGCTCGAGCACGCCTTCGGCCAGAAATGCGTAATCGTCGAGATAGGCGTTCAGATGCGCGCGTCCGTCGCAATACGTGGCCAAGAGCCTGCCATCACGCCAAAGCGTGCGCCGCGCGAAGGACAGCGCGCGCTCGGCTGAAGTCGCGAGTCCCTCGCAGTCGAGGACGCGCGCGGCAACCGCCATGCCGCGGATGGCCAGCCCGTTCCATGAGGTGAGGATCTTCTCGTCCCGGCCGGGCCGCTCCCGGTGCTCGCGCAGCTCGAGGAGCTTCTGCCGCGCGCTCACGAGCCGCGGCTCGATGTGCTCCACGGGGAGCTGAAGGCGCTGCGCGACATCCTCCAACGAGCGCGCCTCGTACAAATGCCAGGCACCCTCGAAGTTGGGCGCGAGATCGAGTCCGTAACGAGGCGCGAACGCCGCGTATTCCTCGCCAGTGAGCGCCGAGACGACCTCCTCGCGGTCCCAGACGTAGAACTTGCCCTCGTGTCCGGCGGAGTCCGCATCCAGGCTCGAGTAATACCCGCCCTCGGATGATTGCATCTCGCGCTGCAGCCAATCGGCGGTCTCACTCGCCACGCGGGCGTAGAGGGCGTCGCCGCTCGCCACGCACGCATCCGCGTAAACCGTCAGCAGCCAGGCGTTGTCGTAGAGCATCTTCTCGAAATGGGGGATCATCCACCGCTCATCGACGGAGTAGCGGCAGAAGCCCCCTGCGAGCTGATCGTAGATGCCGCCGCCGGCCATTCGATGCAGCGTCAATCCCGCCATGTACAGCGCCCGCAAGTCCGGCTGGGCGTCTCCGGCGCTCCCGTGCCAGTGGCGCAACAACCGATCGATCGAGCCGGGATGGGGAAACTTCGGAGCGCCGCCGGATCCCCCATGGCGCGCATCGAAGGTGCTCTCGATCGCGGCGCGCGCCAGGCGCAGCGGCGCATCGTTCAGCTCGAGACCCGCAGGAGGCTGCGGCGGATCGATGCTCGCGAATGCCGCCGCCAGAGCTTCCTGCTGGGCGCGAAGCTCCTCCCGGTGCTCGCGATAGTAGCTCGCGACCCGCTGCAGCAGATCCTTGAAGGCCGGCAGCCCGTAGCGGGCCTCGGCCGGAAAGTAGGTGCCGCCGAAAAACGGTCGCCGCTCGGGCGTGAGGAACATCGTGAGCGGCCAGCCGCCCGGGCCGTGCGTCAGCATCTGCTGCGCAATCTGGTAGATGCGGTCGACGTCGGGGCGCTCCTCTCGATCCACCTTGATGTTGACGAACAGCTCGTTCAGCACCTGCGCGGTGGCTTCGTCCTCGAAGCTCTCGGCGGCGAGCACATGGCACCAGTGGCAGGCGGCGTACCCGACGCTCAGGTGCACGGGCTTGCCGAGCGCCCGCGCCCGCTCGAAGGCCTCATCACCCCAGGGACGCCAGTCGACCGGGTTGTGGGCGTGCTGGCGCAGGTAGGGGCTGGTCTCATGGATCAGCCGATTCGTGTACTTCGGCGAGCCATCGGGGTTCAAATGCTGGGTTTCCATTGCGTTCAAGTATACTTCCGCCCCCTTCCACCGGCCTCCCAGCCTGAAAATCCGCCTTGAGCGACGCATCACCCGCCATTCCCGACCAGCCTCTGCGCACGCTGCGCCTCAAGCGCGGTGAGGATCGCCGCATCGCCGCCGGACACCCGTGGGTGTTCAGCAATGAGGTCGCCGACACCACCCCGCTCAAGGCGTTTGCGCCGGGAGAGCGGGCGCAGATCGAATCGCATCGGGGGCAGTTCCTCGGCTACGCGTACGTCAATCCGCACGCGCTCATCTGTGCGCGCATCCTCAGCAGGTCCGCGGCGCGTCCGGTGGACGAATCGCTGATCGAGCAGCGCCTGCGCACCGCGCTCACGCTTCGCGAGCGGCTCTACCGCGAGCCCTACTACCGGCTGGTCTTCGGCGAATCCGATGGCCTGCCGGGCCTCGTGCTCGATCGGTATGCGGACGTCATCGTCGGACAGATCGCCACGGCGGGCATGGAGGCGCTGAGGGAGACGGTCGAGCAGGCCGTGCGCGCGTTGCTTTCGCCGGCCGTCCTCTACTGGAAGAACGATTCCGCCGCCCGTCAGCTGGAGCAGCTCCCGCTGACGGCCTGCGCCGCCTTCGGCGAGGCGCCGGCCGAGCTCGGGGTGCACGAAGCGGGGCTGCAATTCACGGCACCGCTCGCGCAGGGCCAGAAGACCGGCTGGTTCTACGACCAGTGCGCCAATCGGGCGCGGCTCGCGCGCTACCTCTGGCCGGGCGCAAGAGTGCTGGATGTCTGCAGCTACGTGGGCGCGTGGGCCGTCACGGCGCTGCGCGCGGGGGCCGCCTCGGCCTGCTGCATCGACTCCTCCGAGACCGCGTTGGACTATGCACGACGCAATGCGCAGGCCAACGCGCTCAGCGTCGAGACGCTGCGCGCCGATGCGTTCGAGGCCCTGAAGTCCCTCCAGGAGCAGGGACGGCGCTTCGACGTGGTGGTGCTCGATCCACCGGCCTTCATCAAGCGCAAGAAGGACATTCCCCGCGGCCAGGCGGCCTATCGCAAGCTCAATCAGCTGGCGCTTTCGCTCATCGAGGGCGAGGGTCTGCTGGTGTCCTGCTCGTGCTCCTATCACCTCTCGCCCGAGGCGCACACCGAGATCATCCAGGCGGCGGCACGCCACAGCGGCCGGGGCGTTCAGATCCTCGAATCGGGCGGTCAATCGCCCGATCATCCCGTCCATCCCGCCGTCCCGGAGACACGCTACCTCAAGGCGTTCTTCTGCCGCGTCACGTCGGAGCTCGGGTAGACTTTACCCCCCATGATGATCCGATACCCCGACATCAATCCCATCGCCTTGCGTCTCGGCCCGCTCAAGGTGCACTGGTACGGCATCATGTACCTGCTCGGGTTCGCGAGCGGCTGGGCGTTGGGCCGCTATCGCGCCTCGAGGCCCGGCTCCAGCTGGAAGCCGACGGACGTCGATGATGTGATCTTCTTCGGGATGCTCGGCGGGCTCCTCGGAGGGCGCATCGGCTACGTGCTCATCTACGGCATGTCGTTCTGGACCACTCAGAACCCCTGGTACCCGGTCGAGGTGTGGGATGGCGGCATGTCCATCCACGGTGGATTCATCGGTGGCATCCTCGCGCTGGCGCTGTTCGCCCTGCGCCGCGGCCGCCGCCTGTCGGACGTCCTCGACTTCATGGCGCCGCTCATCCCGCCCGGCCTGTTCTTCGGCCGCATGGGCAACTTCATCAACGGCGAGCTGTGGGGCAAGCCCACGACCCTCCCGTGGGGATTCCTCTACCACGGACAGGTGCGCCAGCCCTCGCAGCTCTACGAAGGGTTCCTCGAGGGCGTCCTGCTGTTTGTCGTGATGTGGTGGTTCACGGCGAAACCTCGGCCGCGGCTGGCCGCCACGGGAGTGTTCCTGACGCTCTACGGGTCGTTCCGTTTCCTCATGGAATTCATCCGCCTGCCGGACCCGCAGATCGGCTACCTCGCCTGGGGCTGGCTCACCATGGGCCAGGCGCTGTCCGCGCCCATGATCCTCATCGGCCTCGGATGCCTCGTGTACGCCGCCAAGGCGCGCATTCGCTCGGGCAATTTCGCCATCGCGTAGC